>CAKTCN010000021.1 GCA_934539295.1 uncultured Allosphingosinicella sp.
CGCTCGCCCTCAAGTCCGCCGTCGCGATCGACCAGCAGGCGGGCGTCGTCGGCAGCGACGGGGATCAACTCCTGGATCTGCTCGGGGCGCGCGATGCGGAACTGCGCCTCGCCGGACTGTTTGGTGCCGAGGATCTCGCCGGCGCCGCGCAGCCGCAGATCCTCCTCGGCGATGCGAAAACCGTCGTTTGTCTCGCGCATCAAGGCGAGCCGGGCGCGACTGGTTTCGCTGAGCGCATTGCCGCGCAGGAGCAGGCAGGTCGACTTGCCCTCCCCTCGCCCGACCCGGCCGCGCAACTGGTGGAGCTGGGCAAGGCCGAAGCGGTCGGCACCCTCGATGATCATGAGGGTCGCGTTCGGCACATCGACGCCGACCTCGATCACCGTGGTCGCGACGAGGACCGAGAGCTCGGCACGCTGGAAGTCGGCCATGACCGCATCCTTCTCCGGCCCCTTCATCCGGCCGTGGACAAGGCCGACGCGGCCGCCGAACCGCTGGAGCAGGGTCTGAGCGCGTTCCTCGGCCGCGGCCTGGTCGGAGGCTTCGCTTTCCTCCACCAAAGGGCACACCCAATAAGCCTGGCCGCCCGCGTCCATGTGGCGGCCGAGCGCCTCGACCACGTCGACCAGCTTGTCGACGCTCATCACGCGCGTCTCGATCGGCTGGCGGCCGGGCGGCATCTCGTCGAGGCGACTGACGTCCATCTCGCCATACTGGGCGAGCGTCAGCGTGCGCGGGATGGGGGTCGCAGTCATCACCAGGAGGTGGGGCGGCCGCTCGGCCTTGGCCGCGAGCATCATGCGCTGGGCGACACCGAAGCGATGCTGCTCGTCCACCACGGCGAGGCCGAGTCGCTTGTAGGCCACCGCCTCCTGGAAGATGGCGTGAGTGCCGATCAGGATGTCGATCGACCCGTCCGCTAGGCCCATCAAGCACGATTCCCGCGCCCGGCCCTTCTCGCGGCCGGTGAGGATGGCGACGTTGACGGGGAGTCCGGCAAGCGTGCGCGAGAGGTTCTCATAATGCTGACGGGCGAGGATCTCGGTCGGTGCGAGCAAGGCGCCCTGTGCGCCGGCCTCCACCGCGGTGAGCAGCGCCATCAGCGCGACCAGCGTCTTGCCCGAGCCGACATCGCCCTGGAGCAGGCGGAGCATCGGCATTTCCTGCTGCAGGTCCGCCTCGATCTCGCGGATTGCGCGCGCCTGAGCGCCGGTGGGAGCATAAGGGAGCTTCAGCGCCTCGCGCAGCCGACTGTCGCCCTTCAGCGGCACGCCGCGGCGCTTGCGGGCTGAGGCGCGAACAAGGCGCAGCGCAAGTTGGTTGGCGAAAATTTCGTCATAAGCGAGCCGCGTGCGCGCAGCCTCCGCATCGGGATCGCGGTGCGCCTTGTGGAGCGAGGGCTGCCATCCCTGCCAACCGCGGCGAGCAAGCAGGCTGGGCTCGATCCATTCTGCAAGCTCGGGCATCCGCTCCAGCGCTTGGCCCGCAAGCTCGCGCATGCGGTTATTGGTGAGACCTTCGGAGAGCGGATAGACGGGTTCGAGCCCGGGAACCGACGCGGCTTCGCCGACCGGCACCACGAAGTCCGGGTGGACGATCTGGAGGTCCTGGCCGTAGCGGTCGAGCCGGCCGGACACGAGCCTGGGCTCGCCCAGCGGCAACTGCTTCTTCGCCCAGCCGGGATTGCTGAAATAGGTCAGCGTCACATAGTCGCCGCCATTGTCGGTTGCGTGTACCCGGAAAGGGCCGCGCCCGCCGCTCTGGCGATAGTCGACCGGGGTGAGCTCAACGGCGATGATGCGGCCGACATCCGCCTCGTCCAGCGCCGCCACGCGCTTGCGCTCGATCCAGCTCACGGGAAGGTGGAAGAGGATGTCGACCACCCGCTCAAGCTCCAGCCGCTTGAGCGGCTTGGCGAGGCCCGGGCCGATGCCCTTAAGCGCCTCCACTTCGGCGAACAGCGGGTTGAGGATGTCGGGGCGCATGGCTAGACGCGTTCCTATTCAAAGCCGGCTGGTCGCGCCAGTCCGGCTCTTTCGCATTGGAGCGACATGAACCGCGAAGACCGCCTGAAGCGCCTCAAATTCCGCGCGTGGCACCGGGGCACACGTGAGGCCGACTATATGATCGGCGGCTTCTTCGACCGGCACCATGCCGGATGGTCGGACGAACAGATCGACTGGTTCGAGGCGCTGCTGGCCGAGGAGGATGTCGAGATCATGGCCTGGGCCATCGGAACCGAGGCCGCGCCCGAACGCTACCAAGGGCCGATGATGCACGCGCTCCAGCAACTCGATTACGTCAACATTCCCAGGTAATTGTGGCCGATATCCAGAAGATCCTGAAGGCATCCAAGCCGATCACCCTGGCGGGCGCGCCTGCCGGTTTCACGCCTTGGCTCGCGGCCGACCTTGCCCGTGCCGCTAAGGGGCGCGCGGTGTTCATCGCACCCGATGAGGCGGCTATGCGCGCCATTGCGGACGCAGCCACTTACTTCGCGCCCGAACTGGAGGTGCTGAGCTTCCCGGCATGGGACTGCCTGCCCTACGACCGTTCTTCCCCGTCGCTGCGATCTTCGTCGGAGCGGCTGGCGACGCTGCATGCGTTGCAGGCCAGGGCCAAGGGGTCCCAGCTTCTCGTCACCACCGTCAACGCGGCAACGCAGCGGGCGCTCACGCCCTTCCGCATCCGGCAGCTTGTGGCGAAGCTTGCGCCCGGCGAGCGGATCGATCTCGATCGTCTCACCACCCTGCTGACCGCCAACGGCTATGTGCGGGTGGACACGGTTCATGATGCCGGCGAGTTCGCGGTGCGCGGCGGCCTGGTCGACCTGTTCCCGGCGGGCGAGGCGGAGGCGCTTCGCCTCGATTTCTTCGGCGATGAGATCGAAAGCGTGCGCAGCTTCGATCCCGCGACGCAGCGGACCACCGGCAATGTCGGCGTGGACCGTGGCGGCTTCACCCTGCTCCCGGCGGCCGAGGCTTTGCTGGACGAGGACAGCATCAAGCGTTTCCGCACCCGCTATCGCGAGAAGTTCGGTGCAACCGCGACGGGTGATCCGCTCTACCAGGCGGTATCCGAAGGGCGCCGGCTGGCCGGGCTCGACCATTGGCTGCCGCTACTTGAAGAGAAGCTGGTCACCCTGTTCGACCACCTGTCGGACGACGACCTGATCGTGCGCGATGCGGGCGACGCGGGCGCGCTCGACGCGCGGTTCGAGGCAGTGGCGGACTATTATGAGAACCGCAAGCGCGCCCAATCCGCCGACCCCGGCAGCTATCGCCCGCTGGAGCCCGAGACGCTGTACCTGAGCCGCGACGAATGGGACGGCATCGTCGCTGACCGGCCGCTCCACCTCGTCACGCCCTATCACGAGCCGGACAGCGCCGCCGTGATCGACTTCGAAGTCGATGGCGCGCGCGACTTCGCGCCGGAGCGGCAGGCGAACGCCAACGTCTATGAGGCGGTGGTCGCCCATGTCGAGCAGCTCCAGCGCGTCGGCAAGAAGGTCGTGCTGGCGAGCTATTCGGTCGGCGCACGCGAACGTCTGCGCGGGCTGCTGGCCGATCATGGCCTCAACATGCTGGCGCTGACCGACAGCTGGCAGGAGGCGCTGGGTGCAGGCGCGAAGGCAGTCGCGCTCACCGTTGTCCCGCTCGATCATGGCTTCACCACCGCGGATGTAGCGCTGCTGACCGAGCAGGACATGCTCGGCGACCGGCTGGTCCGCCGGCGCAAGCGCAAGAAGAATACCGACGCCTTCCTGAACGAGCTGGCGACGCTCAGCCCCGGCGACCTCGTCGTCCATGCCGACCATGGCATCGGCCGCTACGAGGGCCTGACGCGCGTCCCCGTCGGCACGAGCCCGCACGACTGCGTCGCCTTGTCCTATGCAGGCGGCGACAAGCTCTACGTGCCGGTCGAGAATATCGATGTCCTGACCCGCTACGGGAGCGAGAGCGAGGGCGTGCCGCTCGATCGTCTCGGCGGCGAAGCTTGGCAGCGGCGCAAGTCGCGCATGAAGGAGCGCATCCGCGAGATCGCCGGCGAGCTCATCGCCGTCGCGGCCGAGCGGGCGCTGCGTGCGGGCGAGGTGGCGGTGCCCGACACCGGCTATGCCGCTTTCGTCGATCGCTTCCCGTACGAGGAAACCGAGGATCAGGATCGCGCCATCGGCGACGTCATCGACGATCTCGGCGCCGGGCGGCCGATGGACCGGCTGGTGTGCGGCGACGTCGGCTTCGGCAAGACGGAGGTCGCGCTGCGCGCAGCCTTCGTCGCGGCGATGGCGGGGATGCAGGTGGCCCTGGTCTGCCCGACGACCCTGCTCGCGCGCCAGCATTTCAACAATTTCAAGGAACGCTTCCAGGGCTTTCCGATCGAGATCGGCCGGCTGTCGCGCCTCGTCACCGCCGCCGAGGCGAAGAAGACGCGCGAGGGGATCAAGGAAGGCCATATCGATATCGTCATCGGCACCCACGCGATCCTCGCCAAGTCCGTCGAGTTCAAGAAACTGGGCCTCGTCATCGTCGACGAGGAGCAAAGGTTCGGCGTCACGCACAAGGAGCGGCTGAAGGGCATGAAGGCGGACGTGCACGTCCTGACCCTCACCGCCACGCCGATCCCGCGCACCTTGCAGATGGCGATGTCGGGCCTGCGCGAACTGTCGGTGATCCAGACGCCGCCGGTCGACCGCCTCGCGGTGCGCACCTATGTCATGCCGTGGGATCCGGTGGTGCTCCGCGAGGCGCTGCTTCGCGAACATTATCGCGGCGGGCAAAGCTATTTCGTGGCGCCCCGGATCAAGGACCTGCCCGATATCGAGCAGTTCCTGCGCGAGGCGGTGCCGGAGGTGCGCTACATCGTCGCGCACGGGCAGATGTCGCCGACCGAGGTCGAGGAGCGAATGTCCGCCTTCTACGACCGCAAATACGATGTCCTCCTGTCGACCACCATCGTCGAGAGCGGCCTCGACATCCCCAGCGCCAACACCCTGATCATCCACCGCGCGGACCGCTTCGGCCTCGCCCAGCTCTATCAGCTCCGTGGCCGTGTCGGGCGGTCGAAGACGCGGGCCTACGCTTACTTCACCACGCCCGCTTCACGGCTTGTGACAGAAGGCGCCGACAAGCGCCTGCAGGTGCTGGCAAATCTCGACAGCCTGGGCGCGGGCTTCCAGCTTGCCAGCCACGACCTGGACATTCGCGGTGCCGGTAATCTGCTCGGCGACGAACAGTCCGGTCACATCAAGGAAGTCGGCTTCGAACTCTACCAGTCGATGCTGGAGGACGCGATCCTTGAGGCGAAAGCCGGCAATGCGGGCGTCAAGCACAAGGCCGACGATTTCTCCCCGCAGATCACGGTCGATGCGCCGATCATGCTGCCAGAAGAATATGTGCCGGACCTCGACCTGCGCATGGGCCTCTACCGCCGCATGAACGAGTTGGAGAACGGCCAGGAGATCGAGGCGTTCGCAGCCGAGCTGATCGACCGTTTCGGCAAGCTGCCGGACGCGACCGACAACCTCCTCAAGGTCATCCAGATCAAGAACAATTGCCGCGCCGCGCAGGTGGTGAAGATGGACGTTGGCCCCAAGGGCGCTCTGGTCCATTTTCACAACGACACCTTCCCCGACCTGGCAGGTCTTGTCGCCTATGTGCAGCGCCTGCAAGGCACGGCCAAGCTCCGCCCCGACAGCAAGCTGGTGGTCTCGCGCAGCTGGCCCGACGCGGCGAGCCGGGTGAACGGTGCGCTGCAATTGTCCAAGGGGCTGGCGAAGATCCTGAGCTGAACGCTCCGTCTTGGCGAGCGTAGCGAAGCGATCCAGGGCTGACTTGATGCAGCCCGGATTGCTTCGTCGCTTTGCTCCTAGCAATGACGGTTGCGGGTATGAAGGCTGAGCGTTAAAACCTATTGCAACTCACTCGCAATAAGGCACCTCCCTTGTCCCAGTCCGCCATCCGTGCGTGGTTCCTCGTCCACAAATGGTCGAGCATCGTCTGCACGGCGTTCCTGCTCATGCTGTGCGTGACCGGGCTGCCGCTGATCTTCCATCATGAGATCGACGAGCTTTCCGGCGCCCACGACCAGGCGCCGCTGCGCGGACTGGGCATGCCGGCCAAGTCCTTGGACGAACTGCTCGACATCGCGCTCGCCGACCGGCCGGGACATGTCGGCTTATACATGAGCTTCGACGAGGATCGCCCGGTCACCAACATCACCACCGGCGCGCGGCCCGACGTTGATGAAACGGAGATGACGCTCCGGTCCTTCGACATGGGCACGGGCGACATGGTCGGCGTGATCGAGGGCGGCGGCTTGATGGACTTCATCCTGCGGCTGCACATCGACATGTTCCTGGGGCTGCCTGGCATGTTCTTCCTGGGCGGGATGGGCGCGCTGTTCGTGGTCGCGCTCGTCTCGGGCGTGGTGCTTTACGCACCGTTCATGCGCAAGCTGCGCTTCGGTACGCTGCGCACAACGCGCAGCAAGCGACTGAAATGGCTCGATTACCACAACCTGCTGGGCATTGTGGCACTCGCCTGGGCGCTGGTCGTCGGCCTCACCGGCGTGATCAACACGCTGGCGACCCCGATCATGCAGTCGTGGCAAACCGGCGAGCTTGCGGAGATGACGGCCGCCTACCGGGACATGCCGGCGCCCACGGGCGCCAAGCTCAGTTCGCTCCAGGAGGCAGTCGATACCGCCCGCGCCGCCGCCCCCGGCAACCGCATCCAGTTCATCGCCTTTCCTGGGGGCGGGTTCAGCAGCAAGCATCACTATGCGATCTTCATGCAGGGCGACACGCCGTTGACGCAGCGCCTGCTGACCCCCGCCCTGGTCGATGCGCAGACCGGAGAACTCACCGCGATCAGGCCGATGCCCTGGTATGTGCAGGCACTGCTCCTGTCGCAGCCGCTCCACTTTGGCGACTATGGCGGGTTGCCGCTCAAGATCCTGTGGGCGGTGCTCGACATCTTCACCATCGTGATCCTCGGCTCCGGCCTGTACCTATGGCTCGGCCGCAAGCGCAGCAGCGCGGATGCGATCGCGCGTGAGGTGCGAAGCGGCGGCACGGCCGAACTGGCGGCCGCCGAATGAAGGTCGGACGCCAGAGCCTTGGCACCATCTTCGCGCTGCCCATGCTGATCGCAGCCGCGACCACCATCGGGCTCGTCAGCGCACTCACCGGCGACGGCTGGCGCGACTGGCTGTCCTGGGCGACGCTCGGCATACCGGTCGCCGCCACATGGTGGGCGATGAGGACGCGGCGCGGCTGATCGCACCTCCTGACCCAAGGCAAGAAAAAACCGGAGCGGCGATGGACCGCCCCGGCTGGAGTTTTCCCCGGGGGTGGTGGGGAGTTCGTCAGAAATCGATGGAGGCCGACGCCTTGTAGGTGCGCGGCATGCCCTGCAGCAGCGCATTGGCAAAGGGGTCGTACGCCGACGCCCAGTAACGCTTGTTGGCCACATTATCGATGTTGAAGCGGAAGGTGATCGGCTTCGCACCCGCCAGCGTCACGAAGCGCGCGCCGAGGTCGAAGCGCGTCCAGCCCTCCAGCTCCAGCGAGTTGTCGACATTGGCCATCTGCTCGCCGGTATCCACGACCCGGCCGGTCAGTGTCAGTCCAGGCACGAAGCTCGGGTCCCATTCGACATTGGCGTTCAGCGTGTAATCGGGAACGCCCTGCACCTTGTTGCCGTCGGTGAGGCCGCCCTGCGTGTCACGCAGCTTGGCATCGGTCACGGATACGCCGGCGATCACGCGCAGGCCGCGGGCAACCTCGCCGTCGACACTGGCTTCGATGCCGCGATTGCGCTGCTCGCCGTCCACGACGAAGGTCGGCACGGTCGAACTGTCGGTGAAGACTGTGATGCCGCTCGGCCGCTCGG
Organism: uncultured Allosphingosinicella sp.; assembly: GCA_934539295.1. GTDB lineage: Bacteria > Pseudomonadota > Alphaproteobacteria > Sphingomonadales > Sphingomonadaceae > Allosphingosinicella. Next base: position 7,896 of record CAKTCN010000021.1, read on the forward strand.
TCTGGAACAGCGCGAGGGATGCGTTGAAGCGTCCGATGCTCACCTTGCCGCCGACTTCATATTGCACCGACTTAAAGGGCGCGAATACTTCGCCTGCATTGGTCGTGCCGACCGGGGCGATCGCGCCCTGCGCCAGGCTCTCGATGCGATTGGTGTAGAGCGACACGGTTTCGGACGGCTTGACCACCAGGCCGACGACGGGTGTCACCGCATCTTCCTTGTAATCAACATCTAGGTCGCCGTTGGACGCCAAATAGGTGCGGCCGTGGATCGACTGGTAACGAAGTCCGGCAGTCAGCAGCACGCGATCGTTGGCAAAGCCGAGCGTATCGGAGACGAACAGGCTACCCAGCCTGGTGCGCACCATCGGGAACGGATTTTCAAGGTCGCCGCCGACCAGCGAAGAACTCGGCAGCGCGACCTGCGGCGTGTCGTAAAGATTGGTTGCGAAGCCGGCAAAGCCCGGACCGTAGAGGAAATCGTAGGCGTTGCGGTTGACCTGCCACACGTAACTGCCGCCCGCATTAATCTCGTGGCTCACCGATCCGGTAGCGACGCGGGCGCGAACGCCTGCCGTTACCGCCTCGTTATTGTCAGTGCGCGGCACGTAGAGCGCATTGCCGTTAGCCGCGCCGGTGGCGATATCGAGCACGGTGATGCCGTCGTAGATGCCCTCTTCCGCCCCGTCGCGTGCGCCGAAGGTGGCATAAGCGAGAACGTCGTCGCCGAGGTCATATTCGCCGTGCACGATCCCGAACACGTCGCGCAATTCGGTATAGGCCCAGCTCTGGCCGTAATTATGGTCGGCATCCGGCACCTCGGGGATGGCGGTCAGCCCTGCGCCTACCGTGACCTTGGGCCGCAGCTGATCGACGCGGATCTTCTGGTATCCAAGATCGAGTGACAGCCGCGCTCGCTCACTTCGCCAATCGAGGCCCGCGCCGATCACATAGGCGTCCCGGTTCTCGCCCTCGACCGCGACCTCGCCGCCGCGCACCGCGCCGTTGACGCGCAGGCCGAACTGCCCCCCCTCGCCGAACCGACTGCCGATGTCGAAGCTGCCGCCGAAATGCGAGTTGCCGGTGTAATTGACCGTGGCGCGGCCGACGTCGCGGTCCGCGCGCTTCAGCTGGAGGTTGACCGAACCGCCAGTGCCCGTGCCGCCGGGTGCCGCGCCATTCAGGAAGGCACTGGCACCGTTCAGCACCTGAACGCTCTGGTACAGCTCCGGCGCGATTAGCTGGCGCGGGGCAATGCCGTAGAGCCCGTTGAGGCCGACATCGTCGCTGTAGAGCGGGAACCCGCGGATGATGAACACCTCGGCCGGGTTGCCGTAGGCGTAGGTGATGCGGATCGCGGGATCATTCTCGAGCAGTTGGCCGAGCGTCTGCGGCTGCTGGTTGAGGATCAAGGCCTCGCTGTAGCTGCGGATGTTGAACGGCACGTCGGCGGCATCCTTGTCGCCGAGGATGCCGACCTGCCCGCCACGATCGACCTGCGTCTGATTGGCGCGCTGGGCGGTGACGACGATTGCTTCCTCGCCGACAGCATCCTGTGCCCAGGCCGACGTTGCGGTGGTGGCGAGCAAGACCGCCGCAGCGGTGCTGGCAAACGAACGCATTCAACTATTCCTTCGTTGTCCGGCTCGACGCGGCCGGTAAGACTCCCTGTCGCGCCGATACGCCCGTTTATCTGCAAATGCAAATCGTTCTCAATAAGCAACGATCGAGAAAGAGGATGCTTTTCGGTTGGGGGTTGAGATTGCTGAGGAAGTCCGCTAGGGGCGCGTTCGTTGTCGCAGGAGCCTGGCTCCGCGGCCGCCGTCCGAGACAGTTGGTGAAGGCTATCCGGCCTTCTTAATGTCCAGCCTAGACGGGGAAAGAGTTTCTATCCGGTTGCTGTTTGCAGCGCCGGTCCGCCCGCCCTGCGGGCTAGACCTTACCCCATCACGGACATAGCCCCTTCCGAAGGCGCTCGCGCCCTTGGAACGGTCTTGTAACCTGTTCCGTCCGGGCTCGTCCCGAGCGGGGCATATTTTGGAGTAAGGCATGGATCGCGCTCAAAAGGCCGAAGCCGTCGCCGCGCTGAAGCAGACGTTCGAAGAGACTGCGGTGGTCGTGATCACCCGCAATCTCGGCATGTCGGTGGCCCAGTCCACCGCCCTGCGCGGACGCATGCGGGATGCGGGCGCCAGCTACAAGGTGGCCAAGAACACGCTCGCGCTCATTGCCGCCGAGGGCACGACCTACGCCTCGATCAGCAACCTGCTGACGGGGCCGACGGGCATCGCCACCTCCACCGACCCGGTTGCGGCTGCCAAGGCAGCCGTCGACTTCGCGAAGACGACCGACAGGTTCGAAATCGTGGGCGGTGCGATGGGCGACACGGTCCTCGACGTCAACGGCGTGAAGGCGCTGGCCGAGCTTCCGTCTCTCGATGAACTGCGTGGTACGATTATCGGCCTCATCCAGGCGCCGGCAACGAAGATCGCGCGGACCATCAACGAGCCGGGTGCACAGCTTGCGCGTGTCTTCGGCGCCTTTGCGGCGAAAGAAAACGCTTAATCTCAATCGATTGAAGGGCGTCCTTCGCCCGAATGGAGACTTAAAATGGCAGACATCAATTCCCTCGTCGAGCAGCTTTCCGAGCTGACCGTCCTCGAAGCCGCAGACCTCGCCAAGGCCCTGGAAGAGAAGTGGGGCGTTTCGGCCGCCGCTGCTGTTGCAGTTGCTGGCCCGGCCGCTGGCGCCGCTGCCCCGGCTGCTGAAGAGCAGACCGAGTTCGACGTGATCCTCACCGGCGACGGTGGCAAGAAGATCAACGTCATCAAGGAAGTCCGCGCCATCACCGGCCTGGGCCTTGGCGAAGCCAAGGCGCTCGTCGAAGGCGCGCCGAAGCCAATCAAGGAAGGCGTCAACAAGGAAGAGGCCGAGAAGATCAAGAAGCAGATCGAGGAAGCCGGCGGCACGATCGAGCTCAAGTAAGCTCAGCTTCGATCCTTCCGGGTTCGAAAAAGAGGGGCGGTTCCCAAACGGGAGCCGCCCCTTTTTCTTGCCTCTCCGCCGTATGCGTCGCGACCTCATGCGTGCTCCTGCGAAGGCAGGAGCCTAGTCTCACCGACCTGCGCGGCTGGGCTCCTGCTTTCGCAGGAGAACATGGGCGTAATCAGTCGTGCGATCGTCCTCAGCCAGGCTGACCTGCGCCTCATCCGTCGCACGCTTCGCCACCGCGAAGTCGATCGCTGGCAGCAGCATCGCCATGTAGCCGACGAACAAAGTGTCGAGCGCCAGCAGCGCGGCCGACACAGCCGCCGGCGCGAACATGGCGCCAATACCGAGCGCATAGTGCAGCACCATCGCGGGCACGAGCACGGCCAAGTTGAATAGAAAGCTGCGCCCCACCTGCCCCGACATGATCCGCAGCGACGCGCCGAGATCCACCCGGGCGTTACCCACCGCCGACGCCACCTTCCAAGGCGCGAAGAGCAACTCGAATGCCATGGCGCCGAGCATCGCAGCAAAGCCGGCGAGGAACAGCGCCCTGCCCTCCAGCACGCCCGACAGCAGGTCGCCGCCCGCATTCTGCGCCAGGACCATCAGCAGGTTGAACATCAGCACTGGCGCGAACAGGGCCATTGCGCGCGGGTCGACGCGCAGCGTGCGGGCCTCGTCGCCCCAGGCGAGATGGCGCCAGGCAAAATAGCAGACCAGGAACAATATGCCGGTCTTGGCATAGCCGAAGCCCATCCGCAGCGGGTGAGCCTCCACGGCTGCCGCCGCCTCGAGACCGGAATACATGCCGAGCTGCCATTCGACGAGGTGCTGCGCGCCCTCGATCGCGACGGCGGCGCCGACCACGATCGGCAATGCCCGCACGAGCATCCCGGCGGCGCGATGGGTTTCCTTCACGTCCTTCCACATGATCATTCCCCCTTCCGATATTCGAGCAGGTCGGCCGGCTGGCAGTTCAGCGCGTCGCAGATCGCCTCCAGCGTCGAGAAGCGCACGGCCTTGGCTTTGCCGGTCTTGAGGATCGACAGGTTGGCGAGCGTGATGTCGACGCGTGTCGCGAGTTCGGTCAGCGTCATGCCGCGGTCCTGCAGCACGGCGTCCAGATTGACGAGGATCGGCATCAGACCGTGCCTTCCAGGTCCTCGCTCATGCGCGTGCCTTCGCGGAACACGCGTGCGAGCACGAACAGGAGGAGGATCGCCAGCCACGGCGTGATGGTGAAGCTCCAGCGGAAGTAATCGTCGGAGACCAATGCATAATCGACCCAGGCGAAGCCGAGATCGAGCAGTTGTATGCCGAGCAGCAGCCATGCGATCGCGCGGAGCCGGTCGGCATTTTCGGCGAGGAAGGGTGTCCCCTCCCGCACCGAGGCGACGATGGCCGCCAGCCGCTTCAGCAGCAGATGCGCCACGCCCGACGTGCCGATCGCGATCAGCATGACGGCACGGATTGCAGGCAGATTGGCCTGGATCTCGGCCAGCTCACGCGGATCGTTCATCCGCGGCGCGACGATATGGTCGAGCAGGAAGGTGAGCCCGAAGACGAGCCCGAGCAGCAAGGCGAAGAGCAGGTTGAGCGCAACCAGCCATGCCAGGAGGTTATGCGAGAGAGCCAGGGACCGGGATCGAACGAGCATGACGACGACTCCATGAGTTATCGTCTTTCGATATGCTCAGCACACCTCATATCGTCAATCAATAATATTGAATTTCGATATGTAGCCCGGCAGCTTCGGAAAAGGCTGCCGGGCGCTATGGATCAGAAGTCCACGTTCACCGACACGAACAGGCGTCGCGGCTCCTGGTTGTTGGCGAAGCGCTGGGCGTACACGGTGCGTCCCGTCTGCGTGTAGGGCAGATATTCAACGAAGTCGGTGTCGAACAGGTTGTAGACCGCCGCGTTCAGCGTGACATTGTCGGTCAGGTCGTAGCCCGCGCCGATATGCAGCAGTTCGTAGCTGCTGAAATCGCCGAGCGCGTCCTGCGCTGCGCCGGCGCCGCGATAGCGGCCCGAACGCACTTCGCCGCGCGCCCACAGGTTCAGATCGTCCGTCGCGCGCCAGCGCAGCGAGGAGTTGAACATATGCTTGGGCGTGCCGATCAGCGGCAGCCCCTCTTCCGCACCCGTCTTCTGCTCGCTTTCCGTATAGGTGTAATTGGCCGACAGGCTGAGCGCCGGCGTGAAGCGGTAGCGAGCCGCCACCTCAATCCCGCGCGTCACCGCCTCGTCGATGTTGATCGACTGGCCGAACAGGTCGACGTTCGGGAAGGCGCCGACGTTGAGGCAGCCCGGCCGGTTGGGTGCCAGGCGGAACTGACAGTTGGGAATGCCCGGCCCTGACGCGATCTTGTCCTTGAAGTCGTTGTTGAAGAAGGTGACGTTGCCGGTCAGGCCCACGCCGCTGTCGAAATAGGCGCCGATCTCGGCCGTGGTCGAGATTTCGGGCTTGAGGCCGGGCGTGCCGATCAACGGGATTGTCCCCTGCCCGCCGAAGCCGGTGATGCCCTCCGCGATCTGCTCGAGGCGCGGCGTCTTGAAGCCGCGGCTGACCCCGCCCTTCAGCGTGAACCAGTCGGACGCCGTCCACACCGCATAAGCGCGCGGCGAGAATTTGCCGCCGAAAGTCGAATGGTCATCATACCGGCCGCCCAGCGTCAGCGTCAGACCCTCGGCAAGTCCGATCCCGCCCTCGACGAAGCCCGCCCACTGGTCGAACTCGTACGGCGCAGGCGCCACGCCGTCGACCATCCGCGCGGCCCAGAACTGCCCGCCGACGGTGAACACCACCGGGCCGAGTTCGGAAATGAGGCGGCTGTCCACGATCGTGTTGGTCGCGCGAAGCTCACGCGCATCGCCCGGCGTGGCGCCCGGCGTGCCCGGCGGGATGGTGCGGCCGGTCGTCTCGGTCGCATTGCGGGTGATGGTGGTTTCCAGCGTGCCGAAGCCCGCCCGCCAATTGTGGGCCAGCGTATACTGATCGCGGATGAAGGTCATCTCGGGACCATAGCCTCCCTGCACCGTGCCGGTGCCGAGTTGCGAATCCGAATTGTCGTACCATTGGTCCGAATAATCATAGTCGAACCACAGATCGTGGTCGGTCGAGGGCGTCAGCGAAACGCGCCCGCCCAGCGTATAGATCTTGGACTTGACCGGGGCGGGTCCGCGCGTGGACACCTCGATCGGATTGCCGTTCACATCCTCGTAGCTGAGCGACGATGCTTCGCGGTGGATATAGGAACCGCGCAGCGCCAGGCCGACCAGGTCGGTCGCGATCGGGCCGTTCACATAGGCATTGCCGCCATACGTGTTGCCGAAGCCGCCATCCTCCTGGATCGTGGCGTTGGCGACGGCGGAACCCGCCCAGCGCTCGCCGACCTTGCGCGTGATGATGTTGATCACGCCGCCCATCGCGTCCGATCCGTAGAGCGTGGACATCGGCCCGCGCACCACCTCGATCCGGTCGATGGCGGACAGCGGCGGGATGAAGCTGGACGAGGTCTCGCCGAAGCCGTTGGGCGTGACACTGCCCGGCGAATTCTGGCGTCGGCCGTCGAGCAGGACGAGCGTATAGTCGCTCGGCATGCCGCGGATCGAGATGTTGAGACCGCCGGTCTTGCCTGCCGTCCCGCCGACATCGACGCCCTCGACGTCCACCAGCGCATCGGCGAGGTTGTTGAAGCGCTCGGTTTCCAGTTCCTCGCGGCCGATCACGCTGATGCTGGCCGGCGCGTCCTTGACCTTCTGTTCGAAGCCGGCGGCGGTGACGACGATCGGCTCGCCTTCGTCAGCCTCCTGCGCGCCGCCCTGGTCGGATCGGGTCGCGGTGACCGGCCCGCCTTGTGCCAGCGCGGCGGCCGGAATGACGGCTTGGCTGAGCAGAAGTGCCCGGACGAACGAACTGGTTTGAAGAATGCGCAATGTTGCCCCCTTGCTGTTGGATGTCCTGCGTCGCTATTGCGAAGCATTCGCATCTGGTTCAACAAGGGTTTTGTAAAGAAATGTTACGGCGCCGTTAGCGTTTCGGTTGCGGCGATCGCATCGGCCGGAAAATCGCTGAAAACGCCATCCACACCAAGCTCGATGAAGCGGCGATATTCGGCCGCGGCGTCACCTCGCTTCTGCAGCGCCCCTCTGCGGTTCTCGAGCGGGAGGAAGTAGTTCTCGCTGCGAAAGGTCCAGGGGTGGACGACCAGCCCGGCCGCATGGGCATCGACAATGAAGCTGGTCGGCTGCGCGCTGCGACCCTCGGCATCGCGAGGCAGGATCAGCGCCTTGGCCGGGCCCACACCGGCAGCATAGGTCGCGATTTCCTTGAGCCCGGCGGTCGTGGCCATTGCGGCATAGCTCAGCTTGGTGCCATCCGCAGGCCCACCGCTCCCGTCCAGCAACTGCACCAGCCGCACGCCGGTCAGCGCCTTCAGCCGCTTGAGATTGGCGACCTCGAACGATTGAATGAACACTGGGTCCTCGGCCTTGCCATAGCCGTTCTTCGCGAGCAGCCTCGCGAGTGCCTCCTCGAGCGGGAGGCCCGCCTCGCGGAAATAGGTCGGGTGCTTGGTCTCGATATAAAGGCCGATCCGCTTGCCGCGCGTCCCCTCACGCGACTTCACGAGATCGATGATCTCCTGCAAGGTCGGCACTTCCTCCTGCCCGTCCCAGGCCATGTTGGCGGGACGCAGTTGCGGCAGCCGCTCGCGGGCGCGGAGCGTCTTCAGCTCGGCCAGCGTGAAATCCTCGGTGAACCAGCCGGTCACCTGCCGCCCGTCGATCAATTTGGTGGTGCGGCGGTCGGCGAACTCCGGATGCCGTTCGACGTCGGTGGTTCCCGATATCTCATTCTCGTGCCGGGCGACGAGCACGCCGTCCTTGGTCATCACCACGTCGGGTTCGATGAAGTCGGCGCCCTGTTCGATCGCCAGGCCATAAGAGGCAAGCGTATGTTCGGGCCTTAGCCCGCTCGCGCCGCGATGCGCGATCACTATTGGGCGCGACGGCTCCAAGGCCTTCATGGCATCAACCTGCATCATGGCTAGCCCTAGCACCGTCATCCACATTTCGCGCCTCCATCTAACACCCCGACGCTAGGCTTAGAATATGACGTGCCGGGGTCATGAAGACGCGACAGCATGGCGGATCGTCATCGTGGTGCGACCGAGCCGACGCGATCGTGCACCGGCTCCGGTTTGCCGCCGATCCTTTCTTTCGCATCGATTGATCTAAGTCCTTGTCGCGCCTCGCGCCTTTCGCCACTGGCGACCGCCAGCAAGTGGGGAAACAATGCTTCGAGACACGCAGGAACTGCCCTTCGAGCAGGGAACATCGCCAACGCCCACGCCTGCCAATCGCCTGCCGTGGATCGAGGCGCGCCCTGGCCATCCCTATTTCTTCACCGACAGCGGCGGAGCTTGGACGCCGGTCGGGCAGAATGACGCGATCACCTGGCCGGAACTGGCCGGCCTTTTCCGGGGCAAGGACCTGGATGGGGTCGAGCGACACCTGCGTCACCTGAAGGCGCAGGGCGTCAATTGCCTGCGCCTCATGCTCGAATATTGCCAGGGCGAGCACCGCTATATCGAGGGTCCCGTCGGTGCCTTCCGGCCGAACATGGTGCGCCTGTGGGACGATCTGTTCGCGATGTGCGAGCGGGTGGGCATGCACATCCTGCTGACTCCGTTCGACACCTTCTTCACCTGGATTCGCTGGAAGCATCATCCTTACAACCGCGCCAATGGCGGACCGTGCGCCGGGCGTGGCGAACTGCTGACCTGCCACGCGACGATCGATGCGGTGAAGGCGCGGCTGGAGTTCGCGACACGGCGCTGGGGCGGCAGCCCTGCCTTGTTCGCCTGGGACATATGGAACGAGATGCACCCGGCGCATGCGGGCGATGCGGTGGAGCCGCTAGTCGCGTTCGTAGATGAGGTCGCGCCATGGCTGAAGGCGCTGGAGATGGAGGTGCATGGCCGGCGTCATCCGCTGACCGTGTCCGTATTCGGGCCGGAGCTGCTCAACGCCCCGGCGCTGGCCGATCCCATCTTCCGCCACCCCGAACTCGATTTCGCGAACATCCACCTCTACGAGCGCGGAACGATCGACAGCCCCCGCAACACCGTCGCGCCTGCGCTCGCCACGGGGCGGCTGATGGCCTCAGCGCACGGCGAGATCCGCGACCAGCGCCCGCTCTTCGACAGCGAGCATGGGCCGATACACAGCTTCAAGGACAAGAAAATCGTCCTGCCCGAGCCATTCGACGACGAATATTTCCGGCACATGCAATGGGCGCACCTCGCCAGCGGCGGGGCGGGCGGCGGCATGCGCTGGCCGAACCGCCATCCGCATGTGCTGACCGCCGGCATGCGGCGAGCACAGGGTGCGCTGGCGCGCTTTCTCCCTGAAATCGACTGGACCTGCTTCAATCGCCGCTGCTGGAACGAGCAACTGGACCTGTCCGCCAACGGCGTTGCCGCGTTCGGATGCGGCGACGGCGACCAGGCGGTCCTGTGGCTGCTGCGCACCGAAGCGACGGGCCGCGACGGCATGATCAAGCGCGACGCCAAAGCGCGCGAGGTGAGCGTGACCTGCCCCGGCAAGGGCCGATACCGCGTTCGGCTATTCGACACCGAAGCTGGAACGATCGTGCGGGAGATGGATGAAGAGGCGAGCGAAGGCAGGCTCGACATCCGGGTTCAGGATTTCGTGCGCGACATCGCGATCGCGGTGACGCGGTTGGCGTAGCCTCACCTGCCCACTATAGCGAAGTGGGGGCTTAGGCCGCTTCGGCCACCGTCGCATCTCCTTCGTCCACGTCGGGCTCATCTTCGGCCGACACGCCCTCGTCCAGCTGCTTCTCCTCGCGCGCAAGCCGCTCGGCGGCGTCGGGATAGATGCCGAACCGGGCCGCCACGTCAGGCGCGTAGCGCAACAGGTCGGGGCGGAGCTTCAGCAGGCTGATGTCCTTGGCCTTGCCCTCCATCATCACGTCGAACTCGAGGCCCTCCGCCATGCGCATGAAGGTGGCGAACTCGAACGGATTGGTGAAGTCCGAATGGCCGGTCCAGATCGGCGGGACGAGCACCGTCTTGATCCGGGCCTTGTCCTTGATTGGCGCCTTGGTGATCTCGCCCTTCTTCGGCTTGGCACCGGCCTTCACCTTCCGCTTCAATTCCCGCATCTCGGTGCGGGGCGAGGAGAAGTGGATCTTGGGCCTGACGCCCGCCGGCCATGTGGCGACGAACCGTTCCAGCGTGTTGCGTATTTCCAGCCCTTCGGGGTTCAGGCACCAGAAATGCTGATAGTCGAAGATCAGCCGGACGCCCGTCCGCTCGTGGATCCACAAGGCGTCCGCGGCCGAGAATCGGATGTCGTCATTCTCCAGCACCAGTCGCCCGCGCACATGCTCCGGGCATTTCTCCCAACCCTCGATCCAGCGCGCGCGGCTGGCTTCCTTGTCGCCATAGGTGCCGCCGACATGGGTGACCATCACCGCCTCGGGGCCCAGTTCCATGCGGTCCAGCATCTCGGCCTGGCTCGACAGGTCCCAGATGCTCTTGCGCGTAAGCTCGGGATCGGGGCTGTTCAACAGCACGTATTGCGAAGGGTGGAAGGACAGGCGCATGTCGAGGTCGCGCGCCTTCCTGCCGAACGCACGCAGCTCGGCATCGCTCTCCGCGACCATATTGTGGAATTGCGGCATGTCGGGGTGGGTCGCATAGGGCGCCAGGTCCGAACTCAGCCGGTACATGTCGATCCCGACCTTCGCCAGATAGTCGAGGATCCTGTCCACCTCCTCCAGCGAGCATTTGAGGTGCGGCCTCTTCTGCCAGCGCCGCGTGTCGTTGCTCTTGAAGCCGGGTTTGCCCATCACCTTGACGGGGAAACCGAGGCGGAGGGGGCGGGTGTTCGTACTCGTGCCAGTCATGGCGGGTGAACGAGCAAAGCGCGACTTTGAGCCACGCAATAGCCCTCTCCCCGTGGGGGAAGAGGCTTGGGTGAGGGGGTTCTGAGTCAGCAGGTACCCTCAACCGCCCGCCGCTCGCTGAACGCTCGCTCCCCCTCACCCCAGCCCTCTCCCCGCCGGGGAAAGGGAGTTGGCGCCAACCCTTTGACATTCTGTAGGACATCTCCTACATGGCCCTCACTCACCACAGCCCTTCGGAACAGGACTCGCCTTCGCGCAGCGTGTCCACGCATTGGGGGTTGCTGGTTTCACGACGCTGGGGCTGCCTTTCCGCACACCGGAAAGCGCGGCTTTTTGCGTTTCTGGCGTACCCGTTTTGAACCCCGGCCAGCCCGGGACAGGCAACGAGGCTTTACTTTTCCATGGCGACCAAGGCAGCTCCGGGGACGGAACTTCGTTCCACCGCGTCCAAGCGTATCCGCAAGATCTTCGGCAACATCCACGAAGTCAGTGAGATGCCGAACCTGATCGAGGTTCAGCGCGACAGCTACGAACAGTTCCTGCGCTCGCGCCCCCAGGACGGCTATGTGTCGGGCTTGGAGAAGACGCTCCGCTCCGTATTCCCGATCCGCGACTTCGCCGGCACGGCCGAGCTCGATTTCGTCAACTATGAGCTCGAAGAGCCCAAGTACGATCTGGAAGAATGCCGCCAGCGCGGCATGACCTATGCGGCGCCGATGCGCGTGACGCTGCGCCTGATTGTGTTCGAGGTCGATCCCGATACCGAAACCCGCTCCGTGCTCGATATCAAGGAGCAGGACGTCTACATGGGCGACATGCCGCTGATGACGCACAACGGCACGTTCATCGTGAACGGCACCGAGCGCGTGATCGTCAGCCAGATGCACCGTTCGCCGGGCGTCCTGTTCGACCATGACCGCGGCAAGACCCACGCATCGGGCAAGTATCTCTTCGCTGCCCGCGTGATCCCCTATCGTGGTTCGTGGCTGGACTTCGAGTTCGACGCCAAGGACATCGTCAACGTTCGCATCGACCGCAAGCGCAAGCTGCCGGTCACGGCGCTGCTGCACGCGCTCGGCTTGGATAGCGAGGAAATCCTCAACACCTTCTACGGCCAGGTCAGCTTCGTGCGCGGCCCGAATGGCTGGCAGATCCCCTACGTGCCGGAAAATTGGCGCGGCCAGAAGCCGATGTTCGATGTCGCCAATGCCGACACCGGCGAAGTCGTGTTCGCCGCCGGCACCAAGATCACGCCGCGCGCCGCCAACAAGGCCGGCAAGGACGGCCTCGCCAGCCTCGTCATCCCGACCGAGGAGATCTTCGGCCGCTACAGCGCCTATGACCTCATCAACGAGTCGACCGGCGAGATCTACATCGAGGCGGGCGACGAGGTTTCGGCCGAGAATCTCGAGAAGCTGGACCGTGCGGGCATCGACAAGATCGACCTGCTCGATATCGACCATGTCAACACGGGCGCCTGGATCCGCAACACGCTGAAGGCCGACAAGGCCGAGGACCGCGACCAGGCTCTGTCGGACATCTACCGCGTCATGCGACCCGGCGAGCCGCCGACGCGCGAGACGGCGGACGCTCTGTTCGCGGGCCTGTTCTTCGATCCGGAGCGCTACGACCTGTCGGCCGTGGGCCGCGTCAAGCTCAACATGCGCCTCGGCCTCGACGTCGAGGACACGGTGACGACGCTCCGCAAGGAAGACATCATCGAGGTCGTGAAGACCCTGGTCGGCCTCAAGGACGGCAAGGGCGAGATCGACGACATCGACAATCTCGGCAACCGCCGCGTGCGTTCGGTGGGCGAACTGCTGGAGAACCAGTATCGCGTCGGCCTGCTTCGCATGGAGCGCGCCGTGAAGGAGCGCATGTCGTCCGTCGACGTCTCGACCGTCATGCCGAACGACCTGATCAACGCAAAGCCGGCCGTCGCCGCGGTGCGCGAATTCTTCGGTTCGTCGCAGCTGTCGCAGTTCATGGACCAGACCAACCCGCTTTCCGAAGTGACGCACAAGCGTCGCGTTTCGGCACTCGGGCCGGGCGGTCTTACCCGTGAGCGCGCCGGCTTCGAGGTCCGCGACGTCCACCCGACGCACTATGGCCGCATCTGCCCGATCGAGACGCCGGAAGGTCCGAACATCGGCCTGATCAACAGCCTCGCCTCGTTCAGCCGCGTCAACAAATATGGCTTCATCGAGACGCCTTACCGCAAGGTTGTGGACGGCAAGGTCACCGACGACGTGGTCTACCTGTCCGCCATGGAAGAAGGCCGCCACACGATCGCGCAGGCCAATGCCGAGCTCGACGACAATGGCATGCTGGTCGAGGAACTGATCTCGGCTCGCCAGGCCGGCGAGTTCCTGATGGCGCCCAAGGACATCATCACCCTGATGGACGTGAGCCCCAAGCAGCTCGTGTCGGTCGCGGCATCGCTCATTCCGTTCCTGGAAAACGATGACGCCAACCGCGCGCTGATGGGCTCGAACATGCAGCGTCAGGCAGTGCCGCTCGTCCGTGCCGAGGCGCCGTTCGTCGGCACCGGCATGGAAGAGACCGTGGCACGTGACTCGGGCGCGGCGATCTCGGCCAAGCGCGGCGGCATCGTCGATCAGGTCGACGCATCGCGCATCGTGATCCGTGCGACCGGAGAGGTCGAGGCCGGCAAGTCGGGCGTCGACATCTACACGCTGATGAAGTTCCAGCGTTCCAACCAGTCGACCTGCATCAACCAGCGTCCGCTGGTGAAGGTGGGCGACGTGGTGAACGCCGGTGACGTCCTCGCTGACGGTCCCTCGACGGAGCTGGGCGAGCTGGCATTGGGCCGTAACGTGCTCGTCGCGTTCATGCCGTGGAACGGCTACAACTACGAAGACTCGATCCTGATCTCCGAACGGATCGTGAAGGACGACGTCTTCACCTCGATCCACATCGAGGAGTTCGAGGTCATGGCCCGCGACACCAAGCTCGGGCCTGAGGACATCACCCGCGACATCCCGAACGTGGGTGAAGAGGCGCTCCGCAACCTGGACGAAGCCGGCATCGTCTATATCGGCGCCGAAGTGGAGCCGGGCGACATCCTCGTCGGCAAGATCACGCCGAAGGGCGAAAGCCCGATGACGCCGGAGGAAAAGCTCCTCCGCGCCATCTTCGGTGAAAAGGCGTCGGACGTGCGCGACACCTCGCTCCGCCTGCCCCCGGGCGTGGCCGGGACGATCGTGGACGTGCGCGTGTTCAACCGCCACGGCATCGACATCGACGACCGTACCCGCGCCATCCAGGCCGAGGAGAAGGATCGCCTCCGCAAGGATGCCGAGGACGAGCGTTCGATCCTGCGCCGCGCCACTTACTCGCGCCTTCGCGACATGCTGATCGGCCAGACCGCCACGGCGGCTCCGAAGGGCGTGAAGAAGGGCTCCGTGATTGACGAGGCTCTGCTGGAAACGGCCGAGCGTCACGATTGGTGGAAGTTCGCGGTGCAGGACGACAAGGTCCAGTCGGACCTTGAAGCCGTCCGTGCCCAGTTCGACGAGGCCGAAGGCGTCATCAAGCGTCGCTTGGAGGACCGGATCGAGAAGCTGGAGCGCGGTGACGAGCTGCCGCCGGGCGTGCTCAAGATGGTCAAGGTGTTCGTGGCGGTGAAGCGCAAGCTGCAGCCGGGCGACAAGATGGCTGGCCGTCACGGCAACAAGGGCGTCATCAGCCGCATCCTGCCGATCGAGGACATGCCGTTCCTGGAAGACGGTACGCATGCCGACATCGTGCTGAACCCGCTGGGCGTGCCGAGCCGCATGAACGTCGGTCAGATCTTCGAGACGCACCTCGGCTGGGCTGCGCGTGGTCTCGGCCGTCAGATCGCCGCCATGCTCGAGGACATCCACCACAAGGGCAAGGATATCGCGGCGGGCGACGTCGCGGCGGTCCGTGCCAAGCTGAAGGATGTCTATGGCGAGCATTATCATGCCGACATTGATGCGCGTCCGGACGACAACATCATGGAGATGGCGGGCAACCTGCTGAACGGCGTTCCGATGGGCACCCCGGTGTTCGACGGCGCACGCGAGGCGGACGTGTCGGCGATGCTGGAGAAGGCGGGTCTCGATCCGTCGGGCCAGGTCACGCTCTATGACGGCCGCACCGGCGAGGCGTTCGACCGCAAGGTGACCGTGGGCTACATCTACATGCTGAAGCTCCACCACCTGGTCGACGACAAGATCCACGCACGTTCGATCGGCCCGTACAGCCTCGTCACCCAGCAGCCGCTGGGCGGTAAGGCGCAGTTCGGCGGACAGCGCTTCGGCGAAATGGAGGTGTGGGCGCTCCAGGCCTATGGCGCCGCCTACACGCTGCAGGAGATGCTGACGGTCAAGTCGGACGACGTGATCGGCCGCACCAAGGTCTACGAGGCGATCGTCAAGGGCGACGACACGTTCGAGGCCGGCATTCCGGAGAGCTTCAACGTGCTCGTCAAGGAAATGCGCTCCCTGGGCCTCAACGTCGAGCTCAACAGCCACGAGGACGGCGAAGGCCTGGCCGAAGCGGCGGAGTAAGGATGCAGGCGGGCTCTTCGGAGCTCGCCTCCCCTGCCCCACCCGTGCACGAGATTATCCCTGAAGGGACAAAGAGATGAACGAACTTACCAACTTCGCGAACCCGGTGGCCAAGCCGGAGACTTTCGACCAGATCCAGATTGGCATTGCCTCGCCCGAGCGCATCCGGTCGTGGTCGTTCGGCGAGATTAAGAAGCCCGAGACCATCAACTATCGCACGTTCAAGCCCGAGCGTGACGGCCTGTTCTGCGCGCGCATCTTCGGTCCGATCAAGGATTACGAGTGCCTGTGCGGCAAGTACAAGCGCATGAAGTATAAGGGCATCGTCTGCGAAAAGTGCGGCGTGGAAGTGACCGTGTCCAAGGTCCGCCGCGAACGCATGGGCCATATCGAACTGGCCGCGCCGGTCGCGCACATCTGGTTCCTGAAGTCCCTCCCCTCGCGCATCGGCCTGCTGCTCGACATGCAGCTCAAGCAGCTCGAGCGCGTGCTCTACTTCGAATCCTACATCGTCATCGAGCCGGGCCTGACCGCTCTCGAGAAGTATCAGCTGCTCACCGAGGATGAGCTGCTGAGTGCACAGGACGAATATGGCGAGGACGCCTTCTCGGCCGGCATCGGGGCCGAGGCCGTCAAGCAGATGCTGATGGACCTCGACCTCGAAGGCGAGCGCAAGGACCTGCTGGAAGAGCTGGCAGTCACCAAGTCCGAGCTCAAGCCCAAGAAGATCATCAAGCGCCTCAAGGTCGTCGAGAGCTTCCTCGAATCCGGCAACCGTCCGGAGTGGATGATCCTGGACGTCGTTCCGGTCATTCCGCCCGAGCTGCGCCCGCTGGTGCCGCTGGACGGCGGCCGCTTCGCGACCTCGGATCTCAACGATCTGTATCGCCGCGTGATCAACCGCAACAACCGCCTGAAGCGCCTGATGGAGCTGCGTGCGCCGGACATCATCGTCCGCAACGAGAAGCGCATGCTGCAGGAGGCTGTCGACGCCCTGTTCGACAATGGTCGCCGCGGCCGCGTCATCACCGGGGCCAACAAGCGTCCGCTGAAGTCGCTGTCCGACATGCTGAAGGGCAAGCAGGGCCGCTTCCGTCAGAACCTGCTCGGCAAGCGCGTCGACTATTCGGGCCGTTCGGTGATCGTGACCGGTCCCGAGCTGAAGCTGCACCAGTGCGGCCTGCCGAAGAAGATGGCGCTCGAGCTGTTCAAGCCGTTCATCTACGCCCGCCTGGACGCCAAGGGTCTGTCCATGACCCTGAAGCAGGCCAAGAAGTGGGTGGAGAAGGAGCGCAAGGAAGTCTGGGACATCCTGGACGAGGTGATCCGCGAGCATCCGGTCCTGCTGAACCGCGCGCCGACGCTCCACCGTCTGGGCATCCAGGCGTTCGAGCCGGTGCTGATCGAGGGCAAGGCGATCCAGCTGCACCCGCTGGTCTGCTCCGCGTTCAACGCCGACTTCGACGGCGACCAGATGGCCGTGCACGTTCCGCTGAGCCTTGAGGCGCAGCTGGAAGCGCGCGTCCTGATGATGTCGACCAACAACATCCTCTCGCCCGCCAACGGCAAGCCGATCATCGTGCCGTCGCAGGACATGGTGCTGGGTCTCTATTACCTGTCGCTGGAGCGTGAAGGCGAGCCGGGTGAAGGCTCGCTGCTGGCCGACATGACCGAAGTGCACCAGGCACTGGAGGCAAAGGCCGTCACCCTGCACACCAAGATCGTCAGCCGCGTCCCGCAGACCGACGAGAACGGCAAGCAGTATATGAAGCGCTTCGAGACGACGCCGGGCCGCATGCTGCTCGGTGAGACGCTCCCGAAGAGCCACAAGGTGCCGTTCGAGATCGTCAACCGCCTTCTCACCAAGAAGGACATCGGCGACGTGATCGACGAGGTCTACCGTCACACAGGCCAGAAGGACACGGTGCTGTTCGCCGACGCGATCATGGGCCTGGGCTTCCGCCACGCTTTCCGCGCCGGCATCTCGTTCGGCAAGGACGACATGATCATCCCGCAGGAGAAGGAAGGTCTCGTCGAAGAGACCCGCAATCTCGTGAAGGATTACGAGCAGCAGTATCAGGACGGCCTGATCACGCAGCAGGAGAAGTACAACAAGGTGATCGACGCCTGGAGCCGTTGCGGCGACCAGGTCGCGAACGCCATGATGGACAAGCTCAAGGCGCAGCCGAAGGACGAGAATGGCCGCATGGCCCCGATCAACGCCATCTACATGATGGCCCATTCGGGTGCCCGTGGTTCGCAGGCCCAGATGAAGCAGCTTGCCGGCATGCGCGGCCTGATGGCCAAGCCGTCGGGCGAGATCATCGAGACGCCGATCATCTCGAACTTCAAGGAAGGCCTGACCGTCCTTGAATACTTCAACTCGACGCACGGTGCCCGCAAGGGCCTGGCCGACACGGCGCTCAAGACGGCGAACTCGGGTTACCTGACCCGCCGCCTGGTCGACGTGTCGCAGGACTGCGTCGTGGTCGAGATCGATTGCGGCACGTCCAACGTGCTCGACATGCGTGCGATCGTTCAGGGCGGCGCGACCATCGCCTCGCTCGGCGAGCGCATCCTCGGCCGTACGCCGGGCGAGGATATCGTCGATCCGAAGACCAACGAGGTGATCGTCAAGGAAGGCGAGCTGATCGACGAGCCCGCGGCTGCCAGGATCGACGAGATCGGCATCCAGTCGGTCAACATCCGCTCGCCGCTGGTCTGCGAGTCGCAGCAAGGCGTCTGCGCCAAGTGCTACGGCCGTGACCTGGCCCGCGGTACGCCGGTCAATATCGGCGAAGCTGTCGGCGTCATCGCGGCGCAGTCGATCGGCGAGCCGGGCACGCAGCTGACCATGCGCACCTTCCACATCGGCGGTGCGGCGCAGCTCAACGAGACGTCGAGCCTGGAGGCTGTTGCCGACGGCACGATCGAGCTTCGCGACCTGCCGACCATCGTCGATGCACGCGGGCGCCGCGTGGCGCTGTCGCGCAGCGGCGAGCTGGCGATCATGGACATGGACGGACGCGAGCGTTCATCGCACCGCATCCCGTACGGTGCCACGCTGATCACCAACCATGGTGCGATCGTGACCAAGGGCGACCGTATCGCCGAGTGGGATCCGTTCATGATGCCGGTGATTACCGAGAAGGGCGGCATCGTGAAGTTCCAGGATCTGACGGAGGGCAAGACGCTCACCGAACAGGTCGACGAAGCGACGGGCATCGCCCAGCGCGTCGTCACGGAATTCCGCGGCTCGGCACGTTCGAAGGAGGATCTGCGTCCGCGCATCACCCTGCTCGACGACAATTCGGGCGAGGCCGCACGCTACATGCTGGCGCCGGGTGCGATGCTCTCGGTCGAGGACGGCCAAACGGTTGCCGCCGGCGAGGTTCTCGCCCGCGTTTCCCGCGAAGCCGCCAAGACCCGCGACATCACGGGCGGTCTGCCGCGCGTGGCGGAGCTGTTCGAGGCGCGCAAGCCGAAGGAAAATGCGATCATCGCAAAGGTCTCGGGCCGTGTCGTGTTCGGCAAGGACTATAAGGCCAAGCGCAAGATCGGCATCCAGCCGGAGGATGGCGGCGAGGTCGTCGAGTATCTGGTGCCCAAGTCCAAGGTCATCGACGTGCAGGAAGGCGACTTCGTCAAGCGCGGCGACAACCTGATCGGCGGCTCGCCGGATCCGCACGACATCCTCGAAGTGCTGGGCGTCAAGGCACTGGCCGAGTATCTCGTGGCGGAAATCCAGGAAGTCTATCGACTGCAGGGCGTGAAGATCAACGACAAGCACATCGAGACTATCGTTCGTCAGATGCTGCAGAAGGTCGAGATCATCGAGAGCGGCGATACCACTCTCCTCGTCGGCGAGCAGGTGGACCTGGCGGAGATGAACGAGATCAACGCCAAGCTCGAGAAGAACCAGCAGCCCGCGCAGGGCAAGCCGATCCTTCTCGGCATCACCAAGGCGTCGCTGCAGACCCGCAGCTTCATCTCGGCCGCTTCGTTCCAGGAGACGACCCGCGTCCTCACCGAGGCTTCGGTGCAGGGCAAGATCGACACGCTGGACGGCCTCAAGGAGAATGTCATCGTCGGCCGCCTGATCCCGGCGGGTACCGGTGCGGGCATGAACCGCATGCGCATCGCAGCCAGCAGCCGCGACGCCGCGCTTCGTGCGCAGCATCGCCGCCTGCAGGAAGCCCTGGTCGCGCCGAACAGCGCAGCCGAGGAGCATGCGGCCGAACTGGCCCAGGGTCCGGAAGCCGGCATCGGCGACGATCCGCTGGGTGCGGTCGCGCCCTCGGGTACCGGCACCGACGCCGATGCGGGCGAGTATCTGCAGGACTAAGTCCGGCGCAGATGCGTGAACGAGAAGAAGCCTCGCCGGAAACGGCGGGGCTTTTTCTTTGCCGTCACGACTTCGCCGCAATCGGCCGCGACCATGTTGCGAACTTCGGCGGAGCGAAGATGCATCCCAGCCTGATGATCGCATTGCAGGTCGCCGCCCTCATCCCCGCGCGTCCCGACTTCGCACCGAAGGATCCGTCGATCGACGCGCGCGGCTTGGTCGAGCGACAGCGACGCGACTGCGCTGCCACGGGCTCTGCGGACGAGATCGTGGTGTGCGGGCGCCGCGATCCGAACCGCTACCGAGCCCCGCCCCGCCCTGCCGACTATGAGGAAGGTCCGCCACGGGCGGAAACGTCACTTGGTGGCAAGGTGAAGGGCTCGATCGATGTCGAGCAGGTCGAGGTTGGCGGCATACCTAGCAACCGGGCCAAGGTGACGATCAAGGTGCCTTTCTAACGTCACGCCGAGGGCTCGACGAGCAAAGTCCCAGCGACGCCGCAAGGTGCCGGCTGACCTACCTGCGCTCCCATTCCCGCCTTCCTGAGAGCGCGCCAGTACGGCCTAGCCACGCCATTTCCGGAGGGCCTCGTCAAAGGCATTCCGCTGCTTGTCGCGCGCGGCTTGCAGGTGATCGAGCTCCTGCGCCTGCTCGGCTTCGAGCGCCTTACGTTCGCGGCGCAAGGCCGCTTCCCGCTGGTCCAGCTCCTTCAGGGCGACTTTGTGTCGCGCGGCAGCGGCGTCGACTGCCTCTTCGGCCTGGTCGAGCCTGGCGCGGGAGGGACGAGGCTTCGGTTTGGGAGCCGGCCGCTTCGGGGCGGAAGGACGAGTCCTGACCGGTGCTGGTTCAGCTTCGCCCAGCGCCTCGATCTGTTCGGCGGCGGTGGCGCGGAGGCGCTTGATGACCGTGCCGGGTGAGGCAAGCGGGTCGGCGGTCAGTTCGGGGTCGGTGACGAGTTCGGCCTGACCGCGGGTGAACACGTCCTTGTCGCTGCCCCAGGCGGCGATCGCGTCCTTCTGGCTGGCGGCAGCGACGTAGGCGTCGTGGAAGCCGACCGGCATGCGATAGACTTTGAGAGCCCGTGGCATGAGGCGAGAACCGGCTGGCATCGGCTTTGATCCGGCGGGCTCATCCGCCCCAAGGGGCCAAAGGTCACTAAAGTCAGGCTGCGGGAAGAATCCGCTCGATCAATGAAAGCTATTTTGATCGACCTGATCGATTAGTCGCGACGATGCGAAAGAGCGCGGTGCCTATGTGGCATCAGGTGCGGGCTGTAGGAAAATGGTTTCTCGTTCGCGGGTCTTAGACATGGCCTGTTCTAGAGCGCTCTTTGGCATGCACCCCAAGGCAGGCACAGAAGACATGCGGGCTTCGACAGGCTCAGCCCGAGCGGAGTGGATCACGGCTGGACGTGGATAGCAACCGAGCCAGTTTACAATCGAAATGGCTCATGATCCACGTGGAAGGCGATCGCCTCCCCATCAATCAATGGTCGCTTTTCACCGCCGCCAGTTCATTGCCGCTGGGATCACGGAAGTGGAAGCGGCGGCCGCCGGGAAAGACGAAGATCGGGCGGAGGATGGTGGCGCCGGCGGCCTGGACAGCCCCCAACGCAGCCTCGAGGTCGTCGACTTCGATCACCGGCAGCGGTGCCGCAGGTGCCTCGCTGGCATCGCCTTGCAGGCCTAGGTCGACATCGCCGGTCATCGTTGCCGCGTAAGTTGGGCCGAATGCCGTCAGCTGCCAGCCGAACGCACTCTCGTAGAAGGTCTTGGTCGCTGCCAGTTCACTGCCCGGCAGCTCGACATAGTTCATGCGTGCGGCCATTTCAGTAGCGCCTCAGCAGCCCGGCGAGGCGGCCCTGCACGCGAACGCGGGCAGGTTCGTAGCGCTGGGGATCGTAGTTGCGGTTGGCAGGGTCGAGGCGGATCATGCTGCCTTCGCGGCGGAAGGTCTTGAGCGTCGCTTCCTCCTCGTCGATCAGCGCCACCACGATCTCGCCATCGCGCGCAACGTCCGTCTTGCGGATCAGCGCATAGTCGCCGTCGAGAATGCCCTCGTCCACCATCGAGTCACCGGCTACTTCCAGCGCATAATGTTCGCCGGGGCCGAGCAAGGCGGCGGGAACCGGCAGGCTTTCATTGCCCTGAAGCGCCTCGATCGGCGTGCCGGCGGCGATACGGCCGTGCAGCGGCAGTTCGATGATGTCGTTCGAATTGGCAGCCCTGGGCACTTCGACCCTGGCGGGCGCAGGTGCCCTGGCGGCGCCAGCCTCCGGCATCTTCACCACTTCGAGCGCGCGGGCGCGGTTGGGCAGGCGGCGGATGAAGCCCCGCTCCTCCAGCGCCGAGATGAGCCGGTGCACGCCTGACTTGGACTTCAGCTCCAGCGCTTCCTTCATCTCCTCGAACGAAGGCGACACCCCGGTTTCGCCGAGATGGGCGTGGATGTAGCGAAGAAGCTCATGTTGCTTGCGCGTCAGCATTTCGGCGGCTCCCGTTCGGAACGAACGCAGAACGTGTAGGAAACGTCACGAATCCTGTCAAGCGCAGCCTCAATAGTCGCGCGAGATGCGGACGTTGGTACTTTCGCGCCCGATCGTCGAGATGCTGGCCAGGATCGAGAGCCAGCGCGTGATCTGATATTCGGCCTGGGTGGCGGAATAGCCGCGCCCGTCCGTAATCACCTCCACATAGAAGCGGCGACCGAGATATTTGCCGGCGGCGATCGACGTCCCCTGCCCCGTCACCACGTCGGCGGGCAGGATTCGGAGACGATCGAGGCCGACGGCGGTGCGCACGGCATTGATCGGGTCGAGCCCGCCGCCCGGATTGTTGAGGGCGGTGACCGCCGTCGCCAGCTGGAGCGCTTCCGGGGCCGACAGGTTGGTGATAGAGGTGCCGAACAGCAGGCGGCTCAGCAACTCATCCTCCGGCAGCGCGGGCGTGCTGGTGAAGTCGATCTCCGGCGCCTGTCCGCGCCCCGTGACGCGGATGGTGGCATTGAGCCCCTGCACGCCCCCCGCCGCGACAATATCGAGCACGGGATTGGGCGGGCTTTCGCCCTGGAAGCGGATGGTGCCGCGTTCCAGGTCGAACCGGCGGCCGGCGAAGTCGTAGCTGCCCTGGATGAGTTCTGCGCTGCCGGTCACGCGCGGCGTCGTCACGGTGCCGGCGACCTTCAGGTCCGCCTCCCACTCGCTGGTAATGCCGAGCCCGGTGACGACCAGGCGATTGTCGCCGCGCAGCCGCAGATCCATTGCCCAGGGCTGCGCCGCGCGGCGGACAGCACCTTCCTCCGGCGGGCGGTTGCGTTCGGTGACGGCAAGGCGCGGGACCTGGGCCGCGGCGGTGGCGCTGCCGAGGCGGAAGCTGCCGCTGACCAGTTCGAGGTCGCCGGAGATTGCCCCGCCCCTGCCATCCGACCGGAAGCTAATGGGGCCGGTAACCTGCGCCTTCAGGTCGTCGCGATCGATCAGCAGGGCGGACCGGGCGTCCACGGTGAGGTCGATGCCGACACCTTCGGCCACGCCGAGGTCGAAGGCGCCGCGGCCCGACACGCTGCCGTCACGGGCAGTGGCGCCGCTGAAGCTGTCGATCAGCAAGCGCGAGCCGTCGAAGCGGCCGCTGGCCTGCAGGTCGCGGACGACGGTGCCGGTCACGGCGCTTTCCAGCCGCGCCGCCTGCGTGCGGATCGATCCGCGGATGATGGGATTGGCGATGCTGCCGCCTACGTCCGCGCCGATCGCGGCGGGGCCGCTGATGTCGATCAGTTCGATGCCGGTCAGCCGCCACAGCGTATCCGCCTGCCCATTATACCGGATCTGGGCACGCAGCGGGGCGCGGCGGATCGCATCCCAGATGCCGTTGCCGCCGGCAAGCGGTGCCACCCGCGCCTGGGCCCGACCGATGGTCCGGCCCTCGCTGACGGCAACGGCGCGCATCGCCGCGGCGCCGTTCGCCAGCCGGGCGATGACGCCGATGTCGACGGGGCGGGACGAGAGGACGAGGCCGGCCCGGGTCAGCCCCCGGATGCGCAGATTGGCATCCCCGCTCGGCACCGAACCGTCATTGGGGAAGCGGTAGCTGAGCGTACCGGACGCGGTGCCGCCGAGGCCCAGTTCGGGATAGAAGATGTCGAGCACCGTGAGCGGCATCTGTTCGATACGCGCGTCGAGATCGCTGGCCGTGCCGCCGAACAGGCCGGACACGGTCCCGTTGCCGCCCGCGAAGCTGATCGCAGTGGGCGCGAGCCGCCAGCCATCGTCGGTGCGCAGCAGCACGGCGGGCCGTTCAATAGTCAGCGGCCGGCGATCTAGCGTGCCGCTGCCCGACAAGCTGATGCGATCGGGGGCGATGTCGGCGACCGTGCGGAAGGAGAAGGCGCGGCCGCGCGTGCCGCCGATGCTGGCGGTCACACGGCCACTGCCGCCGCGCAGCTCGCCATCGGCATCGAGCGTCGCGATGTTGATCCCGCCGCGGCTGAGCCCCCGCACCGACAGGCCGCCGAGCAGCGAGGTGCCGGCGGGATCGAGCATGATCGTGCCGCGCAGGCGGCCGCGCCTGATGGTGGTGGGCGATGGTCCCGCGAAGCGGGCATCCTCGGCCGCGAGGTCCACGCGGATCCGCTGCACGGCGTTCACCGCATCGAACAACAGGGAGCCCCCGAGCCCGCCGCCGGTCACGTCCAGCCGTCCGGTGAAGCCGCCTGCATCCGACCGGAGCGCGCCGGAGGCCCGCGTGCCCGAGACATTGACCTGCGCAACGTTGACGGTGGCCGGCTCGCCCGGCGGAAGCAGGATCGTCCCGTCGGAGGTGAAGGGCCCGAGATGCGACATGCCCTCCGCGCGATAGGCATAGCCGTCGGCGCGCGGATCGAGCGTCAACGCGACATCCCTGAGCCCCAGGGCGGCATTGGGATTGTCGAGGCGGATCAGCAGGCGCGGGCGGCTGATATTCCCGTCGAGGATGATGGAGAAGGCACCATAGGTCGCCTGCGTGCCCCGCCCTTCGAAATGGAAGCTGCCGTCGCGGCGGCGATAGCCGTTGCCGCTGATCCGGATGGAGGGAGCCACCAGCCTGAGGCCACGGAAGTGGAGCACGCCGTCCGCGCCGCGCAACAGGCCGGTTTCCAACCGCGGCAAGCCGCCCGCCAGCCCGGCGAAGAACCGGTTGTCGAGCCGCCGCACCCAGGCGCGGCCGGTGCCGGTCACCACCGTGCCGCGCCCGTTCGGGCCGGGCACGACATTGAGCAGGCTCGTCACGTCGACGATGCCGAGGCCGGGTATGCGATAGCGCGTCAGCCCGCCCGATAGCGCCACGTCGTAGCGGCCGGTGGCGAGGTCCACGAACAAAGCGAGGGTTCCCCGCAGCCGGTCGGAAGAAAGGCTGAGCCCCTTGCCGCTGATGCTCTTGCCCGTGACGGCGAGGACGCCCTGCACGCGAAGGTTGGCGAGGATGCCGCCTGCGACATCGCCCACCCCCGTCACGCGGCGCGCGGACAGCAGAACAGGCACACGAACCGGTTGCCGCGACCAGCGTCCGCGCCCTTCGGCACGCACATCATCGAAACCGGTGCGGTCGAACGTCACCCGCGGCGAACTCAGCCGATAGGCGAAACGTGCCCGGTCGAAGCCTTCGTTGAGCAGCAAGGTTAGGCGGACGCGATTGCCGCGCATGTTGGGAAACAAGGCGGGCGGGCGAAGCAGGTCGGCACCGATGCGGACATCGCGAAAAGCGCGGTTGGCGAGGTCGAGTGCGCCGGCGGCCTCGACGCGCAGCGCCGGCGAGGCGAGCGAAACCCGGCCGGAAAGGCGGCGGTCGACGAGCGTAGCACGGCCACCGACACGCAGCTGGGGTGCGCTCAGGCGCTGCAGCTTGCCGCGCAGGAACGGAGACGGCGCGGCGGTGCCTTGGAGACCATATTGCCCATCGGCGGCGGAGAGGGCGAGATCGGCGGTGCGGCGCCCCGACAGGTTGAGCTGGGCACGGCCGTTCCAGCGCGACCAGCTGCCGTCGCCGGTGACGAGGAGGCGGATGGGGCGCCGCGTGCCGACGAGTGCGCCCACCACGCTGTCCGCCGGGGCGACCAGCCGCGCCTCCAGGTCGAAGCGGTTGCGGTCTGGCTCGGCATCCAGCAGCAGGGCAAGGCGATCGCCGCCGCGCACGCCGGCGCGCAGGTTGACGAGGGCGCGGCCGGCACGGATATCGGCCTCGCCGAACAGGCTCGCCACCTGTGCCTTGCCGGTGACGGCCCGCCCCAGGCGCAATTGTCCGACGCGCAGGCGGCCGACGTTGATGTCGAAGCCGGGCAAGATGGGACCCGGCTCTTCGCTGGGGCGAAGACGGGGGAGCCGGTCGAGGTAGACGAGGTCCGCGCTCGCCTCGTCGATCAGCAGGCGGTTGGCGAGCCAGCCCAGCGGCTGCCATTCGAGTTCCAGCAGCGGCACCTCGGCGAACTGGCCCTGCGGGTCGTAGAGGCGCACGTTGCGCAGCCGGGTTTCGCCCCAGATCGATCCTTCGATGCGGCCGATGACGATGCGCAGCCCTGAACGGGGGGCAAGGTCGGCAACCTTGTCCGCGATGAAGCGATGGCCGGGCCCGGTATCGAGGAATGCGAGAAAGGCCGCCACCGCGAGCAGGAGGGCGGCAAGGAGACCGACCACGATCTTGAGCGGCCATGACAGGAAGGGCCACCAGCGACGCTTCCTGGTCGCAGACCCGCCCTCTTCAGGCGCGGAGGGCGCCTCCTCTCCCATCAGAATGCCTGGCCCAGCGATACGTAGACGGCGATGAGGTCGTCGCCGCTGCGCCGGTCCAGCGGGGTGCCGACATCGACGCGGATCGGCCCGAAGCTGGTATGGTAGCGAACGCCGATGCCGGCGCCGAAGCGCAGGTTGCTGATGTCTGGCGCGGAGCCGGTGTAGATGTTGCCGGCATCGATGAACGGCACGAACCCTAGCGCGCCGCCGAACAGCGGCGTGCGCACGCGTGCCTCGATCGAGAATTCGGCCAGGCTCTTGCCGCCGATCGGATCGTCGAAGACGGGATCGCGGGGTCCGAGGCGCTGGTAGCCGTAGCCGCGCACCGACCCGCCGCCGCCCGCGTAGAAGCGGCGGGACGGGGCGATGCGGTCACGATCCTCGCCGTTGATGGTGCCGAGGCGCGCACGGCCCGCGAGCACGATATTGTCGGTGACCGGCCGGTAGAAACTGCCGTCGAGCTGGAGCCGGGCATAGCCGAAGAAGCCATCCTGGATCGTCGCCTCGGGCGAGAAGCGAGCGGCGAGGCGAAAGCCCTCAGTCGGATCGAGCAGGTCGTTCGACCCGTCATAGGCGAGCGTGGCGGGGAGCGCGCCGATCAGGAAGGTGCGGCTGCGGGTGGTGCCGCTGTCCACGTCCACGTCGCGCTCGTCGGACGCGATCAGCTCGGCGCCTGCGGACCAGGTCCATTCCTTTTGCCAGATGAAGTTGGACTGGCGTTCGATGTTGAGGCCGAGCTGGAAAGTGTCGGCCTGGTAGGCGTCGCGCTCCACATGGCCGACCGCGACGATGCCGTTCAACGCCTGGTCGCGGCGGCGGAAATTGTTGCGGCGCAGGACCGCGGAAACGAACTGCTCGCGCGTGCCGAGGATGCCGCGGAAAGTGACGGCACCTTCGGGCGGAAGGAGATTGCGATGCTGCCAGCTCGCCTCTACACGCACGCCCTCCCCCGTGCCGTAGCCGGCGGCCCCCGCGATGGTGCGCATGGGCGCAGGCTCCAGCGACACGGCTAGGTCGACCAGGTCCGTGCCTTCGCGCGGCACGGGCCGCAGGTTCACCGCGGAAACGATGCCGGTATTGACCAGGGCGCGGCGCAGATCCTCGACATCGGCGCTGCGATAAGGATCGCCCTCGTCGAAGCGGGCGATGGTGCCGATGTGGCCGGCACTGAACAGCGGCGTGCCTTCCACCAGGATCGCGCCGAAGCGGCGGGCGCCCTCCGGATTGACGGGCAGGGACAGGGTCGCGGTGCGGGTATCGTGATCCACGACGATCTCGAGCTCGCCCACCGCCGCCAGTGCAAAGCCGCGATTGCCGAGTTCGGTGCGAAGCGCCCCCTGCCCCGCAATGACGGCGGCCGCATCGACCGGGTCGTTCACGTCCACGCCGAACGCGGCCCGCAGCGCCGCCGCATCCTCGCCCGCCTGCTCGACGCCGGGGAGGCGCACGTCGGCGAAGCGGTAGATGGGGCCCGGCTCCACCTCCAGCACGACGTCGGCCGTCGTGGGCGCCGTGCTCTCGACGCGGGTTCGGACCAGGGCATCGTAGTAACCGCGCGCGCGCAGCAGTTCGGCGAGCAGGTCCGCATCCTCACGCGCACGCCGGTCGATCTGCGCCGCATTGGCCGGGTCTGCGCGATTGGCCTGCAGGGTGGACAGGCTGCGAAACTGGGTGAGCAGGTCACCGCCCTCGATCGCGTCCAGCCCTTCGAAACGGATACGATAGGTGCGCTCGGCTGCGGCCCCGGCGATGCTGGTGTCGGGCGCGGTCGCGATCGCCGCGTCGCTGTCCGCCTCCAGATCGGGCCAGGGCAGGTCGATCTCCGGCATCGGGTCGAGCGGTGCGGAGGGGTCGAGCGGCTGGTCAAGCGCCTCAAAGCCGTCCGACGTCTGCGCGCGGGCATGTCCGGGGGTGAGCAGGACCGTCGCGGCAGCAAGCGCGGCCGCCACATGCCGCCCCGCAGCGACTTGTAACATGATGCAAGTCTTAGCCGCACAAAGTGTATGGGGCCAGAACAGAAAAGCCGCTGCGCGGCAGGCGGGTCGCGGGGTTGGCGAGAAGGTTGATCGAGGGGTTGGCCGGGAGGCTGGCCAAGAGGCTGGAATGCCCGCGCCGAAGCTGCCAAAGGAGGCGGCATGAACGCCCAACGCTCGCCACGCACGCCCATCGGAGGCGGCTGCCTGCTCTCCGCCGCGATCATGATCGGCGTTGCCGTCGGTATTTACTATCGCCAGACCAGCGTCGGTTTCCTTGCCGGCGCGGGGATCGGGCTGCTGCTGGTCGCCGCGCTGCTGATCATCGATCGCAGGCGCTAGGCCGATGCACTTTGCGGTCATCGCGCGCGACGAGCCCACGGGCGAAGCGCGGCTGCGCGTCCGCGCGGCGCATCTCGATTTCGTGTCCGCGCGGCAGGACATGATCGTTTTTGCCGGCCCCCTGCTCGAGCAGGGCCGCATGGTCGGCAGCCTGTTCGTGTTCGATGTGCCCGATCGGGCGGCGCTCGACCGCTACATGGCCGAGGACCCCTATTTCACGACGCCGATCTTCGACAGCGTCGAGGTGTTCGAAACGCGCTGGATGGTGCCGGAGCAGGCGCCCGGCCTGCTCGCGCGCCAGGCCGAAGAGGCGCGTCAGCCGGGCTGATCGTCCGCGGGCGGCTTGCCCGGCAAGGCGCTGGGGAAGTTCGGCCCGCCATCATGCGACAGCAGCACAGCGACCCAGCGGCTGCTTTCGAATTGTGCACAGACCATCATCAGCATCAGGGTGAGCGGAACCGCCAGGAACGCCCCCGGTATGCCCCACAGGAACCCCCAGAAGGACAGGGCCAGTATCGTGGCCACCGGATCGATATTCTGGGTATCCGCCTGCATGCGCGGGTAGATGAGGTTGCCGACCACGAAAGCGGCGACCTGGATCCCGCCGAACACGAGCGCGGCCTGCCAATAGGTCGGGAATTGAAGCAGCGCGAACAATGCCGGCGCCACCGATCCCACCGTCACGCCGATCACCGGGATGAAGGACAGGAGGAACAGGATCACCGTCCAGAACAAGGCGTTTTCCAGCCCCACGCCGACCATCAGCGCCCCCGATATCCCCGCCAGCATGAGGCCGGTCAGGGTCTGCACCCACACGTAGGTTTCGATATCCGCCGCGATCTTGCTCATCCCCGCCCGGATGCGGCCCGTATCGGATGACGAGGCCGCCGCGAGACTGCGCACCTTGGGCGCGATACGGCCGCGCGTTCCCAGCATGAAACCGAAATAGACCAGCATCAGGAACAGGCCGGAAATGACGCCCTGCAATTGTTGCAGCACTTCGCCCGCAAGGCTGGGAAGGCTGACCTGGCCGACGATGGTCGACAGGTGGATGTCCTGATCGGCGCCAAGGCTGTAGCCGATCTGTTCGACCAACTGATCCAGCCGGGCGAGCAGAGCGGGTCCGGTCGCGACGATTTCCGCCCCGCCCTTCGCCAGCACATAGATGGCGCCGAATGCCGCCCCGCCGATGATCGCACCGGCCGCCGCCGCAACCGCCCAGCCTGGCGCACGCGGCCAGCGCTTCACGATGGATCGCACCAGCGCATCGACCAGGATGGCAAGCACGAAGGCGATCACCACCGGGATGAGGATGGAGCGCAGGAAGTAGAGCAAGGCAAGCCCCGCCGCCGTCCCGGTAATCACCTGCGCGACGCTGATCGGAGCGGACTTCATGCAAGCGGGAGTGGCATGGCGCGGCGCAGGTGGCAATCGCGGAAGCTGCCCAGATGATCGTCGCGGTGCCGATCGACCAGCCTGCGAGCAGCGACATCGGCGCCCCTGTGGTGGGTGGCCTGTCATGCATATTGCCATTCTCGGCCTGGTTCTTCTAAGGGTGCCGCAATCGCAAGGACCCGGTGAAATCCCGGGTGGCTATTCCGGCCGCCGATCCGCCGGACAACAACATGCACCATCTTCGACGCGCCGTTGCAGGCGCCGTGCCCTGTTGTGGATCAACAATGACATTCGACCTTCCCGCTTATCGTCGCCAGTGGTTCACTGACGGCACTACCGCCCGCCGCGACATTTTGGCCGGCATCGTCGTAGCACTTGCGCTCATCCCGGAGGCGATCGGCTTTTCGATCATCGCCGGCGTCGATCCGCGTGTCGGCCTCTACGCATCGGTCGCCATCGCGATAACCGTGTCGCTGATCGGGGGCCGGCCGGGCATGATCTCGGCCGCCACGGCGGCAGTCGCCGTTCTCGTGGTCCCGCTGGTCCGCGACCATGGCGTCGAATATCTGTTTGCGGCCACCATCCTGATGGGGCTGATCCAGATCGTCGCGGGGCTTTTGCGGCTGGACCTGTTGATGCAGTTCGTCTCGCGATCGGTCATCACCGGGTTCGTCAACGCGCTCGCCATCCTTATCTTCATGGCCCAACTGCCGCAGCTTATCGGCGTCGGGTGGGAGACCTACGCGATGGTCGCCGGCGGTCTTGCCATCATCTACGGTCTTCCACGCATCACCACGCTCGTTCCGTCTCCACTGGTGGCCATCCTGGTGCTCAGCGCCGTCAGCATCGGCCTGGGCCTGCCGGTCAATACGGTCGGCGACATGGGTAAGCTTCCGGAAGGGCTGCCCGTCGCGATGCTGCCCCAGGTCCCGCTCAACCTGGACACGCTGCGCATCATCCTTCCATATTCGCTGACCATGGCTGCGGTGGGCCTGCTGGAATCGCTGCTCACCGCGCAGATCGTCGACGACATGACCGACACCGACAGCGACAAGCGCCAGGAATGCGCGGGGCAAGGTGGCGCGAACATTGTATCGGCCTTCTTCGGCGGCATGGGCGGTTGTGCGATGATCGGCCAGTCGGTGATCAACGTCAGTTCGGGCGGCCGCACCCGCCTCTCGACCTTCGTGGCAGGCGCCGTTCTGTTGTTCCTGCTCGCGATGCTGGGCCCGTTCGTCGGCCGCATGCCGATGCCGGCGCTGGTAGCGGTGATGATCATGGTCTCGATCGGCACGTTCAGCTGGAATTCGATCGTGAACATAGGCCGGCACCCGCCAACCTCCTCGATAGTGATGGTGACCACCGTATTGGTCGTGGTGACCACCCACGATCTGTCGCTTGGCGTGCTGGCGGGCGTGCTGCTGTCCGGCATCTTCTTCGCCGGCAAGGTCCGTCGCATGTTCTCGGTCGTGCGCGAGCCTTCGGAGGACGGCATGCAGGCGACTTATCGGATCACCGGCGAGATCTTCTTCGCATCGGTGGATCGTTTCACGCAGGCGTTCCAGCCAGAGGAGAAAGCCGCCCGCGTCGTCATCGACGTGACGCACGCGCATTTCTGGGACATTTCGGGCGTGGGTGCGCTCGACAAGATCGTGGCGAGGCTGCGCCGCGATGGGTGCGAGGTCGATATCATCGGCTACAACCAGGCAAGCGCAGACATCGTCGATCGCTTCGCACTGCATGACAAGACGGGCTTCGAACTCGGCGCGACCCCGCACTGATCGCTGCGACAGCCGGCCGGCACAGCAATGATCCGACGCGGCTACCAAGGGCAGAGGCTCACCCCAGCCTTCGTCCGCACCACACCACCCGGCCCACCACCTGAAGCGACGCCAGCGGACAATCCGGCCAGCTTTGGTAGGCCGGATTGTCGCTGGTGATGCTGACCGTCCCGCCTGCCGGGCTGGGCGACAGGCGCTTCACCATCAGGCTGTCGTCGCGCCGCAGGACGTAGATCCCGTCGCGCAGGCGATCGACCGCGTCGGCGCGGTCGACCAGGATCTCGTCACCATCCACCAGGGTCGGCGCCATCGAGTCGCCCTCCACCCGGATGATCGACAGCGCCTTGCCGTCGCCGGCACCGATCCGCCGCAGCCACTGCGCATCGAACGCCATCTGCGACAGCGCCCGCTCACCGCCCACGAAGGCCCCTGGACCGGCCGACGCTCCGACATCCAGCCGCGGCACCGGCACGGGCCCGTGCTGCGGTTCGGCCCCGCGCGCGCCGAGCATGTCTTCTGGCACGCCGAAATAGCGGGCGAGCGCACGACGATCATCCTCTGCCAGGCGCTTGGGGCTGCCCCGCTTGATATATTGCTGCACATAGGCCGGGTTGCGCCCGATCAGTCGCGATAGGGCGGCAAGGTCCTCCCCCCGCTCGGCAGCGAGGCGCGCCAGGGTCGCACGAGCATCCGCATCAGACATGACCTGCCCCTACGCACACCCGCGCGAACCCGCAATAGGAAATTTCCTATCGACTTGTAGGAAATCTCTAACGATTTTGAACATAACAGGAACATCTGAGTCGAGGGAACGAACCGGTGCATCTGCTGAGAAGGATCGAACTGCATTTAAGGCGAACGGGGACGCCGCCCACACGCTTCGGGCGGGAGGCGGTGCGCGATCCGCGATTCGTGCTCGACCTGCGCAACGGTCGAGAGCCGCGGGGCCGTACCGCTTCGCGGGTGATCGCCTATCTCGACCGCATGGAAGGATCGCGGCCGTGCCTGTGAAGGATGCAAGCGACGCACTGGTGCACGCCCTTTCCTCAGGTTTCGGAGTTGCTCCGCTGCGTTTCGAGCGCGTTCACGCTCGCCCGTGGGCCAGTGCCGCCTTCAAGGGCGTGCGGCATGTCGTGACGCTGAATGTCGGCGGCAACGATGCCGATGGCGCCGCCGAAGCCTTCGCCCGGGGGCTAAGCGAGCGAGAATTCGACCTTGGGCCTCACCTGCTCGCCGACATCCGGCTGGCCAAGAAGGAACGCAGCCCAGACGGGATGCGCCTGACGCTGGAGGCGCTGACGATCGCGGCGGATTGATGGGTGCGCCGGTCAGCCGCCGAGCTTGTCGAGCTTTTCCTGTAGTGCCGCGAGTTGCGCCTTCACATCGGCCAGTTCGGAGCGCGTTTCGTCCTTCGCCTCGTTCTTGGGTGCCTGGGCACCGCGGGTCGCGGCTGCGAACATGTCCATGTTGCGCTTCGCCATCTCGGCGAACGGACCGCTGCCGAACGCGCCGGCCATGGCATCGCGGAACTGCGACTGGTTGCGCTGGAACGCCTCCAGAGACGCCTCCAGATATTGCGGCACCATCGACTGCATGGAATCGCCGTACATGGCGATAAGCTGGCGAAGGAAGTTGACCGGCAGCATCGCATTGCCGCCCGCTTCCTCTTCCATGATGATCTGGGTCAGCACATTGTGCGTGATGTCGTCACCCGACTTGGCATCGATGACTTTGAACTCACGCTTGGCGCGAACCATCTCGGCGAGATGGTCGAGCGTGATGTAGGTCGAGCTTTCAGTGTTATAAAGACGCCTGTTGGCGTATTTCTTGATGATGACCACGTCATCTGCTCCGGCCAACGCCATGAATCCTCCCCCTTTTTTCAGGGGGTCGAGCCTAACACCGGAACTTACCGCGCCGCAACAAAAACCCCGCCCGCTTCCCTTGTTCCTGGAGATGCTGCGCCGCGAAGCCGCGGCCGACCCGGCGCTGATGGCCGCGGCACTCAAGGGGCTGCGTGAATATCAGGAGGCACAGCGCCCCGCACCCATGCCGCTCATGCCGGCGATTGCCGAGGCGCATGGGGCGGTGCTGCGCGATTATGGCGGTACGGGAAGGCCGCTGCTGTTCGTGCCTTCGCTGATCAATCCGCCCAACGTTCTCGACCTCAGTCGGGAAAAGTCGCTGCTGCGCTGGCTGGCGGCACGCGGGCACAGGGTGCTGCTGCTCGACTGGGGCGTGGAGGCGGTTGCACGGCGCGACATGTCGGTCGGCGATCATGTCGAGAAGATCCTGCTGCCGATGATCGCCGCCCTGAACGAAGCGCCGGTGCTCGCCGGCTATTGTCTTGGCGGAACCATGGCGATGGCGGCGGCGGCGAGCGCCCCGGTGAGCGGCCTAATACTGATCGCCGCGCCTTGGCACTTCGATGCCTATCCCCATGAAGCGCGCAAGCTGCTCGCGCAGCTGTGGAACGGCGCAGAGCCGGTCGGCAAGGCGATGGGCGTGTTTCCCATGGAAGTGCTGCAAAGCGCCTTCTGGACGCTCGACCCCGTCCGCACCGTTACCAAGTTCGCCCAGTTCGCGGCGCTGGCCAGGGACGATCCGAAGCGCGACGCATTCGTCGCCCTCGAAGACTGGGCCAATGACGGCCCCCCTCTCCCCTCCGCCGCAGCACGCGAGTTGTTCGAGGACTTTTTCGGCCGTGACCGCACCGGATCGGGAGGCTGGCAGGTCGCGGGGAGGACGATCGACCCCGCCCGCCTCGCCTGTCCGGTGTTGAACGTGCTGTCGACCAGCGATCACATCGTGCCGCGCAACAGTGCATCACGCGTGGGCGACACGCTGGCCGTTATTCAAGGTCATGTAGGGATGATCGTGGGCAGCCGCGCAACAGAGTTGCGAGAGAAATTAGATACATGGACGAGGACTGTTGCACACATGTGACATACCAGACCGATTTTCCGTGGCATCTTGCGACGCACCACACAATCCGACAGCATCAACGCTGGCT
Source organism: uncultured Allosphingosinicella sp. (assembly GCA_934539295.1). Lineage (GTDB taxonomy): Bacteria > Pseudomonadota > Alphaproteobacteria > Sphingomonadales > Sphingomonadaceae > Allosphingosinicella. The sequence goes on from CAKTCN010000021.1 coordinate 42,990, forward strand.
ATAACAAAGGGGATCCCCAAGTAATGAAGAAGCTGAGTTTGCTCGGCACGAGCGCATTGCGTTCTGCGCCGGCTATCATTCTTGCGCTAAGCGCTGCATCGCCGCTTTACGCGCAGACGGACTCGGGCACGCCTCCGGAAGTGCTGGCAGGCGAGCAAGAGCTCGAATCCGGTCAAAATGCGACTCAGGGCGAAGAGATCCTCGTCACCGGCTCCCGCATTCGTAGCCCCGGCCTCACCTCCAACGTTCCGGTCACCGCGATTGGCGGCGAGGAGATTTTTGAGCAGGGTCAAACCAGCATCGGTGATCTGCTGAACGAGCTGCCGGCACTCCGCAGCACCTTCGGTCAGCAGAATTCCGGTCGTTTCCTCGGTACGACTGGTCTTAACCTTCTCGACCTTCGTGGCCTTGGTCCGCAGCGTACGCTGGTGCTCGTCAACGGTCGTCGCCACGTCGCTGCCGACATCCTTTCGAACGGTGTTTCGCCCGACGTCAACACGATCCCGAGCGACCTGCTCGAGCGAGTGGACGTTGTCACCGGCGGCAACTCGGCAATCTATGGTTCCGACGCTCTTGCCGGTGTCGTGAACTTCATCCTGAAGCGCGACTTCGAAGGCGTGCAGGCTCGCGGCCAGGCGGGTGTCACCGGTTATGGCGCCGGCGGCAATCAGTACGGCTCGATCATGGCGGGCAAGAACTTCGGCGGTGGCCGCGGCAACATCGTCGCCCACGCGGAATATGCTCATCAAGAGCGCCTCTTTGGCTCCGATGTGCCGCACCTTCGTCAGAATAACGGCTTCGTGGCAATCGACAGCGATCCCGCTGGCACGCCCAATGGCAGCGACGGAATCCCCGACAGCGTCTTCATGCGCGACATCCGGGCGACCAGCATTTCGTCCAACACGCTGATCAACTTCGCTCAGGGTGCCGGCGCTCCGTGCGGACGCGGGTTCAACAACACCCCGTACAACTGCCTGTTCCAGTTCAACCCGGAGGGCACGGCCCTCAGCGCAGTGACGGGTACGCGCGTCGGCACCGGTCCGCTCGGCTCCCTGCTGGGTGGTACCGCACCGACCAATCGCGAAGGGCCGCTGCTCACGGTTCTGCCGTTCCAAGAGCGTATGAACGCGAACATCCTGGCTCACTACACCGTGAGCGATGCGTTTGAACCGTTCATCGAAGCCAAGTTCGTCCGCGTGAACACGCAGGGTCAGAACTCCAGCCCCGCGTTCATCCAGGGAAGCTCGATCGATGCCAATCGCGAGCGCATTCGCCTGGACAACCCGTATCTGACGCCGGCACTGCGTACGCAGATTGCCAATCAGATCCTGGCTTCCGGCATTCGCCCGAACACGTCGACTCAGGTCGCATTGACGGATGCGGATCGCGCGGCGATCGCTGCGGGAACCTATCGTTTCCCGATCCAGCGCTACCTGCTCGACCTCGGCGTGCGCGACGAGCGCTCGCAGCGCGACACGTACCGCATCGTCGGCGGTGCTCGTGGCACGTTCAACGACGACTGGTCGTATGAAGTCTCCGCCAATTATGGCCGGTTCGACGAGAAGACCACCGTGTTGGGCAACATCAACCAGCAGCGCTTCCTGCTGGCGATCGATTCGGGCATCAACCCGGCGACGGGCCAGATCGCCTGCCGCGCACAATTCGACCCTGCGGCACGAATTGACGTAATCGGTACCGATCGCAGCGCAGAATTGCTTGCATCCGACATCTCGGCCTGCATTCCCTACAACCCGTTCGGCGCCGGTGCAGGCAACGACGCGGCCCGCGGTTACATCGTGCAGGACACGGAGTCGGTCGGCACGCTCGAGCAGCTCGTGTTCAGCGGCTATGTATCGGGCGACACCAGCCAGTGGTTCGAACTGCCGGGCGGTCCGGTCGGTTTCGCCATCGGTGCCGAATATCGGAGGGAAGATGCGTTCTTCCAGGCGGACCCGCTCGTCGAGCAGGGCTTCACCTTCTATAACGCACTGCCGACCTTCGATCCGCCTTCGTTCGAAGTGAAGGAAGCGTTTGCCGAAGTTCGACTGCCGCTCCTCAGCGGAACGCCGTTCTTCGAGGATCTGGCCGTAACTGCAGCCGGCCGCGTCGCCGACTACAAGGGCGGCGCAGGAACGGTGTTCGCATACAATGCCGGCTTGGAATGGCAGCCGATCGAGGACGTTCGTTTCCGTGCGAACTACGGTCGGTCGGTGCGCGCTCCTAACGTAGCTGAAACCGCATCGCCGCTCGGCCAGAACTTCGCGCCGGGCTTCCAAGACCCGTGCCGTCCCGCCAACATCGGCACTGGTACGCAGTATCGGGCCGCGAACTGCGCAGCTGATCTTGGCCCGCTGCTCGCCGGCTTTGATTTGCCGAACTACTCGCTGGAACTGCTCAGCGGCAGCAACCCGGAACTGAATGAAGAAACGTCCGACTCGTACACGGTCGGTGCAGTTGTCACCCCGAGCTTCGCTCCGGGACTTTCGATCACCGTCGATTATTACGACATCACGGTGAACGACGTGATCAGTTCGCCTTCGGCGCAAACGATCGTGAACACCTGCTACGATCTGCCTGACCGCAACAACCAGTTCTGCGCGCTCTTCGAGCGGTTCCGTGGTCCTGGCAATGGTCCGGCCGACGAGATCCCGGGTGAGATCCTGGCAACCAGCCTGGAGGTCATCCCGCTGAACTATGCAGCGCTGAAGGTGCGCGGCATCGACACGGAAATCGCCTATCGCAAGAGCATTGGCGCGAACAGCCGCATCGATACCCGCTTCATCTACACGCATCAGCTGAAGAACAGCGCCTACACGAACCCGGCAGACCCGAATTTCGAGAACCGGATCCTGGGCGAACTCGGCGATCCGCAGGACGAGTTCCAGTGGGATGTCGATCTTACGCTGAACCAGCTCACCATCGGCTACCAGATGCGTTACCTCGACTCGATGGTGATCGGCGCTTGGGAAGACCAGAACGTTCTGCAGGGCCGTCCCGCGCAGAATGCGGATGCTGCGGATATCCTCAGCTACCCGGAAACGTTCTACCACGACGTGCGCCTCGCGGTTAATCTTGACGATGCGTACAGCTTCTACGCTGGTATCGACAACGTCCTGAATACGGTTCCGCCGCTCGGCGCGACCGGTACGGCCGCCGGCAGCGCGATCTACAATGCACGTGGTCGCAACTTCTTCGCAGGCTTCCGCGCTCGCTTCTGATTTGAGCGGAATACTGTTAGAATTCGGGGGCAAGAGGCAACTCTTGCCCCCTTTTCGTGAGCCGATCACAATGCAATCCACTCTTGTAGAGGCGGCACGGCGCGACGCGCTTGCAGGTCGCAACCGGGAAGCCTCGCAGCGTCTCGCAGTTGCCAGCGCGAACGGAGACGCACTTGCCTCGGTCGAGCTCGCCCGTTGGTTCCTGGCAGGTGATTTTATCCAGCGGGATCTCGGGGCTGCTCGTGAATTGTTCAGACGCGCTGCCGTTGGGGGTGACATGGAGGCGCTGGATGCGTTTACCGCCTTCCTTGCCGCGGGTGTCGGCGGGCCTCGCGACTGGTCCGGAGCGATGCAGCTGCTACAGCGGCGCAAGATGGAGCCCCACGTCGCCCGGCAGATGCGCGTGCTTGATAGTATGTCGCTCGATGCGGCGGGCGACCCGGTGCAAGCCTACTCACCGGAACTCCTAAGTGGCAGCCCCGACGTCCGGCTGTTCCGCGCCTTTCTTACAGAAGCGGAATGCAACTACCTGATCGAGGTGGCCGAACCGCACCTCACCGCATCGATGGTCATCGACCCTGGCACAGGCGCCTTCATCCGCCATCCCGTTCGCCGCTCGGACGCTATGGCATTTCCCTTGATGTCGGAAAATCCTGTGATCCATGCGATCAATCGCCGTATCGCGTTGGCTTCGAACACTTCACCTCAACAGGGTGAGCCTCTGCAAATTCTTCGTTACCAGCCAGGAGATGAGTACCGTCCGCACCTTGATGCGCTTCCGGGCGAAGCCAATCAGCGTATCCTGACGTTCCTTATCTACCTGAACGATGATTATGGGGGGGGTGCGACGTCCTTTCCACAACTCGAAATCGACGTGAGGGGCCGGATGGGCGATGCCTTGCTCTTCCGCAACGCTGACGCCAACGGTGTTCCGGACGTACGGACGCGGCACGCCGGTTGTCCTGTCACAAGCGGGGTCAAGAAGATCGCGTCGCGCTGGATCAGGGTCACGCCGTTGGATCTCACAGGCAAAGTCCGCTGAGTCGGGATATCATCGGTAATCACGCTTGTGCCTGCGCCCAAGCGTAGTCAGTAGCTCATATTGCGAGAGGCCCGACTGGATGGATGCTGTCGGTAGGTCGAAGTCGATCTGGACCCAGTCGCCTTCGCGAAGATGGGGTTGGGCGTCGACGCAGATGGCGGCGAGGTCCATCGAGACGCGGCCGAGCACGGGCATCGGCGTGTCGCCCACGCGTGCCTGTCCGCGACCGGAAAAGCCGCGCAGGTAGCCGTCCGCATAGCCGATGTTGAGGATGGCGATTTCGTGGGGGCCATCGGCCTTGTAGGCGTGATTGTAGCCGACGCCGTCACCCGCCTCCACCCGGCGACGCTGGACGATCTGCGCTTCGATGCGGACGACCTGCCGGATATGACCGGCCGCTTCGGCCCGCGGCACCCCTCCGTAGAGCGCGATGCCCGGCCTGGTCAGGTCGAACGCATAGTCCCGGCCGAGGCAGATGCCCGCGCTGTTCGCCAGGCTATAGCGCCGCGCCGCTACCCGTTCTTTCGCCGCGCGGAAGGCCGACAATTGCGCCATGTTGGCGGGCATGTCCTCGTCCGCGCAGGCGAGATGGCTCATGAGCGTGTCGATGACGAGGCCGTCGAGCAAGCCTGCCTCCACATCCGCCCGCGACAGTCCCAGGCGGTTCATGCCGGTGTCGATCATGACGTCGCACGGGCGGCAGGTAGCCCGCCAGCGCGCCACTTGCGCAGCCGTGTTGAGCACCGGCCGTGCGGGCGATGCGGCCGCATAGGGCATGTCCTGTTCGCCCGCGCCGTGCAGCACGGACAGGGCTGCATCGCCCAAGTGCGGCAGCAGTGCCTCCGCCTCGCCCCAGGTCGCGACGAAAAAGTCGCGGCAACCTGCATCCAGGAGAGATGCTGCAGCCTGCGACGCACCGGTGCCGTAGCCGTCCGCCTTCAGCGCAGCACCACAGGCAGCCTGGCCGCCTTTCGCCCTCAACCAGCGCCAATTATCGGCGATCGCCCCGGTGTCGACGATGAGGCGCAAGGGGATGTGCGGGCGGGTCACGGCGGCAGGCGATAACGCGTGCGTGCGGGCTAGTCCAATGGCTTGCCGGCCGTGGTCGCGATCAACCCGCAGTGCTCCGGTGCGGCACAGGTGAGACGCCGCGGATTGCGGCTAGGTTGCACGACCTGCTGCGAGCGCCGCCTCGGCCGCTGCCACGCCGGTCGCGTTGGCACCATGTGCGGTCGAGAAATCATGGGGGGAGCATGCCTCGCCTGCGAAGAAGATGCGGTCCTCCACACTTGCGGCCAGTATCGCGCGGGCGGCGGCATGGCCCGGAAGGGCATGGCTGTACGATCCGCCGATCGCCGGCTCTTTTCCCCACGCAGACCCGGTGATGAGATGCGCGCGCCGCCCGAAGCTGCTGCCGAGAAGGCCGCATAATTGCTCCAGCGCGAAGTCGGCCGTGGCAGCGTTACCCTGCGCCTCCAGTTCGGCAGCACCCGTGCCGCCGAAGAAGCATTCGACCACCGGGCAGCCGAAGGGACGCAGATAATAGCTGCCGCCATTTGCGAGATGCGGGTCGCCGATCAGGTGGCAATCGGGAGGGAACTCGCCGGGCTCGTCGAGGCGAAGGAACAGCTTGTTGGCGGGGCCGAGCGGGAGGTGCGTGGCCGCCTGCGCCTTGTCGTCGAGTGGCGGATCGAAGCGCAGGGCGCCCGATGCGAGCACGTTGGTGGACACGGTAACGATCACGGCCGCGGCCGTTATCGTGCCGGCGTCCGTCTCCAGCCGCAGCGGGCTGCGGCGGCGATCCACTGCCTTGGCGCGCGTGCCCAGGCGAATGGGCAGGTCGGCACCTGCCGCCGCGATCAGTGCGCCATAACCCCGGGGAAGGCGCCAATTCTCGTCCGTCGCCGCATCCTCATAGGCGAGGTAGTCGGCGACCGAGAGTTGCCGCAACGACGCGCCGTTCAGATAGCCGCTGATCGCGTCGAGATGATCGTTCCACCGGTTTCCCGGTTCGAGCGCGTCAGCCGCGCAGTCGCTCGGCGGAGGCGCCTCACGCAGGCGCTTCTCGAACGCGGCATAGGCCTCACCCGCTTCGCGTTGTTCCTGTCGGGAAAAGCCGAGGTCGCCGAGCTGCGCTTCCCAGGCGGGCGGGGTGCGATCGATTTCGAAGCCAAGCCGGTCGGCCGCATCGACCCAGGGATTGCGGTCTGCCGAGTGGAGCCAGCCGCAGCCGAGATCGAGATGCACGCCGTCGCCCGACACGGTCCTTGCCCGCCCGCCCGGCGCCGCGCCTGCTTCCAGGATGATGTAGCGTGTCGCGGTTCCGGCAAGCAGGCGGCCGGCGGCGATACCCGCAGCGCCGGCGCCGATGATCGCTATGTCGAAATCCGTCATGACACGCCTCAACGCGTGTCGCGCTGCACGGTGCCGGGTGATGTCGGCGGCAGCGTGCAGGATCATGCCGCCGTCACGATTGCCCCTCGTGCCCGCGTCACGTCGGCGGGCGGAGCCACCGTCACCAGCACGCTGGTCGTCATCACGATCGCGCCGATGGCGCTCAGCGTTTCGGCAACCAGGCGTGAGCGAGCGTGGCTGCGCGTCTTCCGGTCGATGCGAGTCTTCATGGAAACCTCCTTATCTACGAACCAGAGGCGGTTTAGACGTGCCGCGTCACAGGCGGATTGCTGCACCTCGGCAAAGCGGTCACGAATGTAACAGGCTCAGGCGCCCTGCCCTGCCGGCACGAAGATGTAGCCGGCGCCGCGCACGGTCTTCAGCGTCCGGGGCAGCTTGGGATCGGGCTCGATCTTCTGACGTAGCCTTGCGACGCGCATGTCTATCGACCGGTCGAACGGCGCCATCTCTGCATTGTGTGCCAGGTCGAGCAGCTGGTCGCGCGTGAGCACCCGGCCCGAATGCTCCGCGAAGGTGCGCAGCAGATCATATTCCATCGCGGTGATCGCGACTTCGGTCCCGTCCGCCTCGAACAATTTGTGGTTTTCCATGTTGAGGATGCAGCGGCCGAAGCGCACCTCATGCCCCATGGTCGCGATCGGTGCAGCCGCGGATGCCGATCTCCGCAGCACCGCCCTGATCCGGGCCAGCAATTCGCGCAGGTCGAACGGCTTGGCGACATAATCGTCCGCGCCGACTTCCAGCCCCACCACCCGATCGACCGTGTCGCGATTGGCCGTGAGCATGATGATCGCCACCCCGCCGCGCTCCCGCAGGTAACGGGCGATGGAAAGGCCGTCCTCGCCCGGCATGTTGATGTCGAGAAGAACGAGGTCGACCGGCCTGCTGCCCATCAGGTCGCGAAGGCCGGAGCCGCCGTCGGCGACGCTTACGGCGAAACCCTGCTCCATCAGATAGTCACGCACCCCTTCGCGAAGGTCTTCCTCGTCGTCGACCACCACGACGTGCGTCGAGAGCGTGTCGTTCACGAGGCGGGCTCCGCCTGCCGGCTTCCCAGCAAGGAGAGGAAGCCGCGCAGGCTGTCCGCGTCGAACGGCTTTTCGAGGACGGGCCGGCCGGCATGCGCAAGGAAGTGGCTGGCCGTGCTGCCCAGGGTGTCGCCCGTGACGAAGCCGAGCCGCGGCAGGCATTCGGGACGCTCGCGCTCCAGCCAGGCGAACAGGCCGCGGCCGTCCAGGTCGGGCATGCGCACGTCGCTCAGCACCGCGTCGTAGCTGTGGCGCCTGAGCAGCGCTTGCGCCTGCCGTCCGGAGCGCGCCATCTTCACGTGGTAGCCTTGCTGTTCCAGCAATTCGGCGAGAGCGTCGCCCACCTCCGCATCGTCGTCGATGACCAGCGCGCAGGCAGCCGCAGGCGGGTGCGGATGACGGGTCCTGACCGGCTCGGCGGCCGCGACGCCGACCGCGGCGGGGAGTTCGATCACGAAGCGTGCGCCTCCGCCTGGCTCGTCCTCCAGCCGAAGGGTACCGCCATGCGCCTCGACGATGCCGAGGCTGAAGGCCAGTCCGATGCCAGTCCCCACACCCTGCGGCTTGCTGGTGAAATAGGGTTCGAAAATGCGATGGCGTATCTCGGCCGGAACGCCCGGGCCGTTGTCGGCGATCGAGATGGTGACCACGCGCCGGTGGGCATCGGCGGATGTCGCAATCGTCAGCACACGTGGGCCGTCGCTGCCCTCCAGCGCATGTTGCGCATTGACGAGGAGGTTCAAGAGCACCTGGCTCAACTGGTCCCCGTCGCAGTCGAGAGGCGGCAATCCGGGATCGAGATGTTGCACGATATCGATGCCGGCCATCCGCAGCCCATAGCCGGTCAGCTCGAGGGCCGAGCGGGCGAGGTCGTTCGCGTCGAGCCTCGCGCGTTCGGGCGCCTTCTGCCGTGCCATTGCAAGGAAGCTCTGCACGATCCTGGCGCAACGCGTGGCCGCCCGATGGATCTTCGTCGCACGTTCGGCGAACGGCGTGCCCTCGGCCTTGGCGGCGAGCACCTGCGACAGGGTGAGGACGACGGACAGCGGGTTGTTAAGTTCATGGCTGACGCCCGCCAACAGCGATCCGAGCGCGGTCAGCTTCTCCGACTGGTAGAGCATCTCGCGCGATCGGGCGAGTTCGGCCTCCGCGCGCTTATGCTCCGATATGTCGATGTCGAAGCCGCCGATCCGCGGCTGCTCCCCCGGCGTCGCCACCGGAAAGCGCACCACCAGCGACCAGCCATAGGCCTCCAACTGGGGGAGAAATTCCTCCACGCTATGCGGCTCGAGCGTGTCTAGGATGCGGCGGTCGTGCGCGGCGATCATCGTCGCCTCGCCCGCGCCGAAAAGATCAGTGGCGGTACGGCCCACCACCTGCGCAGCGGGACGGCCGAACACCTTGGACATCTCCGGATTGACCATGAGATAACGGCCGTCCGCATCCTTGAGGTACATGCCGACCGGCGCATGCTCCATGAATGCCGCAAGGAGGGCCTCGCTCTCCCGCAAGCGCTCTTCGGCCTCGCGTCGTTCGGTGACGTCGCGTGTGACGGCAAGCTGCTGAAGCGATCCATCAGCTGCGGCGAGCGGCACGGCATGCGTCTCCATCCGGCGCCGCGTGCCTTGCAGACCGATGACGTCGAACTCCCACGCCAGCGCCTCGCCCGCGCACACCCGCCCGTGGTTCCTGATCCAGGCCGCACGATGATCCGGCGCGACCAGAGAGATGACGTCGAGATCGGCAGCCTGGCCGGGCGCGGCGTCGATCATCCGCAGGCCTGCGCTGTTCATGTACAGAAGCTCGCCTGCGAGCGAGACGATCTTCACGCATTCGGGTGTGGCATCAACGATCGCACGCTGCCGCGCTTCGCTTTCGCGGCGCGCATTCTCGGCTGCTGCGCGCTCCAGCGCCGTCCAGCTGCGCTCCGCCACATCCTCGACCAGTCGCACGTCGGCATCGCGCCAGGCACGCGGCGTATCGCAGCCCAGCTCGAAGATCGCGTCGATCGTGCCTTGTCTCATCAGCGGAACACGGATGAAGCTGCGCCCTTCCTGTGTATCCTGCTTTACCCAGGTTCGCGCGGCGCACAGCTCGGCCCATCCTTCCACATCGGCGAATGCTCCGATATCCGCGACCTTGGCGAGATCGACATGGTCCGCCTCCAGATGCGCGCGCAGCATGTCTCGAACCGCCCCTTGGACGCTGTCCGGATCGGTGGCATCGCGCAGGGCGTCGTTCAGGCCGACCAGGAAACGCTGATGCCGCTCGGCCTCATGCTGTTCGCTGATCTCGGTCATGGTGCCCAGCCAGCAGGCGATGGCACCGCCATCCTGGTCACGCACCGGCTCCGCGCGAGTCAGAAAGGGCCGGTAGCGTCCATCGGTGCCGCGGATCGCGACGACGGCCTCTCCCGCCTCGCCCGTCCTCAACGCCTCGGACCAGCGCTTCAGGACGCCCGGCAGCAGTTGCGGATCATGAACGCCGGGCCAGGCAAGCTCGGGATCTGCGTCCAGCGGGACTCCGGTGTAATCGTGCCAGCGGCGATTGCACCACACGACGCGGCCGGCGCGATCGGCGATGAAGCAGAGCGCAGGCAGGTGATCGGCAAGTTGCCGAAAGGGCGCTTCGCCCAGCATCTCCATGCCAGCATCCGTGTCGGTCCCAATGGCCATGCGGCCCTCCGGAAAACGCAGATCCATTCTACCGCCAAGCGCCCTGAAGCTCCAGCCTCAGAGCCCGCCCTGTTACAATTGTGCGCTTAATTGCCGAAGCGCGACGTCGGCCCGTTACATGGCTGCCGGATGATGGCAGCGGAAGGAGACGGTTCGTGCCCGACCCTGGACAGCGTCGCGGCCGACCGACCAGCGGGTACACGCGCCACTTCGCCGAATTGTTCGATCAATTCTGGCGGCCCGGACCGGGAGCAAGGCGCAGCTCGCCTCCAACCACTTCGATCACGGACGATCCGACCATGGAGGACAAGATGCTGCAAGTAATCCGGACTGCCCCCGACCAGGCCAAGCTGGGCCTGCTCATGAACCGGCTGGTGCTCGACGCCGGTGCCACCGCAACCGCCCCGCTCGTGCTGCTCGGTGACCGGCTGGGCCTCTACAAGGCGATGGCGGGCAAGGAACCGATGACCTCGGCAGAGCTTGCTGCAGCGACCGACACGGAGGAACGCTACGTGCGCGAATGGCTCGCGGCGCAGGCCGCGGCGGGCTATGTCGACTTCGATGCGGATAGCGGTCGCTACCTGCTGACGCCCGAACAGGCGATGGCCTTTGCGGATGAGGACGGCCCCGCCTTCTTCGTAGGCGCGTTCGAGACGATCTCGTCCGTGTTCCTGGACCGCGGCAAGATCGAGCAGGCCTTTCGATCGGGCGCCGGCGTCGGCTGGCACGAACATGACCACAGCCTCTTTTGCGGGGTCGAGCGCTTCTTCCGATCGGGCTATGTCGCGCATCTGGTCGAGGACTGGCTGCCGGCGCTGGACGGAGCGGTCGACAAGCTGCGGTCCGGGGCGCAGGTGGCAGACATCGGTTGCGGCCATGGCGCATCGACCATCATCATGGCGCAGGCCTTTCCGAACAGCCGCTTTACCGGCTTCGACTATCATGAGGAATCGATCGAGAGGGCCAGGCGCTCGGCCGAGCGGGCGGGCGTCGCCGATCGCGTCCGCTTCGAGATCGCGAGCGCAAAGGACTATCCCGGGCGCGGCTACGACCTGGTCACCATTTTCGATGCGCTGCACGACATGGGCGATCCGGTCGGCGCCGCACGGCACATCCATGGCTCGCTCGCCCCGGACGGCTGCTGGATGATCGTGGAGCCGCTGGCCGGCGACCGGGTGGAGGACAATCTCAATCCGGTGGGACGGCTTTATTATGCCGCTTCGACCATGATCTGCACGCCGGGATCACGGGCGCAGGAAGTCGGCCTGGCGCTCGGCGCGCAAGCCGGCGAGCGAAGGCTTCGCGAGGTGCTGGAGCAGGCGGGCTTCGGGAGCATACGGCGCGCGGCCGAGACGCCCTTCAACATGGTACTCGAGGCGCGTCCCTGACGATCGTGCCGGTGGCCAGACTAGGATGTCGTTGTGCATGGGAAAAACATGATTGAGTCAATCACCTGCAATCTCCCTCGGGAGAGGCAAGCAGCGGTGAAGCAGCTGGCAAAATAGTTATCTGAGTCTGAAATCGGCCCGGCGGAGTAGCCACGAAATTCCTGGAAAAAGATACTTGAACCAGCGACGATCACTTGCCTCTGCAATGAACCGCCGGGCCATATCACCTCATTCACCGTATTTCAGGCTTGCCATTCGAACGACAGTAGCCGGCACCAAAAACGCCCCAGAAGCGAGCTGCTGATCGACGACCGAACGAAGTCGCCGCTCCTGATATTCCTTGGTTGTTTCCCTGACGCGCTCGACATACTCCATCGTACGCACGAGCTTGTCCTTGCGAAGATAGATCCACGACACAGTCTTCAGTCTGCGCTCGATCTCGCGGAGGGAAATCTGGACTGCCGGCAGCAAGCTGCACATTTCCTCTACGATCCTTCCAACTGCAACGAGCGTCCGCTCATCCAGATCAGCCCAGTCAATCCGCTGTTGAGCTGGGGACCTCGCGCGCCGCACGGGCAAAGGTCGATCCAGCGCCTTTCGCTTCGCTACTGCCTGTCCCAGCCGATCTCCAACTTTCTCAGGCGTTTTCCATGCCTTTCCCGAACCTAGTCTTTGTGCGGCTGCTGCCACAGCCCGGGGGTGAATACCCAGGCGGGAAGAACATGGATATGACATCGTTCAGGGTCTTGGAGCGCGAGACGTATCTCGGCTCAATCATTGAACATCAAGCGCGTTCTCGAGCGCCTACCGTGTCAGCGGCAGGTAGAAGAGGGCCGAGATGGCTAGAGTATGATCTCGAGCAGTCGAAGAACCGGCACGAAGTGGCCCTTCATCGGGTCGCCACCAGGCTCCGCCCCATCGCCAAGCTGAATTTCAAGTAGGCCCGCTTCGAGGAGAGCGCAATTTGTGTTCGCCGGCGCTTCCTTGCGCTCACGTACCCGCAGCACCAGCATCTTCCTCACGAAGCTGGAGGAGAGTTGATACGTGACCTTCTAAGCGATCAAGTTGCTCTCCAAGTGCGAGGAGGCGATCCTCTACCGGCTCCGCTGGTCGTCCATCGAGATCGACACCATCGTCTTCGTCGAGATCCTCCGGCTGAATCCGGCTATCTGATGGGGCCCAATAGAAGGTGCCGTCCGTCTGCATCTCGTCGACTGCCTCCTCAAGTTCGTCTGGCGCCACTTCGGGGAATGCGTTGCCGATCGCGTCGGAAGCATCATGCGGACCGCCCCAGATGTACTGAAAACCGCCCTCACGTCCGTTCTACGGGGTGTGATTGGACGGATCCTCATAATTGTCGATAGAACCAGGCAACCATCGCCTCACTCCGACCTTGCCGGTCCACACCATCTAACGATGGTGGCTCGGACGCAGGCTTGCATTCGAAACCTGAACTCATTCCTGCCAATCTTTCATCTGCTGCCCTGCAAACGGCCGAGCACGCGGCGGGCGATCAATCAAGACAAGCAAATGATGCATCATATTGAAAAACGCCGCTACGCTGCTCAGGAGCCAGCTCTGCCCTGATGAGGGTTTAACCCGATGGCTGCAGCAGATCGCCTGGCGCAACAGGCCTTCATTGATGGATGGAGGTGGGTTGCCATGCGAACGGCGCTGTCGTGCCTAATCACTGCCTCGATGCTCCCTGGCGCCGCGGCCGCGCAGACCAGGACCGCCCAGTTCGCCGTGCGGGCGCAGGTGGTTGCTGACTGTCAGGTCAGCGCTCAGGACCTCAACTTCGGCACCTACAACTCGGACAATGCCGCAACGGCGAACACAATCGTCACCTTACGCTGCACCCCTGGTTCTGCCGCAACTCTCAGTCTCGACGGTGGCGGATCAGGCAACCCGCAGGCACGCCACATGTCCGGACCGGCCAACCTCACCTACCAGCTCTATCGTGACGCCGCGCTACAAGACCCGATCAACACGGGCGGCGCAGCCTGGCAATTGTCGGGACAGACCAATACCGGCCAGCCAGTCACCTACATGATCCATGGGCAGGTGCCTGCCGGCCAGTTCGTACCCGCGGGCAATTACGTCGACGTCGTCCGCGTCACAGTGCAATTTTGAAAAAAGGGGCTGCCATGAGACAGGCTGGGGTTCTTGCCATAGTCGCGGCGCTGCTGTCGACCGCCGCGATGGCGGACTCGCTCGAGATCGGCCCGACGCGCGTCCAGATGATCGGGGCTGAGCGTGCGGCGACGATCACCATCCGCAACTCGGATGCAGCGCCGGCGAACATCCAGATCCGCACGATGGACTGGAGCCAGATCGACGGCGCCGATCAATATGCGCCCTCCCGCGTGCTGATGGCGAGCCCGCCCCAGGTGGCGCTCGCACCGGGCGAGTCCCAGGTGATCCGGCTCGTGGCAGAAAACCTGCCGACAGGTGCAGAAGAGAAAAGCTTTCGCTTGGTGATCGATCAGATCCCGACGGACCAGGCGCCGGGTGCCACCGGCGTGCGAACCGCCATCCGGGCGCTGGTTCCGGTCTTCGTGGCGCCTTCGACTGCCGATCGGCCACGGCTGCGCTGGCGGGCAAGCCGCTCTGCCGAGGGCGTGACGCTGACCGCAACGAACGAAGGTAATGCGCACGAACGTCTCATTGCAGTCAGCGTGGGAACCGGGGGGCGAAACGTCGGCGAGCCGATCGAAGGCTATATCCTGCCAAAGGCGCAGCGCAGTTGGTCGATCCGCGGCGTGCCGGCGGCTGCGCGCACGCTGCAGATCGCAGGCGAAGGCGACTTCGGCGAGGTCCGCGCCGATGTGCCGCTGGCGCCGTGAGGCTGCGCTTCGATCGCTTTGCCTGACGATCATGGCCGTGGCGGCACCGGCGCACGCGCAGCAGCTCCCCGAACCTGGTGCGCTGGCCGGGCCGGCCATATACCTGCTCGAAGTTCGTATTAACGGCTGGCCGCTGGGGCTGGTAGCGCGCTTCGTCGAGGAGGACGGACGCCTTCGCATCCCGGCCGAGCAGTTCGATGGGCTCGGCTTCGTGGTCGACGAAGCCCGCGTGTCGATCATTGATGGCGAGGAATGGCTCTGGCTCGATGCGGTATCCGGGCTTGGATGGACTGTGGACCAACGGGAGCAGGCGATCGATCTTCGAGCATCGCCGCGCCTGCTCAAAACGACGGAACTGCACGTCACACCTCCAATCGCTCACATCGATGCACGAGCGGACTGGGGCGCCATGATCGGCTGGGACGCGTTGGGCCAATGGTCGGCGCGCCGGGGCGACCCGCTCTTCGCGCGCAGCTTCTCGGTCCGGCTGGACGGGCGAGTCTTCTCGCCTTTCTTCACCGCCACCAACCGCAGCGTCGTCTATGGCGGCGAGGACGGGCCGACGCGCTACCTCCGCCTCGACACCTATGTCGATTTCGACAATCCACGGGGCAGCTGGCGAGTCCGCCTTGGCGATTCCTTCACCGGCGGCCCTGTCTGGACGCGTACCATTCGCTACGGCGGAGTGCAGTGGACGCGGGATTTCGGCCTTCGTCCCGATATCGTGACCGCGCCCGTGCCTTCAATCTCGGAGAACGTATCCGCACCGTCCACGATCGACCTGTTCGTCAATGGCGTCGAGCGCTACTCGAATGCGGTCGGCCAGGGTCCGGTCCGGCTCAGCGACTTGCCGGTGGTGACCGGCACTAACAGCATCCGCGCGGTGATTACCGACCGCGCCGGCCGGCGCACGGAGGTGGTGCTGCCCTTCTACGCAACCGGCGACCTGCTCGCACGCGGCAAGAGCGACTTCTCCCTGGAAGCCGGGTTTCCACGGCAGAATTACGATGTGGAAAGTAATGACTACGGGCCCTTCTTCCTGTCGGGGTCGGGCGCATGGGGGCTCAGCGACACCGTCACGTTGCGTGCCTATGGCGCGGCAAGCTCAGATTATTGGATGGGCGGTGTGGGCGCGACTCTGCTGCTCGGCGGCTTTGCCACCTTCGACGGTGCGCTGCTTGCAAGTCGAGCGGAGGGCAGCACCGGCCTCGGCTTCTACGCCGCGGCATCGCGGGTCACGCCGCGCTTCAACTTGAGCGCCAGCTATGCGCACGCCTATGACGCGGTCGATCTGGCGAGCCGATTCGGCTACGCACGCCTCCTGGAACGCGCGACGGGATCGCTCGGCTTCAACC
>CAKTCN010000022.1 GCA_934539295.1 uncultured Allosphingosinicella sp.
CCTTGGTGATGGACGGCGACAGGTCGACTTGGCGGAAAGCCTCGATGTGGAGCCGATCACTCTCGCTCGAATGATCGACCGGCTGGAGCAAGCCGGGTTGGTCGAGCGCCGGCGCGACGAGACGGATCGCCGGGCCTGGCGCATCTATCTGACAGCGGCTGCAACGCCGGTGGTGGAGACGCTGCAGACCCTGGGCGATCTCTTCCACGCCGATGCCCTGGATGGGATCGGACAAGCGGACATGCGCGTGGTGCGGGACGTGCTCCAGCGGATCCGCGGCAATCTCAACGAAGGCGGCACGGCGGCCGCAGGGAAGGTCATATGAGCGAAGCAGTCATGCCGGCGGATGCCGCCGCTGTCGCGGTCCAGCCGAAGCGGCGCGGCCGGATCTTCCTGATGCTGTTCGTCCCGCTGCTCCTCGCGCTGGTAGGCGGCTACGTCTACCTCACCGCGGGGCGATACGTGTCGACCGACAATGCCTATGTGCAGCAGGACAAGGTGTCCGTTGCGGCCGAGATCAATGGCGTCATCGCCGAAGTCGCAGTGCGCGAGAACCAGCGCGTGAAGAAGGGCGATCTCCTCTTTCGCATCGACCCAACGCCCTATCGTATCGCCTTGGAGGAGGCCGAGGCCCAGATCGCCGCGGCCGAAGTGCAGGTGCAGCAGCTTCAGACCCGCACGGCCGGCACAGGCGCGGACATCCAGGGGGCGCAGGCCAACTTCACCTACGCTCAGGCCAACTTCACCCGCTACTCGGAACTGCTCGATCGCGGCTTCACCACCCGAGCCCGCTATGACGAGGCCCTTCACGACGTGCAGGAGGCACAGGAGCGGCTCGCCAACGCACGTGCCGAGGCAGCCAATGCGCGCTCGGCGCTCCGGAGCGGCGGGTCTTCAAACCAGCCGGCGACCGAAGCGGCGCGGATTGCGCGTGAGCGTGCCCTGCTCAACCTCAAGCGAACCGAAGTGCGCGCGCCTGCCGACGGGATCGTCACCGGTGCTGACCGCCTCCAGGCCGGCAATTCCGTTGTTTCCGGCGCACCGATGGTCACCATCGTGCGCAGTGACGAGGTCTGGATCGAGGCCAATTACAAGGAGACCGATCTCGCCCACATGGCTGTCGGCCAGCATGCCGAGGTCGAGTTCGACGCCTATCCGGGCATGAAGGTGGAGGGCCACGTCGCCAGCATCGGCGCAGGAACCGGTTCGGAATCATCCGTTCTGCCGGCACAAAATGCAACGGGTAATTGGGTGAAGGTGACGCAGCGCGTGCCCGTCCGCATCGCCGTCGACAGCAGGCCGGAGCGGCAGATGATTGCTGGTCTCTCCGCCGAGGTCGCGATCGATACAGAGGCCGCGCCTGCAAGCAGCCAAGTGGCACAACGGCACTAGGGCCATGGCGAGTGCGGCCGCGGCGTCACCGCCGCCACTCTTCGCGACGATCAGCGGTTCGGACCGCATGCTCGCCACGGTGGCAGTTATGCTCGCCACCCTGATGCAAGTGCTGGACACTACGATCGCGAATGTCGCGCTGCCGCATATGCAGACGAGCCTGCAGGCAACGCCGGAGTCGATCAACTGGGTGTTGACCAGCTATATCGTGGCTTCGGCCATGGCGATCCCGATCACCGGCTGGCTTGCCGACCGCGTCGGACGTAAACCGCTCTTTATCTGGACAGTCATCGGCTTCACGGCTGCGTCGGTTCTGTGTGCGGTAGCGCAGAACATGCCGGAGATGGTGCTGTTCCGCGCTCTGCAGGGCGTATGCGGCGCATTCATCCTGCCGCTGTCGCAATCCGTCCTGTTCGACGTCAACCCTCCGCAGAACCATGCCAAGGCCATGGCCATGTTCGGCGGCGGTGTCGTAATCGGTCCCATCCTCGGCCCGGTGCTCGGGGGCTGGCTGACCGACAGCTTCGACTGGCGCTGGGTCTTCCTCATCAATCTGCCGATCGGCGCCCTCACCCTGCTCATGCTGATGCGCTTCCTCCCCGGCGGAAGCACGGTCCGGCGCCGCTTCGACCTGTTCGGCTTCACCCTGCTGGCAATTGCCGTTGGCGGATTGCAGCTGATGCTGGACCGCGGCGAACAGGTGGACTGGTTTCAGGCGTGGGAGATCTGGATCGAGCTCGGGATCGCGATATCGGCCGGGTGGATGTTCGTCGTGCACATGCTGACGGCGCGCGAGCCGATTTTCGATCCCAAGATGTTCAAGGATCGAAACTTCGCGCTCGGCATCCTCTTCATGGCCGTGCTCGGGCTGCTGCTTATGGCCGGGCTCGCGCTCCTTCCGCCGTTGCTGCAGCGCTTGATGGGCTATTCGGTACTGGGCTCGGGCTTCCTCACCGCCCCGCGCGGCGTGGGCACCTTGCTGTCGATGATGGTCGTCGGGCGCCTCTCGGGGAAGGTCGATGCGCGCCTTCTCATCCTCACGGGACTGTCCGTGATGGCGCTTTCTCTGTGGCAAATGTCGCACTTCTCGCTCCAGATGGACTCGCGCCCGGTGATCATCAGCGGCCTGGTGCAGGGTGTCGCCTTGGGGTTCCTGTTCGTGCCGCTGAACACGCTTGCGTTCGGGACGCTCGAGGCGCGCTTCCGCACCAGCGCTGCCAGCATTCTGACGCTGTCGCGGAGCCTCGGCGGATCGATTGGCATCTCGATCGTCACCGCCTTGTTGTCGCGCAACCTGCAGGTGAGCCACTCGGACTTGGCGGCGAATGTCGAGATGTCACGACTGCCTGCTAACATCCCGGTGGTCGGGGATCCCACGGGCCTTAGCGGCCAGACAGTGCTTGCCTTCATCGATGCGGAGATTAACCGTCAGGCGGCGATGATCGCCTATATCGACGATTTCCACCTGATGATGATTGTGACGCTCTGCGCCATGCCGCTGCTTCTGCTGCTGCGCAGGCCACGTAGCAGTGGCGGACCCGCGGTTATCGCTGATTAGGCGCCGGTCGCTTCAGGATCAGGATAGGTGCATCGTGGTAGAGCGAGCGATGCGCCACCACGAAACCTGCCTTTTCCGCTACCCGCAACGAAGGCACGTTATCGGGGTTGATGATGGCGGTGATTTCGCTGGCGAGATGCTCGTCTGCCCAATCCAAACCAGCGGCGACAGCCTCGCTCGCATATCCCTTCCCGTGCGCCTCGCGCCGAAGAATCCAGCCCATCTCGGGAAGCCCTTCTATCGACGGATCGAGGGCGCGCTTGAAGTCGCCGAAGCCGACCAGGCCCAGATACTGGCCGTCGCCCTTCGTCTCCAAGCACCAATAGCCGTAGCCGAGCACCTGCCACAATCCGACTGACTGCAGCATCCGCCGCCAGCTATCCTCACGTGAAAGCGGCCTGCCGCCCACATATCGGAGCATCTCCGCATCCTCATGGATAGCGGCATTTGCGTCTGCGTCAGACGCAAGAAAACCGCGCAGCCGGAGCCGCGCGGTTTCTATCACCGGAGCCAGGCGGCTCGCGGGACTTACTTCTTGCCGAGCGAAAGGCCGCCGAAGCGCTTGTTGAAGCGCGCGACCTGGCCACCCGTGTCGAGCATCTTGCTGTTGCCACCCGTCCAGGCCGGGTGCGCCGTCGGATCGATGTCGAGCTGAAGCGTGTCGCCTTCCTTGCCCCAGGTGGAGCGCGTCTCGAACACGGTGCCGTCCGTCATCTGCACCTTGATGGTGTGATAATCGGGATGCGTATCAGCCTTCATCTTGAATTTCCTGAGTTTTCGACTGGTTCCGACCAGTCCGTGGGAAAGAAGGCGCGGCCATACAGGCCACCGGCCGAGTTGACAAGGTATCGGCTGCGCTCCTAACGACGCGCCCGGCGAAGGTGCCGCCTGTTACGGCAGGCGGTGAAAAGGGAAGCCGGTTCGAAACCGGCGCTGTGCCCGCAACTGTAAGTGGCGATGTTCGCCTTCCGCAAAGGAAGGTGCAGCGACGCAGGTCGTTCCTGCGAGAGCCGCAAGCCAGGAGACCTGCCTCTCGCCTGTCGTCCGCATCCGGCCGGGTCCAGCCTGCGGTGCGTGGCATTGCGGGGCGTTCTTATCCGCAATTCCTCCGAGACGGCGTCCATGTCGTTTGAAGGAGAATTGCAATGTATTCGCTTCTGCTCGCGGCCACTGCCGCGACTGTTCAAAGCCCCAGCCTGCCCGCGGGCGCGGACGAAGAGGGAATTGTCGTCACCGCGTCGCGCGGCTCGGCAGGGATCGACGCGGACCTGTTCGGCGGTTCCGCTACCATTCTGACCTCCGATCTGATCGAGCATCGCCAGACCCGCCTCGTGTCCGACATCCTGCGCGACGTTCCCGGCATTGCGGTCAGCCGCGTTGCCGGCCAGACCCAGCTTCGCCTGCGCGGCGCCGAAGCCAACCACACTCTCGTGCTTATCGACGGCATCGAGGTATCCGATCCGTTCGCCGGCGAGTTCGACTTCGGAACCCTGGTCGCAGACGATGCAGCGCGCATCGAAGTGCTGCGTGGACAGCAAAGTGCGCTCTATGGTTCCGATGCGATCGGGGGCGTGATCCACTATATGACGCTCGGCGGCCGTGAGGCACCGGGTCTGCGCGCGCGTGCCGAAGCTGGATCTTTCGGTACCGTGAATGCCGCTGTCCGCTATGCAGGCATTTCGGGTGACTTGGACTATGCCGTGTCCGGCACATTGGTAACCACGGATGGCACCCCCAATGCACGCGGCGGATCGCGCGATCTGTCCAACGATGGCGGCGCGATATCGACGAAACTGACGTGGTCCCCGGCGGCAAATGCGCGTCTGACGGGCGTGTTCCGCTACTCGGCGACCGAGGGCGATTCCAACGACAGCGACGGCGACCCTGCCAGCCCAACCTTCGGTTACATCGTCGACACGCCGGGTCGCAGCTTCGAGGGCGAGTCCTATTACGGCCTCGTCCGCGGTGAGGTCGATCTTCTCGATGGCCGCTGGACCCACGCGCTTTCGGGGCAATTTGCAGACACTCGCCGCGACGGCTTTTCCGCGACGGGTCGCAATTCCGGCAGCAAGGGCGAGCGCCTGAAGGGTTCTTACGAGACCAACCTGCGGCTCGGCACCGAAACGCTGCGCCACATCATCACCGTCGCCGCGGACGTTGAGCGCGAAACCTATCGCAACACCGACCCGAGCGGCTTTGCGTTTTCCGGTGAACGCAACACCGACAATGTCGGCATCGTCGGACAGTATGAGCTGCAGATCGACGATCGTGCGGCGATCGGCGCGTCGCTCCGCCATGATGCCAATGACGATTTCGACGATGCGACCACATATCGTGTCCAGGGCAGCTATCGCCTGGACAGCGGCACGCGCCTGCGGGCGGCGGCGGGCTCCGGCGTCAAGAACCCGGGCTTCTACGAGCTTTACGGTTACTCGGACGGCATCTTCGTCGGCAATCCCGACCTTCAGCCGGAACGGTCCGAAGGATGGGAGGTCGGCCTCGAGCAAAGCTTCGATGGTGACGCTTTCCTGATCGGCGCCACCTACTTCGACTCCACTCTCAAGAACGAGATCTACACCACCTACCCTGCACCCGCGTTCGTCGCGACGCCGGCAAACCGCACGACCACGTCGAAGCAACATGGCGTGGAAACGTTCGCGACCGCACGGCTCGCCGAAGGGTGGCGGCTTGATGCTGCCTACACCTACCTGAAGGCGCGCGAAGACGGCGTCGAAGAGGTTCGCCGGCCCAAGCATATTGCCAGCCTGGCGCTGGACTGGCGCGCCTTCGCAGATCGCGGGGGCCTTAACCTCGTCGTGCGATATAATGGCGACCAGGCCGACGTTGCCTATACCGATCCGTCCTACGTGCCGGTTCCGGTGCGCCTGGATGACTTCGTGCTCATCAACCTTGCGGCCGATTACCGCCTGACCTCGAACCTGGACCTGTTCGCACGCGTCGAAAATCTGGGCGACGAGGATTATGAGGAAGTGTTCAGCTTCGTGTCGCCCGGCCGCTCGGCATATGCCGGCGTCCGCGTGCGCTTCTAAGCTCAGGAGGCATATACCATGACCCATCGACTGGACCTGCCAGCCGCCGGATCACCCCAGTCATGGGCATGGTCCGCTTCGCTCGCCCTCGCGGCCCTCGGCGGAACGCTTGCCACCGCCTGCATGATGCCGTTCGTTGCACTGGCGACCATTTTGGCGATGACCGTTCGCCCCGTACAGGCTGCCATGGCAATAAGCGGCATTTGGGCCGGGAACCAGCTGATCGGCTTCGGCTTGCTGGGCTATCCGCTGACCGAATACGCCTTCGCCTGGGGCGCTGCCCTTCTCGCCGCCTCGCTGACGGCGATGCTGGTTGCGCATCTTGGCAGGGCGATGGCGGGCAGGACGTTCGCCCTTGCAGCCCGCTTCATCGCTGCGTTCGTGACGTTTGAAGGGCTCTTGTTCGCCTTTGCCCACCTCGCGGGCGGGCTGGAGACATTCACCCCGACCATCGTGGCCCGTATCGGCCTCAACGATGCGATCTGGTTCGTGCTGCTGGTCGGGCTCAACTTCCTGCTGACCCGCACCGCGCCGCAATGGTTCGGCAGTGTGTCCGTCCTCAGGGCGTCCGCTTAGTGCGGGTCGTATCCCTGCTCCCCAGCGCCACCGAAATCGCGGTGGCGGTGGGGCTGGGCGACCAGTTGCTTGGCCGCTCGCACGAATGCGACTTCCCACCTTGGGTCGAACAACTCCCAGTCCTTACCGCCACCAAGCTGCGCAAGGGCCTTACCTCGCGCGAGATCGACGACCGTGTAGGCGAGATCGTCAGCCAAGGGCTGTCCGTCTATGAAGTCAATGCGGACCTGCTTCGTGCGCTGAAACCCGACGTTATCCTCACGCAGTCGCAATGCGCCGTCTGCGCCGTGACGCCTCGCGATCTCGAAGAGGCACTCAGCCGCTGGGTGGGCAGCGAGCCGGTGCTACTCTCGCTCGCGCCCGATGCGCTGGGCGATGCCTGGGACGACATCCAGAAAGTGGCGGATGCGACCGGCAGGTCGGCTGAAGCTGGTCCCGTCATCGCACGCCTGCAGGAGCGGCTCGACGCACTCGGCTCCCGACCTTCACGGCCGAAGATCCGGCCACGCATCGGGTGCGTGGAATGGATCGAGCCGCTCATGGCTGCGGGCAACTGGGTTCCGGAACTGGTGGAGGCGGCCGGCGGCGTACCCTTGTTCGCGCAGGCCGGACAACATTCGCCATGGCTCGACTGGTCGGAGCTACGCGCCGCCGATCCCGACATCATCATCCTCATGCCATGCGGCTACAAGATCTCGCACAGCCTGGGGGAAGTCGGGCCGATGCCGAACCATCCCGAGTGGAACATGCTCTCGGCAGTTCGCAGCGGACGCATATTCGTGGCCGACGGTCACCACTTCTTCAACCGGCCGGGTCCCCGATTGGTCGAGTCGGCGGAGATTATCGCCCAGATCATCGATGCGCCGGCAGGTGCAAACGGGAGTGAGGAACAGGGTTGGGTCAGGCTGCGCTGATCCTTGCCCTCACGGCGAGCGCAATGGCGCATGGCGCCGGCGCGGCACCGCTTCGTGTCGCATCGCTCAACATGTGCACGGACGAACTTCTGCTCGCGCTCGGTGAGCCCAGTCAGGTTTCGTCCGTCACACACCTCTCGCACCAGCCGGCCGAGGTCCCCTGGTGGCGTGAGGCCAGGCAATTCCCCCGCAACGGTGGCAGCCTGCTATCTGTCGCATCAATGAAGCCGAACCTGGTGCTAGCTATGGGGGGTGGGGTTCGCGACCGAACCGGCATCGCGGCTCGCTTGAAAATCCGCACGCTCGACTTGCCCTATCCGTTTACCTTCCACGATGTGAAGCTGAACGTCGCACGTGTCGCGGTCGCGTTAGGACGTGAGGAACAGGGGCGCGCGCTGCTGATGCGCATGGAAAAGCTGCGCCGGTCAACGCCTTCTGACGCGAAGGATGGTATCTGGCTTGGCGGCGGGGGGAGAAGCGTAGCCGCGACCGGGTTGGCGGCGGAATGGATGGCACTGGCAGGTCTTCGCCAACGTCCGCTCCTCGGTGATCGAGTCAGCTTGGAACAGCTTGCCGCCTCTCCGCCGGTCGTCCTGTTGCGCAGCGACTATCGCGCCGGCCAGTTCTCCGGCGAACAGAGGTGGCTGTCTCACCCTCTTGCCGGTCGTGCCCTCAATGTGCCGACGCTCGTGACCGATGGCCGCTATTGGACGTGCATGGGTCCAAGCCTCATCTCCGAAATCGATCGTCTGCGAAAGGCCGTAACGCGGTGAAATACCTCTCCCTCATTCTTGGTCTGATAGCCGCAGCCATTTTGTCGCTGCTCCTGCCATGGGACCCGTTGTCGGCACTCACCGGCAATGATGCCGACTTGGTCCGCCTCATCCTGATCGAGCTCAGGCTCCCGCGTATGTGGCTGGCCCTTGCTTACGGTGCGATGCTCGGCGCCTCGGGAGCCGCGATCCAAGCCTTGTTCGCCAATCCGCTTGCCTCACCCGATATCACCGGCACAACCAGCGGAGCCGCGCTCGGCGCCGTTCTGTCCGCATATATTCTGGGCTTCACCTCTCCCTTGGCTCTCTCCGCCGGATCGGTGCTCGGCGCCCTGGCGAGCCTTGCCTTGCTGCTGACCCTGGCCGGGCCGCGGGCGGAAACATCCACCTTGCTGCTGGCGGGCCTCGCCATCAGCGCGCTTGCCGGTGCCCTCACGACCTTGGCTTTGGCACTGGCCCCCTCCCCTTTTGCTTTCTACGACGCCTATGAATGGCTGATGGGTTCGCTGGTGGATCGCAGCCTGGCCCAAGCGGCATTTGCCGGCGTTCCGGCTGTGGCAGTGATCGTGCTGCTGTCGCGGCTGGCCCGATCGCTGGACAGCCTCAGCCTAGGCGAGGACATGGCGACCGCGATGGGACATGATGTGCGGCGGCTGAGAACCCAAATCGTCTGCCTGTCAGCCGTCGGTGTCGGTGCATGCGTCGCCATCTGCGGTGCGATCGGCTTTGTCGGCCTGGTCGCGCCGATTCTCGCCCGTCGATTGACCGATGCTCATCCCGGCCGCGCCATCATCCCGGCCGCCTTGATTGGTGCGCTGTTGCTAACCCTGGCCGACCTTCTGGTTCGCCTTGCCCCTGTCGGACGCACCCTCCCGATCGGCGTGATCACCGCGCTGCTCGGCGCCCCATTCTTTCTTTGGCTCGTCGCCAATATGCGCTGGAGGATCGCTCGATGACTCCCCTCCTCGTTGCCGAAGAAGTGGCACTGCCGCTTCGTCTGCAGCCTACATCCCTACGTGCTGAGGCCGGCAGGCTCGTCTGCCTTATCGGACCGAACGGCAGCGGGAAGACAAGTCTTCTCCACGCCCTTGCGCGGATCGGATCGCCCAGCGGCCGTGTGCATGTTCAAGGGCAGGATCCCGACCTTCTCGCACCGAATCACCGCCAGAAGCTGGTCGGCTTCCTTCCCGCCTCGCGGGCGCTGCAATGGCCGCTCAAGGCGCGCGATGTGGTTGCACTAGGCCTGCCGCCCCATGCCGACGTGCGGGCCGCGATTGAGCTACTCGAGCTCGGCCCTTTGCTCGACCGGACGGTTGATCGCCTCTCCACGGGCGAGCGCAGCCGGGTCCTGATCGCTCGTGCATTGGCCGCCGAGCCCGCACTCCTGCTGCTCGACGAACCGACCGCGAACCTCGATCCATTGTGGCAGTTGAAGCTGCTTGAACTGCTCCGCTCCATCACCCACACCGCGCGACGGACCATGATCGTCGCCCTACACGATTTGGACCTTGCCGGGCGTTATGCCGACAGGTTGATCGTGATGCACGCAGGCGAAATCGCGGCAGATGGCGACCCGGAGGCGCTGCTTTCCGGGCCGATCATGGCCGACGTTTTCGGTATAAGAGCTGGCGAGCAAGGTTGGCTACCCGCCTGAGCCCTTACTCTGCGGCCGGCGGGTCCGCGATCATCGCAGTGAAGTTCGCCTCCGCAACGACCTTTCCGTCGATCAGCGCGCGCCCGGCGAACTTGCAGACCGTCGCCCGCTTCTGCACGAACTCGGCTTCGAGCCGCAGCAGCACGCCGGGTTCGACCGGAGCACGAAACTTTGCGCCATCGATCGCCATGAAATAGACGAGCTTGCCCGAGTTGGACAGGCCCATCGACTTGACGGCCAGGATAGCCGCCGCCTGCGCCAGCGCCTCGATCGTGAGGACGCCGGGCATGATCGGCCTGCCCGGGAAGTGCCCGTTGAAGAAGTCCTCGTTGATCGTCACCGCCTTGATGGCGGCGATGCGTTCGCCGAGGACCAACTCCTCGACGCGGTCGACGAGGAGCATGGGATAGCGATGCGGGATCGCGGCCATGACCTGCTTGATGTCGAGCGGGCCCATGGCGCCGGCCGATCCCGTCATGCTTAGCGACCCTGCGGTTGCTGCTGCTGCGCCGGCGCAGCCTGCTGCGGCAGCGGAGTGACGCTGACGCTCGGCAACTGCTGGTTGAGGCGCGTCAGAACATCGTTGGTGATGTCGAGCGACGGCGCATGCGCCAGGGTTGCAGCCGTATCGACAGCCAGGTTCGCACCGCGTGCAGTCATCACTTCGCTGATGATCGGATCAAGGCGCGTATTGATCTGCTGCGCGACGTGCGCGCGGGTCGACTGGATGGTCTGCTCGAGACGCGCGATCTCCTGGTTGGCAGTATTCTGCTGCGTCTGAAGCGCTCGCACGCGCTGCTCGACGGCCGACTCGGCCTGGGTACGGGCGGCACCCTGCTGCCCACGTGCCGCAGTGGCAGCCTGTTCGATCGACTGAGCTTCAGTCTGGATGGGCGTGCCGAGCTGCTGCGCGCGCTGCTGCAGCGACGTGATCTGCGTTTGCAACTGGCCGCTTGCGGCGACGCAAGCCGTGCATTCGCGCAGGATGCGGCTGGTATCGACAACGGCAACGATCGCGCCGCCGACGCGCTGGGCGGGAGCGGCACCAGCAGTGAAGAGCGCAGCCGTAGCGAGCGCGCCGAAAATGACAGTCTTCATCAGAATGCGGTTCCTACATTGAAAGTTACGAGCTTTGTATCGTCGCCTTCGGCCTTTACCAGAGCCTTGGCGACATCAATCCTGAACGGACCGAACGGCGAGTTCCAATTGACACCGACGCCAACGGAGACACGCGGCTTCGGCGTATCGCCCAGAAATACTTCCTTGAAGCCGGCCGACGGGGTGGTGCCTGTCGGGCAGGTCGCGCCTGGGCCGACGGTGCTCGTGACGCCGGTTGCCGAGGTGCAAAAATAACGAATGTCGCTGAGCTCTGGCTGCCTCACGCCGAACACCGCGCCCGCATCCACGAACAAGGACGGACGCAGGCCGAGGTCACGCGCGCCGGAGCCGAGCGGGATCTCCAGCTCTGCACGTCCGAGATAATAGGCCCGGCCGCCCAATGCGTCGTCGACGACCTGATCTTCGTCGATGTTCAGCGTGCCATCCACATTATAGTAGAAGCGCTTCACGCGCGGGCCGACGCCGCGAATGTCGAAGCCGCGGATCTTGGGCTCGCCAAGGAAGAACCGGTCGGTGAGGCGAACAGGGTCCGCGCCATCGCTGCGGCTCTCGAAACTATGGATGTAGCCACCCTCAACCGAGGTCGAGAAAATGAAGCCGCTGCCCACATTCCAGTATTTTGCGGCGTTGGCACGCGTGCTCAGGTAACGCACGCTCCCGCCTAGGCCCGCAAAGTCCTGGCTGAAGCTGACGCGATTACCGCGTGTCGGCCGGAGGCGGTTGTCGAGATTGTCGAACGACAGGGTGTAACCAATCGACGATGTGGTGCGATCACCAATCGCGTCGCAAAGGTAGCGGCCGGCACGCAGCGGGTCGCAGACCAGCTGGCCCTGCGCATTGGGCGAGTAGAAGGTCTGCTCGTCCAGGCTCACCTGATCGTAGTTGAGGCTGTAGCGAAGCGCGAGGATCGCATATTCCGTCAGAGGAACGCCGGCACGGATCGTGGCGCCCGTGGTCACCTGCTCGTAGGTCGTCTCACGATTGCTGCCGATATAATTGAAGCTGTTGTAATCGCGCCGGTAGATGTCACCGCCGACAGCGATGTTCTTCCCGAATGCATAAGGCTCGGTGAAGCCCAGCTCGATCGACTTCGAATAGCTCGAATAGTTCACGGAGGCGCGGACCGTCTGCCCCTTGCCCATGAAGTTGCGCTGCGCGATCGACAGGCTGACGAGGAAGTTCTCGAGGCTTGAATAGCCCGCGGAAACCTGCAGTTCGCCAGTCGCCCGTTCCTCCGCGTTGACCGCGAGGACGACGCGGTCAGGCGCGGAACCCTGCTCCTGCTCGATCTCCAGATCGTCCTGGAAGTAGCCGAGGTTCTGGATGCGGTCGCGCGAGCGCTTGACGCGCACCGAGTTGAACGGATCGCCCTCCACAAGGCGGAACTCACGGCGGACCACGCGATCGCGCGTGTTGGTATTACCGTTGATATTGATACGCTCGACATAGACGCGCGGTGCGTCGGCGACCTGGAAGGTGATCGCCATTGTCTTGTCTTGCTGGTTCGGCTGGTAATCCGGCTGAACGTCCGCGAACGCATAGCCGAACAGACCCGCCGTCTCGTTGAGCGAGGTCAGCGTATCCTCGACCAGCTTGGCGTTGAACCAATCGCCCTTTTCGATCGGGATCAGCGGCTGCAGCATTTCCGGCTTGAAGTCGCGGATTTCGCTTTCGACCTTGATGTCGCCGAACTTGTAGCGCTCACCTTCCTCAACCACGTAGGTGATGATGAAGTCGCGGCGGTCTGGCGTGAGCTCGGCCACGGCCGAGATGACGCGGAAGTCGGCATAGCCCTGCGTCATGTAGAATTGACGCAGCTTCTGCTGGTCGAACGCGAGGCGATCCGGATCGTACGTTGTGTTGCCGCTAAAGAAGCTGGTCAGGCGCGCCTGTCGCGTCGCCATCTCACCGCGCAGGTCGCCGTCCGAGAACGCCTCGTTGCCGATGATGTTGATCTGGCGAACGCGCGAACGCTGGCCTTCCTGGATCTCGAACACCACGTCGACGCGGTTCTGGTCGAGTTGAACGATCTTCGGCTCGACCGTAGCGGCGTAGCGGCCTTGACGACGATAAAGTTCAATGATGCGGGCAACGTCGGCGCGCGCCTTCGAACGCGTGAAAATCTGGCGCGGCGCGAGGCGGATCTCGGGACCGATCTTGTCGTCCTTGATGCGCTTGTTGCCCTCCAGGATGATGCGGTTGATCACCGGGTTCTCAGCGACTTCGATGGTGAGAGCGCCCTGATCATTTCGGATCTGCACGTCGGCGAACAACTCGGTCGAAAGCAGATCTCGAAGCGCCTGGTCCAGCCGCTCATTGTCATAGGCGTCGCCCACGCGAAGCGACATGTAGGAGATGATGGTCTCTGCCTCGAGCCGCTGGTTACCAGTCACGGAGATGGAGCGTACCGTCCCGAGCGGGGCAGCCGGGTTGGGAGGCGTCACCACGACAGACGTCTGCGCCGGTGTCGCGGGAGCCGCACCCTGAGCGAATGCAGGCGTCGCCAAGCCGCCGAGGATGGTGCTCACGAGAAGCACGGAGCACAGGCGATGCCTGCCGGAAATAACCTTGTTCGCTGTCACGCGTCCCCGCCTTTACCGAGCGCCGGCCCTGCCGCACGCTGAATGACCCTGTTTAGTTCCGCCCTGCCCCAACAATCACGATCGATCAACCCGACACGCTTCCGAACAGTCCGAAAGACGCCAGATCGTTGAAGGTCACGAACATCATTATGACCAGCAAGGCGGCCAGCCCCGTGCGAAAAGCCAGATCCTGCGCGCGCGCGCTCACCGGTTTGCGCCTGACGCCCTCCACCGCATAGAAAAGCAGGTGACCTCCATCCAGCATCGGAATTGGCAAGAGGTTGATGAATCCCAGATTAATCGAGATCAGGGTCATGAACATCAGAAAATTGAACCAACCCAGGCTCGCCTGCTGACCCGAATATTGCGCGATCTTAAGGGGACCGCCCATCTCCTTAACGGATCTCTTGCCGGTGACGAGCTGGCCCAAGGTCACCACCATCGTCCGCACGGTGCTTGCCGTAGCGCTTATGGCCGCGACCGGCAGTTCCAGGAGGCTCAATTCACGAAACGTACGCTGTTGAGCACCATATACGCCGAGCCGCCCGAGCCGCGCTTCGTTGCCGAACGGGTCCTTCTCGGTCACGGCAGATGATACGAGGTCGAGTGTCACCGGCTGCCCGGCGCGCTCCACCACGAGCCGCATCGGCGTTTCGGGCCGCACGGCGACATAACCGGCAAGCTCCTCGAAGCTCGCCATCTCATCGCCGTTTACCGATCGGATAAGATCTCCCTGCCGCATCCCCACTGACGCCGCGGCAGACCCCGCGGTTACACCGGTGACGAGCGGCTGCGTGCTGGGCTGCCCATAGGAAGCGAATACGCCCATGTAGACGATGATCGCGAACAGGAAGTTGGTCGCAGGACCTGCCAACACGATCAGGAAGCGCTGCCAGACGGCTTTGGACTGGAATGTTTGATTACGTTCTTCGGGAGGAAGCCGCAGCCAATCCGGCGAAGACTGGCTGGCAGGGTTCATGTCGCCCTTGAATCGGACGTAACCGCCCAGGGGCATCCAGCCGACCTTCCAACGCGTGCCGCGACGATCCGTCCAGCCCAACACTTCCCTGCCGAAGCCGATGGAAAACGCCTCCGCCTGAACACCGAACCAGCGGCCGACGAAATAATGGCCCAGCTCATGAATGAACACGAGCGGCCCGATCACGAGCAGGAAGCTCAGGATCGTGAACCACAGGCCGGGGCCGTTCACTGTGCCGACCTCACGACCTCGGCACCCGCGACGCGGCGCGCCTCGCCATCGATCGCCATGACTTCATCAAGCGTCGCGGGGGCGGAAGGATCGAATGATTCCAATGTCTTGGCCACAATGGCTGCTATATCGAGGAAGCCGATCCGCTTGTCCAGAAAGGATGCAACGGCAATCTCGTTTGCGGCATTGAGGATGGCAGGTCTTGCTCCATCAGCCTTCAAGGCAGCCTTGGCCAATCCAAGCGCGGGGAAGCGTTCCAGATCGGGTTCTTCGAAGTCCAACCGACCGATCTGCGCGAGGTTCAGGCGCTTGCACGGCGTTTCCATCCGCTCGGGCCAGGCAAGCGCGTGCGAGATGGGGATGCGCATGTCGGCGTCGCCCAATTGGGCCAGGACCGAACCGTCCACATATTCCACCAGGCTGTGGATCACCGACTGCGGATGGATGACGGCGCTGAACGCCTCCGCCGGAAGCGGGAACAAGTGGAACGCCTCGATCAGTTCCAGCCCCTTGTTCATCAATGTCGCGGAGTCGACGGAGATCTTGGCGCCCATGGACCAGTTCGGATGCTTCACCGCCTGTTCCGGCGTCATTTCGCGCATCTCTTCGAGGCTTTTGGTACGGAACGGCCCACCACTTGCCGTCAGCGTGATGCGCGACACCGCGCCTGGCCTTTCGGCATCGAAGCATTGGAAGATGGCGTTGTGTTCGGAATCGACCGGGAGAAGACAGGCACCGCTGCTTTGTGCGGCGCGGATCATGATCTCGCCGGCGGAAACCAAGGCCTCCTTGTTGGCAAGTGCAACTGTCCTGCCCTGCTCAATGGCCGCCATGACGGGACGCAATCCCGCGGTGCCGACGATCGCGGCCATGGTCCAATCGGCGCCCGAGCAAGCCGCCTCGACGACGGCGTCTGTCCCGCCCGTCGCGTCGACATCGCTGCCCGAGAGGGCCTCACGCAGTTGCGGCAGAAGAAGGGCATCCGCGATGACGGCAGAACGTGCATTCACCCGCCGTGCTGCGGCAGCAAGTCCATCGACATCTCGGTTCGCAGTCAGCGCAAGGACCTCGTAACGATCTCGATTGCGTTCGATCAGGTCCAGCGTCGAATGGCCGATCGAGCCCGTCGCGCCGAGTATCGTGACGGACCGCGTCACGCCGCCCCACTCCGCAGCGCCACGACCGCTAGCGTTGCAACGATGACCGGCAGCAAGCCGTCCAGCCGGTCGAGAACGCCGCCATGGCCAGGAAGAAGGCTGCCGCTATCCTTGACACCCGCACGCCGCTTGACTGCGCTCTCGTAAAGGTCACCCAACTGTGCAAGCAGCCCCATCGGCGCGCCGAGGAAGAGCAGGATCGGGTCGGTCGAAAGTGCCGCGGCCAACACGGCGCCCAGGATCCCAGCGCCGATCATCCCACCGATAAGCCCCGCCCATGTCTTGTTGGGACTGATCCGCGGTGCAAGCTTGGGGCCGCCGATCGAACGCCCTGCGAAATATGCGAACACGTCCGTGGCCCAAGTTACAACCATGGCCCAGAGCACCGCTTCCCAACTCAACCAGTTGAGCACCAGCAACGCAAATGACGGCACCGCAATGTAGAGAAAGCCCCAGCCCAAGCGGAGGCTTCTTCCAGCAACCCCGAGGGCCGATGCTCCACCTGCCGCCGCGGCGAAGCCATACCAGATGCGCTGCGCAGGCTCGCCATCATATTGCACAGACGGCAGCAGGGCGGGTGCGAGGATCCAAAGGAGGGCAGTCAGCAGTGCGATGCTTACCAGCGGCCAGGCTCTTCGTGCTCGGTGCATGTCGCACCATTCCACCAGCATGATGGCACCGGCTATGCCGACCAAGAGGCGAAAGGACAGCCCGCCATAATAGATAGCGGCAAGAGCAACGCCGATCATGACCACGCCGGCGGCTGCGCGAACCGGAAGGTCGGACTTGGCCTTCGCGCCGGTCACAAACCACCGAAGCGCCGCTCGCGGCGGGCGAAATCATCCAATGCGGCCTGCATCGCAGCCTCGTCGAAATCGGGCCACAGCGTATCAAGGAACAGAAGCTCGGCATAGGCTGCTTGCCACAGCAGGAAATTGGACAAGCGGTGCTCGCCAGAGGTGCGGATGAGGAGGTCGAGCGGCGGCAGTTCCGCGGTGTCCAACGCCGCATCGAGCGCATCTTCGCTGACCTCCCGGCCATCCTCCACAAGTGCGCGGGCAGCCCTCACGAGCTCCTGACGCGCGCCATAATTGAGAGCGATCGCCAGTGTCATCCGTGTGTTAGCAGCGGTTCTTTCCACCGCTTCATCGATCAAGGCTGCGACGTCCGGCTTGAACGCGCGATGGTTGCCGAGGATCTTCAGCCTGATCCCTTCCCGATGCAGACTGCCGAGCTCCGCCTTCAGGTAGAAGCGGAGCAGCCCCATCAGGTCGTTGATCTCGGCTTCCGGGCGGCGCCAATTTTCCGAAGAGAAAGCGTAGAGCGTCAGGCATTCGACGCCCGCCTCGCCAGCTGCCCGCAACGCGCGACGTGCGGCCTCCGCCCCCGCCTTGTGACCAGCGGCACGTGGCAGGCCCCTCGCCTTCGCCCAGCGGCCATTCCCGTCCATTATGATGGCGACATGGCGGGGCACGCCCGTTCCTCCGCCGCTCACGGGGACAGGGATCACTGGCTGAGGATTTCCTTTTCCTTGGCCGCCGAAGCCGTATCGATATCCTTGATCGTATCGTCGGTCAGCTTCTGGACCTCGGTTTCGAGCCGCTTGCGCTCGTCCTCGCTGATCTCGCCCTTCTTCTCGTCGGTCTTGAGGCTGTCCATCCCGTCCCGGCGCACGTTGCGGACGGCGATCTTCGCCTTTTCCGCATATTGCCCGGCGAGCTTCGCCAATTCCTTGCGGCGTTCCTCGGTAAGGTCGGGGATCGGCAGGCGGATGTTCTGCCCGTCGGTGATTGGGTTCAGGCCGAGGCCGGCGGAGCGGATAGCCTTTTCGACCGAACTCACGTTCGAACGATCCCACACCTGCACGGAAAGCAGACGCGGCTCGGGGACCGACACCGTCGCCACCTGGTTGAGCGGCATATGCGCGCCGTAAACTTCCACCGTCACCGGGTCGAGCAGGGTCGTCGACGCACGGCCGGTGCGAAGGCCGCCGAAATCATGCCTGAGCGCATCAACGGCACCGGTCATGCGGCGCTGGATATCCGACTTTGCATAAGCTGGCATGTTCTACTCTCCGTTCTGAACGATCGTGGCGATGCCTTCGCCGCTGAGCACGCCGGCCAGATTGCCCTGCTCACGGATGTTGAACACCACGATCGGAATGTCATTGTCGCGGCAAAGCGCGATGGCGCTTGCATCCATGATGCGAAGATCGTCCGCCAACACCTTGTCGAAGCTCACAGTTTCGAAGCGCGTGGCCGTAGCCACCTTCTTGGGATCCGCGTCGTAGACGCCGTCCACGCTGGTACCCTTCAGCAGCGCATCGCACTTCATCTCGGCAGCGCGCAGCGCGGCACCGGTGTCGGTCGTGAAGAACGGGCTGCCGACACCCGCCGCGAAGATCACGACACGGCCCTTTTCAAGGTGCCTTTCGGCTCGGCGGCGAATGAAGGGCTCGCACACCGACGCCATCGGGATGGCCGATTGCACGCGGGTGTCGACCCCGATCTGCTCCAGCGCATTCTGCAGCGCGAGCGCGTTCATGACGGTGGCGAGCATGCCCATATAGTCGGCGCTTGCCCGGTCGAAGCCCTTGGCGGCACCGGCCAGCCCGCGGAAGATATTCCCGCCGCCAACCACAATGCAAAGCTCATGCCCCGCAGCCTTGGCTTCCGATATCTCGCGCGCAACGCGGGTGACGGTGGCGGGGTCAATCCCGAACTGCCCCTCCCCCATCAGCACCTCGCCAGACAGCTTCAGGAGGATACGGTTGAAGCGCGGGCGCGGCATGGGAAGCAACTGGTCCGATCTATGGCGGGGTGGAAAGGTGGCGCACCTTAGTCGCGGGGACTGGGGCTGCCAAGTGTCTGGGCAGGAGAACGCCCGCAATCGGGCGAGGCAATTGCGGGCGTCTCGTTGGCTCACCCCTCCCGCACGCGAGAGGGGTGCCGGGTTCAAGCGGCCTTGTTGGTGCCGGCAGCAGCGGCGACTTCGGCGGCGAAGTCGCTGGTCTGCTTCTCGATACCTTCGCCAAGTTGCAGGCGAACATAGGCCTTGAGTTCGACAGGCGCGCCGATCGCCTTGGCTTCGGCCGCGACCACGTCTTCGATCTTGGTCTTGTTGTCCATCACGAAGAGCTGGCTCAGCAGCGCATTTTCCTTGCGGTACTTGGCGATTGCGCCTTCGACCATCTTGGCGACGATCTCGGCAGGCTTGCCGCTCTCGTTAGCCTTCTCGGTCGCGATCGCACGCTCACGCTCGACCGTGTCGGCGTCGAGATCCTCACCGCGCAGCGCCAGCGGGCTGGCGGCCGCAATGTGCATGGCAAGCTGCTTGCCGAGCGCCTCGAGCTTCGCCTTGTCGCCGGTCGATTCGAGCGCGACCAGCACGCCGATCTTGCCCATGCCGGGCGCGGCGGCATTGTGGACGTAGGACACGACCACGCCGTCCTCGACCTGCAGCACGGCGGTGCGGCGGATCGACTGGTTCTCGCCGATGGTGGCGATATTCGCGGTCAGCTTGTCCTGAACCGTGCCGCCCTCCGGCCAGCTGGCGGCGAGCAGACCCTCGACCGTGCCGTTCTCCAGCGTCAGCTCCGCGGCGGTGCGCACGAAATCCTGGAACTGGTCGTTCTTGGCGACGAAGTCGGTCTCGCTGTTGACCTCCACGGCCGCGCCGCGCGTGCCCGACACGGCGACGCCCACCAGACCCTCGGCGGCCTGACGGCCAGCCTTCTTGGCGGCGGCAGCAAGGCCCTTGGTGCGCAGCCAGTCGATGGCCGCTTCCATGTCGCCGTTGGTTTCGGCCAGCGCCTTCTTGCAATCCATCATGCCGGCGCCGGTGCGCTCACGCAGTTCCTTGACGGTTGCGGCAGTAACTTCCGCCATGTTCGTGATCCTTTCCGATAAAATCAAACCGTCCGGGTTGAGCCATGTCGATCAATCTCCTGCTTGAACAAGCAGGGCTTCGACAGGCTCAGCCCGAACGGCAACAGGGTTGAGCCTGCATAGGTCCGGCACCTTGCCCGAGCCTATGCGCTCCGATTGTTACGCTTCGGCGAGAGCGGCCTCGGCCGGCGGCTCGTCGAACGCGCCGATGTCGACACCGCGGGCAGCCTGGCCGCCCTGCTTGCCGGCGAGGACCGCATCGGCGATCGCATCGCAATAGAGGCGGATCGCGCGGCTGGCGTCGTCATTCGCCGGAACCGGGAATGCAATGCCCTGCGGCGACACGTTCGAGTCGAGGATTGCGACGACCGGAATGCCAAGCGTGTTGGCTTCCTTGATCGCCAGTTCTTCCTTGTTGGCGTCGATCACGAACATCACGTCCGGAATGCCGCCCATGTCGCGGATGCCGCCGAGCGAAAGCTCGAACTTGTCGCGCTCACGGGTAAGCTGCAGCACTTCCTTCTTGGTGAGGCCGTGCGTGTCGCCCGACAGCTGCTCTTCCAAAGCCTTGAAACGCTTGATCGAGTTCGAGATCGTCTTCCAGTTGGTGAGCATGCCGCCCAGCCAGCGATGGTTGACGAAATGCTGGCCCGAACGGCGCGCGGCCTCCGCGATCGGCTCCTGCGCCTGGCGCTTGGTACCGACGAACAGCACCTTGCCGCCCGCAGCCGAAGTGGAGCGGACGAAGTCGAGGGCGCGCGAGAACAGCGGCACGGTCTGCGAGAGGTCGATGATGTGAACGCCGTTGCGCTCACCGAAGATGTAAGGCTTCATCTTCGGGTTCCAGCGGTGGGTCTGGTGGCCGAAATGCGCGCCAGCTTCGAGCAATGCCTGCATGGTGACGTCGGTGGACGCCATAGTCTTTCTCCTTCCGGTTACACCTCTGCGGGGCCGAGAAGTCGGACGTCCGACCACCGGTATGATGGCTCCGCATGTGGGATGGGCGGCCATCTAGTCGGTTGCAGTCCAGGAATCAAGCCAGTGCGAAAGGCTGTTGACAGCAGGAACATATCGGGAACATAGAAGAGCGCAGAAGAAGCGGAGGTAGCTCAATGGCCCAGATCGCAAGCGCATTGTTCTTCGGTATGCTGTTCGTCGGGCTCGGCGCGGCATTACAGCGGCTGATCGCCGATCATCTGAACGAGGTGACGGCCGCCTTGTTCGGCATCCGGCCGAGGCCAGTGGTGCGCGAGTTCAGAGTAACGGTGCGTCCGCGTCCGGCATCTGCCGCGGGCTCGTTGCGCGCGAACGCTTGACCCTAGCGTAGGCGACAATGCTGAAGGGGATCAGCGCCGCATAGACTAGGGTTGCGATTGCCAACGTTTCCCAGGGCGCCGAAAGCAAGGCGGCGCCGATCAGGGCTATGATCAGGATCGCGCCGAAGCGGGCCGAACTGCGCAGTCGCAGCGAGCCCCAGGAGAAGGTCGCGATGTTGGAGATCATCAGGAAAGCGACGAGAGCGGACCATGCGGCGACCAGGCCGAAGTTGCGCACCCAATCCCATTCTTGCCCGCTCGCCAGCCACAGGTAGATGGGGAGCAGCATCATGCCCGCGCCTGCCGGTGCGGGAACGCCGGTGAGGAAGCCGGCCGATTTATGCGGCTGATCCTGCACGTCGATCCGGGCGTTGAACCGCGCTAGACGAAGAGCCGCGGAAACGGCATAGGCCAGCGCGAATATCCAGCCGTAGCGCGGCACCGCCTGCAGCGACCACAGGTGAATGATGAGCGCGGGCGAGACGCCGAAGGCGATCACGTCCGACAACGAATCGAGCTCGGCACCGAAACGGCTCTGCCCCTTCAACGCACGGGCGATCCGCCCGTCCATCCCGTCGAGCACCGCAGCAGCGATGACGCAAAAGATGGCCGCTTCCCACACGCCGGCGATTGCGAAGCGCACGCCGGTCAGGCCGGTACACAGGGCGAGGGCAGTGATCGCATTGGGGATCACCGTGCGCAAAGGTATGCCGCGCCGCACATCCTCGTCAGGCGTCATTGGCTGATGCCTTCCAGCATATCGTCAACCCCCGCCCGCGCCAATATGGTCTCGCCCGCCAGCGTGCGCTGGCCGAGGATCACCTGTGGCGCTGTACCCTCGGGAAGATAGACATCGACGCGGCTGCCGAAGCGGATCAGGCCGACACGCTGGCCGGTCGCGACGATGTCGCCGGGCTTGACCCATGGCACGATCCGGCGTGCGACGAGCCCGGCAATCTGCGTGAAGCCGATACGCAGCCCGCCTGACCCTTCGACCAGGATATGCTGCCGCTCATTGTCCTCGCTTGCCTTGTCCAGGTCGGCATTGAGGAACTTGCCCGAAATATAGACGACGCGCTTGACCTCGCCCGCGATCGGGGTGCGATTGATGTGCACGTCGAAGACGCTCATGAAGATCGACACGCGCGTATAGAGCGCGTCCTCCAGCCCGCCCTCACCGTAAAGCTCACGCGGCGGCGGCACCTTGGCGATCATGGTGACGAGACCGTCGGCAGGCGCGATGATCAGTCCCTCGCCGCGCGGTGTGGTGCGAATGGGATCGCGGAAGAAGGCCAGGACCCAGATCGTAACGCCGACCAGTGCAAAGCCGATCTCGTCCGAGATGAAGAAGAGGAACAAGGCGGCGATGGCGCCAGCGATCACGGCGAACTTG
Organism: uncultured Allosphingosinicella sp.; assembly: GCA_934539295.1. Classification (GTDB taxonomy): domain Bacteria; phylum Pseudomonadota; class Alphaproteobacteria; order Sphingomonadales; family Sphingomonadaceae; genus Allosphingosinicella. The sequence continues at coordinate 22,582 of CAKTCN010000022.1, forward strand.
CGCCCTTCCGGATGCACGGAAGGCCAGCGCCAGCGCACGGTGCTTGTGCCGATTTCCGGCTTTTCCAGCGATGTCATCCCCATTCCTTACGGCCAAGGTCCGAACGACACAACCAAGGGCAAGCGAAACCTATCCCTTCCGCCATTGATCCATCCCCCCTCTTGCGCTTACACGCGCCCCAAATTCGCAGCATAAGGAAGGCGCTCCATGGCCAAGATCAAGGTGAAGAACCCCGTCGTCGAACTCGACGGCGACGAGATGACCCGCATCATCTGGCAATGGATCCGCGAACGGCTGATCCTGCCTTATCTCGATATCGACCTCAAATATTACGATCTGGGCGTCGAGAAGCGCGACGAAACCGAGGACCGGATCACGGTTGAGGCCGCCGAGGCGATCAAGAAGTATGGCGTGGGCGTGAAGTGCGCCACCATCACCCCCGACGAGCAGCGCGTCGAGGAATTCAGCCTCAAGAAGATGTGGAAGTCGCCCAACGGCACCATCCGCAACATCCTGGGCGGCGTTGTCTTCCGTGAGCCGATCGTGATCCAGAACGTGCCCCGCCTCATCCCGGGCTGGACCGACCCGATCGTCGTCGGCCGCCACGCATTCGGCGATCAGTATAAGGCGACCGATTTCAAGGTGCCCGGCCCCGGCAAGCTCACCATCAAGTTCGTCGGCGACGACGGGCAGGAGATCGAGCACGAGGTGTTCCAGTTCCCCGGCGCCGGCGTCGCCATGGGCATGTACAACCTCGACGAGTCGATCCGCGACTTTGCGCGCGCCAGCCTGAACTATGGCTTGAACCTCGGTTGGCCGGTCTACCTGTCGACCAAGAACACGATCCTCAAGGCCTATGACGGCCGCTTCAAGGACATCTTCGAAGAGGTCTACCAGGCCGAGTTCGCCGACAAGTTCAAGGAAGCCGGCATCGTCTACGAGCACCGCCTGATCGACGACATGGTCGCATCGGCGCTAAAGTGGAGCGGCAAGTTCGTCTGGGCCTGCAAGAATTATGACGGCGATGTCCAGTCGGACCAGGTGGCGCAGGGCTTCGGCAGCCTGGGCCTGATGACCTCCATCCTGATGACGCCGGACGGCAAGACGGTGGAAGCGGAAGCGGCGCACGGCACCGTCACCCGCCACTATCGCCAGCACCAGCAAGGCAAGGCGACCTCGACCAATCCGATCGCGTCGATCTTCGCTTGGACCGGCGGCCTGAAGTTCCGCGGCCGTTTCGACGACACGCCGGAAGTCACGCAGTTCGCCGAGACGCTCGAGCGCGTCTGCATTGAGACGGTCGAGCAGGGCCAGATGACCAAGGATCTTGCTATCCTGATCGGCCCGGATCAGCCGTGGATGACCACCGAGCAGTTCTTCGAGGCGATCCGCTCCAACCTCGAAAAAGCGATGGCGTCGGCCTAAGCCCGATGTGAGCGCACATGCTCCGGCCGGATACCGAACCCTATCAGGGCGGCGGGGATCCGGCGGAGCATGGGCACTCCGTCCAGCAACCGGAGCGGCCGCGGCGCGGCAAGCGCCGCATCACCGCCCAGCACGGGATTGACGATCCGGTCCTGCACTGCCTGCTGCATGCGCTGGATCGCACGCACTGCCGGCGATCGGCGCGCCTGCACCTTGTGGAGCAGCGAATCCACGTCTTGGCCTTGGACGATTGGCCCGGCGAGCAGATTGGCGGCCGCGACGGCATCCTGAATAGCGAGATTGATGCCGACGCCGGCGATCGGCGACATCGCATGTGCGGCATCGCCGATCACCAGCAGGCCGGGCTTGTGCCATCGTTCGAGCCGGTCCAACGCGACGGTGAGAAGTTTGACATCGTCCCAGTGGCTCAGCGCCCATATCTCGGACGCGAGTAGAGGTGCCGCAAGCGCCGTCTCCGCTCGGAATACCTCCAGCCCTCGGCTGCGTACGGCATCCGCCTGCCCCTTCGGGATCACCCATGCACATTGCCAGTAATCGCCCCGGTCGATGAGCACGACGATGCGGCCAGGGGCGAAATAGCCCGCCGTTTCGTTGGCCGGGCCGCGGCTCTTCGGCACGCGAAACCAGAAGACGTCCATCGGCGCGCCGAGAGACTGCACCTCGAGCGCCGCAGCGTCGCGCAAGATGGGGCGCCGCCCGTCGGATGCGATGACGAGGCGTGCGCGCATCTCGCGCGCATCGCCGCCGGACATGTAGCGGACGCCGCTGATCCGGCCATCTTCCTCGAACACCCCGGTCGCCTCGGCTTCCATGACCAGCCGGAAGCCCGGATAGGCACGCGCGGCCTTCGCACGAAGTCCAGGAACTCCCATTGCGGCATCATCGCCACGAAGTTCCAGCGCGCATCGAAACGCGAGAAGTCGGCGACCTTGTAGGTGCGTCCGCCGATTGACGCCCCGAGCTCGCGCACCTTGTCGTGCGGGCGCTGCAGAAAGGCATCGAGCAGCCCGAGTTCGTGGAAGATGCGCAGGGTGGACGGATGCACGGTGTCGCCGCGAAAATCGCGCAGGAAGTCGGCATGCTTCTCCAGCACGGTGACGCGCAGTCCTGCCCGGGCGAACAGCAGGCCGGCCATCATGCCCGCGGGTCCGCCGCCGACGATCAGGACGTCATCTTTGTCATCCTTCATGGCTGACAATTGTTCCAGATGCGGCATAAGGAGTCCATGCACGGCGTTTCTCCTACTTCAGGCTTCAGCGATGCGCTGGTGATCCTCGGCGCGGCCGGGATCGTCATTCCCGCGTTCGCCCGCTTCCGTATCTCGCCGGTGATCGGTTTCATCCTGGTCGGCCTGCTGGTCGGGCCGGCGGGCCTCGGCAGACTTGCGGGCGAGATGCCGTGGCTCAACTACATGACCATCTCCAACCCGGCGGCGGTGGAGCCGTTCGCCGAGTTTGGGATCATCCTGCTGCTCTTCTCGATCGGGCTGGAATTGTCGTTCCGGCGATTGTGGACGATGCGGCGGCTGGTGTTCGGCGTCGGCGCGCTGCAATTGCTCGGCGCCGCGGTGCTGATCGGCCTCGGCCTGCTGCTGCTGGGCCAGAGCCTGACCGGATCGGTGGCGCTGGGACTGGCGCTCGCTCTGTCCTCCACCGCCCTGGTGCTGCCGCTGGTCAACATGCAGAGCGCGGTCGGACGGTCGGCGCTGGCGATGCTGTTGTTCGAGGATCTGGCGATCGTGCCGATCATCTTCGCGCTTGGGGCGATGGCACCTTTTGCGGAGAGCGAGGGGCTGGACGGGCTCGGCCGCACGCTGATGCTGGGCGGGGCGACGATTGCGGCCATGCTCGTGCTCGGCCGCTTCTTCCTGCCCAAGCTGTTCGCGCAGGCGGCGCGAACCAAGAGCCCGGAACTGTTCCTGTCGGTCAGCCTTCTGGTCGTGATCGTCGCCAGCCTCGCCACCGCGGCGGTCGGCCTGTCGCCGATCATGGGCGCGCTGCTCGCCGGCATCCTGATCGCCGAGACCGACTATCACAGCGAGGTCGAAGTCATCACCGCGCCCTTCCGCGGCCTGGCGCTGGGCGTGTTCCTGATCACGGTAGGGATGAGCGTGGACGTGCGCGTGGTCGCCGCCAATTGGGACGAGGTGCTCCTCGGCGTCACCGGCGTGATCCTGGTCAAGGCGCTCGTCACCGGCGGACTGCTGCGCCTGAGCGGTGCCCGTGCCGCGGTGGCGGCAGAGACCGGCGTGCTGATGGCCTCCCCGTCGGAGACGACGCTGATCGTCCTGTCCGCCGCGGCCGCCGCGCAGCTGATCCGCCCGGAAACGGCTGCCTTCTGGCAGATCGTCACCGCGATCGGCCTCACCATCACGCCCCTGCTCGCCAAGCTGGGGCGGCTGGCCGGGCGGCAGGTGGGCGGCGGCGGACCGGTCGAAAGCGCACCCGCGGTGGGAACGGGCGTACCGCCTACCGTGATCGTCGGCTACGGCCGGGTCGGGCGGATGGTGGCCGACATGCTGCGCAATCACGATCGTCCTTATCTCGCCGTCGATGCCAATGTGGATGCCGTGGCGGAGAGCCGGCGTCAGGGCGAGCCGATCATCTTCGGCGACGTTTCACGCGCGGAGATGCTCGACCGGCTGGATCTCGAAAATGTCAGCGCATTGGTGCTGACCATGGACGATCCGGTGCTGACCGTGCGGGTCACGCGCAAGGTGCGGGCCGAACATCCCAATCTGTCGATCGTGGCACGCGCGCGGGACGAACGGCATGCGGCGGAGCTCTACCGTGCAGGCGTTACCGAGGCGGTGCCCGAGACGCTCGAATCCTCGCTCCAGCTGTCGGAGGCGGTGCTGGTCGAATTGGGCGCTGCGATGGGTCCGGTGATCGCGTCGATCCATGACAAGCGGGCGGAATTGCGGCGCGAGATCATGGAGGAAGGCGAGATGGACCGCGAGCCGGCGATTCGGCGCAGGAGATTGCGCGATGCGGCGGCGAACTGAACCGGAAGGTCAGGAAAGTCAGGCCGCGGGAAAAATCCACTCGATCACTGCGGGCGGCTTTGATCGATTGCGTCGATAAGTCATCCGGAGCTGAGAAAGAGCCGGTTCGGCTATCTCATGGATCGCAGCCTGTAGGAAAGTGCTTTCCTTGACCCGTTACGGAACATGCTGGCCCACGACATTCCCCGCCGGCGCATAGCGGCAGACCAGCACGTCCCAGCGTTCGGACGAGCGCACGGCACAGCCCACGCGCGTCGAGCCGCGCCAGACCATCTGCGTATAATGGCCAACATCGCTCCATGCGCCGCTGGTGCTGACATCGGGGAAGGTGCCGGCGCGGAACAGGGGCGTTCCCCTGTCCAGCCGCCGACCATCTCCTCGATCGAGTAGGCACCGCGCGAACCCAGCCAGAGATTTTCGCCCTGCCCCGGCCGGGACGCGTCGGGCGAATGCTGCAACCTGCCAATGCGTGCGAGCTGATCGGCATAAGCAACTGAACCTGCTGCCAGGTTCACGTCCCAGGCGATCGGCGGCACGCCTGCGCGCGACCGTTCGGCATTGTGCAGCGCGACGATCCGCGCGGCCATGTTGCCCAGTTCCTGCGGCCCGGCCGGTCCCGTCACCCGCTCGGTCACCAGCGCACCGTCCGCCCATGGCGGTCGGGAGGGTGAACAGCCGGAAGCAACAGCGATCATCATTGCCGTAGCGGCGATCAACTTCATACCGGGTGGAAGCTCGCTATATAGGCGAAGGTTCCATGGCCCTTCCTGGAACGACGATTGCGGCGCCGGGTTGAGCTATTGGCCGCCGCGCCTTGCTGTGCCCGGTGCTTATGTTAGAGTTCTACCTATGACCGAGCAGTTGCCCCTCAACATCGCACAGCTCCACGTGAAGCTGCGAGTGGAAGACTATCTGCTGCTGGATGATGCAGGCGCATTCGACAGCTATCGCAAGACCGAGCTGATTGGGGGGGAAATCTACTTCATGAATGCGCAGCATCGACCGCATGCGCGGATGAAGACGCGTCTCGCCATTCAGATTGCGGAGGTGCTGAGAAGGCTCGACCTTGGGCTGGAGGCAATCGTCGAAGGCTCGATCTCCATTCCTCCCCATGACGTGCCGGAACCCGATATCGTCGTGACCAGCGAGCCGGAGGGCGAAGGCCTAATCCCTCTGGCCTCGGTTAGGCTGATCGTCGAAGTATCGGATGCCACGGTTCAGTTCGACCTGACCCGCAAGGCAAAGCTATACGCCTGTAACAATGTCTCTGAATATTGGGTCATCGACGTGAATGCTGGCGTAGTTCATCAGATGTGGGCACCCGCCGCGGAGGATTATACGGAGCGGCAGCAGGTGCCATTCGGGCAAATAATCCATGCCGTGACCATCTCGGATCTTCGCGTAGATACAGCCTATATCTAACCGCTATTCATCTGCGTCTGACGTACGTCCGCCGCCAAGCTGCTCAGAATTGACTCATGCTTGTACCAAACGGCGGCCTGCGACGGCAACCTTTGTGTCTGCAAACCGATCAGAATGGCGCAGCAGGGTCGCCTCGGCCCGGAGGCCGGGACGGTCGTAGCCAAGCACTTCATCAACAGATAGAGCGATTTACCGCGCCATATTCGAGTGCGGCAGCCGCACCGTTGTCGCTGATCTTGGGCCGAAGCCGGTTCATGCGCCGCCTCGCGGCAGCGACGAAGCAATCCGGTTGGCCTCAAAGTCAGCCCTGAATTGCTTCGCTGACCTCGCAATGACGTGGTGCGAGCGTAATGGATCGCACCGAAGGTGCTCGCCTATAGTGCGTCACCCCGGATCAGGTCCGGGGTGACAGTTCAGGTCAGCGCGTCAGCTTCTTGTAGGTCGTGCGGTGGGGCAGGTCTGCGTCGGGGCCGAGGCGGCGGCGCTTGTCTTCCTCATAGGCTTCGAAATTGCCTTCGAACCACTCGACGTGGCTGTCGCCCTCGAACGCCAGGATGTGGGTGGCGAGGCGGTCAAGGAAGAAGCGGTCGTGGCTGATGACCACGGCGCAGCCGGCGAAATTCTCCAGCGCCTCTTCGAGCGCGCGCAGCGTCTCGACGTCGAGGTCGTTGGTCGGTTCGTCGAGCAGCAGAACGTTGCCGCCATCCTTCAGCATCTTGGCAATGTGGACGCGGTTGCGCTCACCGCCCGACAGCTGGCCGACCTTCTTCTGCTGGTCGGAACCTTTGAAGTTGAAGGCGCCTACATAAGCGCGGCTCTGCACCTCATGCTTGCCGAAGCGGAATATGTCCGAGCCGCCGGACACTTCCTCCCAGACGTTCTTGTTGGGATCGAGCGCGTCGCGGCTCTGGTCGACATAGCCTAGATGCACGGTTTCGCCGATCGCGATCGAGCCCGAATCCGGCTGTTCCTGTCCGGTAATGAGCTTGAACAGGGTCGACTTGCCGGCGCCGTTGGGGCCGATCACGCCGACGATGCCGCCGGGCGGAAGCATGAAGTCGAGGCCTTCGAACAGCAATTTGTCACCGAACGCCTTGGACAGGCCCTTGGCCTCAATCACCTTGCCGCCCAGCCGCTCGGGCACCTGGATGAGGATCTGCGCCTGGCCCGGCTTGCGGTTCTCCTGCGCCTCGACCAGCTCGTCGAACGCGCGGATACGGGCCTTCGACTTGGTCTGGCGCGCCTTGGGGGTCTGCCGAATCCAGTCGAGCTCTTCCTTGATGGCCTTCTGCTTGCCTTCGTCTTCGCGCTCTTCCTGCTCGAGTCTCTTAGCTTTCTTTTCCAAGTACCCGGAATAATTGGATTCGTAGACATAGTAGCGGCCGCGGTCGAGCTCGAGCACCCAGTTCACGACATTGTCGAGGAAGTAACGATCGTGGGTAACGAGGATCACGTTGCCCGGATAGTCGACGAGGTGCTTTTCCAGCCAGGCGACGCTTTCGGCGTCGAGGTGGTTGGTCGGTTCGTCGAGCAGCAGGATGTTCGGCTTTTCCAGCAGCAGGCGGGTCAGCGCGACGCGGCGCTTCTCACCGCCCGACAGGCTGGTCACTGCGCTGTCGCCCGGCGGGCAGCGCAGCGCGTCCATCGCGATTTCGAGCTGGTTGTCGAGCGTCCAGCCGTCGACCGCGTCGATCTTCTCCTGAAGCTCGCCCATTTCGGTGAGCAGTGCGTCGAAGTCGGCATCCTCGGGCGGATCGGCCATCAAGGTCGAGATCTCGTTGAACCGATCGAGCATGTCGGCGACGGGACGGACGCCGTCCATGACGTTCTGCTTCACCGTCTTCGATTCGTCGAGCTGCGGTTCCTGCTCCAGATAGCCGACGCGGATGCCGTCGCCCGCCCAGGCCTCGCCGGAGAATTCTGTATCGCGGCCGGCCATGATCTTCATCAGCGTGGACTTGCCGGTGCCGTTCGGGCCGATGATCGCGATCTTCGCATCCGGGTAGAATTGAAGATTCATGTTGTTGATCACGGGCTTGGGCGCGCCCGGGAAGGTCTTGGTCATGTTCTTCATGACGAAGCTGTACTGAGCGGCCATCGGTCGCAGGTCTCCGAACTCAAGATGGGATGGATTTGGCGCCTTACCTAGTGATTGGTGCGGCCCTTGGCAAACGGCTCACGCATGCTAAGCCTTTCGGCCATGAAGATGCTCCTGCTCGCCGCCGCCGCCCTTCCCTCCATCGCCATTGCCGCCGAACCGGATCTCGCGAAGCTGCGTGACGCCGCGCTGAAGGACGATGTGGCGTGGGAGATTACCGAGGGGCTGACCACCGAGGTGGGACAGCGTGCGGCCGGAACTGCGGCAGAGGCTCGGGCACGCGACTGGGCAGTGAAGAAATTGCGGGCACTCGGCTTCTCCAACGTGCGTGTGGAGCCTTTCTCCATGCCGGTCTGGGTACGCGGTGCGGAAGGCGCGGAGATTGTCGGTCCCTTCCCGCAGAAGCTTGTGGTCGCGGCGCTCGGCAATAGCGGATCGACGCCGGCGGGCGGGATCACTGCCGAGGTGATCGGCTTCGACAGCGTGGCCGAACTGGAAGCCGCACGCGATTCCGATGTGCGCGGCAAGATCGTGTTCATCGACCATGCCATGCCGCGGACGCAGGACGGATCGAGCTATGGCCAGTTCGGTGCCGCGCGCCGGCAGGGCCCGTCGGTCGCCAGCCGCAAGGGTGCAGCCGGCACCGTGATCCGGTCCATCGGCACCGATCATCATCGCAATCCCCATACGGGTGTCCAGAGCTGGGCAGCAGGCGTCACGCCGATCCCGGCAGGCGCGCTGACCCTGCCCGATGCCGAGCAGCTGAAGCGCATTCTGGAGCGCGGCAAGAAGGTCACGATGCGGCTGACGCTCGTGTCGCAGACATTGACCGATCAGCAGTCCGGCAATGTCTTTGCAGACATTCCGGGCACCGACCGCAATGCCGGCATTGTGTTGGCCGCCTGCCATCTCGACAGCTGGGATCTTGCCACCGGCGCGATCGACGATGCGTCCGGTTGCGGCATCGTTGCCGCGGCGGCCAAGCGCGTGGGCGAAGCGGGGCGCCCGCGCCGCACCATTCGTGTCGCATGGTTCGGCGCCGAGGAAGTCGGCCTGTTCGGCGGCCTCGATTATTTGGCGAAACATGGTGCCGAAAAGCATGCCATGATCGCCGAGAGCGATTTCGGCGCCGACCGGGTGTGGCGCTTCGACAGCAAGGCGCCGGAGGCGGCGCGTCCCGCGATCGACCGGATAGCGCGCGGGCTTGCCCCGCTCGGCATTGTGCAGGGGCGCACCGACAGCGCGAGCGGATCGGACATCGGCCCACTTTCGGCAAGCGGAGTGTCGACCATCGAACTGCAGCAGGATGGCACCCATTATTTCGACCTGCACCACACGCCCGACGACACGCTCGACAAGGTCGATCCGGAGGCGCTACGCCAGAATGTAGCGGCCTGGACGACGATGCTGGCAGTAGCGGCCAATGCGCCCGAGGAACTGGCGACGCCCAAGGCGCCCTGATCAGGCGTCGGGCGCGGGCAGGCGCAAGGTAAATCGCGCGCCGAGCCCCGGGGCGCTCACGACTTCGATGTCACCGCCCATGGCGCGGGCGAGGCCGCGCGCGATGTAGAGGCCGAGCCCGGTGCCGCCGGGCTCCGAGGAGTCGACGCGCTCGAACTTGGCGAAGATACGTTCCTGGTCGTCGACGGCGATGCCCCTGCCGCGATCGGTTACGGAGATGCTGGCCTGCCCGCCCTGGTACGCGGCAATGATCTCCACCGTCCCGCCATCTGGCGAGTAGCGGACGGCATTGCCGATGAGGTTGACCAGGATCTGGAAGGCGCGGCGGTGATCTCCGCGCGCTGGCAGAGACAGGTCCGGTCCGGGCGTGTCGAGGCGTACGCCGCGTTCACCGGCACGTACCGCGAGCATCGTCGCCGCCTGTCGCGCGACCAGGGCGAGGTCGATGGGATCGGCCGCGACGCGAAAGCCCTCGCGCTCCACCGCCTGCATGTCGCCGATGTCGTCGACCAGCGACAACAGATGCCGCCCCGCCGACGCGATGTCGGCAGCATAAGCGGCATAGTGACTGCTCAACGGGGCGTCCGCGGCCGCGTGGATCGAGTCGGCCTGGGCAATGATCTCGCCAAGCGGACTACGCAGCGTCTGGTCGACAGGCGGGGCCGCCGGCGTCGGGGCGGCGGACCCGCGAAAGCCGGCAAACCGGCCGACGCCGTCCAACAGCGGGAACCCGCAAAGGCTATAAACCTCCCGCGCATCGCTCCGCAGCTCGGCGCGCTGATCCTCGAATCGGCGGCGCTCGGCGAGAGCGAGCAGGATCGGCAGCGTTCCATCCTCATGCTCGCGAAAGCGGAACAGGCTGGTGAGCGGCTTGCCGATCAGGTCCGCGAGCGGCTTCCGCATCGCTTGTGCGGCCTCCTCCGCGATTTCGGTGAGAGTCAGGCGGTCGTCGGTTTGCCACGTCCACTCACGCGCCGCTCGGAGCAGGCTTGCGTCGCGCTGCGGATCGGGATGCGCATGGGCGTGGCGGGCTGGCAGCGGAGTCCAGCCGGTGATGGTGAGCAGGGTCCGCTCCGGCTGCGGATCGGCCCTGACCCATAATTCCAGGTCGTGCGTGCCGTCCGCAGCGATTGCGAAGCGCGAGATCGGGATGCCGAGCCGCCGCGCAAGTCTGGCCAGTGCGGCCACCTGCGGCACGGCCAACATGCCGCCGGGACGGCCGCCTGCACCTTCATGCAGGGCGGCCAACCGCGGATCGGCCTGGACGAGGTGGCCGCCGGCATCCAGCACGCCGCCAACGGCGTCCGGCCCTTCTGAGGGTCCGGACGTCATGCCGCTTCGGGGATCGTGCGCCGAATGGAGAGGCGGGCGATGGCGGCCCGGTAGCCAGGATCGGCCTGCCAGAGGTGAAGCACCTCCAGCGCCGCTTCGAAGGCGGTCGCGTCGTAGATGTCGAGCTGTGCGGCAGCAGCATCGCCGTCGGAGCCCGAGAAGAGCCGGCCGCGCGAGTTGAGGGTGAGCAGGATGGCAGCGGCATGCGGCCGTTCCACCCCGGCCGCCCGCAGGAGAAGCGCGGGCCCCTTGCCCAGCGGATCGGATAATATCTCCCACACCGCAGAGGCATCGAGCGCACAGCGGGCGCCAAGACCGGCGATGAAGAGCGGGAGGAGCCCCTCCTCCAACATGGCGGCAAGCGCGGAGTCGCTCAGCCGGCCGGCCGTGCGCAGCCGGCGCGCAAGGCGCGAGGCGGATGCCTCAAGGGTCGCGCCCTCGTCATAGGCGGCGATCATGCTCTCGGCGATCGCAGAGATGGCCACGTCCACCGCCCCGACCGGCACGTCGTGCTGCTGCACCACATATTGGCGAATGGCGGCGGCGACCATCCAGACGAGGCGATGCTGGAGCTCGGCCGGAAGGTCCGTATGGCCGATCAGAGGCTCCTGGTGGCGATCGAAGCGGCGGCTGCGCGCGATCAGCATGGTCATCGCTTCGCTGGCGACGCCTTCATCTTCGTCCTGGATCAGGGTGGCGAGCAGGTCGCGCGGCCGGTCGGCGCCATTCTCGCGCCAGTAGCGATGCTCCTCCACGCGCCGCACGAGGGCAGTGCCGAGATCGGCATCGCGCAGCACCTGCGCGCGTTCGAGCAAAGGCAAGGCGATGGCGAGTTCGGCCGAGCTCAGGGCTGCGTGCAGGCCCTGGTGCTCGGCAAAGCGCGAGGCCAGGCTTGCGCGCAACGCGTCCTCGATCGAGCGGATAAGGCGGGAGAGCAAAGAGGCCGCCGTGTGGCGCTGCCATTCGGTGAGGCGGGACCTTTCGGGCAGCAGCAGGTCCGCCGCGGCCACGGTGAACCGCTCGCGCGAGGCCGCGAGCAGCAGGCGCGCCGCATCGCCCGGCATCTGTCTCTGGCCTCTTTCCGGCATCATGAAGCGTGTAGGTGCATAGGATTAATAGGTGGCTAATCGTTTCGATATGGTCCGTGCGCCTGCCGTTGCGCGACGAAGAAGGACAAGGCGGCATAGCTAAACAATCCGCCGAGCCCGAGGGTCCATTGCCCGACGGCCGCGAAGGGCAGCATCAGCCATGCCATCCCCTTGGGTTCGGCAAGGAAGAGGCCGATGCCGGTGCGCCGCGGACGCTCCCCTTCCAGCGCGGCCGCAAAGGCGATGGTGCCCGCGCCAAGGACCAGCGCACCCCAACCGTCGTTTCGCGCAAGCGCCTGACCGAGCGACAGGAGTGCAAGGCCTGCGCCCAGGGGCAGCGCCTGCCGCACGCGCGTACCGAAATGGTCCACGCCGGTAAGGCGGCCCAGGCGCTCGCCGACACCTGTCAGTGGGGTGGAAAGGAGAAAAAGAATAAGCGCCGGCCAGAGCCAGCCGAACAGGAAGCAGGCTGCCGACAGGAGCTTGAGGCCAAGGCTTGCACCGTGGAGATGGAGCGGGGTGACCGCACCGCCCATCAAGCGTCGCGTCGCCTCCGCCTCCAGAGGCGAGAGCAGGTAGCGCGACACCCAGTCACGCTGGAACCCCGCCGACCCTCGCAGGATATTGGCTTCCAGGGTGGCGAGATCGGCGGGCGTGTGGGCCATCACGGCTTCCGACTCAGCCGTGACTCGCATTTGGCGCGCGCCTTCCTGGATGGCGCGCCTCAGCAAGGTCGATTGCAGGTCCCATTCGTCGAGCATGGGGGCGGTATTGCGCAGCAGACGACCGTCGATGATGGCAAAGCCGGACCAGCGCGCCTCGGCATCGATCCGCTCGAAACGTTCATCATGGCCGCTTTCGGCCACGGTCAGGACGGCATAGCCCTCGGCCTCGTTCAGCCGCGCCACTTCCTCCTCGTCGTCGAGGGCGCCGCCACCCATGAGGAGCAGACGCTCGTCCGCCTCGACGGCGCGCGCCGCCTCGCCCGCGTTCCGCACCACCTGCACGACAAGGCCGTCGCCCCGAAGCCGGCCAACCGCCGCATCGATGCCCGGCGCAGAAAGATCGGTGACGACGAGGATCGTTCCCACGCCCGCGGCAATTGCAACGCGCGCCTGCCTTTCCAGCAAGGTGCGTCCGGCAAGCGGCAGGGCAGCGCGAAGCTCCCCCGCGGCATCATCCCGGTCCTGATAGGCGCAGATCAGTGCAGTGAAACGAGGCATGTCCCCCATCGCTCCCCGATAGGCGGCCCGACGCCGGCTTGCAAAGGGGGTAGTCGCCCATAAGCCCCGCTTCACCCTTCCCCGTATCTGCAAAGATGCTAAGATGCGCGCATGATGGGGGCACAGCACGCGCACGATATTTCGCACCAGGACGAGGCGTCCGAATGGCCTGAACCCGCGCAGGGATTGTTCGCGGAGGCCGTCGAGGCGCCAGCATCCGGGGGCATGAATCCGCTGGCGCTGATATTGGCCGTGCTGGCGGCGGCATGGACGGGACTGGCCGTCTGGTCGGCGGTCGTGCAGCTGGACGGTGCCGCCATGCCCGACATTGTCGCCGCAATCGCGCTGGCCTGTGTGCCGCTGGTCCTGCTCGGCCTGATATGGCAGATCTTCGGGCGGACTTCGCGGCGCGAGACGGAACGGTTCACGCGGGCCGTGGCGGCGGTAAAGGGCGAAAGCGCGGCGCTGGACAGCGTGCTGCAGATCATGACGGCGCGGCTGGAGGAAAGCTATACGCGCCTCGGCAGCGAGACGGCGCGGCTGATGACGCTGGGCGACGAGGCGTCGGACCGGCTCGGCCGCGTGACCCATTATCTGTCGAAGGAAGGCGCCACGCTCGACAAGAAGGCGGGTCAGCTGGAGAGCGCAGCCAATGCCGCCCGCGTCGATATCGGCGTGTTGCTGAACGACCTGCCCCGTGCCGAGGAACAAGCGCGTGCGGTGACCGAGGCGCTGCGCGACGCCGGCTTCACCGCCCACGCCGAGAGCGGGCAGCTCGAGAGCCAATTGTCTGCGCTGATCGCACGTGGCCGCGAGGCGGACGAGGTGGTCGGCGGCGCGGCCCAGCGCCTGGCGGCCCATCTCGCCCGCATCCAGAGCAGCACGATCACCGCGACCCAGCAGCTCGACCAGGCCGCATCGGGAATGACGGGCGCAGTGGACGAGACGCTCGGCCGGGCGGCGGAGGCCGTCGATGCCGCCCGCAAGAGCCTGGAAGCGCAAGGCGATGCGATGCTGTCCATGATCGAGAAGAGCCGCAACCTGCTGGAACAGAGTGGCGAAGCCTCGGCCCGCAACCTTTCGGCGCGGCTGGAGATGGTCGGCGGCCAGGTTCAGGCACTTGCGGCACAATTGGCAGACCAGGATGCGAACGCCCGCGCACTGACCGAAGGTGTCGCACAGGAGTTGGTTGCCCTCGAACAGCGCTTCGCCGCCCTCGCCTACGCTGGTGGTGCCAGCAATGCGGACCTTGGCCAGTCGATCGATCGGGTGCGTGAGACGATCGCCAGCCTCATGTCCGACCTCGCGGCCGGACAGGAACGCGCCGGGACGCTGGCCGCCCACGCGCGCGAGATGACAGATGCGATGGGGGTCGTGACGGGCCGACTGCGCGACGAAGTGACGCCCGCCTTCATCGCGGTCGAGGAACAGGCAAGCCGCACCCGCACTGCGACCGAAAGCCTGGCGCCGATGGTCGAAGGGCTGCAGGTCGGCGCGTTGGATGCAGCGACGCAGGTGGCGGCGGCGGAGGCCGCGATCGCAAGGCAGAGGGATGCCCTGCCTGCTCTCCTTTCCCAGATGCGCGACCATGTCGCCGAAGTCGAGCAGCGGCTCGCCGCGCTGGAAAATGCCGCGCGGGATGCCGATGCGGAAGCAAGCCGGATCGTCCAGGAGACAGGGCCCGGCCTGGTCGATGCCCTGGTGCGTGTACGCGAGGCCGCGGTGCAGGCTGCCGAACGCGCGCGCGACACGATCAATGCCGTCATCCCCGACAGTGCTGCGCGCCTTGCCGATGCCAGCCGCACCGCCGTGTCGGGCGCGGTCGGCGACACGGTGGCGGCGCAGGTGGAAGAATTGGCGGCCTTGTCCTCACGGGCGGCCGACACGGCGCGCGCTGCGTCGGAGCGGCTGACGCGGCAGATGCTGGGCATGGGCGAAGCCGCAGCCATGCTGGACGCGCGCGTCGATGCGGCACGGGCTGCGCGTCAGTCACACGACAGCGAAGGCTTCGTGCGGCGGGTGGCCGTGTTGATCGAGGCGATGAATTCAGCCGCGGTGGACGTTGCCAAGATCCTGTCGAACGAGGTGACGGACAGCGCCTGGGCCGCCTATTTGAAGGGTGACCGCGGCGTGTTCACGCGGCGCGCGGTGCGGCTGCTCGACGGGCGTGAGGCTCGCGAAATTGCGCGCCTGTACGAGCAGGATGCCGAATTCGGAGAGCAGGTCAGCCGCTATATCGCCGATTTCGAAGCCATGCTGCGGCGGGTCAACAACGAGCGTGACGGCGAGGCGCTGGCCGTGACGATCCTGTCGTCCGACATGGGCAAGCTTTACGTGGCGCTGGCGCAGGCGATCGAGCGGTTGCGCAACTGAGCCTCAGGTGCCGGAGCGCCCGGCAAATCAAGGGCCGAAGGGCGGCCGGGGTGGACGCGGTACCACGATGGTGACCGGTGTCGGGAGCGCGCCGGGGACATGACCGGTCAGCCCGCCCGAGACCTTGTACAAATCCTCGTCACCAACCGCATGCCGGCCGGATCCTTCGACCTCGCCCGCCGGCACATGTTCCGGTTCGTTGTCGTGCATAGCCGTACCCCTTTTCCGTCAATTGACGGAGCATCTGGCTAACATGACCGGCCGGAAAGAGTCATCCGCAAGGGATGCGGATCAGCGTGACCAGTCGAGTTGCTCTACACCGATCCAGCCGAACATGTAGTTGGCGTAGAAGAGCCCGAACAGGAGCGCCGACAGGATCGTGGCCCTGAGCGCTGCCTTGCCGAAGCTGAAGCGATGCGGCGCGCTGTCGGCATGGCCGCTCGCGCGCTCCACGCCCGCTTCCTCATCGGTACGGACGCCGAAGGGGATGACGAGGAAGAAGCTCATCACCCAGAAGAGCGCGTAGATGGCGAGGATGGAGCCGAACTTCATCCCTCGCCTTTCCACCCGCATTCGTCACCCCGGACCTGATCCGGGGTCCCGCTTCCGAACGTCGGACGAGAAGACGAAGCGGGATGCCGGATCAAGTCCGGCATGACGTTGGTGGAGCGAGGCGTCACAGCTTCACACCCGGACGATCAGCACATCGACCACCGGCTTCTTGCCCGTCCAGTCGGTTGCGCAGCGGCGGACGGCGAGGCGGATGTCCTCGCGGATCTTGTCCTCCTTGCCTTTGGACGAACGCGCAGCCTGTGCCGCGGCTTCGCAGGCTTCCTCAAGGAACGCCTCGCGATCCTCCTCGACCGGCAGACCCTTGAAGCTGATTTCGACGCCGCCCCGCACGCGATCATCGTCGTCCATCGCCAGCGCGACCGAAACGGTACCGTTGACGCTGATCTTGCGGCGTTCGTTCATGGTGGTGCCATCGGCGTTGAGGATGACGTCCCCGTCGAGGATCAGGCGACCGACGCGCTCCTTGCCGATGACCTTGGGCCCGTCGGGCGCGAGCCGGACGAGGTCGCCATTCTGTTGCAGGATGCCTTTGGGCACGCCCTTGGACAATGCAAAGCGCTCATGCTCGGCAAGATGGCGCAGTTCGCCGTGGACAGGCACGATGATCTCCGGCCGGATCCACTCGTACATGGCGGCAAGCTCGGGCCGTCCGGGATGGCCGGACACGTGGACGGTGCCTTGCCGGTCGGTGACGGTCACGATCTTCTTCTCGGCCAGCGCGTTCATGATGCGGCCGATCGCGACCTCGTTGCCCGGGATCTGCTTGGACGAGAAGACGACGGTATCGCCCTCCGAAAGCTTGAGCTTGTGCTGGTCGAACGCGATGCGGGCGAGCGCGGCGCGCGCCTCCCCCTGCCCGCCCGTCGCGATGATCATGACGTCGCGGCGCGGCAGCTGCATCGCCGTCTCGAAGTCGACGGTCTCAGGAAAATCAGCAAGATAGCCGACGCTCTTCGCAACCCTTATGATGCGGTCGAGCGAGCGGCCGGCAACGCAGATCTTGCGGTTGGTGTCGCGCGCGACCTGACCTAGCGTCTGAAGGCGCGCGGCGTTGGAGGCAAAGCTGGTTACCAGCACACGGCCGGTGACGGTGCCGATGACGGCGTCCAGCCCCTCGCGTACGCTCGCTTCCGAGCCCGACGCCTGGTCGTAATAGACGTTGGTTGAATCGCACACGAGCGCGAGCACACCTTCGTCACCGATCGCCGACAATTGGGCGGGCGTTGCGGGCGTGCCGAGCTGCGGTGCCTGGTCGAGCTTCCAGTCGCCGGTGTGGAAGACCTTGCCATGGTCGGTGGAGATGAGGACGCCGTTCGCCTCCGGAATGGAGTGCGCCAGCGCGACGTAGCGCAGGCCGAACGGGCCGAGCTGGAAATCGCCGCCGACATCGATCGTCTTGAGCTGAACCTCGCGGGTCAGCCCCTCTTCCTGCAGCTTGCCCGCGATCAGGCCGGCGGTGAATGGCGTGGCGAAGATCGGCACGTCGAGATCGGCGGCTAGATAGGGGATTGCGCCGATATGGTCCTCATGGCCATGCGTGATGACGATGCCGAGCAGGTCCTTCTTGCGCTTCTCGATGAAGCTGAGGTCCGGCAGGACGAGCTCGATGCCCGGATATTCCGGGTCGGCGAAGGTCATGCCCATGTCGACCATGATCCATTTGCCTTGGCAGCCGTAGAGATTGACGTTCATGCCGATCTCGCCCGATCCGCCGATCGCGAGGAAGAGAAGTTCGTTACCGGGTGTCATCAAGTTCCTGACGTTGAAGTATGATGTTGTGAGCGGTGCCGCTCAGGGGGCCGCCTTGCTCCGTTCGTAGAGCAGGCCAAGGCCGGTGATGGTGAGGTCGCCCTCGATTCTGTCGAATACCGATGTATGTCCGTTGAAGAGGACCGCAAGCCCGCCGGTGGCGACCACGGTTACGGGTCGTCCGATCTCAGCCTTCATGCGCCCGACCAGCCCTTCGATCATCGCGACATAGCCCCAGAAGATGCCGATCGCCATCTGCTCCTCGGTCGTGCGGCCGACGACGCTGTCGGTGGCGGGCGCCGAGATGGCTATGCGCGGCAGCTTGGCCGCGGCGCTGACGAGCGCGTCGAGCGACAGGTTGATGCCGGGTGCGATGATGCCGCCCTTATACGCGCCGGAATAATCGACCACGTCGAATGTGGTAGCCGTCCCGAAATCGATGACGATCAAGTCGCCCGGATAGGCTGCGTGGGCCGCGATGGCATTGAGCGCGCGGTCGGCGCCGACGCTCTGCGGCTCCTTTACGTCCAGCTCGATGCCCCAGGACGCACCTTCCTGCCCGGCGACCAGGGGCTCGACCCCGAAATATTTGCGGGCAAGCACCTGGAGGTTGTGAAGCGCGCGCGGGACGACCGTACCGACGATCACCGCATCGACGGCGTCGCGCCCCAATCCTTCGAGCTGCAGCAATTGATGAAGCCAGACCGCATACTCATCGGCGGTGCGGCGCGGATCCGTGGCGATGCGCCATCGGGCACGCAGCTCGCGCCCATCCAGCAGGGCGAAGACGATGTTGGTATTGCCGGCGTCGACGGCGAGCAGCATGTCAGAGCTCCTCTGGAAAAGGCTGGGCGAAATCGTAGCCGAGTTCGGCCATCTCCTGCCAGCCGAGCCGTTCGTAGAGGGGGCGCGCAGCCTGGGTCGGGTGCAGGACTGCGAAAGCGAGCCCGCGGCGGCGCGCCTCTTCATCGGCCGCCCTCATCATCCGGGTGGCGATACCCTTGCCTCGGCAATCGGGTTCGACGAACACGTTGAGGATGTAACCGCGGCGGCAATCCTCCGGATGGTTGGGGTGCGGCGGCCAGTCGATCACCATCATGCCCAGCCCGCCCACCGGCACGCCCTCCTTCTCCGCCGCCCAGCCGAAGTAGCGGCCATCGGCAAGGCGCGGCTCGACCCAGGCGCGAAACGGGGCGCGCATGGTCTCCAGCGCGGGGATGTCGCCGCGCGATGTACGAAACATCTCCTCGCGGTGACGGCAGACGAGGTCCAGGTCTGCGATGGTCAGGGGCCGGATGCTGAACATGCCTGGCTCTTTAGACAAGGAAAACGTCGCCTGCGTGAATAATCTTCACGCCGCCATCCGCCACGCGAAGACGAAGCGCCCCATCCGGCTCCAACCCTTCGAACAGCCCCTCCCCTTCGCTCGTCGAAAGCGCGGTTCCGGGCCGATGGGCAGCGGCAAGCCAGCGCTGTCGAACCGGGCCGAGCCCTTCGGCACGCCAGCGCTGAAGCCAGCGCGAGAAGCGGTCCGCCAGCATCTCGAGAAACGCGCCGGCGTCAGGCGCCGAACCGTTCAGGGCCGCGATGCTCGTCGCCGGACGTCCGATATCCTCCGGGTGGAAGGCGATGTTGACCCCGGTGCCGATCACCACGGCTTGGTCGACCCGCTCGAGGAGAATGCCGGCAATCTTGGCTTTGTCGACCAGCAGGTCGTTCGGCCATTTCAGGATCACCGATTGCCCGGGCAATTGCTCGACCAGGACCTCCTGCACGGCGACACCGGCGACGAGTGCCAGCGTCGGCGCGGGCGGATCCGCCGGGGCCAGCCGCACGAGCGTAGAGGCATAAAGATTGCCGGTGGGCGACTGCCACGCCCTACCCTGCCGTCCGCGCCCGCCGGTCTGGCGTTCGGCGCGGAGCCACAGGCCCTCGGCGGCACCCTGCCGCGCAAGAGCCGCGACGTCGTCGTTGGTGGAGCCTGTTTCCCCGACGGTGAGGATCAGAAGAGCGCCCTCGCCGCGTTGCCGGCTGCATTGCTGAGCGGGGTCAGCAGCAGCAACCCGACCGGGAAGACGAATAGTGCCGATGCGAACACGACCACATCCTCGACCCCGAACGCACGGCGTTCGAACGCAGGTGCTGCCTCATCGAAATACATGATCTTGATGATCTTGAGGTAGTAATAGGCGCCGATCACCGACGTCGCGATGCCGACCGCCGCCAGCCAGGTGAGATCCGCCGCAACGGCCGCGTTGAACACGTAGAATTTCGGGAAGAAGCCAACGAGCGGCGGAATGCCGGCTATCGAGAACATGAACATCGCCATCGCCGCCGCAAGCCCGGGGCGCGTGCGCGACAGGCCGGACAAAGCGGAAATGTCCTCGACCGGACGTCCTGCCTCGTCACGCATTGCGAGCACGACGAAGAAGGTGCCGAGCGTCATAACGACGTAGATCGCCATGTAGAAAAGCACCGACGCCGCGCCCTCGGGCGTGCCCGCGGCCAAGCCGATCAGAGCAAAACCGACATTGTTGATCGACGAATAAGCCAGCAGGCGCTTGATGTTCGTCTGCCCAATCGCCGCCACGCCGCCGAGGATGGTAGAGGCGAGCGCCATGAAAATGACGATCTGCCGCCATTCGAAGGTCGCCGGGCCGAAGCCTTCGATGACCACGCGGGTGAGCAGGGCCATCGCCGCCACCTTGGGAGCGGCTGCGAAGTAAGCGGTAACCGGTGTCGGCGCGCCTTCATAGACGTCGGGCGTCCACATGTGGAACGGCACGGCGCTGACCTTGAAGGCGATACCGGCAAGGACGAACACCAGGCCGAACAGTTCGCCCGTCGAGACGCCATCGGCCGCCAGCGCCCCCGAAATCTCGTAGAGCAGGGTCGAACCGGTGAACCCGTAGAGCAAAGACACGCCGTAGAGCAGGATGCCGGAGGCAAGCGCGCCCAGGATGAAGTATTTGAGACCCGCTTCCGCGGAGCGCGCGTCCCGGCGCTGGAACGAGGCCAGCACGTAGGAAGCAAGGCTGAGCAGTTCCAGGCCGACATAGAGCGTCAGCAGGTCGCTGGCCGACACCATCATGCCCATGCCAACCGAAGAAAGCAGGATCAGCACCGGATATTCGGCGCGGAAATCCTTGTCGCGGCCGAACCAGCCGGTCGCGCCGAGCGTCGAGACGGCAGCCGCGACATAGACCACGATCTTGGAGAAGGCCGCGAAACTGTCCGCCACGAACAGGCCATCGAACGCGATGCCGCCGGGGCTGGTCACGCCCGGCACGAACAGGCCGGCGACGATGAAGGCCAGCACGGCGAGCCAGGTGTTGAGCTTCGCCGCCTTGTCGCCGGCGAAGGCGGCGATCATCAGCAGGGCGATGGCGGACGCGCTGAGGATCAGTTCCGGCAGCGCGAGTGTCAGCGAATAGCCCATCAGTGCGCTCCCCCCTCGACGGCATGCGACGCGACGTGCGCCGGCGCTGCTGCCGGGCCGTGGCCGGCGGTCGGCTGCGCATCGCTCGGCGGTGCGCCACGCTCGATACGGGCAAGAAGGCTGGTCACGTCTTGGCGCATGGGTGCAAGGAAGCTTTCGGGATAGACGCCCATCCACAGCACCACGGCTGCGATGGGAACGAGCAAGGCAAGCTCGCGCTTGTTGAGATCGGGCATGGCGCGCACCTCTTCGGTCGGCGCCTCCCCCTGGGCCACACGGCGGTAGAGATAAAGCATGTAGGCGGCGCCGAGGATGATGCCCGTGACGGCGACGAAGCCGACCCAGCTGTTCGCCTGGTAGACGCCCATCATCGCCAGGAACTCGCCGACGAAGCCCGACGTGCCTGGGAGGCCAACCGAGGCCATGGTGAAGAGCAGGAACAGGATCGCGTAAGCCGGCATGGTCGTCGCAAGACCACCGTAGCGGGCGATCTCACGCGTGTGCAGGCGGTCGTAGACCACGCCCACGCACAGGAAGAGCGCGCCTGAGACGAGGCCGTGGCTGAGCATGACGAGCAACGCGCCTTCGATGCCCTGCTGGTTGAAGGCGAACAGGCCGAAGGTCACGAACGACATGTGCGCAACCGACGAATAAGCGATCAGCTTCTTCATGTCGCTCTGCACCAGCGCGACGAGGCTGGTGTAGACGATCGCCACCATCGACAGGCCCATGACGAGCCAGAAGAACTGGCCCGACGCTTCCGGGAACATCGGCAGCGAGAAGCGGATGAAGCCGTAGCCGCCCATCTTCAGCAGCACGCCGGCCAGGATCACCGAGCCCGCGGTGGGAGCCTGGACGTGAGCATCCGGCAACCAGGTATGGACCGGCCACATCGGCATCTTAACCGCGAAGGAGGCGAAGAAGGCGAGCCACAGCCACCTTTGCGCTTCCGGATCGAAGTCGAAGTCCATGAGGTCGGGGATATACGTCGTGCCGGTCTGCTGGACCATCCACAGCATGGCAACGAGCATCAGCACCGAGCCGAGCAGCGTGTAGAGGAAGAATTTGTAGGACGCGTAGATGCGGTTCTGGCCGCCCCAGATGCCGATGATCAGGTACATCGGGATCAGGCCTGCCTCGAAGAACAGGTAGAAGAGGAAGATGTCCTGCGCCGCGAAGACGCCGATCATCAGCGTCTCCATCAGCAGGAACGCCGCCATATATTCAGGGATGCGATGCTCAATCGCCGCCCAGGAGGCGCCGATGCAGATCGGCATCAGGAACACCGATAGCATGATCAGCATGAGGGCGATGCCGTCGATGCCGAGTGCCCATGCGAACGGACCGAACAGGCCCGCATTCTCGACGAACTGCCATTGCGGACCGCCGATCTGGTAATTGGCCCAGAGCAGCAGGCCGAGCACCAGGTTCAGCAAGGTGGCACCGAGCGCCAGCCAGCGCGCCGCCGGGCCACCTATAAACAGGCAGCCGATCGCCGCCGCCAGCGGCAGCGCGATCATGAGGCTCAGAATGGGGAAACCCAACGCGTTCACTTAATCGATCCCCCTTCCGTTCGCTTCGAGCGAAGTCGAGAAGCGCCCTTGCAGCGCGACCCGTGTCTCGACTTCGCTCGACACGAACGGGTTCATGTCATTGTTCATCGCGCCATCGCCCAGGTGGCGAGCGCAGCGAGGCCGAGCAGCATCACCAGCGCATAGGTATAGAGGTAGCCGGTCTGCACCTTGGCGGTCAGCACGTTGCCGCCCCGCGCCAGCGCCGCCACCCCGTTCGGGCCGAAGCGGTCGATCACCTTCTCGTCTCCCTGGCGCCAGAAGAACCGGCCCAGCCACATCGATGGCCTCACGAACACGACATTGTAGAGCTCGTCGAAGAACCACTTGTTGTAGAGGAAGGTGTACAAGATTCCGAACTGGCCGACGAAGCGCTGCGGGATCGACCGGTCCTTTATGTAGGCGAACCAGGCGATCACGAAGCCGGTGATCATCACCGCCGCCGGCGCGAGCTTCACCCACAGCGGCACGTGGTGGATTTCCTCCATCAGGTGCGTGTCGAAGAAGATGCTGCCCTGCCAGAAATCTGGGCCGAGATGCGCGTCGATGAAGGGACCGTGGAAGACCATGCCCGCCGCAATCGCGCCGATCGACAGGATGCCGAGCGGGATCAGCATCGCCCACGGGCTTTCGTGCGGATGATAGCCGGCGGTGCCGGTCGGCACCTCATGCGCATGCGCCTCGTCCGGACGCGTGTCGTGGCCTGCATCTTCATGCGAGGGATCGTCATGATGCGCGTCATGCGCATGCGCGTGATCGCCATGGCCGTGGGCGTCATGGACGGCATGCTGGATATGCTCCGACGCTGCCCAGCGCGGCTGGCCGTAGAAGGTGAGGAATACGAGACGCCAGGAGTAGAAGCTGGTCAGCAAGGCCGCGAGAATGCCGATGAAGAATGCGAACCCGCTTGCGCTTGTGCCCGCCGCATAGGCGCTCTCGATAATTGCATCCTTGGAGAAGAAGCCCGCGAAGCCGAAGCTCGGCAGACCCGCGACCTGGATGATGCCGACGCCGGTGATCGCCAGCGTGCCGAACATCATCGCCCAGAAGGTGACCGGGATATGCCTGCGCAGGCCGCCATAGAAGCGCATGTCCTGTTCATGGTGCATGGCATGGATGACCGAGCCGGCGCCGAGGAACAGCAGAGCCTTGAAGAAGGCGTGCGTGAACAGGTGGAACATGGCCGCGCCATAGGCACCGACGCCCGCCGCGAAGAACATGTAGCCGAGCTGCGAACAGGTCGAATAGGCGATCACGCGCTTGATGTCGTTCTGTACGGTGCCGACCGTCGCCGCAAAGATCGCGGTGGCGGCTCCGACGAAGGTGACGACGGTCAGCGCCGTGTCGCTCGTCTCGAACATCGGCGACAGGCGACAGACCATGAACACGCCTGCGGTCACCATGGTGGCGGCGTGGATCAGCGCCGACACGGGGGTCGGGCCTTCCATCGCGTCCGGCAGCCAGGTGTGGAGGCCAAGCTGCGCCGACTTGCCCATCGCGCCGACGAACAGCAGCAGGCAGAGCACGGTCATCGTGTCGAAGCGGCCGCCGAGGAAGCCGATGGTGGAGCCCGCCATGCCGGGCGCCGCCTCGAGGATCGCGGGGATCGACACGGTGCCGAACACCAGGAAGGTGCCGAAGATGCCAAGGCTGAAACCGAAATCGCCGACGCGATTGACGACGAATGCCTTGATGGCCGCGGCCTGCGCGGACGGCTTCTTGTACCAGAAACCGATCAGCAGATAGGATGCGAGGCCCACGCCTTCCCAGCCGAAGAACATCTGGATGAGGTTGTCGGCCGTGACCAGCATCAGCATCGCGAAGGTGAACAGCGACAGATAGGCGAAGAAACGCGGCTGGTCCGGGTCCTCGGACATGTAGCCCCAGGAGTAGAGATGGACGAGGCTCGACACGCTCGTCACCACCACCAGCATCACCGCGGTCAGCGCGTCGACGCGCAGCGACCAGGACACGTTAAGCGCGCCCGAATGAATCCAGGGCAGCACCTCGGCCACATAGGGCTCGGCATTGCCGGTCAGGAAGCCGATGAAGATCGGCCACGACAAAGCGGCCGACGCGAACAGCGCACCGGTGGTGATGACCTTCGCGGGCACGTTGCCGATCGCGCGGTTGCCGAGCCCGGCAACGATCGCGGCGAGCAGGGGCAGGAAGACGATGAGTGTGATTGCCACCGCCTCAGCCCTTCATCTGGTTGATGTCGTCGACCGCGATGGTGCCGCGGCCACGGAAATAGATGACGAGGATGGCAAGGCCGATGGCCGCTTCACCCGCTGCCACCGTCAGCACGAACATGGCGAAGACCTGACCGACCATGTCGCCAAGATAGGCCGAGAAGGCCACCAGGTTGATGTTCACGCTCAAGAGGATCAGCTCGATCGCCATCAGGATCACGATGACGTTCTTGCGGTTGAGGAAGATGCCGAACACGCCCATCACGAAGAGGACCGCCGCGACAGCTAGATAATGACCTAAGCCGATCACAGCTCGACTCCCTGCCCCACGGGCTGATTGATGTTGCGGGTGGCGTCTTCCGGACGGCGGCGCACCTGCTGTGACGGGTTCTGCGGACGCAGGCCCTTGCGGGTGCGGTGCGTCAGCACGATCGCGCCGATCAACGCGACGAGCAGGACCAGGCCGGCTGCCTCGAAGATGAACAGGTAACGCGTGTAGAGCACGGTGCCGAGCGCCTCGATGTTCGGAACGGCGGAAGGCGTCGGCGCGGCGCGCGAGGCGACGTCCAGGCCGCCCGCATTGTAAGCGAGCACCGCGAAAATGATCTCCGCCAGCAGCACGAGCGCGAGCAAGGCGCCGAACGGCAGGTAACGAGCGAAGCCGGCGCGAAGCTCGGCGAAGTCCACGTCCAGCATCATGACGACGAACAGGAACAGCACCGCGACCGCGCCGACATAGACGATGACCAGCAGCAGCGCGATGAACTCGGCGCCGAGCAGCAGCATCAGCCCCGCCGCGTTGAAGAAGGCTAGGATGAGCCACAGCACGCTGTGCACCGGATTGCGCGCCAGGATGGTCAGCGCCGCGGAGGCGATGAGCAACGTCGCGAACAGGTAGAAGACGAAGGTTTGAATCACTTGGCGAGGTGCCCCTGTTTCATCGCGGCCGCTTAACGGTAAGGCGCATCGGCGGCAATGTTCGCGGCGATCGCCCGCTCCCACTTGTCGCCATTCTCGAGAAGCTTGGCCTTGTCGTAGAGCAGCTCCTCCCGCGTCTCGACCGAGAAGTCCATGTTCGGCCCCTCGACCACCGCATCGACCGGGCATGCCTCCTGGCAGAAGCCGCAATAGATGCACTTGGTCATGTCGATGTCGTAGCGCGTGGTGCGGCGGCTGCCGTCTTCGCGCGGTTCGGCCTCGATCGTGATCGCCTGCGCCGGGCACACCGCCTCGCACAATTTGCACGCGATGCAGCGCTCCTCGCCATTGGCGTAGCGGCGCAAGGCATGCTCGCCGCGGAAGCGGGGCGAGATCGGGTTCTTCTCATAGGGGTAGTTGATCGTCGCCTTGGGCTTGAAGAAATACTTCAAGGTCAGCCAATGCGCCTTCACGAACTCCCAGAGCGTGAACGACTTGATCAGGTGGGCGACGCTCATGACAGCGCTCCGTAGCGGGTGACCATCAGATAGCCTGACACGAGGAACACCCAGAAAAGGGAAATGGGGAGGAAGATCTTCCAGCCGAGCCGCATCAGCTGGTCGTAGCGGAACCGCGGCACGGTCGCCTTCACCCAGGAGAAGATGAAGAAGAAAGCGAAGATCTTGATGAACAGCCAGATGATCCCCGGCACGGCATAGAGCGGCGCCCAGTCGATCGGCGGCAACCACCCGCCCCAGAACAGCGTCGCATTGAGCGCGCACATCAGGATGACGTTGCCATATTCGCCGAGCCAGAAGAGCGCGAAGCTCATCGAGCTATATTCGGTCTGGTAGCCGGCGACGAGTTCGCTTTCCGCCTCGGTCAGATCGAACGGCGCACGCGCGGTCTCGGCCATGGAGGAGATCAGGAAGATCACCGCCATCGGGAAGAGCAAAGGATTCCAGCCGAAGCCGTTGAGGAAGAAGACGTGCCCGACCTGCGCATCGATGATGCCCTGCAGGTTGAACGTGCCCGCCCACAGGATCACCGGGATGAGAACGAAGCCGATCGACACCTCGTAGCTCACCATCTGCGCGGCTGCGCGGATTGCCGAGTAGAACGGATATTTGGAGTTGGCCGACCAGCCCGCGAGGATGATGCCGTACACGCCCAGCGACGAGGCCGCGAGGATGTAGAGCAGGCCGACATTGATGTTGGACAACACCATGTCCGGCCCGAACGGGATCACCGCCCATGCGATCAAAGCAATGGTGAAGGTGATGATCGGCGCGATCAGGAACAGGCCGCGATTTGCGGCCGACGGGATGATCGTCTCCTTGAGGAAGACCTTCAAGCCATCCGCGAAGCTCTGCAGCAGGCCAAACGGGCCAACCACATTGGGACCGCGGCGCAGCGCCATCGCCGCCCAGATCTTGCGGTCGGCATAGATGATCATGGCGACCGCCAGCATCAGCGGCAGCGCGATGATCAGGATGAGGATGAGGGTCGAGACGAACCAGCCGAGGCCATATCCGATCTGTCCCTGGAACCATTCGGTCACTCTGCGGCCTCCTGGTAGCTCGCTCCGTGGAGGATTTCCTCCGAGCAGCGCTGCAGCGTCGGGGACGAGCGCGCAATCGGATTGGTGAGATAGAAGTCCTGGATCGGGTAGGTCACCGACGTACCCGACGCGATCTGGGTCGCCTCGAGGCTGGGCGGTGCCCAGTCGAAAGTGACGAGACCTGGCTGCGCAAAGGCAGGATAGTCCGCGAACAGGCGCTGGCGAAGCTCACCGAAGCTGTCGAACGGCAGCTTGTGGCCGACCATGTCCGAAAGCGCGCGGAAGATCGCCCAATCCTCGCGGGCGTCGCCCGGCGCATCGACGGCCTTCTCAGAGAACTGAACCCGGCCTTCGATGTTCACGTAGATGCCGTGCTTCTCGGTATAGGCGGCCGCCGGCAGGATCACGTCGGCGAGCGCCGCACCGCGATCGCCATGATGGCCGACATAGACCTTGAAGCCGGGCATGGAGACGATGGCGTCGCCCTCGTCCGCGCCCAGCATGAACACGAGCTTCGGCGCCTTGTCGGCCAGCGCCTTCATGCCGCCGTGATGCGCATAGCCGAGCATCAGCCCGCCCGTGCGCGCCGCGGCGATGTGGAGGACGTTGAAGCCGTTCCAGCCATCGCGAACGAGGTTGAACGTCTCTGCCAACGCCAGCGCCGCCGCATGCGCGCCCAGAACCTTCAGCGGCGAACCGCCGACGATCACCGCCGGGAAGGACGCACCGCGCAGCGCCTCTGCAGCCGCTTCAGGGAGCGCGTGCAGCAGCGACAAATCGTCGCCGAGCCAGGTCACCGGGTAGGTGAGATCGACCTCCGGACCGATAGCGAACACCTTCGCCCCACGCTTCACCGCCTTGCGGACGCGCGTGTTGACCAGGGTCGCTTCCCAGCGAAGGTTGGTGCCGACCAGAAGGATCGCATCGGCCTTCTCGATGCCAGCGATGGTGGTGTTGAAGTTCACCGCGGCCAGGCTGGACGCGTCGTAGGCGAGACCCGTCTGGCGCCCCTCGAGCAGGTCGGAGCCGAGCGAGGCGAGCAGCGTCTTGGCCGCATACATCGTCTCGACATCGACCAGGTCGCCGGCGATCGCCGCAACCGACCTGCCAGCAGCCCTCACCTGTGAGGCCACGACCTCGAGCGCCTCGGCCCAAGTGGCCTGACGCATCTTGCCATTCTCGCGCACCCACGGGCGGTCCAGGCGGTTGCGCAGCAGGCCGTCCACCATGTGACGGGTCTTGTCGTGCGCCCACTCCTCGTTGACGTCCTCGTTGAGGCGCGGGAGCGCGCGCATGACTTCGCGCAGGCGCGCATCGATGCGGATGTTGGTGCCGACGCCGTCGGAGACGTCGATGCCGGGGACCTTCTTCAGCTCCCACGGACGCGCCTCGAAGCTGTAGGGCTTGGAGACGAGCGCGCCGACCGGGCACAGGTCCACCACATTGCCCGACAGCTCGGTCGTGACTGCGCCCTCGAGATAGGAGGTGATCTCCATATTCTCGCCGCGGCCGATGGCGCCGATCTCCTCGACGCCCGCGACTTCTTCGGCGAAGCGCACGCAGCGCGTGCACTGGATGCAGCGGGTCATGACCGTCTTGACGACCGGACCCATATATTTCTCGGTTACCGCCCGCTTGTTCTCGTGAAAGCGGCTGTGCCCGCGGCCATAGGCCAGGCTCTGGTCCTGCAGGTCGCACTCGCCGCCCTGGTCGCAGATCGGACAGTCGAGCGGGTGGTTGATGAGCAGGAACTCCATCACACCTTCGCGCGCCTTCTTCACCATCGGCGACATGGTGGTGATTTCCTGATTGTCCGCCGCGGGCAGAGCGCACGACGCCTGCGGCTTGGGCGGACCCGGCTTCACCTCGACCAGGCACATGCGGCAATTGCCGGCAATGGTCAGCCGCTCATGGTAGCAGAAACGCGGGATCTCCTTGCCCGCCGCCTCGCAGGCCTGGAGCACGGTGGCACCGGCCGGAACCTCGACTTCGATGCCGTCTACTTTGACTGTAGGCATGATTACTCCGCGGCCTCCAGCTGCTGACCGCCCTGGCGTTCGATGATGCGGCGCTCGATCTCCGGACGGAAATGGCGGACGAGGCCCTGGATCGGCCAGGCTGCCGCGTCGCCGAGCGCGCAGATGGTGTGGCCTTCGACCTGCTTTGTGACGTCGATCAGCATGTCGATTTCGCCGATATCGGCCTCGCCGGTGCGCAGCCGCTCCATCACGCGCCACATCCAGCCGGTGCCCTCACGGCACGGCGTGCACTGGCCGCAGCTCTCATGCTTGTAGAAATAGGACAGCCGAGCGATCGCGCGGACGATGTCGGTGGACTTGTCCATGACGATCACGGCCGCGGTGCCGAGACCCGAGCCAAGCGCGCGCAGGCCGTCGAAATCCATCGGCGCGTCCATGATCTCCTTGGCCGGGACCAAGGGCACCGAGGAGCCGCCGGGGATCACCGCAAGCAGATTGTCCCAGCCGCCGCGGATACCGCCGGCATGCTTGTCGATCAGCTCGCGGAACGGGATGCTCATCGCTTCCTCGACCACACACGGCTTGTTCACATGGCCACTGATCTGGAAGAGCTTGGTGCCGTGGTTGTTCTCACGGCCGAAGCTCTTGAACCAGGCCGCCGAGCGGCGAAGGATCGTCGGCGTCACCGCGATGCTCTCGACATTGTTGACCGTGGTCGGACAGCCATAGAGGCCGGCGCCGGCGGGGAATGGCGGCTTCAGGCGCGGCTGCCCCTTCTTGCCTTCGAGGCTCTCGATCTGCGCGGTCTCCTCGCCGCAGATATAGGCCCCTGCCCCACGGTGCACGAACACGTCGAAGTCATAGCCCGACTTGGCCGCATTCTTGCCCAGCAGGCCGGCATCATAGGCCTCCTGCACGGCGGCGAAGAGCGTCTCCGCCTCACGGATGAATTCGCCGCGAATGTAGATGTACGCCGCACGCGCGCGCATCGCGAAGCCGGCGATCAGCGCGCCTTCGATCAGCTTATGCGGATCGTGGCGGATGATCTCGCGGTCCTTGCACGAACCCGGCTCGGACTCGTCGGCGTTGATCAGCAGGAAGTTCGGCTTACCGGGCTTCGGCTCCTTGGGCATGAAGCTCCACTTCATGCCGGTCGGGAAACCCGCGCCGCCGCGACCGCGCAGACCCGACGCCTTGATCTCGTCGATGATCGCGTCCTGGCCGATCTGCATCAGCTGCGCAGTATTATCCCAATCGCCGCGCGCCTGCGCCGCCTTCAGGTTCCAGGGCTGGAACCCGTAGACGTTGGTGAAGATGCGGTCCTTGTCAGCGAGCATCGCGCCGCCCCTTCCTCATACGCTCCACGCCCATCAGCGCCACCAGCACGGCGATACCAGCGACAGGCCCGGCCCATGCCGGATCGGTCTTCTGACTAACGGCGTAGGCCGTCAGGATCCCGGCAGCCACCGCCATCAAGAGGTTCATGCTGCTCACGACCACTGCCCCCGATAATCGTGATTCTCGCCGACCATCTCGGGCAGCGACGTCGGCCCCCCTTCGGGGCAGCTGGTCTTGCGTTCGATCTGCGGGCCGACCTTCGGCGTCTCGCCGCGCGCGAGCGCGTCGAGGATCGCGGTCATGCTGTCGAACGTCAGGTCTTCGTAATTGTCGTCGTTGATCTGGACCATCGGCGCGTTGGCGCAGGCGCCCAGGCACTCGACTTCCATCAACGTGAACAAGCCGTCAGGCGTAGTCTGGCCCTTCTTCATGCCCTTCTTGTAGCAGGCGTCGAGCACGTCGTCCGACCCGCGCAGCATGCACGGCGTCGTCCCGCACACCTGCACGAGATGCTTCCCGACCGGCGTGAGGTTGTACATCGTGTAGAAGGTCGCGACTTCGTAGGCGCGCATGTAGGGCATGTCGATATGGGCCGCGACATATTCGATCACCGGCACCGGTAGCCAACCATAGGTGCCAAGCTCGTCCCCCACCTGACGCTGAGCCAGGAACAGCAGCGGCATGATGGCGCTGTGTTGCCGCCCCGGCGGATAGCGGGCGATGATCACCTTCGCCTGCGCGTCGTTCTCCGACGTCCAGGCGAAGTTACCCCAGCGCGCACGAAGCTCGCCGATGTCGGGCACGGAATTGGGGAGGATATCAGCCATTATCGATCACATTCACCAAACACGATGTCCATGGCGCCGAGGATCGCGGTCGCGTCGGCCAGCATGTGGCCGCGGCTCATGAAGTCCATGGCCTGGAGATGGCTGAACGCCGTCGGCCTGATCTTCACGCGGTACGGCTTGTTGGTGCCATCGCTCACCAGATAGACGCCGAACTCGCCCTTGGGGCTCTCGGTCGCGACATAGACCTCACCCGCCGGAACGTGGAAGCCCTCGGTGTAGAGCTTGAAGTGGTGGATCAGCGCCTCCATCGACTGCTTCATGTCGCCGCGCTTGGGCGGAGCGACCTTGCGGTCCATGGTCAGCACCGGGCCTTCCGGCATTTCGCTGAGGCACTGCTTCATGATGCGCGCCGACTGATAGACCTCGGCCACGCGCACCATCATGCGGTCGTAGCAGTCGCCCTTGGTGCCGACCGGAACGTCGAAGTCCATGCGGGCATAGACGTCATAGGGCTGCGACTTACGGATGTCCCAGGGGATGCCCGCGGCACGGATCATCGGGCCGGAGAAGCCCCAGGCGAGCGCATCTTCCTTGGACACCACGGCGATGTCGACGTTGCGCTGCTTGAAGATGCGGTTATCGACCACCAGGCTCATCGCATCGCCGAACAGGCGCGGCAGGCGGGTGTCGAGCCAGTCGCCGATGTCGGTCAGCAGCTTCAGCGGCACGTCCTGGTGGACGCCGCCCGGACGGAAATAAGCCGCATGCATGCGCGCGCCCGAGGCACGCTCGTAGAAGTTCATGCAATCTTCGCGCAGCTCGAACAGCCACAGGTTCGGCGTCATCGCGCCCACGTCCATGACGTGGCTGCCGATGTTGAGCAGGTGGTTCGAGATACGGGTCAGTTCGGCGAAGAAGACACGCAGATATTGGGCACGCAGCGGCACTTCGATGTCGAGCAGCTTCTCGACCGCGAGCACATAGGAGTGCTCCATGCACATCGGCGACACGTAATCGAGCCGGTCGAAATAAGGCAGCGCCTGCAGGTAGGTCTTATACTCGCAGAGCTTCTCGGTGCCGCGGTGAAGCAGGCCGACATGCGGGTCCACGCGCTCGACGATCTCGCCGTCCAGCTCCAGCACCAGGCGCAGCACGCCGTGCGCCGCCGGATGCTGCGGGCCGAAGTTGATCGTGTAGTTGGCAATCTCGGACTCGGTCGCACCGGTGGTGGCGACCTTGGTCTCGGGATCCATCGGCGCTTCCGCCTCGGGCGAAGGGGCGATCCAAGCCATTACTTCTTCTCCACCGCAGGTGCGGGCGTCGGCGCGCCGGGCGCTTCACCTTGCGCCTTCTCGTCGCCCGGCAGCACATATTCCGGCCCTTCCCAAGGTGACAGGAAGTCGAAGCTGCGGAAATCCTGCGCCAGCTTCACCGGCTCGTACACGACGCGCTTCTGCTCTTCGGAATAGCGCATCTCGACATAGCCGGTCAGCGGGAAGTCCTTGCGGAACGGATGACCGCGGAAGCCATAGTCTGTGAGGATACGGCGCAGGTCGTCATTCCCGTCGAACAGCACGCCGTATAGGTCGAACACCTCACGCTCCAACCAGCCGGCCACGGGGAACAGCCCGGTGACGGACGGCACCGCCTTCTCCTCATCGGTGAGGACGCGGACGCGGATGCGGTGGTTCTTGGTCACCGACAGCAGGTGGTAGACCACCTCGAAGCGCTCGGCGCGCTCCGGATAATCGACGCCGGCGATCTCCATCAGCTGCTGATATTCGAACTGGTCGCGAAGCGTGCGCAGGACATCGACGATGCTCTCCCGCGTGACGGTGACCGAATCCTCATAGGCGGCATGCTTCGCCTCGACGAAGGCGCCACCGATAGCAGCCTTTACCTCATCGAGGATGCCTTCACGCGGGGCGACCAGGGGTGAGTTGTTCGCCATATCAGCGCTCGATCGTCCCGATGCGGCGGATCTTCCGCTGCAGCTGCATCACGCCATAGAGCAAAGCCTCGGCAGTCGGCGGGCAGCCGGGAACATAGATGTCCACCGGAACGATCCGGTCGCAGCCGCGCACGACGCTGTAGCTGTAATGGTAATAGCCGCCGCCATTGGCGCAGCTGCCCATGGAGATAACGTAGCGCGGCTCCGACATCTGGTCGTAGACGCGACGCAGGGCCGGGGCCATCTTGTTGCAGAGCGTGCCCGCGACGATCATCACGTCCGACTGGCGCGGGGATGCGCGCGGCG
Source organism: uncultured Allosphingosinicella sp. (assembly GCA_934539295.1). Lineage (GTDB taxonomy): Bacteria > Pseudomonadota > Alphaproteobacteria > Sphingomonadales > Sphingomonadaceae > Allosphingosinicella. Next base: position 56,394 of record CAKTCN010000022.1, read on the forward strand.
CGGCGCCGAACCGCTCCATGTCATAACGCGGCATGTTGACGTGGATCATCTCAACGGCGCAGCAGGCCAGGCCGAACGTCATCCACCAGAGCGAGCCGGTGCGCGCCCAGTTGAACAGGTCCTCGGTCGACGTGACCAGGAAACCCTTGTCGTTCACCTCGTTCGCGACCGAGTTGAAGAAATCGGGATCCGGCTGCTGAAGGTCGGCCGGGCGCGGATTTTCGTTCCGCGGATCGAGGATCACTCCCATTCGAGCGCTCCCTTCTTCCATGCATAAACAAAGCCGAGAGTAAGCTCGGCCAGAAAGATCATCATCGACGCCCAGCCGGCAATGCCGATCGCGCCGAGCGACACCGCCCAGGGGAACAGGAACGCCGCTTCGAGGTCGAAGATGATGAACAGGATTGCCACGAGGTAGAAGCGCACGTCGAACTGTGCGCGGCTGTCCTCGAACGCGGGGAAGCCGCATTCATATTCGGCTACCTTGTCGGGATAGGGATTGTTCGCACCCGTCAGGCGGGACACCGCCATGGGCAGGAACACGAACACGCCGGACAGCACCAGGGCCACGGCGATGAACAGAAGGATAGGCAGATATTCGGCGGCGGAAGACGCCATCGAGACTCTCCAGGACTGGAACTTGTCGCGGCTTCTAGGCGTGCCGCAGGTGCGAAGCAAGGGAGCGGCGGGTGAGAACGACTCGCAAGAAGCGGGCTGCTTTAAGCCCCTCTCCCCTTGCGGGAGAGGCACAGCCGATGCGGAGCATCGGCAGGGTGAGGGGAAGGCGTTGGTGGTTAGCTTCAGAAGCATCGCCCCCTCACCCTCCCACTCGTTCGCGCGAGCGGGCCCCTCCCTCTCCCGCAAGGGGGAGAGGGGCTAAGGATCACCCTCTCAGCGCACCCGCGACCAGCTTGTGCAGCTTGTTGTGCAGCTGGTCGTTGGCGGCCAGTACCTGCCTGATCTCAAGGGCGCGGTCAGCGCCCTTGAAGTCGGTTACGAACCCGCCCGCTTCGCGCACCAGCAGGATACCCGCGGCGATGTCCCAGGTCTGGAGGTCTTCCTCCCAATAGCCGTCGAAGCGACCGGCCGCGACCCAGGCGAGATCCAGCGCCGCGGACCCGAGGCGGCGAATGCCAGCCACTTCGGGTGCGACGGCGTTCAGGATCCGCTCGAACCGGTGCTGCTGGCCATGGCCCAGGAAGGGGATGCCGGTGGCGATCAACGCATCGTCCAGGTCGCGGCGCGACGAGACGCGCAGGCGACGATCCTGGAGCCAGGCACCCCTGCCCTTTTCGGCCCAGAAGCTCTCGTCGGTCAGCGGCTGATAGACCAGCCCCTGCGTGACCTCGCCCCAGCCCTGTCCGCCGAGCTTCGGTTCCTGCACCGCGATGGCGATGGAGAAATGCGGAATGCCGTGGAGGAAGTTGGTGGTGCCGTCGATCGGATCGATGATCCACCGCGGCTTGGTCGGGTCACCCTCGATCGTGCCGCCTTCCTCCATCAGGAAGCCCCAACCGGGGCGCGCCTTCTGAAGCTCCTCGACGACGGTATTCTCGGCATGCTTGTCGGCCATCGACACGAAATCGGCCGGGCCCTTTCGGCTGACCTGCAATTGCTCGACCTCGCCGAAGTCGCGGCGCAGGCGCGGCGCAGCCTTGCGCGCGGCGCGCTGCATGACGGTGATGAGGCCGGAATGACTTACCAACTTAACTGCTCCTAAGCCCCTCTCCCCTTGCGGGAGAGGGAGGGACCCATTGCGCAGCAATGGGAGGGTGAGGGGATGAGGAGTCTTATCC
>CAKTCN010000023.1 GCA_934539295.1 uncultured Allosphingosinicella sp.
CGCAGCACCTCCGTCGGCGCCAAGGCGATCGAGCGCTTCCTGCGCCCCGTCTCCTACCAGAGCCTGCCCGACGCGCTGCTCCCCAAGCCGCTCAGGCAAGGCAACCCGCTTGGCCTGCCCGTGCGCGTCGATGGGACGCGGCAGGGCTGAGGTCAGACAGGACGGCGGGCGGCGATACCGCCCGCCACCTTTGAGGAACAATCGTCCGTCACGCGGGTCATGCCCGGTGCACATGCAGGGGAATGTTCGATGAAGATGAGCGGCAACACGATCCTGATCACCGGCGGCGGGTCCGGCATAGGCGAGGCGCTGGCCCACCGCTTCCACGACCTCGGCAACAAGGTGATCGTGGCTGGCCGCCGCGTGGAGGCGTTGGAAGGGGCGGTGGCGGGCCGCTCGGGCATGACGGCCATGCAGCTCGATGTTGACCGCCCCGAAGCTGTCGCTGCCTTCGCCCGGAGGATCATCGCCGAGCATCCGGACCTGAACGTCCTTATCAACAATGCCGGGATCATGCGTTTCGAAGCGCTGGATCATGCCCGCGATCTCAAGGACGCCGAGGAGACGATCGCCACCAATCTGCTCGCCCCGATCCGGTTGATCGATGCCCTCGTCGAACATCTTCTCGCCCGTCCCGATGCCGCGATCGTGAACGTGTCCTCGGGTCTGGCATTCGTGCCGCTGGTGGCGACGCCGACCTATTCGGCGACCAAGGCGGCCATTCATTCCTACACCATTGCCTTGCGGGACGCGCTTGCCGGCAGGATCGAGGTGATCGAGCTTGCACCGCCCGCGGTGCAGACGAACCTTACGCCCGGGCAAGCGGACCGGCCCGGCTACCAGCCGCTCGGTGAGTTCATCGACCAGGTCATGGACCTGTTCGCAGCCGAGCCGACGCCTAGGGAAATCCTCGTCGATCGCGTTCGCTTCCTGCGCAATGCCGAGGCCGAGGGCCGTTTCGACGACACGCTGAAGCAGCTCAACGACTTTGCTCGGCGCGAGCGGGAGGGGCAGTCCTGACACGACCAGTCGTCCGCCGCTCCGCCGCGAGTTGCGCCGACGCAATCGCCTGCATCCTGGTGACCCGAGCCTTGGAAATGCCGAGTTCGGCCGCGGCGCGCTCGCCCGCCCCAAGAGTGAGCGGGTCGATGCCAGTGACCCGGCCGAACACCGTCAAGGCCTGCAGGTAGGATCCGTAAACGCTGCCATGATAGTGATCGCTCGCCCATAGGCTCACCTGGCCGGCAGACACGCCGTCATAAGGGTTGGCGTCGGCGAAGCCGCTTCGCATCGCCCGGTTCCAGGCTTCGCCGACCGGAATGACGCCATCTACTTCGGGCGACGACCTGTCGATGGCGTTCGCAGCCGCGCGTAGCTCCGTCGCCATTTCCTCGATCGGTTTGCCCGACCAGGGGGTACCGGACCTGTAGACCTGGTCGGCACGTGACCAGGTCGCCATCAACAGCACTTCCACCGTGGGGTTCAGCCCGGTCACCAGCCTGGCAAGGCGCCGGGCATTCATGTCATAGCTTGCCGGATCGCCCGGACGCGCCGGATCGAGCGTGCTATATTCCTGCAGCACCACGACGTCGTATCGGCCGTGCAGCCGATCGCGTCGCTCGTCATGGTGGAAGGCAAGCGTGCTCCCGCCTTGCGTCTCGAGCGCAACGCTCCAGTCGATCCCCGCCTGCTCGGCGAACGTCTTGAACAAGGCGGGCACGCCGCCGATCCCCGTACCGTTGAGATCGGTGACCGCATCCGCGCGATATTGCTGCACAGGTGAGAATGCACCCTGGGTGAAGCTATTGCCCACGAACAGGATCGAACGCGCAGGCGCCTGTGTCTCGCGGATGGGCGGCATCTTGGGCGGAGGAGCGGTGACCGGTGCGGCGACGAGGAAGGCGAGAAAAGCAAGCTTCATGACGTTCCTTGAGCGAGCGGGCATATTCCCGTTGGCCAGATAACGCGCATGAGCCGGATGCGGGGTCAATCTTAAGCACCGCATGCACGCGCGGGCCGCGGCAGCAAAAAGGGCGCCGCTCCCCGCCTGGAGCGACGCCCTTCCATCCGCGACCGGTTCGGCCTCGCCGGAGGCGCCAACAGAGAAGTGGCGCTTCGGCGGCCGTAGCCGGTCAGGAAGACTTAAGCGGCGGGCGAAACGGTCAGTGCGACCGAGCCGCTATAGGTACCCGCTTCGAGCACTGCAGCGGCATCCGTCGTGGCGCCAGCCGAGATCGCGAGCGAGACATTGTTGGTCGTGGTGGCAAGGCGATCCCCCAGCGCGCCGGTCGTGGCGGCGGTCGCAGAGGACAGGTTGGCGAGACTGGTCGCGCCGCCGCCTGCCTTGTTCACCGCCATGGTCGCCGTATAGTGAACGGTGTTGGTGTAGCCGCTCGCCGGCGTTGCAACTGCGGCGTTGACCAGCGGCGCGGCGTCGACCGACAGGTTCGGGTCGGCGCCGGTGCAGCGCACGGTGAACTGACGGGTCAGGCCACCGCTGTTATTGGCAAAAGCCGCGTTGATCGTGCCGTTTGCATTGGCAAGTTCGCCAAGAGAGATTGTGCCGGCAATCGCCGTGATCGCGCTGCACTTCGCAGCGACGGTGCCGTTGACCTGCACGGTGCCGGACGCCTGAGCGAAGCTGGGCTGGGCCGAAGCCAGCGTGGCGGCAGCGGCGATGGCGGCAAGCGCGATCTTCTTCATGTGTCTTCTCCGGTTCGGGCCAGGCGGGCCCCGTTGCGTTGACACCGATATGAAGACTTCCGCTGAGCCGCGGCATTTGGCGGATGGTGAAAACGGGCGCTAACTGCCGACGCTCACGACTATATCCGAAGTTAGCGGTGGGCCGCAGCACCTGCAAAGACCGCGCCTCGCCCGCCCACAAAGGAGAAGGGCGCCCCGCATTGCTGCGGACCGCCCTTCTTTCCAGAAAGCGCCTAGACGCTCCTTCAGGTCGAAATCAGAAGCCGACCGTCAGCGTCGCGCTGACCGTGCGCGGTGCGCCGATCTGTGCGTTCGGCGCCGACGACGTGCCCTGGAACAGGCTCGGCGTGTAGTTGCCGACATACAGCTCGTCGAACAAGTTGTAGACGTTGAGCTGGATGTAGGTGTTCTCCAGGCCGGCCTCACGCAGGCTCAGGCGAGCGTCCAGGTTGACCAGCCAGTAGGCGTTGGTCTTGTCCGGATACACGACGGCGCTGGCCGGAAGCGTGCCGTTGACGCGAACGGGATCGTTGGTGTCGTAGATGTAACGACCGCCCGTGCGCTTTGCCGTCACGCCCAGTTCGAACGGACCCGCAAAGCCGCGCACCGAGCCGCCATAGGTGTAGACGGGGGCGCCGCCTTCACGCTTGCCGGCGGTCGGCGTGAAGATCTGCGCGCCGGCCGTGGTGCAGCCATAGGCGCCCGACGTGACCTGGGCGGCCGTGCAGGTGCCCTGGAGGACATCGTCCTGGATCTCGGATTCGATGTACGAACCGAAGACGTTCAGGAACAGGTTCTCGTTCGGCTGGTAGGCGATGGAGCCGTCCACGCCCGCCTTGTTCACGCGGCCGAGGTTACGATAGACGTTGCGCTCCGTATCCGGATCATACGCCGTCGCGAGGCGGTTGTCGTAGCGGGTGTACCAGCCCGACAGGAACGCCTGGACCTTGCTGCTGCGGTAACGCACGCCCAGGTCGAAATTGTTGGTGGTTTCCGGCGTCGGCGTGCCGGCGTCCGAACCCGGGGCGAAGTAGAACGCGTTGTAGAGCGCGTCCGTGCCCGGGACTTGGATGCCCTTCGAATAGTTGCCGAACAGCGACAAAGCGGGGGTCAGGTCGAAGGTGGCGCCCAGGCTCGGCAGGATGTCGTCATACTTCAGGATACGCTGCTGCGGCCCCTGCACAGTCGGATTGATGCCAGCATAGGTCGCGTTGCGGGGATCATCGGCGCTGCCGAAGCAATCGAAGAAGCCGGTGTCGCTGGTGGTGAAGCAGTTGTTGGTCAGGTCGCGCTTGAACCACTTGCCGGTCAGGCCGGCGGTCACCACCAGGCGATTGTCCACGAACTCACCGCGATACTCGGCAAATGCCTGGTGCAGCGTGGCATAGGACTGGCGGTCACGACGATTGAGGACAACGCCGTTGACATCCTCAAGGCTGATGTTGACCGGGAACACGTCCACCGGCTCGCCATCGGGACGGACGCCGCCGACCTGACCGGTCTGGCGATGGTTGCCGCGGTCGAACGTGTAGCCGACGCGGAATGTGTTGTTGTCGTTGATGTCCCACAGCAGGTTGCTGATCACCACATAACGGTGCGTGCGGGTCTGGTTCGGTGCCGACATTGTGACGGTGTCGAGCAGGTCGCCGTCGCCGTTGAGGTCACGACCAAAGTAAGGTGAGCCACCAAGATAGCCCGGCAGACAGGTGACGGCAGGGCCGTTCGGCGTGGTGGCGCAGTTCGCGCGACCGCCAGTGTTGTTGACGTCGTAACCGGTTTCACGCGCAGTGGTGGTGCCGCCGCCATTCGCCTTGGTGTACTGGTAGCTCGGGTCCACGGTCAGCACCAGGCTGTCGGCCAACGTGAAGCGCGACTGGGCGTTGATACGGCCGGTGTTGGACGGATTGTAGCGACGATCGAACTCGGTGCCGCAGCTGTTGGCCGTGTCGGCGATACCGGCACGCGCGACTGTGTTGGTCTCGCACGGATAGTTGATCACATATTCGCGCTCGTCAGTGTTGCGCGGGAACCGGTTGGACGAGTTCGGGCCGACGACGCGGTCGGCGTCGAGGCGCAGCGGAACCGAACCGAAGAAATTGTTGCGGTTCTGGTTATAATGGCCGGTCAGCGAGATGAAGTCGCCGTTCGATCCCAGCGGCTGGTAGATGCGCGCATTATACTGCTGCTTGTCGACCTTGCCGTAATTGTTGAACGGAACGTCGTTGGTCGCCTTCGACGCCGCTATCCAGGCGCGGGTGCCGAACGAGGTCAGGTTCCCGGTCTCCAGCATGCCGAACACGCGGTGGAAGTTGAACTCGCCATAGGACGCGCTGACCATGCCGCCCAGGTCCTCACCGGGGATGCGCGTGCGGTAGTTCACGGTCGAACCCGAAGCCGAGGCGGTCGGGCTATCCACGTCGGTCGAACCGAGGTTGACGTTGACCTGCTCGATCAGCTCGGGGTCGAGCTGTTGATTGGAGTAGATGGCATAGCTGCCGGTGTCGTTGGTCGGGATGCCGTCGACAGTGAGGCTGATACGATCTGCCGAGAAGCCGCGGATGGTGAGCTGGCCGCCGGCCGAGCCATATGCGTCGTTGTTGGTGAAGCTGACACCCGGGATCAGGTTGATCGTGTCGAGGATTGACTGGCCCGGATTCTGGCGGGCGATCGTGTCCTGCGTCAGAACCTGGCGCGCCTTGGGGCTGTCGGGGATGATGACCCCGCCGACATTCTGGTTGCGCGTGCCCGTAACGACGATGGCTTCTTCTTCGAAGTCGATCGTGCCGGTCGACTGGGCGAAAGCCGCGGCCGGGAACAGGAGCGCGGTCGATGCGCAGAGAATGGATGCAATCTTCATGTGTCTAACCCCCCAACGGGTGCAAGCGTGAAACAAGCGAATCTGAGTTGCTGCGACGCAACAATGTTTCGACTGGCCGCGCCCTAGGAGGGAAAAATGACGAATTGAAGACTCGTCGCGTCGCGACACTCGCCCCCGGGGACGAAGTTCCGCCGACGTTGCAATATTGCAACGCCTTCCGTCACCGCTGCGTCACGTCCTGTTCGGTCTGCCGCTCCGTCTCAGCATTCAACTCCGCACCCATCAGCAGGATATAGGCGCTGAGATAGAGCCAGGTGAGGAACACGATCACCGCCCCTAGGGAGCCATAGGTGGCGTTGTAATTGCCGAAGTTCGACACGTAGAAGCCGAAGCCCAGGCTCGCACCAATCCACAGGATCGTCGCGACCAGCGATCCGGGCGTCAGCCACACCCAGCGCGGGTTGGGGCGGCTGGGGCCGTAGCGGTAGAGCGAGGCGATGAGCAGGCTGACGATAGCCGCCGCCGCAATCCAGAAGGCGATGCGCAGCAGAATGTGCACGAAGGGCGAGGAGAAAGGCAGCAGGCTCTCGATCGATGCCATGGCCGAAATGGCGACGATGGCGACGACCAGCGCCACGATCGCCCCTACGGTCAGCGCGAAGGCGCCGAGCGTGCGCTTGACGTAGCCGCGCGTCTCCTCGGCATCGAAGGCGATGTTGAGCGCGGTCATCATCGATGTCGCCCCCTTCATTGCGCCCCAGACCGCGATGCCGAGCGCCACGAGCAGGCCGAAGCCCTTGGAACTGCCGGCGGTGGTCACCATGGACTGCAATTGCTCGCCGATCAGCCGCGCCGCATCCTGCGGCATGACGTTGGTCAGCGATCGCACATGCTCGACCACATTGGCCGGGTCCGCCACCAGCCCGTAAGTCAGCACCAAAGCCGCGAGCAAGGGCACGAAGGCCGAAAATCCGTAGAAGGCCACGCCCGCCGCGATCAGGCTGACATTGTCGTCCGTGCCTTCCTTCCAGGTGCGTTTCGCGATCGCCTTCCAGCCGGGTGCAGGGATGTCGGCGGGCGTATCGGCATCGGCGCCGGGCTGGGTGGGCATGGGCTCTCCTCGAAGGTGGGAGGTAGTAAAGGCGCGGGGAGGACGAGGGTTCCGCAACGCCTACTCCCCTGCCTCTCGAGGGAAGGGCAGACTCCCTCACCGTTCGTTTCGAGCGAAGTCGAGAAACAAGGCACTGCGGCTGGCGATGTTTCTCGACTTCGCTCGAAACGAACGGGATAACGCGAGTGAACGAACGGGGTGGTGCAAGCAAGCTGATTACAGATCCGGCAAGACCTGCGCCGCCTCGCCCCAGCCTTGCAGCAGCCTTCCCGACGCACGCTCGAGCAACAGGGCGGCGTCCTTCACGCTGAAGGTTGCTCCACTCTCATGCTTGCCAAGCTCTTCCCAATTGATCGGCGCCGCCACCGGCGCACCTTCCCGCGCCCGTGCGGAATAGGGCATCACCGCCGTCGCGCCGCGCTGGTTGCGCAGGTAGTCGAGGAAGATGCGCCCCTTGCGCTTGGCCTTGGCGAGGTTGGCCGTGAACCGGTCCGGCTCGGCCTGCGCCAGCGCAACGCAGAAACGCTGCGCGAAATCCTTGACGGCCGGCCACTCGGCCTGGGGCTGGAGCGGCACGACGACGTGCAGCCCCTTGCCGCCGGTCAGCATCGGAAAGGTCTGCAGCCCCATGTCGGCAAGGAAAGTGCGAAGGTCCTGCGCGGCCTTCCTCACCGCATCGAAGCCAAGCCCCTCGTCGGGGTCGAGGTCGAACACGATGCGGTCCGGTCTCTCGATACCGGCGACAGGCGATCCCCAGCCATGGAACTCGATCGTCCCCATCTGAACGCAGGTCAGCAGTCCCGCCGCATCCTCGAAATAGAGATAATCCTCGGTGGTGCCGTTCTTTTCCTTCACCGGAACATGCTTGACCGCATCGCCGAACGAGCCTGAGTCATGCTTCTGGAAAAAGCATTTCTTCGCCCGCCCCTGCGGACAGCGGACCAGGCTGATCGGGCGATTGCCGGCCCAGGGCAGCATGATTGGCCCGACCGCGCGGTAATAATCGGCAAGGTCGCCCTTGGTGGTGCCCGACGCCTCGTCGATCACGCGCTCGGGATTGGTGATCCGGACCTTGTCCTCGGATGGTTGGGGCAAGGGCTGCGGCTTCTCCTCAACCACGTCGCGCGCCGGCTTGTCACTGCGAAGGCCGAGGAAGCTTGCATGGCGCACCACCCCTTCGGCGGTGAATTCGGCGAAGGCGATCTCGGCGACGAGACTTGGCTTCAGCCATTGTGCGCCCCGTGCCTCGGGACGCGGAACCACGACCGGCGCCTTGGCCGCCTTGAGCGTCTCGAACCTGTCCGAAAGGTCCTGCTGGACCGGCACCGAGAAGCCGGTGCCGACCTTGCCCGCATATCGGAGCTTCCCGTCCTCATTGACCGCCAGCAGCAGCGAGCGGAAGCCACGTCCCTTCTTGTCGCTGAGCGTCCAGCCGACGATCACGAATTCCTGCCGCCGCGTGCACTTGACCTTGAGCCACGCCTTGGTGCGGTCGCCGCGATAGGGGGCGTCGGCCTTCTTGGCGATGATCCCCTCCCCGCCCGCTTCGCACATCGCGTCGAACAATTTCTCGCCCGCGCCCACGACATGGTCGGCATAGAGGATGTGCGGCGGCTTGCCGTCGCCCAGCAGCGAGGCGAGCCGCGCCTTCCGCTCGATATTGGGCAGCGCGGTCAGGTCTTCGCCCTCGATCTCCAGCGCATCGAACAGGAAGAGGCTCAAGCCCCGCCCGCCCTCGCTGATCGCCGCCTGCAGAGCCGAGAAGTTGGTGCCGCCCTTATCGTCCACCTTGACGATCTCGCCGTCGAGCAGGGCCGAGCCGACCTCCAGCTCCGCCGCCGCCGCGGCGATCTCCGGGAACTTGTCCGTCCAGTCGAGGCCGGAGCGCGTGTAGATCTTCGCGCGGTCACCGTCCACGCCGAGCAGGCAGCGATAGCCGTCGAACTTCATCTCGTGCAACCAGGCAGCGCCGGTCGGCACGCTATCGACGAGAGTCGCCTTCTGCGGCGCGCGGAACTTCGGAACGCCTCCTCCGGCGCGGGAGGGCGCGCGCAACGCGGATCTGCGCCCTTTCGCTGTGGAAGATGCAGGCTCCGCCTTCGACACGCCCCGCTCCGCCGCCTTCGCCGCGGCCCCTCCATCACGCTTCGCGCTGCTCCCGTTCCCCGCCAGGGAAGCAGCTTTCTTCCAGCTTGCCAGTTCCCTCGCCTTCTTCCCCTCGGCGATCTCGTTCATCGTTCGGCCGGTCTTGATGCTGGTCAGATATTTGTCGGTCAGCCCGGTCGAACTGCCCGCCTGTTCATCGTCGATCTTGCGCAGCAGCCAATTCTCGTTCTTCTCGTTGCCGCGGGGTTTCAGGCGGATCATGATCCACTCGCCCTTCATCCGCTCGCCATGGAGCGTGAAGTGGAGATGCCCTTCCGCCAGCGTCTTGCGCGGGTCCTTGCCGGGATGCGGCACCCAGATGCCCCGGTCCCACAGCATCACCGTGCCGCCGCCATATTGGCCCTTGGGGATCGTCCCCTCGAACGTCGCGTAGGAAAGCGGATGATCCTCAGTCCGCACCGCCAGGCGCTTGTCCGCCGGATCGAGGCTCGGCCCGCGCGTCACGGCCCAGCTTTTGAGCGTGCCGTCCAGCTCCAGCCGGAAATCGTAATGGAGCCGGGTGGCGTCATGCTTCTGCACCATGAAGCCGAAGCCATCGCCCCAAGGGAGCGTGTCGTAGGTGCCCTTGGGCTCCGCCGTGCGGGTGAAATCGCGCTTCTCGTTATAGCGCGCGAGGGAGTCGGGTTTCTTAGCCGCCACCGTCCACCCTCACCCGTTCGTTTCGAGCGAAGTCGAGAAACAAGTCACCTGGCACACGTTTCTCGACTTCGCTCGAAACGAACGGTGGTGGAGGCACATAGGTTAGGCCCGCTTGCGCACAGGCGTCTTGGCCGGCGCCTTAGCAGCCGGCTTCTTCGCCGGCTCCTTCTTCGCAGGCGTCGGCTTTGCATCCAAACTCTTCTTCAGCGCCGCCATCAGGTCGACCACGTTGGACCCGCGCGACGGCGCCTCCTCGGTCTCCGCCTCGACCTTCTTGCCCTTGGACTTGCGCTTCTTCTCGATCAGTTCGTGCAGCGCGTCGACATAGCGGTCGTGGAACTTTGCCGGGTCGAACGGCGCCGACTTCTTCTCGATCAGCGTCTCGGCGAGATCGAGCAACTCGGGCTCGGGCTTGGCATCGCCGATGTCGCGGAAATAGCCCTGCGCCTTGTTGACCTCGTCCGAATAACGCAGCGTCTCCATCAGGATGCCGCGCCCGCAGGGCTTGAGGCTCACGATATGCTCGCGCCCGCGCATGGCGAGCTGGCCGAGCGCGACCTTGCGCGTATCGCGCAGCGCCTCGCGCAGCACGATGAACGCCTCTTCCGCCAGGTCGTCAGCGGGAACGACATAATAAGGCTTCTCGTAATAAAGCGGGTCGATCTCGTTGAAGTCGACGAACTGGGTCAGCTCCAGCGTCTTCTTGGACTCGAGCTTCACCGCCTCTAGTTCCTCCTCGTCGAACAGGACATAGGCGCCCTTTTCATATTCGAAGCCCTTGACGATCTCGTCCGGGTTCACCGCGCCGACGCCGGGCACGACCTTCTCGTACTTCACCCGTTTTCCGGTCGGTTCGTGGATTTGGTTGAAGGCCACGCTCGCACCGCTCTTGGTGGCCGAGTAGATCTCGACCGGGATCGACACGAGCGCGAGGCGGATCTGTCCCTTCCAATAAGGCCGTGCGGCCATGGCGTAGTGCCTTTCGAATGATTCGGTACCGATTCAATCGCTGGGCGAGGGAGTCGTTCCCGCCAGCCCTTCCCCTTGCGGGAAAGGGAGGGGCCCGCTCGCGCAAGCGAGTGGGAGGGTGAGGGGTGACGGGAGGACTGTCACCGACGCCATATCCCCTCACCCCGCTCGGCTTCGCCGAGTCGCCCTCTCCCGCAAGGGGAGAGGGGCTTGAAGGTTGCAGCCCCGCCCCTCCCCCGCTAACACGCACCCCGCCCATCCGGGATCCCAAAGGACCAGCACATGACCGACGCGCCCGTGGCCGAACGGCCCGCCCTCTTCGACGCCTTGCAGCCCCAGCCGGTGGATCCGCTGCTGGCGATCATCGGCATGGTGAAGGCGGACAAACGCGCGGACAAGATCGACCTCGGCGTCGGCGTGTACAAGGACGCGGCCGGCACCACGCCGATCCTGCGCGCCGTCAAGGCGGCCGAGAAGATCCTGCTCGAGACGCAGGAGACCAAGGCCTATCTCGGCTCCGACGGCGACGTGCGCTTTGCCGATCTGATGAAAGAAATGGCGTTCGGCAAGGCCATGGTCGCCGACCCGCGCATCACCGGCATGCAGACGCCGGGCGGCTGCGGCGCGCTGCGCATGGGCGCCGAACTCATCAAGGCGACCGGCCGTGACGCGCGCGTGTTCGTGGGGCAGCCGACCTGGCCCAACCACGTGCCTTTGATCGGCAGCGTCGGGCTGCCGTTCGTCGACTATCCTTATTACGACAAGGCAGCGCGCAAGGTCTGCTTCGACCGCATGGCCGACGCGCTGGAGGATGCTCGCGCAGGCGACATCGTCTTGGTCCATGGCTGCTGCCACAATCCGACCGGCGCCGACCTCAACCAGGACGAGTGGAAGGCACTGGCCGAGATCGTGGCGCGGCGCGGGCTCGTGCCGTTCGTGGACCTCGCTTACCAGGGGCTCGGCCATGGGTTGGAGCCGGATGCGGCCGGCACGCGGCTGGTGGTCGAGGCGGCGGACACGGCGATCGTCGCCCATTCCAACGACAAGAATTTCGGCCTCTACCGCGACCGCACCGGATCCTTGTTCATCAAGGCGAGCAGCGAGGCGGTGGCCAAGGCGGCCTACTCGCACATGCTCTCGATCGGCCGCACCAGTTGGTCCATGCCGCCCGACCATGGCGCCGCGATCGTGCGCACCGTGCTCGACACGCCGGCGCTCGCCGCCGACTGGCATGCCGAACTGGACGAGATGTGCGCCCGCATCCGCGGCCTTCGCACCCACCTGGCCCGCGCCGACGAACGGCTGGCCTATATCGAGGGGCAGAACGGCATGTTCTCCATGCTGCCTTTGTCGCCTGAAGCGATTGCGGACCTTCGCGAGACGGAAAGCATCTACATGGCGGGTTCGGGGCGGTTCAACGTGGCTGGCCTGTCGGATCACGATGTGGACCGGTTTGCCGAAGCGGTAATCGCGCAGCTTTAAGGGCTGCGATCTTTCGTTAGGTCCTTCGAGACACGTCTTCGACTTCGCTCAGCCGCTCCTCAGGATGAGCGGTGTGTGTGGGCGGTGAATGGCACTCCCCTAACCCGCTCATGCTGAGGAGGCCCGAGGGGCCGTCTCGAAGCACCGGCCGGAAGGAACGCAGGCCCATGATCATCCGCCGCGCCCGCCCCGACGAAGCACACCGCATCTTCACCATCTGGGAAGAAGCCGTGCAGGCCACGCACGATTTCCTCACGCCCGAGGACCGCACCTTCTTCACCGCCATAGTGCGCGACCAATTCCTGCCGCACGCCCGCCCGTGGGTGGCGGTGGATGCGGATGACGTGCCGCAGGGCTTCATGGAAGTAAATGACGGCAAGATCGACGCGTTGTTCGTGTCCGGCCACGGGCGTGGGATCGGGAGCCTGCTCGTCGCACATGCGGCCGCGCGCAATGCGGAACTGCGCGTGGATGTGAACGAGCAGAATGCGGGCGCCGTGGGGTTCTACCGGGCTATGGGGTTCGTGGTGACGGGGCGGTCGGAGTTGGATGATGCGGGCCGGCCTTATCCGCTGCTGCATATGGTACGGGTCAGCTAAACCTCGCTCCCCAGCCGTTCGTCCCGAGCGAAGTCGAGGGGCGCTCGTGATGACTCCTCGTGTGCGCCCCTCGACTTCGCTCCGAACGAACGAGGGTTGGCGCGCGGTTACGACTTCATATCCCCAGTATACCCGATCACCGCCTTCACCGTGTCCTGCATCACCTTCATCCGCGCGGGCACGCCCGCGCTGGTGCTGCGGATCATCACGGCCACTGCATAAGCACGGCCATCGGGCGCTGTGAGGATGCCGATGTCGTTGTAGCCGGTGCTGATCGCGCCGAGATCCTGGCCGGTGCCGGTCTTGTGCGCGAGCTTCCAGCCGCCGGACAGGCCGCCCTTCAGGCGCTGCGGCCCGGTGCGAGTGTTGGACATGTAGCCGAGCAGCTTCTGCGTGGAGGCGGGCGACAGGAGCTCGCCCTTTTGCAGGCGTCCGAGCGCATCCACCACGCCGAGCGGCTTGGCACCGTCCATCGGGTCCTTGAGGTAGCGCGACATCGCCGCCTTGCGCGTCGGCATCGGCAGGTTGGCGCGCGCCGTGTAGAAGTTGCGACCGATCGAATAAGACGGCTTCCACTCCATGCCGGCGATGCCGCTCTGCAGCAGCCGCTCGCCCGGGCCGAAGCGCACGCCGTCGATCCCCTTGGCCGCCAGCATCGCGCGCACGGCTTCCGGCCCGCCGGCCTTCCACAGGACGAAGTCGTTGCACGTATTGTCGCTCTGCGTGATCGCGCGGTGCATCAGGCTGTCGAGCGTGGTGCGATAGCCGTTGGGGCCGATCTGCGCGGCGACCGGCTGGTGGAAGACGGTGAGGTCGGCCTTGGTCATCGTCACCGGCACGGTGATGCTGAGCCGGCCCTTGTCGGCCTTGTCCAGCGCGGTCAGCGCGACCCAGAATTTGCTGACGCTCTGCTGCGGGAACCAGGTGTTGCCGTCATAAGCGGTGGTCCAGCCGGTCTGGAGATCCTTCACGGCAATGCCGATGTCGCCATTGAAGCCGCTGCCGAGCGCGCGGATGCGGGCGGCGAGCGCGGCCTGCGCGGCGGTGACTTCGGGCGACACGACCTTGACCGGCGGCGGCGTCGGTTGGGCGGCCTGCTTCGGGATCGTCTTTGCCTTACCGACCGGTTTCGACGCATTGGGCGGCGCGACGCTCTGCTTCGCCTGGCTTTGCGGCACGCAGGCGGTGGTCAGGATGGTGAGCGAGAGCAGCAGGGGCTTGAAAACATTACGGTTCTTCATGCTCGGAACGATCACCTGCAACCTCGTGAAAAGCCTTTAACGCCAATGGCTTGGTTCATAGCGGACGCGGCGGGACTGTCAGCTTAATCCTTGGGCATGTCGGCGAGCTGTTCACCTGGCGCGATGAGCTGAATCCGCTTTCTTCGCAGTTGCGGCATCTTCTTGCTTGTGATGATGTAACATGGCGGTTAGAAAATTCTCGAAAGCGACTCCCTCTCCGCATCATTGCGAGGAGCGTAGCGACGAGGCGATCCAGGGGGCTCCAGGTCAGCCCTGGATTGCTTCGCTACGCTCGCAATGACGAGGAGGGTGGACGGTCGCAGCGTTATCTTTTCCGGAGTTCCCATGAAGCGTTTCGCCCTCCTCGCCACCACCCTGCTCGCCTCGCCCGCCTTCGCACAGGGCGCGAGCGCACCGACCGACCATTATCATGTCGAGCAGCCGGAGGAGATCATCATCTCCGCGCCTTACGTGCGCGACCTGAACATCCTCGCTGGCCGGTCGGTGCTGACCGGCAGCGACCTGGTGCGCGACATGCGGCCGCAGATCGGCGACACGCTGACCCGCCTGCCCGGCGTGTCGGCGACATCGTTCAGCCCCGGCGCATCGCGCCCCGTGCTGCGCGGCTTCCAGGGCGAGCGCGTGCGCGTGCTGACCGACGGCATCGGGTCGATCGACGTGTCCAACACGTCGGCCGACCATGCGGTCACCATCGACCCGCTCACCGCCGAGCGCATCGAGGTGCTGCATGGACCGGCCGCCCTGCTGTTCGGCAGCCAGGCTATCGGCGGCGCGGTCAACGTGCTCGACCGCCGCATCCCGCGCACCATCCCCGACGATCTCTACCATCTCGACGCTGTCGCATCCTACGGGTCGGCGGCGGACGAGCGCAGCATCGGGGCGGGCCTCGACCTGCCGGCGGCCGACGGGCTCGTCTTCCACTTCGACGGCAGTTACCGCAAGACCGACGACCTGCGTACCGGCGGCTACATCCTGACCCCCGAATGGCGTGCCGAACAGCTCCATGTCGCCGAGCATGAGCGCGAGGAAGGCCATATCGAGGAAGCCGAGGAAGCCGAGGCGCTCGCCGCATCGCGCGGTCGCCTCCCCAATAGCGCGACCGAGACCTATACGCTGGGCGCCGGCCTCGCCTGGATCGGCAGCCGCGGCAATATCGGGGCGTCGGTCACTTACTATAACAGCGACTATGGCGTCCCCGCCCGCCCCGGCACCGCCCACCACCATCATGAGGAGGAAGGCGAGGAGCACGACCACGACCATGAGGGCGAGGAAGGCCATGCGCACGAGCATGGCGACGTCACCATCGGGCTGGAGCAGGTGCGCGCCGACCTTCGCGGCGAGCTGAACCTCGACAGTTCGGCTTTCGAGGCGCTGCGCGTGCGCGCGGGCTATGCCGATTACACCCATACCGAGTTCGAGGGATCGGAAGTCGGCACCGTGTTCGACACGCAGGGCGCCGAGGGCCGGGTCGAGCTGGTCCAGGCGGACCGCAACGGCTGGCGCGGCGTGACGGGCGCGCAGGTCTTCCACCGCGACTTCCAGGCGGTGGGCGCCGAGGCGTTCGTGCCGGCCAACGAGACCACCCAATATGGCCTGTTCACCTTGCAGGAGGTGCGGCTGGGCGAGAGCGGGTTCGAGATCGAGGGATCGGGTCGGTTCGAGCATACGGACGTGTCGTCCGACCCGCTCGGCATCGATCGCGATTTCGATGCCTTCTCGGCCGCGGTTGGCCTTTCCTACGACCTGTCGCGCTACCTGAAGTTCGGCGCGACCGTCTCGCGATCGGAGCGCGCGCCCTCGGCCGAGGAACTGTTTTCGAACGGGCCGCATATCGCAACGCAGGCCTTTGAGATCGGCGACCCCGACCTGGTCAAGGAAAAGAGCTGGGGCGGCGAGCTCTATGCGCGCTACTCCAATGCCGACCATCAGCTGAGCGCCAGCATCTTCGCCAACGACTTCAGCGACTTCATCTTCGAGTCCGCGACCGGCGAGGAAGAGGACGAGCTGCCGGTCTTCCAGTATCTGCAGCGCGATGCGCGTTACTACGGCTTCGAGCTGTCGGGATCGACCACCGTTGCGCGGAGCGGCGCGTGGAAGTTCGTGGCGGACGGCGTCGCCGATTATGTCCGTGCGAACGTCAAGGACGGCGGCGGCGCGGTGCCGCGTATCCCGCCGCTCCGCCTGCTCGGCGGTATCGAGGCGCAGTCCGCGTCGCTCGATGGCCGGGTCGAGGTGGAGTGGACCGCCGACCAGGACCGCATCGCCGAACTGGAAACGCCGACCGAAGGCTTCACCTTGGTCAACGCGTCGGTCGCCTGGCGCCCCTGGGGCCGGGCCAATCCGACCAGCATCATCCTGTCGGCCAACAACATCTTCGACGTGGAAGCACGCAGGCATGCCAGCTTCACCAAGGATTTCGCCCCGCTCGCCGGTCGCGACATCCGAGTAAGCGCGCGGATCAGCTTGTAAGGCGGGATCCTTCGAGACAGGCCTTCGACAAGCTCAGTCCCTCGTCAGGATGAGCGGCTATTGAGAATACTTTAGCCTCTCTTCCGCTCATCCTGAGGAGCCGTTGAGCTTGTCGAAACGGCGTCTCGAAGGACCTGCTCGAGACAAGTGCGGGATAAAGGAGCAGCTTCGAAATCTGCCTGATCCACATCACCTCCTGCAACCGAATGAATCGGAGGTCGTTGCATCCACGAACCAGTGGAGTGACGGCGATGTTGCGGACCATCCCTCAGGCACATGGCGATTTCGCCCATAACCCCGCCTTGCGCGGCTTCGCGCCCATCTATCGAGAGAATGCGGTTAACCACTGCCCCGGCTGCGGCCATACCCAATGGTATGTCGGCCGCATCTCCGCAGAGTGCAGCTTCTGCGCGACCGCCCTTCCGCTGAGCGATGCCAGTGTTCGGATGAACGGGCGGCATGTGTCGCATGACCGGCCTGTTTTCGCGCAGTCCCGGACGGTTTGACCTCTCGGCGTCATTGCGAGCGTAGCGAAGCAATCCAGGGCGGTTTCGGAGGCCGGCTGGATTGCTTCGTCGCTTCGCTCCTCGCAATGACCAGGTGAGTAAGGACGCGCCGGTTATTCATTTCCCCGCTGAAACATAGTAATCCGCCCTCATGGCCACCGACCCGATCGTCTCCATCCGCGGATTGTCCAAGACCTACGACAGCGGTCACCGGGCGCTGAAGAGCGCCGACCTCGACATCAGGCGCGGCGAAATCCTGGCTCTTCTCGGGCCCAACGGCGCAGGCAAGACGACGCTCATCTCCATCGTGTGCGGGATCGTGCGGCCGAGCGGCGGGACCGTTACCGTGGATGGCCACGACATCATCGCCGATTACCGGCAGACGCGCACCACGATCGGCCTTGTCCCGCAGGAGCTGGTCACCGACCAGTTCGAAAGCGTGTGGGACACGGTGGTGTTCAGCCGCGGGCTTTTCGGGCGGCCGAAGAACCCGACCTATATCGAGAAGATCCTGAAAGACCTGTCATTGTGGGACAAGCGCCGCGCCAAGATCAAGGAATTGTCGGGCGGGATGAAGCGCCGCGTCATGATCGCCAAGGCGCTGTCCCACGAACCCCAGGTCTTGTTCCTCGACGAGCCGACGGCGGGCGTCGATGTCGAGCTTCGCCGCGACATGTGGGAGATGGTCCGCCACCTTCGCGAGACCGGCGTCACCATCATCCTAACCACCCACTATATCGAGGAGGCCGAGGAGATGGCCGACCGCATCGGCGTGATCGCGGGCGGCGAGATCGTGCTGGTCGAGGAGAAGGCCGCACTCATGCAAAAGCTCGGCAAGAAGGAGTTGACGCTGAACCTCGCCGAGCCTCTTGCGGCCATCCCGCCCGAACTTGCCGAGTGGGAGGTCGAATTGGCGGAGGACGGCAATGTGCTGCGCTACACGTTCGATGGCCATGCCGAGCGGACGGGCATACCGTCTCTCCTGCGGCGGATGAGCGAATTGGGAATAGGCTTCAAGGACCTCGCCACCCGTCAAAGTTCGCTGGAGGAAATCTTCGTGTCTCTCGTCCATGATCGGCAGGCAGCGGCATGAGCGTCGGCGGCTTCAACCATCGCGGCGTTCTCGCGCTCTACAAGTTCGAGATGCACCGCTTCGTGCGCACGCTCTGGACAGGCATGGCGGTGCCGGTCATCACCACCTCGCTCTACTTCGTCGTGTTCGGCTCCGCGATCGGATCGCGCATGACCGAGATCGACGGTGTGCCCTATGGCTCGTTCATTGTGCCTGGCCTGATGATGCTGTCCTTGTTCAACGAAAGCATTTTCAACGCCAGCTTCGGCATCCACATGCCGCGCTTCACGGGAACGATCTACGAATTGCTGTCGGCGCCGCTGTCCGCGTTCGAGACGGTGCTCGGCTATGTCGGCGCGGCGGCGACCAAGGCGGTGTCGGTGGCTTTGGTGATCCTGGGCACCGCGCACCTGTTCGTGGACGTGGAGATCGCCCACCCCTTCTACATGATCGCCTTCCTGCTGCTGATCGCTGCGACATTCTGCCTTTTCGGCTTCATCATCGGCGTTTGGGCCAAGGGGTTCGAGCAATTGCAGGTGGTGCCGCTGCTGATCGTCACCCCCCTCACCTTCCTGGGCGGCAGCTTCTACTCGATCGACATGCTGGCCGAGCCGTGGCGGACGATCACCCTGTTCAACCCGGTAGTCTACCTCATCAACGCCTTCCGCTGGACCTTTTTCGGGACGTCCGACGTGGGCGTAGGACTGGCGCTCGGCATCACCTTCGGGCTGTTCGTGCTGTGCCTGTGCGTCGTGTGGTGGATCTTCCGCACGGGATATCGCCTCAAGAACTGATTTCACCCGAAGGCGCGGAGGATGGCCTGGGGCGAAGCCCTTTCCCCTCCGCGAGTTCCGCGCCTTCGCGTGAGTCCTTCACTGACGCACATAGGTGTATTGCACCCCTAGAACACCAGTGTTAGCCTCCCCGCCTCAACAGGGAGATTAGGCCCATGTATTCCGAACAGGATCTGGAGGCGGCCGTGGCGGCGGGGGCGCTATCGCGGGGGGATGCGCAGGCGTTGCGCGACTATGTCGCGGCGGCGCGGCAAAGCCCGGCGGTGGACGAGGAGCATTTCCGCCTTATTACCGGCTTCAACGATTTCTTCGTGGCGATTGCCGCGGCGATCCTGCTGATTGCGGTGGCGTGGATCGGCAACGAAGTTCCGCCACATATCGACGAGCATGGTCCCTCACCCTTTGCGGGGCTGTTCGTCGCAGGTGCGGCCTGGGGCCTGGCCGAGTTCTTCACGCGCAAGCGGCGCATGGCGCTGCCCTCGATCATGCTGCTGCTCGCCTTTGCCGGCGGCGTGTTCCTGACGTCCGCCCTGACGCTTTCAATCGCGATCGTCGGCGACAGCAACGCAAGCGAGGCAACCTTTGCGCTGATCGTGGCAGCATCAGCCGCCATCACCGTTGCCGCGACCTGGTTCCACTGGCGGCGTTTCCATGTTCCGATCACCGTCGCGGCGGGTGCAGCGGCTGCGGCCGGCGTGGCGCTCGGCCTGCTCGGATCGGTGATCGGGGACAATGACAATCTGGGCGACATCCTGCTTACGGCGTCGCTGATCCTTGGCATCGCCGTGTTCGCGCTGGCCATGCGCTGGGACGCGTCGGACCCGCGGCGTGAGACGCGCCGGTCGGATGTGGCCTTCTGGCTGCACCTGCTGGCAGCGCCGCTGATCGTCCACCCGATCTTCTCCCTGCTCGGCCTCACCGACGGGGGCGCGAGCATGACGGAGGCGCTGGTGGTGCTGCTCGTCTATGTGGCGCTGGGGCTTGCGGCGCTGGCGGTGGACCGGCGGGCGTTGCTAGTGTCGGCGCTGGCCTATGTGCTGTGGGCGATGACCGACCTGTTCCGCGAGATGGGCGCCGTCGAGCTGAGCTTCGCGCTGACTGCACTGGTGATCGGATCGGCGCTGCTGCTGCTCTCGGCCTTCTGGCACAATGCGCGGGCCGGCGTCGTGAGTGCGTTGCCCGGCACGATGCAGGCGCGGCTGCCGGCGCGGGCTTAAGGTTGGTTCACGCGAAGGCGCAAAGGCGCGAAGCGCTTTAGAGTGTTCGCGCGGAGGCGCGGAGGAGTGTTTTGGGGTGACGCCCCTCATCTCCGCGAACTCCGCGCCTCCGCGTGAGATTTTTTGGTTCGCAGAGACGCAGAGGCGCAGAGAGGCTGCGGCGCTTCATCTGCTTCGTGCCTGGCGGGATCTGCAAGGGGCCTCGCCCGCACGGCCTCTCTGCGCGAACCCTTCTCTCTTTGCGCCTTCGCTGAACCCGAAGGAAGAAGCGGGCCTCCGATCAAGTCCGGAGTGGCGGCAGGAGGTTGCAGGAAAGCTCTAGCCGCTGACCACCTTCATCAGGCGGCGCTCGACGGGGGCCAGCACAGAGCCCAATTCATGCCCGCGCTTCAGGACCTGGCCGTTTTCGCCGATCAGCGCCCACATGCCCTGCTGGTTGCGCAGCGCCGGTCGCTTTTCGATGCGGATTTCAGGGCGTTCGGCGGTGCGGCGGTAGGCGCCGAAGCTGGCGACTTCGGCCGTGAACTCCATCGCATAATCCTTCCAGTGGCCGGCGGCGACCATGCGGCCATAGAGGTCGGTGATGCGCATAAGTTCGAGGCGTTCGAAGCCGACCTGACCGGGTTGGCGGGGAGAGGGAAACGGCGTGACTTCGCCCATCAGGCGGCATTGTCCTTGGGCAGCGGTTCCGGCGCGGCGTCGGCCTCGCGAGTCAGCGCGTCGAGCTTGCGGCGCAGCAGCTCCATCTCGCAGCGAAGCATCTCCAGCTTCTGCTTCTCCGGATCGAACATCTCGGTGCAGGGCGTGCCGTAGGGGACGAAGGCGCTGCCGGCCTGGTCGCTTTCATAGACGGTGGCGCGGGCGGGGATGCCGACCATGGTGGCGCCCGGCGGGACGTCCTTGGTCACCACCGCATTGGCGCCGATCTTGGCGCGCTCGCCGACGATGATGGGACCGAGCACCTGCGCCCCCGAGCCGATGGTGACCCCGTCCAGCAGCGTCGGGTGGCGCTTGCCGGGCTCGCCATTGGTCGGGTTGGTACCGCCCAAAGTCACATTCTGGTAGATGGTCACGTTATCGCCGATCACCGCCGTTTCGCCGATCACGGTGAAGCCATGGTCGATGAAGAAGAAGCGGCCGATCTTCGCGCCCGGATGGATGTCGATGGCAGTAAGAAAACGGCCGAGGTGGTTGACCAGCCGCGCGAGGAAGAACAGCCGTCCTTCGAACAGCCAGTGCGCGACGCGGTGGAAGCCCAGCGCCCACACGCCCGGATAGAGCATGATTTCCCACAAGGAGCGCGGCGCGGGGTCGCGTGCCTTCACGGATTCCAGGTAGGCGATCAGCCCTGGGGTCATTGCCACGCGTCTCCATCGCGGCCTGTGGGCCGTTCTGCTCCCGCAGATAGGGGATTGGAGCGGATTTTTCTAGGGTGGGGTGCGGGCGCTCATCCTGCGCCCGCCTATTACCCTCACCCGCTCATCTCGAACGATTGTCGAGCGAAGTCGAGACAATGTGTCGAGAGACCATTCGAACGATCTCTCGACGGCGCATCTCGGCTTCGCTCGATGCTGGCTCGAGAGGAGCGGCTATGTGGAGGAACGGCTATGCCGCCTCTTCCAGCTCCGCGGGCAGGCGGATCATGTAGTCGAAGGCCGACAGCGCCGCCGTGGAGCCGGCACCCATCGCGACTACGATCTGCTTGTAGGGCACCGTCGTGCAGTCGCCCGCGGCGAAGATGCCGGGCTGGCTGGTCTCGCCGCGTGCGTCGATCTCGATCTCGCCGCGCGGGGTGAGCGCGATCGTGTCGCGGAGCCACTCGGTGTTGGGGACCAAGCCGATCTGGACGAAAATGCCCTCCAGCTCGATCTGGTGGACTTCGCTGTCGTTACGGTCCTTGTAGGTGAGGCTGGT
The DNA here is from genome assembly GCA_934539295.1 of uncultured Allosphingosinicella sp. Classification (GTDB taxonomy): domain Bacteria; phylum Pseudomonadota; class Alphaproteobacteria; order Sphingomonadales; family Sphingomonadaceae; genus Allosphingosinicella. The sequence goes on from CAKTCN010000023.1 coordinate 21,722, forward strand.
GAGCTTCGACCCGTCGCCCGATACTTCGGTGGTGAGCGCCGAGGTGATGACCTTCACATTCGGCAGGCTGCCGAGCTTGCGCTGAAGCACCGCATCGGCGCGCAGCTGGCTGTCATATTCGATCAGGGTCACGTGCGCGACGATGCCGGCAAGGTCGATAGCCGCCTCGACGCCGCTATTGCCGCCGCCGATCACCGCCACGCGCTTGCCCTTGAACAAGGGGCCGTCGCAATGCGGGCAATAGGTCACGCCCTTGTTGCGATATTCCTCCTCGCCCGGCACGCCCATAGTGCGCCAGCGCGCGCCGGTCGACAGGATGATCGTGCGCGACTTGAGGCGGGCGCCGCTGGCCAGGACCAGTTCGTGCAGGCCGCCCTCGGTCCGCGCCGGGATCAGCTTGTCCGCCTTCTGGAGGTTCATGAGGTCGACCTCATATTCCTTCACATGGCGTTCCATGTCGCCGGCGAGGCGGGGACCTTCGGTCTCGGCTACGCTCGGGAAATTCTCGATCGCCATCGTGTCGAGCACCTGACCGCCGAAACGCTCGGCGGCGATGCCGGTGCGGATGCCCTTGCGCGCGGCGTAGATGGCCGCGGCCGCGCCGGCCGGGCCGCCGCCGACGACGAGGACGTCGAACGGGTCCTTGGCGGAGATCTTCTCGGCGGTGCGCTTCTCGGCCGCCGTGTCGATCTTCGCGACGATCTGCTCCAGCTCCATGCGGCCGGAGCCGAACACTTCGCCGTTCAGGTAGATGGTCGGCACGGCCATCACCTGGCGCTCGGCCACCTCATCCTGGAACAGGGCGCCGTCGATGGCGACGTGGCTGATGCCCGGGTTCAACACCGCCATCAGGTTCAGCGCCTGCACCACGTCCGGGCAGTTCTGGCAGGACAAAGAGAAATAGCTTTCGAAGGCGAAGTCGCCGTCGAGCGCTGCGATCTGCTCGATCAGTTCCTGCGCGGCCTTGGACGGGTGACCGCCGACCTGCAGCAGGGCGAGAACGAGGCTGGTGAATTCGTGGCCCATGGGGAGGCCTGCGAAACGGACACCGATGTCGGTGCCGACGCGGCGGATCAGGAAGCTGGGCTTGCGGGCATCGTCGCCTGCACCATCATAGCTGACCTTGTCCGAGAGGGACGCGATATCCTCGAGCAGGGTCTTGAGTTCGGCGGACTTCGCGTCCTGGCCGAGGCTCGCGACCAGCTCGATCGGCTCGCGGATGTTGGCGAGATAGGTGGTGAGCTGCTGCTTCAGATTTGCGTCGAGCATGTTCTTTTCTCTTCTTTTCCAAAGCCCTCTCCCTTTGGGGGAGGGTTGGGTGAGGGGGCACGGCGGCCGAGATTATCCTCGAACGTCCGACGCTCGCTGGACGCTCGCTCCCCCTCACCCTAACCCTCTCCCCACCGGGAAGAGGGGATTGCCGCTCCCCTTCCCGCAAAGGGAGAGGGAACAGTTACTGCTTAGATCTTGCCGACGAGGTCGAGCGAGGGAGCCAGCGTCTCGGCGCCTTCTTCCCACTTGGCCGGGCAGACCTGGCCGGGATTGGCGCGGACGTGCTGGGCGGCCTTGATCTTGCGCAGCAGTTCCTGCGCGTTGCGGCCGACACCTTCGGAGGTGATCTCCATGATCTGGATCACGCCGTCCGGATCGACGACGAAGGTCGCACGATCGGCCAGACCCGCACCTTCACGCATCACGCCGAAATTGTTGGTGATGGTGTGGCCGTTGTCGCCCAGCATGTAATAGTTGATCTTGCCGATCGCCGGCGAGGTGTCGTGCCATGCCTTGTGGCTGAAATGCGTGTCGGTCGACACCGAATAGACCTCGACGCCCATCTTCTGCAGCGTCGGGTAGATGTCGGCCAGATCCTCGAGCTCGGTCGGGCAGACGAAGGTGAAGTCGGCCGGGTAGAAGAAGAACACAGCCCACTTGCCGGCGACGTCCTTGTCGCTGACCTCAACGAACTTGCCTTCCTTGTACGCCTGCGTCGTGAACGGCTTGAGCGAGCTACCGATGATTCCCATGAACGAACTCCTGTTGAGGTGACTAGGCCCAAATAGGTAGCGATTGTGCAGTGCGCAAAATGCTATTCCCAATCCGTCTGATCGATTAAGGCGATCAACGTGCGTGACAATGATCGGAAAAGCGCAACAAGGATGATGCGCTCAGGTCACGCGACCGCCGAAGCCGGCGTGCAAGGGACAGGACGATGAACATCTATCTTCCGACGCTGAAGCAGCTTCAATATCTGGTGGCGCTGCGAGACCAGGAGCATTTCGGCCGGGCGGCCGATGCCTGCTACGTCACGCAATCCACTTTGTCGGCGGGCATACGCGAATTGGAGTCGCTGATCGGCACCACCTTGGTGGAACGGACGCGGCGCGTAGTGCGGTTCACGCCGCTCGGGTTGCGAATTGCCGAAAAGGCGGAGCGCGTGCTGCGCGAGGCGGAGGAATTGAGCGATATCGCACGTGCTGCGGGCAAGCCGTTGTCGGGCGATCTGCGCATGGGCGTGATCCCGACGATCGCCCCCTTCCTGCTGCCGCGCTTGCTGCCCAAACTGCGCGACGAATGGCCGAGCCTGAAGCTGTTCCTGCGCGAGGAAGCCAGCCAGGCCGCGTGCGACGCGCTGCACCGCGGGCAGCTCGACTGCGTGCTGCTCGCCCTTCCCTATGGCTGCGGCGATGTGGACAGTGCGCCCCTGTTCGACGATCGATTGTTCATCGCCTTCCCGCAAGGGGAGGCACCCGGCGAGACGATCGTCGAGGCCGGGGCGATAGACGAGAACCGGCTGCTGCTGCTGGAGGACGGCCACTGTCTCAAGGACCATGCGCTGTCCGCCTGCAACCGGCCGGATCTGCGCGCCCGCGCGTCGATGATGGGGACGTCGCTCCACACGATGGTGCAGATGGTAGACAATGGGCTGGGCGTCACCTTCGTGCCCGCAATGGCGATCGAAGCGGGCATATTGGAGGGCACGCGCGTGGACGTGAAGCCGCTTCGGTCCGACCACGGGTCGCGGCAAGTGGCCCTGATCTGGCGCAAGTCCAGCCCGCGCGAGGCGGAGTTCGGGTTGCTGGCGGACACGCTGCAGCGGATCGCGGGGGAACTGAGTTTGGGTGGGGTAAAGGCGGCGGCTTGAGGGTTCGAATTCCCGATCGGCAATTTAGCCGCTCGAGCGTAACGTAACGATGTCCCCTCCCTGCGAGGCAGGGAGGGGAGTTGAGGTGAAGCGAATTACGCCCCCGGTTCGGCGATGCCGATCGGTTCGACGCTGTCCGGGTTCTGGGGCACGTCGAAGCGGTCGGCGTTCATGACCTTGGTCCAGGCGGCGACGAAGTCGCGGACGAACTTCTCTTCGTGGCCCTTTTCGGCATAGACCTCGGCCACCGCACGCAGCTGGCTGTTGGAGCCGAAGATGAGGTCGGTGCGGGTTGCACGCCACTTCTCCTGGCGCCCACCGCGGTCGTAGCCGATGAACTCCTCGTCGCCGCTCTCGTCCACCACCTGCCAGAAGGTGTCGTTGTCGAGCAGATTGACGAAGAAGTCGTTGGTGAGCTGCCCCTTGCGCGTGGTGAACACACCCTCCGGCCGGTCCTGGTAGTTGGCGCCGAGGACGCGGAGGCCGCCCAGCAGCACCGTCATCTCCGGCACCGACAGGCCGAGGAGCGACGCCTTGTCGAGCAGCAACTCCTCCGTCTTCACGCTGTGACGCGTCTTGAGGAAGTTGCGGAAGCCGTCGGCGGCAGGCTCCATGACATGGAAGCTTTCGACATCCGTCCATCCCTGGGTCGCATCGCCGCGGCCGCCGGTGAACGGCACCTCGACATCGAAGCCGGCATCCTTCGCCGCCTTCTCGACCGCCGCCGTGCCGGCCAGCACGATCGCATCGGCCATCGACAAATTGCCACGCAGCTCGTCGATTTTCGCCAGCACGTTGCCGAGCACGCCTGGCTCGTTCACCGTCCAGTTACGCTGCGGCTCGAGCCGGATGCGCGCGCCGTTGGCGCCGCCCCGATGGTCGGAGCGGCGGTAGCTCGACGCAGAGGCCCAGGCGGTCTTGACCAGCTGGCCGATCGAGAAGCCCGCGTTCAGGATCTTGCCCACGAACGCATCGATATCGGCCTGCGAGGGGTCGGTGCCGGCCGGGACCGGGTCCTGCCAGATCAGGTCTTCCTTGGGCACTTCGGGACCGAGGTAACGGACCTTGGGCCCCATGTCGCGGTGGGTGAGCTTGAACCAGGCGCGAGCGAACGCGTCCTTGAACGCCTCGTGATCGTCACGGAACTTCTGCGAGATCGCCCGGAACTCGGGATCCTCGCGCAGCGCCATGTCGGCGGTGGTCATCATGGTCGGGACCTTCTTGCCCGGCACGTGCGCGTCGGGGGCGAGGTCCTCCTCTTTCTGGTTCACCGGCTGCCACTGCTTGGCACCCGCGGGGCTGCGGACCAGTTCATATTCATAGTCCATCAGCAGGCGGAAATAATTCTCCGACCATTCGGTGGGCGTGTTGACCCACGCGCCCTCGATGCCGCTGGTGATGGTGTGTTCGCCGAAACCGCTTTCGTGCGCGCTCGCCCAGCCGAGGCCCTGAAGGGCAATGTCGGCGGCGGCGGGCGACTTGTCGACCAGGCTCGGATCGCCGGCACCATGGGCCTTGCCGAACGTATGGCCGCCGGCGGTCAGTGCCACCGTTTCCTCATGGTTCATCGCCATGCGCTCGAACGTCACCTTGATGTCGCGGGCGGACTGGAGCGCGTCGGGGTGACCTCCCGGGCCTTCGGGATTGACGTAGATGAGGCCCATCTGGATGGCGGCGAGCGGATGCTCCAGCTCCATCTCGCGATCGGGCTGGATGCGGGTCTCGTTGCCTTCTTCGCCGACCCACTGCTCTTCGGCGCCCCAGTAGATGTCGCGCTCGGGCTCGAACACGTCGCGGCGGCCGCCGCCGAAGCCGAACACCGGACCGCCCATCGACTCGATGGCGACATTGCCGGTCAGGATGAACAGGTCGGCCCAGCTGATATGCTTGCCGTATTTGCGCTTGATCGGCCAGAGCAGGCGGCGCGCCTTGTCGAGATTGCCGTTGTCGGGCCAGCTGTTGAGCGGCTCGAAACGCTGCTGCCCGCTATTGGCGCCGCCACGTCCGTCGGCGGTGCGATAGGTGCCAGCCGCGTGCCAGGCCATGCGGATGAAAAACGGCCCGTAATGACCATAATCGGCCGGCCACCAGGGCTGGCTGTCGGTCATCAGCGCCTTCAGGTCGGCCTTGAGCGCATGGTAATCGAGCTGGTTGAACGCCGCGGCATAATCGAAGTCCGCGCCCATCGGATCGGGCGAGGTCCCGCCCTGGTTCAGCACCTCCAGCGGCAGCGACTCTGGCCACCAATCCTTGTTCTGACGGCCGAGCAGCGAGCGCACGGTGGACGGTCGGTCCACGGGGCAGCCCTTCGGTTCTCCGGTTTTTGCGTCCATTTATCCTCTCCTGACTGAATGACTGGGCACGAGGTTATGCCTCCCCCGTAATCGACGGAAGCGATGAAAGTTCGTCACTGAATATCGCAAAATCGATCAAGCCCGCCAAGAATAGGGGGAACCGCAACACCCGCTTGAACATGGCTGCAGCAGGCGTATCGTCCCGTTCAGGAGAGGAGACGAAAATGTCCCGCAAGAACATGAGTCTAGCCGCGCTGCTGGTGGCTGCCGCGGCGCTATTCGCCGACGCCGCCCCGGCCGCACAGGATGCGGCGGAGGAGCCGCCCGACAATCTCGCTTACACCCATGACCGTGGAAACCGCATGACTGTGCCGATCCGTATCGACGGCAGCGGCCCCTACGACTTTCTGGTCGATACCGGGTCGGAACGCACGGTGATCTCGCGCGAGCTTGCCAGCCGGCTGCAGCTTGCCCCGGGCAGGAGCGCGATGATGCACAGCATGAGCGGCGCGGGCCGGGTCGAAACGGTAGTGATCCCGCGCCTCGATTTCAGTCGAAAGGCGGTGAAGGACATTCATGCGCCCGCGCTGCGCGAACAGCATCTTGGCGGAGACGGGCTGCTCGGAGTCGATGGACTGCAGAGCCAGCGCGTGTTGTTCGATTTCAAGAACAGGATGATCAGCATGACCCCAGCCAACCGCCGCGAGGCGCGGGTGGAGAAGGACGAGATCGTCATCACCGCGCGCAGCCGGTTCGGCCGCCTGATCCTCGCCGATGCGCGGGTCGAGGGCGAAAAGGTGTGGGTGGTGGTGGATACCGGATCGCAGGTCAGCATCGGCAACGATGCACTGCGCCGCAAGCTCGAGAAAAAGAGGCGGCTCAAGCTGCCGATGAACCGGGTCGAGCTGACCAGCGTCACAGGCGCGGTCATCAATGCCGAATATACGATCGCGGGCGGACTGGAGATTGGCGGGCTTAAGCTTACCGACATGCCGCTCGCCTTTGCCGACGTCCATCCGTTCGAGAAACTGGGGCTGAAGGACCGACCGGCGATGATGCTGGGCATGGATGCCTTGAAGGCGTTCGACCGGGTGTCGATGGACTTCGTCAATCGCACTGTGCGCTTCAACCTGCCCGATGCGCGAGCGGGCACGGCGGCGCGCTATGCGGCGCTGATGCGGTAGGTGTCGCTCGATATGCTGTCGAGAGATCAATCCATGTGGCGGATGCCGACGCGCAGGTAATCCCAGCCTGTGATCAGGGTCAGCAGCGCCGCGGCCCACAGGCTCACCAGCCCGACACCATGCACCCACGGCCATTGCGGCACCGCGCCGGCCAGGATCAGGGCACCGAGCGCTACGAGTTGCAGCGTTGTCTTCCACTTGGCTAGTCGACTGACGGGCACCGAAACCTGAAGCCCGGCCAGGAACTCACGAAGCCCGGACACTATGATCTCGCGCAGCAGGATGACGAGCGCCGGGATAATGTGGAAGCTGTGGATGATCGGCTCCCCGCTCGCATTGCGGGTGGAAACCAGCATCACGATGACCGCAGCCACCATGATCTTGTCCGCGATCGGGTCAAGGAAGATGCCGAGGCGCGATACCGTCTTCTGCGCGCGGGCGAGATAGCCGTCGAAATAATCGGTGATCCCGACCAGGCAGTAGAGAATGAAGGTGATCGCATAATCGAACCAACTCGGCTTCCACAGCAGGAAGACCAGGATCGGCACCGCCAGGATGCGCGACAGGGTGAGAAGGTTCGGAACGGTCAGCATGGGCGGAAGCTTAGCGCGTATTCTCCCGGGATGGGAGCCCATGGTTCGTTCGGGCTTCTGCTCATCCCCAGCGCGGCAGAGGGCTTGTACCAACGGCATATCGAAGCCACTGGTCTCCGCGCGCGGCGCCCGCTAACCACTGCCCCCGATGACACCCACCGTCACTTTGATCGGCAAGCGCCGGTTCCTTCCGCTTTTCGCCACCCAATTCCTGGGCGCGTTCAACGACAATCTGTTCAAGAACGCGATGGTCCTGTTCGTCGTGTACCAGGTCTATAACGACGAAAAGTCGGAGACCTGGTTCAGCGCGCTGGCCACCGGCCTGTTCATCCTGCCCTTCTTCCTCCTGTCCGCGCTTGCCGGGCAGTTGGCCGACGCGCGGGACAAGGCGCGGCTCATACGCATCATCAAGGCCTGCGAAATCGCCATCATGCTGGTCGGCGGCGCGGGGCTTGCGCTCGCCTGGGCCGGGATGGCCGTGCATGTCGCTGCGATCCCGCTCATGCTGGCGGCCCTGCTGGCGATGGGGATACATTCGACATTCTTCGGACCCATCAAATATGCGATCCTGCCGCAGCATCTGGAGGAAGGCGAAGTGCTGGCCGGCACCGGCCTGGTGGAGGCCGGAACCTATATCGCCATCCTGGGCGGGACCATTCTGGCCGGTGTCGTCGCGGTGGAGATCGCCGCCGCACTCGTCATCCTGGTGGCGGCGCTCGGCTACTTCACCAGTCGCGCAGTGCCGCCTGCGCCGCCTCTCGCCGCGGCGCAGATCATCGACACGCATGTGCTGCGTTCCTCGATCGCTCTCGTGAAGGCGACCATGCACATCCCTCGCCTTTTCCTGGCGATCATATCGATCAGCTTCTTCTGGACCATCGGCGCGGTGCTGTTCATCCAATTTCCGCCACTGGTGAAGAACGTGCTCACCGCCGATCGCCCGGTGGCGAGCTTGTTCCTCGCCATCTTCTCGGTCGGGGTGGCGATAGGATCTGTGACGATCAACCGGCTGCTGAAGGGCGCGGTGTCGGCACGCTATTGCACGGTGTCGGTGCTGGTCATGGCAGGGTTCGTAGTCGCGTTCCACATGGCCGCGCGCGGATGGATCGGCGCACCGGGCGAACAGCTTTACGGTATATCCGAGTTTCTTGCCCATGCCCGCGCGCCGGCACTGCTCCTGTCGCTGCTGGGCATCGCGATTGCGGGGGGCATGTTCGTGGTACCCCTCTACGCCTTTCTCACCACCACCGTGGACAAGAGCGAGGCTGCACGCACGGTGGCGGCCAACAATATCGTGAATTCAGGCGCCATGGTGGTGGGGTCGGTGCTGACGCTCGGCCTGTCGTTCGCCGGCGTGAGCGTCGTCAACCAGCTGCTGTTCAGCGCCGCCATGTGCGTCGTGTCGGCTTGGCTGGGGTGGAAGCTGCACAAAGCGTGCGACGACAAGGCCGAAGCATGATGACCCGGGGTGCGAAAGCCACCCTGCTGGTGACGGCCGCGATGGCGGCCTCGCTCGCTCAGGCGCGACCCGATCGCGCGCCGCCACCGCCCTTCGATGTTCCCGTCGACGGGCGCGTGACGGCGACGATCGACGGACGCCCGGTCACCCTCTTCTCCTCGCCCGGCATGCCGTCGCAGCCCTATTTGTCGGCCGCCTTGGCCGGCCAGCTGTTCGGGCCCGAGGCTGCCGCGCCGCGCCGCAAGGGGTTCAGCATCATATCGATCGCCCTTCCGACCGATGCCAAGGTCGGCCCCGTGCGCATCGCGGGACAGGCGGAGCCGGCCGAACTCGCCGTCGGTGCGGTGCGTGCCAAGGTGCGCACGCAATGGTTCGTGCGCGACGCCTATGACTTCGGCGAAGCGCTGGCCGGCCCCTATGGGCTGCCGCACCCGGTCCTGCGCTACACGCTCGCACCGCCGGCGTCGGGAGAGGTCGCGGCGTCCGTGCCGCTCGCCGGGCGACGGCAATGGTGGATCGCCTCCACCACGCTGGAGTTCGGCGGCAAGAATGTCCTGTTCGCCTTTGCGCCGCATTTCCCGACCACGGTGATGAGCGCCGCCGCGGGACGGGTGATCTCCGCGGCACTTGGTGGGCGGATGACGGGAGAGGCCGGGCGGCAGCTCATCTCCCATGGCGTCGAGCGCCCGGTGCGGCCCGTCGCGTTCGACCGACCTTTGAAGATCGGCTCGGTCGAGGTCACGCGCGCGCTGGTGCGCACGGCCGATTACGGCAGCGCGGGGAGCATCCCCGATGACACGGAGATCGATCCGTCGGAAAGCGGCGGCGAGGACATCATCGTCACCGGCAAGCGCAAGGCATCCGCGCCGGTCTACCTCGTCTATGTCGGCGCCGATGCGCTACGCGGCTGTTCGTCGCTGACCTACGACAAGCCGCGCAAGACGATCAGCATGTCGTGCCTGCCCACATCCGCCGTTCAGGCGAGCAATTTGCCGAAGACGACCAGGCCGGCCGCATAAGCGAGCAGGAAGAAGCGCAGGTTGCCGGCGCGGTGCGGGGCTTGGGGCTGGTCGGCAGGGCAATCATTTGAAATCATGACGATGCCGATTAAGCATTCATTTACCGAGATTAGTAGCTAAAGGAGCGTCTTCCCGGTCTGGCCGCCTCCACACCGTTGCTCTTCTCTTGCAATGGACCCTCGCCCGACAATGTCCGTGACCGGCACGCACGACGCCTTTCTCGTCAACCTTTCCATCCTGATCGCCATGTTCGCGTCCTTCACGGCCTTGAGCCTTGCGGGGCGGGTGCGGGCGTCGACCGGCTGGGCACGGGGCACGTGGCTGGCGGCCGCTTCGCTCGCCCTCGGCGGCGGCATCTGGGCCATGCACTTCGTCGCCATGCTCGCGCTCAGCATGCCGGGCATGGAGATGGATTACGACCTGCCGCTGACCATCCTGTCGCTCGGCATCGCCTTGCTGTTCACCGGCGCGGGCTTCGCGGTGATGAACTGGGAGCGAGTGTCGCGCATCCGGGTGGTGGTGGCCGGCCTGCTGATGGGGTCGGGCGTGGTCACCATGCATTATGTCGGCATGGCGGCCATGCGCATGCCCGCGACCTTGAGCTACGAGCGGACGTGGCTCGCGGCATCGGTGCTGATCGCGATCGGCGCTGCCACGGCGGCGGTATGGCTCGCCTCGCGCGACCACAACGTCTGGCACCGGCTGGTGGCGGCGGTCGTGATGGGCTTCGCGATCGCCGGCATGCATTATGCGGGCATGAGGGCGGCGGTGTTCACAGCCACCCACGCCACCGACTTGGCGCAAGGATCGACCAGCATCGGGCAGACCTACCTCGCCTTCATCATCAGCGGCGTAACTGTTCTCATCCTTTTGATGGCACTGGGCGCCGCGCGCATCGAGCGGCTTTTCCAGGGCCTGGCGCGCCGCGAATCGCGCGTGACTCTCCGCCTGCATGTCGCTGACGTGCTGCGCGGGCGCGAAACCGGGGAGGCATTGCGTGAAGTAGCGGGATTGATGGGTCGTCACTTCGGCGTCGCCCGCACCGGTTTCGGGCAGCTCGATCCTGCGGAAGATATCTTCGATTTCGACATATGCTGGACGAATGGCAGCGTGCCACCCCTGCTCGGCCGGCTACCCGCCACCGCCTTTGGCGTGAAGATCGTGCAACGGCTTACCGGGGGCGAGACGGTGGTAATCAACGACCTGCTTGCGTCGAAGATTAGCGACGAGCCGCGCACGCGCCAGACCGCGCGAGACGTCCAGACGCGCGCCATTCTCGTGGTACCGTTCGTACGCGACGGCCGGCTCAGCACGATCGTCTATCTGAACGACAGCAAGCCGCGCAGGTGGAGTCGCGAGGACGTAGCCTTCATGGAGGAGATGGCCGAGCGCATCCGACTGGTGATCGAACGCGCGGCGGTTGAGGAACAATTGCGCGACTTGAACGCGACGCTTGAGGCGCGCGTGGAAGCGCGCACCTCCGAGTTGGAACAAACGCAAAGGGCGTTGCTGCAAAGCCAGAAGATGGAAGCAGTCGGGCAGCTGGTATCTGGCCTGGCCCACGACTTCAACAATGTGCTGGGCGCGATCATGGGCAATTTCGACCTGGTCAAACGGCGCGCCGAGGATCCGGAGCGGGTGCGCCGACTTGCGCAGGCCGGGGCTCAGGCGACTAGGCGCGGCGCCAAGCTCACGGCACAATTGCTCGCTTTCTCCCGGTCGCAGAAGATCGAATTGCAGTCGCTCTACGTCTGCGACGTGATCGAGGATGTGCGCGACCTTCTGGCCAAGACGCTGGGACCGCTCAATCGGCTCGACATGCGGCTGAACCCCGATCCAGTGCCCGTTCTCGCCGACGCCACGCAGGTGGAGATGATGGTCCTGAACCTCACCATCAATGCGCGCGATGCCATGCCGGATGGCGGCACCCTGACCATTTCCACTATGCCGCGACAGGTCGAGGGTGATCCCGAACTGCCGGACGGCGATTATGTCGAGCTGTCAGTGGCCGATACGGGGACAGGCATGGACGAGGAAACGCTGCGCCGCGCCATGGAACCCTTCTTCACCACCAAGCCGTTGGGTCGCGGCACGGGCCTTGGCCTGTCGCAAATCTATGGCAGCGCACGCCAGGGGGGCGGCACTGTGCGGATCGACAGCGTCAAGGGCGTGGGCACAACGGTGCGAGTGCTTTTGCCACGCACCGATTTGCCGGTGGCGGTCAAGGCGATGCCGGGGGCAAGCACAACGCAGAATTCGACCAGGGGATCGATCCACATTCTGCTGGTGGACGACGATCATGACGTTCGTGCTGCTCTGGCCGACGGCCTGGAGGCACAGGGTCATCGCGTGACCCAGGCGAGTGACGGAACCGCCGCCTTGTTCGCCATGAAAACGGAGACGCCCGAGGTGGTGGTGGCGGACTTTGCCATGCCCGGCATGAATGGTGCCGAGCTTGCCAGGCTCATCGCGGAGCGCTGGCCCGAACTGCCCGTCATCTTCGCCAGTGGCTATGCGGACACGGGTGCGATCGAGGTGGCTACAGGCGGCAAGGCCATGATGCTGCGCAAGCCGTTCGACATCGACGATCTGTTGCATGCGATCGATACGACGCTGCGGTAATGCAATCGCGCACCTTTCCCCTGTTCCGCCATGCCGGCCACCGCTAGAAGCGCGGCATGGACCTCGACGGACAAATCCAGCGCTATTTCGGCACGGCGGACATCGACACCGTGCCGCCACAATCTCTCACCGCCGGTATCGAGCGCATGCTCGTCGATCTGGGCCTCGCGACTGACGAGGGACAGCGTTTCGCCTTGTGGGTGCTGCTGCACATGCTCGGCGCCGCGCCTGACCTCGATGCGACCTTCCCGACGGAAGACGAGCGAGAGGCCGCCCGCAACTTCATGGATTTCGTGGCGCAAGCCGACGATGAATGAAGGGCGCAAGAAGTGGCTGCTGGCAGCCGTGATCTGCCTCGCGCCCGGCGGGTTCATCCTTGGCGCCAGCCTTGCCGCCAATCACCTGCGCAAAAGACGTCTGAATGCGGCGGGGCAGGAGCAAGAAGACAAGGCGGGCTGAAGAAAAGGGCGCCGCTCCCCGCCTGGAAACGACGCCCTTCCACCTCCGCGGTGCGGCTCGGCCGTGCCGTGAGGCGCCTTGCGAGGGAGGAAGGCGCTTCGGCAGGCCGGAGCCGTGTCCGGCGGGATTAAGCGGCTGGCGATACGGTCAAAGCCACCGAGCCGCTGTAGGTGCCGGCCTCGAGCACCGCGCCGGCGTCGGCCGTGGTGCCGGCCGAGATGGCGAGCGTGATGTTGTTGGCCGACGCGGCCAGGCGGTCGCCGACGGCGCCGGTGGTCGCATTGGCGTTGCTGGACAGGTTGGACAGGCTGGTCGAACCGCCGCCCGCCTTGGTGGCCGACATGGTGGCGGTGTAATGGACGGTGTTGGTGTAGCCCGAAGCCGGCGTCGTCACGGCGGCGTTCACCAGCGGCGAAGCCTTGACCGACAGGTTCGGGTTGGCACCGGTGCAGCGCACGGTGAACTGGCGGGTGAGGCCGCCGCTATTGCCGGCGAAGGTGCCCTCGATCGTGCCGTTGGCATTGGCAAGCTCGCCCAGCGCGATCGTGCCGGAGATCGGCGTGATCGCCGCGCACTTGGCGGCCACGGTGCCGTTGACCTGCACGGTGCCCGAAGCCTGCGCAAAGGCGGGCTGGGCCGAAACCAGCGTGGCGGCGGCGGCAATGGCGGCGAGAGCGATCTTCTTCATGGTTCAGTTTCCCCGTTCCGGGCCAGGCGGGCCCCGTTGCGTTGAAACCGATATGCCGCCGCCGACTGAGTCGCCCCATTCAGCGAACGGCGAAAACGAGCGCTAACCCCCGCACCACATAGCTATATCCAAGGTTAGCGGCGAGCCGCCTTTATGCGGAGACCGGCTGTCCGTTCACCCGAACACTCTCGAGCCTCAGCCTCTCCACCGAAGACGCTTCCAACTTGCCGCGTCCCAGGCGCACATCGACATCCTGGAAGAGGATGTCACTGATGCGTGTCTGGCCTGGATTGGGGGCGATGGTGCCGAAGCCGCCGAAGCGCCCCTTGATGCCGATGAAGCTGATGTTCCGCACCGTCGATTGCGGCGGCGGCGCGCCGTCCAGATTCACATACTGGCTCCACGGCTGGACCGCCACGATCGTGCCCCGATCATTGTCGAGCGTGATGTTGCGGAAGGTGATATCCTCATAGGTCTGCGGCGTGTCCGGGCGCAGCTTCAGCCTGGCCAGTACCATGTCGCCGTCGACGCGGCAGTCTTCCATCACCACGTCGCGGATGATGGTCGCCTCGCTGCCACAGGCGAGCGCATGGTGACCGCGGCGGAAGTGGCAGTTGCGGATGCGGATATGCTCGACGGGCGGACTGTCCTTGTCCTCCAGCGCGCGTACGCCCTTGGTGCCCTTGGCCGCCACGCAATCGTCGGTGACCGAGAAATAACATCCGTCGATCACCACCTGGCGGCAGCTGTCGAGGTCGATGCCGTCGCTGCTCGGCGCCTGCTTGTAGTCGTCGGGAACGGTGAAGCGGGCGCCCCGAACGGTCACGTCCTCGCATTTGTAGATGTGGAGGTTCCAGAACTGAGAATCCTTGAAGGTCACGCCTTCAACCAGGACGCCCTTCGATTCCTCCAGCAGTGCAAGCCGCGCGCGCGGCACGCCCAGATTCGGGAATTCGTGCGGGTTCGGGGCCGCGTTGCGCAGCGCCCAGAACTTCTCCCAGATCGGCATGCCGGCGCCGTCCAGCGTGCCCTGCCCCGTGATCCGAAGGCCGTCGCATCCCTTCGCGTTGATCAGCGCGGGCGTGAACTTCTCCTCGAAATGCCCCTCGATCCGCGTGCGCTGCGGCGGGAAGTGGGTCATGTCGGTGGTGCAGCGGATCACCGCGCCCTCGTCGAGGTGCAGGTTGACGCCGGGCTTCAGGAACAGGGCACCGCTGACGAACACGCCGCGCGGCACCACCAGCGTGCCGCCGCCGCTGCCGGCAATCTGGTCGATGCCCGCCTGTATGAAGCGCGTGTTGATCGTGGTGCCGTCCGCCTGTGCGCCGAATTCGACGACCGAGACGCGCCTGGAGGACATCATCGCCCTCCCCGCGCAGGATGCCAGTAGCGGGACGGACAGCATCGACAGGGCAAGCCTGCGGCGGGTGAATTGAAACGCCATGTTCGTCCATCCTCTCGTGTCATGCTATCCGTTCCGCGGCCTTACGCGCTCATGCCTTGCAGGCGGGCCATTTGCCAGACGATCATCGATCGGGCGTGACGGAGCCGGCCGGCTTCAGCGTGTCGGGATCGTAGGACAAGGCACGCACCGCCTTCATTTCCTCTTCGCGCCGGGCAATCTCCTCTGCGCCGACCACGGTCTTGGGCGCCGGCGGTGTCGGGAAGGTCGCGGCGATCACCTCGGGCGTGTCGCGCGCCGGCTCCGCCTCGGGCAGTTGCTGCGGACGGCCGTTCAGGTCGGCGATCTCCAGCGCTGCCAGCAGGTAGGCGCCGCTCGCATAAGGCCCGGTTTCATCCCGGCTGGTGCGCACAGGCTGGTCCCCGGTCTTCTGGGCGGCACCCAGGAGCCCGCTTGGCAGCACCTGGCGGTTGAGTGCGGCCCAACCCTTCTGCACATGCGGCAGGTAGGTCTTGCGGTCGAGCAGGCCGTGGTTGATGCCCCAGGCGAGACCATAGACGTGGAAGGCCGAGCCCGACGTTTCCGGTTCCGGATAGGCGTCGGGGGCGAGCAGGCTTGCCGCCCACAGGCCGTCGGCGCGCTGCAATTCGGCTAGGCGGCCGGCAAGAACCTTGAACCGCTCGACGTAGAAGGCGCGGCTCGCATGATCGGCGGGCATGCTCTCCAGCCAGCGGGCGAGGCCTGCAAACACCCAGGCATTGCCGCGCGACCAGTAGATCGGCTTGCCGTTCGCCTCCGTCTTGCCCTTGAAGCGCTCGTCGCGCAGGAACAGCCGGTCCTCCGGCACCCACAGGCGCTCGGCAGTGCGCCGCCATTCGCGGTCGGCGGCGGCGAGATATTTGGGATCGCCGCTGATCGCCGACATGCGCGCGAGCACGGGCGGCGCCATGAACAGCGCGTCGCACCACCACCAGATCAATGGGCCGCTGTCGCCGGGCCGGGCGAGATGCGGCACCTGCCAGTCGAGCCGCTGGCGCAGCGGCAGGATCGTCCCTTCCTGCCCGCGGCGGGAGTAGAGTTCCTGGTAAAGATCGCCGATCGCAATGTCGTCGGCATTGAGCATCGTCACGCCCGACCGCGCACCCCGCACCGAGTAATTGTAATGCTCGGCCACCATGGTCAGGAAGCGCAGCGTCGCGGGGTCCTCGGACACGCGTGCGAGCCGCGCGGCGCCGACGTAGAAGGCGGCCGACACCCAGTTGGACGACAGATGGTCGAGAGCCCCGCCGGTCGAGAGCGGAATCGGGTTGTGCGTCATCGACGCGATCTGCGCCGACGCCACATATTCCGCCGCCGCGAGTGCCTCCGCGCGCGAGGGAAGCTTCCTCGGATCGGTGTTGAGCGCGGGACGCGGCCTGGCGGAAAGCCAAGCGGGCTCGACCCCGGCCACGCTCGCCGCCGCCTGCGCCGAAACGGCGGACGGCATCGCCGAGGCAAGCAGCAGTGCAAGCGCTGCGGGAGTGGTCAAGGTGAAATGCAATCGAGCCTCCTTGCAATCATCCGGCCTGCACGTCGACGGCATAGACGTGGTTCGTGCCGTGCATGTTGGACACGAAGAACAGCCGTTTGCCGTCCGGGCTGAAGGTCAGGTTCGGCTCCAGCCGATAGTCGTGCGCGGACATGTCGACGAGGCGCGTCCGCCGCATGACTTGCGTATGGACGAGATCGTCCTGGTCGCTGTCGGGATCGGCGTCGGGCACCGCCTCCGGGTTCAGGAGGACGATCCATTTGCCGTCGGTGGCATGGGCGACCATGTCGGCGTCGCCCCCGTCGCTCGCGAAGGTCTGGCCGTCGGGCGCGCAGTTGAAATGCACGCCCCAGTCGTCGCGCTCCACCCGGCGGTAGACGCGGCGCCCCGTTTCGAGATCGACCGAGGCGACCCAGAAGACCTGCCCGCGCGGGGTCTGCAGGTCGTAATGGACCTGACGTCCGTCGGGCGAGAACCATTCGTGGCCGAATATCTCGAAATTGAGCGTGCGCTGGTGCAGCTTGCGCATGCCGGTGCCATCGGCACGGATCGCCCACATGCGGTCGACGCGGTGCCAGGGCCCTTCGTGCGAGAAGATGATCTGCTGCGGATCAGTCGGCGAGAATTGGGTGTGGCCGATCCATTCGTTGGTCTTGTGGATGACGCGCCGCTCGCCCGTTTTCACATCGACGACGAAGATCTCCATCGGGTAGCGCGCCGCCCAGCGCTGGAGCATGCGCACGCCCTTCGCCTTGGCGAAGTTGAGCGGCTTGCCGTCCGGACCCGTTGCCGCATATTCGGCCTGGTCGAACTTGCGGTTGCGCGGGTCGGCGACGCCGGGTTGCAGCGGCTGCGATCCGTAGGCGACGAAGCCCAGCAGCAGGCTGTCGTCGGCATTCATCGCATTGAGGTTGCCGTTCGGAATGCGGGCGATCCGACGGGTTCGGCCGCTATCGACATGAACCGCGAACACGGTGCGGGGACGATCCATCGGCTGCGCGTCGCCGGGCTCGCTGACCGAATAGAATATCTCGCGCGACGTGCGCGCGGCGAACATCAGGTCGGCCTTGCTGTCCTTGACCAGCGGGCGGACCGCGAGAGTCTTCAGGTCCACCAGCCCGATCCCCTCGGGGATCGAGATCGCCATCAGGTCGCCCTGCGGCGTATAGGCGTTCTTGTAGAAATAGAGCTTGCCGCCGCCACCGTCCGGGCTGATGCGGGTGATGCGATGGCCGGTCTTGGCGTCCACCCATGTGCGGGGCGCCGGTCCGCGCGGCGCGGCGGGCGTGGTCGTCTGTGCCGCCTGGGCAGCGGCGCCGACGAGGGCGGGCGCGGCGATCGAGCCGCCGACCAGGCCCTTGATGACATTGCGGCGTGTCTCGGCCGTCATTTCATACTCCTTCGAACTGATCCGGTCAGGGTGCGGGGACGATGCCCTCGACCCGCACCGTCCAGCCTTGCCTGGGGAAGCCCGGTGCATGGCCCTTCGCGCCGTCCCATCCGCCTGCCATCAGGCCCACCGCCATCAGCAGCGAGCCGTTGGAGGGGAAGTAGGTCTCCGCCGCGCGGCGATAGCCGGGGCCATCGGGATTGACCGCCATCGCGACGCCGCCGGCGCCGCCGGAGACAGGCACGAGTTCGTTGGCATGTTCGTCCAGGTGGACGCGCGGGGTCATACCCGTGGGGCCCCACTGATTGTTCTTGCGGTCGGCAAACAGCCAGTCGACCGCCTGCTCGGGCCGGCCCAGGCGCGCGGCCGTCATGGCCATCATCGGGAAGTCCCAGCCCCAGGTCTGGCGCAGGTCCCAGTTGGACGAGACCGCATCCAGCGTGCGGCCCATCACGGCCGGATCGATCCGGGCGCCGGGAATGAAGCCATAAGCCATCAGGAAGGATGGGTGGTCGCGGTTCTTGCATTGCGCGGCCGCCGCCTTGCCGCGGCACTCGGCAGACTGCGCATTGGTCCAGAAGTCGGGGAGCGATGCGACCGGGAGGTAGAGCCCGTCCTTCACGACAGGCGGAGCGATGCGGGCGAGCGCCTCGTCCCAGTCGGCGCGGCGCGTCAGCCCGCGGCGCTCGCGCCACGCCTGCGCAGTGGCGATGCCCCAACGGAAATATTCGACCTCGAACACCGGGTTGACCGTCGTCATCGGGTCGTAATTTTCCTGCGCCGGGATGAGCGGCGGGCCGAGGTCCAGCCGGCCGTCCTTCGGCGTCGGCCAGGAGGCGAGAAGCTCGGCGCTCGCCTCGACCAGTTCGGCATAACGGTCGAGCGTCGCCTGGTCCTTGCGCGATCGCCAGACGAGTTCGCTGAGCAGGATCGGGTGCGGCTGCTGCCACATCAGGAAGGGGGAGACGAGGCTGGGGCTGTTGCGTCCTTCGGGGCCGGTCATCTTGGGCCACCAGGCGCCCTTGACCTTGTGCCGCGCTGCCTCCTCGCGCGCCTTGGGCAGATGCTCCAGATACCAGGGCAGGCTGCGTTCCAGCAATTCGGGGCGGCCCCAGAGCGGCTGCCAGGCGGCATGCCAGGGATGCATCTCCAGGTGGAACTTGCCGTACCAGCTGTTGGAGAAGAGCCCCTCCTCCTGCGGCGGCAATTCGCCCGCGCCGTTCACGGCAGAGAGATATTGCGAGAGCACCACTCGCCGCTCGAGCTCCCGGGCGCGCGGATCGGTGCTGCCGGTGAAGTCGACCGCGCCGCCGCTCGTCCAGAAGCGGCGCCAGTGATCGGCCACCGCGCCGGGCGCTGCGTCCGCGGAAGGCAATGTCGGCGCGGCTTCGCTGCGGTCGAACGATGCCGTCACGCTCAGGCGGTCGCCTTTCGCGGCGCGTGCGCCGATCGCCGCATCACCGAGCCGGGTGAGCACGCCGTCGCTCGTGATCGTGGACCAGTAATTCGTCTCGTCCAGCGTTCGGCGCAGGTGAATGCGGGCCGGCGTGGCGGACAGGAATGTCGTGGCGCCGCCGCCATCGAAACGCGACGGATCCGGATTGATCCTGGAATCGATGCCCGGGTAGAGCGCAACGATCCCGAGCCGACCGGACGCGACCAGCGGCGATTGCACGTCCACGAACAATGCGTCGGGCCCAGGCAGCACGCGCGTTCGCACCGTCACCGGCTGGCCGTCATAGGTGAAACGGCTTTCCAGCGTGCCGGTCCACATGTCGAGCCTCTGGTGCGTGGCGGCGACCCTGGCGAAGTCAGGAGCCTTGCCGTCGATCGTGAAAGCCAGCCGGCCGAGTGAGATGCGATGCGGATTGGCGCGCAGCCAGGTAAGCGCCGGTTTCGTCTCCGCCTCGGCCCAGGACTTCATATAGGCATAAGGCTGGTCGCCGCGGCCCGGCACCGGCACGCTCACGAGGCCGCTCGCCTCCGTATAGCCTTCGGGGTTCGGCAGGCTGTGCCATGCCCATTGCGCCATGGTCAGCAGTGGCGCGAGTTCCGAATAACGCTCGGGAAAGGTCTGGAGCCCCGTGATGTCGGCCGTGAAGCCGATATTGCCGTTGCCGAGCATGACGGGGGCATGCCGGTCGATGCTGTCGAACATTGGATTATGCCGCTGGACCAGCGCCTGGCGGTCGATCGCCCCGCCCGCCTGCGCCCATAGTGGCGCCGCACCGATCAGCACCGTCAGGGCGCTGCCGATCACGCCCGCCCGGAGCGCGGCACGGCGCGTAACCTGTCCAAGGCACCCGAGATGGTGGATCGACAACACTAAGCTCCTCTCGCACATCGCCTACCGTGTCTTGGCGCAACCTGCGCGCTCCCGGTGTTGGCACTACCCCTTCTATATGCAGCAGGAGATTGCGTGAAGCCATATACGAATATGTATTGCAAATATGAAAGTCCGCTTGCATCAAGTGAGCAACGAGCCGGATCAACCGGGCATGAACAGGGGGGGATTGATGCACAAGGCATCTTCGATCGCGCAAATGCAGGTGGGCCAGGCAGATGCACCTGCCTCGCAGATCGGCCTCCCCCATCCCGTCAGAGACGCGCGCCGCCCGGCGCCCTCGCATGACGCTTCGCTCTTCGATCTTCGATCTTCGAACACCCCCCTCCCAGTGGGTGCAACTCAGCCGGAGCGGTCGCCCGATCGCTCCGGACCTTCCTTCACGCAGGCACGCTGTTGCAGCAGCCGTCAGCGCCGGAGTCGCTGCCTGATGCGCCGGAACCTGCTCCTCACTGCGGCGCTGACCATGGCGGTGGCGCCCCCGGTGGCGCTTTCGGCCAAGATCATCGGCTATAACGAGCCCGCTACCCTGTTGACGCTGGACCGCGTGGCGTCGCTCCCGGCCGGCGAGCAGCAGGCGTGGAAAGAGTATCTCCAGCGCTCCCAGGCGCAGATGAAGGTGGATCGCGCGGCTCTCGCGGCCGAGCTCAAGCCCGGCCAGGCACCCTTGCCGCCCGCCAAGCCGGCGTCCGGCGACCAGGGCATGCCGCTCGATCGCCCGGCCGCCTGGTATGCGGGCGCGGAGGCGCGCGCCGCCGCGAACAACATCGTCAGCTTCCAGACGCCGGCCGGCGGGTGGACCAAGAACCAGGATCGCGCTGGTCCCCCGCGCCTGCCGGGCCAGCCATTCTCCGACGGCGTCAACGCCGTGGCGGCGCCCGATCCCACCAATTTCGACAAGCCGCTGGACGGCAGCTGGAGCTATGTCGGCACGCTCGACAATGGTGCGACCACGGCCGAGATGGCCTTCCTCGGCCGCGTGGCCGAAGCGCTGCCGGGCCGCGACGGCGACGTTTATCGCACAAGCTTCGTCAAGGCGGTGCGTTACCTGCTCGCCGCGCAATATCCCAATGGCGGCTGGCCCCAGACCTGGCCTTTGCAGGGCGGATATCATGACGGCGTGACCTTCAACGACAATGCCGTTGCGAAGGCCGCCATGACCTTGCACGAGGTGGCTACCGCGCCGCGATACGCCTTCGTGCCGGCTTCGCTGCGCAAGGAGGCGGCAGCGGCCGTCGAACATGCCGTCGACGCGATCCTCGCGGCGCAGGTGAAGCAGAACGGCAAGCTTGCCGGCTGGCCGCAGCAGGCGGACGCCTTGACGCTGCAGCCCATGTCGGCGCGCAACTATGAAATGCGGTCGATCGCGAGCGGCGAGACGACCGACGTCCTCCTGTTCCTGATGCAGCAGCCGCACCAGAATGCGCGTGTGCGCCAGGCGGTGGACGGCGGCGTCGCGTGGCTCAGGGCCAGCGCGATCTACGACCAGGCGTGGACCGGCAAGGGCACGCCCGAAGGTCGCCGCATCGTGCCGCAGAAGGGCGCGGGGCCGATCTGGTCGCGCAATTACGACATCGCCACCAACCGCCCGATCTTCGGCGACCGCGACAAGAGCATCCACGACGATGTCAACGGGATCTCCGCCGGGCGGCGCAACGGCTACAGCTGGTATGTCACGCAGCCGGAAAGGGCGATCGAGGCACATGCCGCCTGGCGGCAGCAGAACAAGTGAACGCGCGAAAAGGCCCGGTAGGCGTCGGGCCTCACATCAATCGGCCCGCAGAGCCGAAAAACTTGAAAGAATGGGGATGAACATGAAGGTTGGAATTCGGGGGAAGAGCAATTTCCTGGTCGGCGGATCGCTGGCCGTGCTGGCATTGACCTATCCGCAGCTCGCACTCGCCCAGATGGGCCCGCCCGCCCCGACCGTGCCGTCGGCCGAGAACACCGAAGGCGAGCCGCTGTCCGAGGGCGAAGCCGACGACATCGTCATCGTCGGCGTCCGTCAGGCCGAACAATCCGCCATCAACCGCAAGCGCACCGCGCGCACTGCGCAGGATTCGATCGTCGCGGATGATGTGGGCCAGTTCCCCGACAAGAACGCCGCCGAAGCCATCGCCCGTATCGCCGGCGTTGCGCTGGACGTCAGCGATTCCGGCGAGCAGGGCGGCTTCACCATCCGCGGCCAGTCGGCCGACCTGATCCGCATCGAAGTGGACGGTATGAGCACTTTGTCGTCCAACGGCGATGCTGGCGGCCGCGCCGCGACCATCGGCGAATTGTCGTCGGACCTCATCAAGAGCGTCGACGTCATCAAGGGCCAGACCGCCGACATGACGCCCGGCGGCGTCGGCGGCACGGTTCGCATCGAACAGCGCTCCGGCCTCGATTTCAAAGAGCCGCTGTACCGCCTCAATATCCAGGGCGCGCATCAGACGCTCAGCCGCAACACCACGCCTCGCATCAATGCCATCGCCACGCAGAAGTTCTTCGAGGGCCGGGTCGGCGTCATCCTGAACGCCACCTACGAAGACGTTTCGATCGGCACCGACTATTCCCGCGTTTCACGCGCGCAGCAGGGTTACATTCCGCTGGGCGACCTCGACAATTCGCCGGAAAAAAGCTTCACGACACCGTTCGATCCGACCGCGGCGGCCGTGACTACCAAGGCGGGCTGTGCGGCGCTTCCGACCACGGGCATCAACAGTCGTCTGAACTGCTACGCCCAGTGGGAGGATTTTGTACCCTCCTACGTCCGCCCCGGGCGTCAGATCCGCGGGGAGGAACGCTTCTCGCTCCAGGCGCGTGTGGATGCGGAGGTGACCGACAACCTAACAGCGTTCGTCTCCTACAACCCGAACATCCGCAAGGTGAACTCGCAAGACTATAACTGGAGCGTCGCCATTCCGATCGGCACCACCAACGCCGCCGGACAACTCGCGACCTCCAACATCCGCAATGTCGTCGTGAACGAAAATCACTATGTCACTCAGTTCGACATGGTGCGCGGCACGGGCGTCGGCTTTATCGCCGACCCGACCATTACCACGCAGAATCGCGACATTCGACGCGACGTCGAGCAATATTACACTCAGGCTGGCCTCGACTGGGACTTTGGGCCGTGGACTGCGAAGGCGCGCGTTCAATATAGCCTCGCCAAGAATCAGCGGCAGGATATCGCGATCAGTGCGTTCGCGCCGATTGACCGCGCCACGTTCAGCCTCGTGCCTGAAAGCGGTCTTTGGACGGTGGACACACCGGGCGTCGACCAGTTCAACCCGGCCTCTTATTATCCGGTAACCAGCGCCACTGGCTACAGCACCGATCGCCAGATCGACATCATTCCCTATGCCGATCGCAACAGCGAATATAATTACCAACTCGACGTCGATCGCACGTTCGACGATTTCGGCCCGTTGACGCGCATCAAGGCGGGTGCTCAGCATCGCGTCCGCGACAATGACAGCTATCGCGAACCAGGCTTCATCGTCACGCCGGGCGTGGCCCTTTCCCGTGCGCAAAGCCTCGATCGCATTCGAACCTGCGACCCGGTTGTTGCGGCGCGCGCAGGAACAACCTGCCAGTTCGGCTCGGTGCCCCGCGCGATTACGGCAGCCAACCAGAACACGACGACCGACCGCCTTTACAAAATGCACACGCTGACGGTGGCGCAGTATCAGAACATCTTGAACGCCAGTCTGATCCGGCTGCCTGGAGCCGGACGCGACGACGGCATGATGCAGTGGGGCACGATCGACGCGCAACGTTTTGCCGAGGAATTGGGCAAAGTCGCAGATACCAGCGATTGGAACCTCGATTGCCTCTACGAGTGCATCGCCTCGGACGGGAACACCTATACGCGTCCCCCATACCATACGGACGAACTCACGTCGTCGGCCTACCTCATGGCGGACTTCGAGATGCGGCCGCTGGGCATTCTGCTCGAAGGCAACGTCGGCGTGCGCTATCAGCGTATCAAGGTGAAGGCAGCGCCTGTTATCGACTTCACCACGCGCGACGCCCAGAGGATCACAGGTGCCGACGGTCTTCCATCCTATCTGGTGACCACGCAATTGATCAGGCGTGATGTCGGATCGGTGAACCGTACCAGCGACGACATCCTGCCCAGCTTCAACCTGGCCGCCTGGCCTATCGAGGATGTACTGGGTCTGCGCTATTCTATCGCGAAGCAGCGCGCGCGCCCGAGCATGACGCAGATCACTGGTAGCTCGGTTTCCAATTGCGCCCTGGTTCCAGCGGGCCTGCGTGAGGAACTGGAACAGTTCAATGCCAACAATCCGGGCCGTCTGCAGGATAATGATCCGGCTAACGACGACGATAGCGAATCGGCCGATCTGCTGGACGGTTTCATCAATCGCTGCAGTGGGCGCATCGGCAACCCAGAACTGGCAGGCTATGGCGCGATCACCCAGAACCTGTCGCTAGAATGGTACCCGAACCGCGACACGCAGCTGAGCGCCGCAGTGTACCAGATCGACGTTAAAACCGGGCGTCCCGAGAACTTCCAGACGGACGGCTATGTGCTGAACGACGACGAGTATCTGGTGGACACTTACCGTGACGGGCCAGGAGGTCTTACACAGCGCGGCTTTGAAATAACCGGGCGTACGGCATTCACGTTCCTTCCTGGCTTCCTCAAGTATCTCGGCGCCGGCTTCAATTACTCGTTCACCAAATCCAACGAGAAGACGACGGAGATCGATCCCTTTACCGCCATCGCGCTGCCGCCGCGAAAAGAGTCGAAATATTACTACAACCTCAACATGTGGTATGACGATGGCAAGCTGAACGCCCGCGTCGCCTATCAGCGCCGTGCCTTCTACTATGACCGGACGGACCCCGATGCCGAGAACCGTATCCCCGCCAGCGCGGGCCTAGAAGGCAGCACGGCAACGAGCTACTTCAAGACCGTTCCGCCTGTTTACAAGACCGGCAACGAGAATCTGGATGCGCGTGCTTCCTATTCGATCACGCCGAAGCTTCAGCTTTTCGTCGAAGGCAAAAACCTACTGAACACGTCAATCGGCAAGTTCGTGCCTGATGAGTTCCGTACGATAGGCGGCGGAACGCCCTACATGTACGACAACGTATTCGTGGGCCGCACCTTCTACTTCGGTGCAATCATCGATTTCTGATCGCTCCCAAGGGTCAGATGGCCCGGCCTCCGCAGCAGCGGAGGCCGGGTATTTTTTTGTTCGGGTGGGATGTCTTTAGAGGTTGGGCAAAGAGTTCGGGCATGATGAAGCGCGCTCCCGCGGAAGCGGGAGCCCAGTCCGCGGCGGATATGTGCTCCTGTTTCCGCAGGAGCACTGTAAGTGTTGGGAGACGGGAGGTGCCTCTAGCGGCCGGTGCCTTCGTCGATGGTGGCCGCCAATAGGCCGATGACCACCTCGTTCGCGCGTGCGCGGAGGGTCAGGGACTTGAGCTTGCGCTTAGGGTCGAGCGGCAGGCCCAGCACGGTGGCCGAACCGCCTTCGACGCGCTGTTCGGCACCCTTGCTGCCGTCCGGCGCGCCGCCCTGGCGGACGCGGGCGGTGGCGAGATCGACGCGCAGGGGCCGGGGTCCGGGCGCGCGGAACTGGTAGTCGTCGATCAGATAGTCGCGCTCGATCGGCCACCAGGTGGTGGGATTGTGGAGGGCGAGCCGCTCGGTGCCGCCATCGGCATAGGTGACGATCACCTCGCCATTGTCGATCCGGCTCTGCATGGCATTGGTCGAGCCGGCCATCAGCAGCCGGAGGAAGCTGCCGCTGCCGCTCAACGGCACGGTGACTTCGTCCGGATAATTGTCCCACCTGGACACGAACAAGGCGTTGCGCCCTTGCGCCGGCGTCTGGAAGCGGCCGCCATCCGGCAGGCTCAACCAACCGCCCGAAGTCCGGGATGCCTGCCGGATGCCGCTGTCGTCGATCTTCGCGGTCGCGTTCACATGCCCCGCCCAGGCGCCGATACCCTGCGACGGCAGCGCAAGCGAGACAAAGGGCGAACGCGGGCTGCGATACTTGCCGGGCGCGAAGATGGCGGCGACGTCGTCGTTGAACAGCCCGGCCAGGTCGATGGCACGCTGGCTGCCGACGGGAGCCCTGTCGACCACCTCCGGCAGTGGCGCAGGCTCAGCGGTCTTGCCGTCCGGTGCCCACCAGCGCATCGCACCCTGGCGCTTCTGCCGGAAGCGCGTGCCTGCGGGCGATGAAGCCGCGATCGGGCTGCCTGCCCATTCGATGGCCAGTTCGGCCTGCGCCGCAAAGGGCACTTCGATCAGGATGGCGGGTGCGCCGACTGCGTCCGGGTCAACCGACCACCGCGCCTTCCTGCCATCCACGCTCACCGATCGCACACGGTCACGGATCGCGGGGAGGCGGAGACGTAGATGGCGGAAGCGATCCCCCGACTGGCTGACCGTCCAACGATCCACCTGCCCCTTCCGCTCGAAGCGCAAGCCGACGTCGGGGTGGACCAGCTCTGCCCGGTCCCAGTCCCGCGGAAAGCCGGGCCGCACGTCGAGGCGGCCGGCAAGAGCATCCGGAACCATGCCGAACAACCCTTCCACGATGGCGCGCGACGACACGCCCGATCCGTCGGCAAAGTCGCGCTGCGCCTCGCGCCGATAGACGTCGAGATAGTTCATGGAGCCGACATTGCCCGGGCTGATGCCCATATACATGCTGCCGAGCAGCGCGCCCTTCATGAGCGTGAACGCCTCTTCCGCCCTGCCCGCCTGCCAGAGGCCAAGCGCCGTATGGTTGTTCTCGCTCATCACCACGTTGTTCACCGACCAGGTGTACGGCATCCAGTCGCTGGACGCGTAGACGTGGTAGGGTCGATCGGAAGGCACACCGGGCCCGGCAATGGGCAGCTGCGGCAGCTTGCGCGTCAGGGCATCCGCCATCCGCCATGCCTCGCGTGCATCGGGCACACGGGAGTCGACGACGTGGTAGAAGCTCCAGAGGCCTGCGCTCGGATGGACCAGCCGCTCGCCCAGCCAGTCCTTATATTCGGCGAAGTGCCCATCCTCCTTCAGCCAGAGCTCGGCCCGCATCGCCTCGGCAATAGCGGCCGCCTCCTGCTCGTACGGCGCGGCATCCACGCCGATCGCGCGCGCGAGGCGGGCGGCCTGCTGGTTGTGGAAATGATTGTAGGCAGACGCATAAGCGACGCCGCCGCCGCTATACTGGATATCGTCGCTGGCCCAGATCTGGGCATAAGCCTCGTAGAGGGGGCCATTGTCGTAGGGACGCCGGAACAGCCGCTTTTCCCACGCGAGATGCCGTTCGATCACCGGCCATGCCTCGCGCGCAAAGGCGAGGTCGCCCGTCCAGGCGAAGTGGCGGAACAACCCATCGATGAAGACGGCGTTCATGTCATAATGGGAATTGGACAGGTCGCCATTGGAATGGAGCGCGGCCTCGCTGCGGGCGAGATTGCTGTCTTCGTCCGCAGGCGGGAGCGTGGGGGGAACCGGGCTAACATTCTGCCGCGGCAGCCAGGCGCGGAAATTGGCAAGCGCACGATCGTGCCAGCCAAGCGCGTCGAGCGAGTAAAGGCCGCGCCAGCCCAGCAGCTTCGTTCGCCAGGCCACTGCGCCATGCATCACCGCGGATTGTGGGCCGTCCCACACCGCGTCCGCCGCCACGTTGAGCGATGCCACTGCCGCGTCGATCCAGGGATCGGGCGTGGAAACACGCACCCGGCCGCGCAACGCGGCGAAATGGGCACGTGCCGCATCAAAGGCCTGCGGGAGGGCAAGCGCGTCGAATGCGGGTGCGAGCGGGGGCAGCGGTGCGGCCGCGCGCGCGTCGCGGCTCACGGCGGAATAGGTTGCCAGGTCGGCATTGGCCGAGGGGGCATAGGCCGTGCGCTGGAGAAGGAGGTAAGACGGCGCCTGTCCGAATTGCAGGGTGCCGGTGACTACGGGATGGTCGGGCCGCGCGGCCGACTTCGGGCCGGCAAACAGGCCTGCCGCGTCGTTCCAGGCCTCGCCTGCGCGGACGGCATCGGTGGTCCCGTTCAGCAGCGTGCCCGTGACGGTGCCGGGCTTGGCGCTGATCGAGAAGCTTCGCTGCGATGCGATCCTGACCTGGTTGTCCTTGGCGAATTCGGGGCGGAAGCCGAACCATTCGCTGATCGGCACCTTTTCCGTGCCGATGTCGCCATCCCGCGTTCCGCGCTGCCCGTTGACGCCGCCATAGGCCCAGCGCAGCGTGGTACCGGCGGGAATATTCGTCCCGCTGGCACGAACGCCCAATCCTTCGGTGGCGGCAAGCGCGACCACGACCAGGTCGATCGCACCGGTGCCGAGGCGCGGATCCTCGATCCGATACTCCAATTCTCCCGGGCGATAGCGCGTGGTGATCGAACGCGCGTGGTGCAGCCACCAGCGGCTGCCATCCGCCGACTGCACGGCGAAGCGCAGATTGCCGCCCCTGCCCGGCAGGTAGAGAACGAATTCGGGCTTGTCGCCGCCATCGGCGCGAAAGGCGGTGTTGCCGCCATAGAGCGGACGATTGAACCGCTCCACGCCGTTGACGATCGCGAAGGCATCGCCGTCCGGCCG
The DNA here is from genome assembly GCA_934539295.1 of uncultured Allosphingosinicella sp. Classification (GTDB taxonomy): domain Bacteria; phylum Pseudomonadota; class Alphaproteobacteria; order Sphingomonadales; family Sphingomonadaceae; genus Allosphingosinicella. The sequence goes on from CAKTCN010000023.1 coordinate 50,421, forward strand.
ATACCGGATGGGCTGATCGATCTGCCCGGCGATATTGGGCCGCACGCCCTGCGTCGCGACCAGGGTCTGCGCCATCAGCGATGCGGGCGCGGAGCCCAGCAGGGCAGCGGTAAGCAGCGCCCTCTTCAAGCCCTTCATCTTCATCCTCTCGTGCAAGCTTTTACTTCTTGCCGCCTTGGCCGGCGACCCTGCGCTGCCATTCGGGATAGGCGGCCAGCGCCTTCTTGGGCGCATCCACCCACCAGCTATAGCCGTTGCGACGCCCTTCCGAGATGAAATTCACGTCATCATGGATCGTCTGATCCTTGTCGCCGAAGATCGGCTTGTTGGTGACCAGGTCGTAGTTGCGCGACCACAAGGGACCGGCCCCGTCCTTCGGCAGCAGCTTGCGGCCCTGCGGGGTACGGGTGAACTCGACATTGTAGACGGCGCTCTCGCGCAGCCATGCGATGGCCCCGTCGACCGCCTGGCGGATTTCCGGGGACGGATTTGGCTGCCGCATCAGGAACATGAGGATGTCGGTCGTCTCGCCGCTGGCGATCGAACGCGGTTCGTAGTTGCGGGCCGAGATAGGCGCGAGCGTGAGCGCATCGACCTGCTGCGGCCAGCCGAGCCGGCGACCATCCTTGCGCACCTGCGCCTTGAGGATGATGTCGGTACCGTGCCGGACGGCAGTCGCGGCGCGGCTGCGAAGGTCGGCGGGAACGAAGCGATATTGCGGGTCCTCCGCCACGTCCTGCAGCAGCATGACGACCACCGCGACGACATTGTCGTTGAAGGTGATGCCGTCATGGAAGCCGCCTTCCAGCGGGTAGTTCTGCGGCCAGCCGCCGTTCGGATATTGCGCGGCGAGGATGTAGCGCACGCCCTTCACGAAGCTGGCGCGATACGCATCGCCTTCCTTGCCGGGGAGCGCCGCCGCCATCTGGGCCAGGTAGCGCATCTCGTGCGTGGTGGCATTGTTGTCGAACGATCCGACGAAGGTCCAGAAACGATCGCGCGGCGCATCGAAGTTTGCGGGGTTCAGCTCCATCGTCTCGGCATCATTGGCGAAACGCTGCCCGCGCAGCCGCGGCGGGCCGCCCCGATCCTGGTTCTTGCTCCATCCGCCGGCCGGGGTTTGGAAGCTGACCACCGTGTCGGCGATCCTGCGCGCCTCCGCCGTCCGGTACCAGGCCGGATCGCGATCGAGCGGCGCCTTGTCGGCACCGCCGCCGACAGCTTTCGGAGGCGGCGGCGGTGTCTCGCCCGGGCGCAGTTCTGCGGCAAGTGCGGCACGATCGGCACGCTCCTGCGCTTCCGATCGTTGAAGGTAGGTCAGCCACGCGGCGCGCTGCGCACGCGGCAATTGAGCAATATGCTCACGCGTGAGCGATGGCGCTGGCACGTTGGTGCCGATCACCTTGGCAAGGACGGGGGTCGCTGCACCGCCCCCGACGATCGTCACCGCAGCCAGAACGGACGCGAGAGGCGCCATCTTCATTCATTCTCTCCTATAACCCGTCTCGCGGGAAAACCGTTTTCACTTAGCAAACAGCTTTTTACAAGCGAAAGCGGCCAGCAACCTTCATCCGACACGGTATATGCGCCGCGCATTAGTGCCGAAGATCGCCGCGCGCGCGGGGGCAGGCAGGTGGCCGAACAGGCGCTCGCAGCAGCGTAACCACCCGGGATAGTCGCTGGCGAGCAGCAGCACCGGCCAGTCGCTTCCCCAGACAAGGCGCTCCGGACCGAAACAGTCGATCAGGTGATCAACGTAGAAGCGCAGGTCGCCTGCGCTCCAGGCAGACCCAGCCTCCGTGACCAGTCCGGATATTTTGCACGCGACGTTCGGCAGTCGGGCCAGCATGGCGATGTCGCGACCCCAGGGCTCACGCTCGTCCTGGGCAATGTCCGGCTTGGCGGCATGATCGATCACGATCTGGAGGCGCGGATGGGCTGCCGCGAACCGGGTGAGTGCTGGCAGGTGGGCCGGCCGGATCAATGCGTCGAACACGAGCCCGCGGTCGATCATCGCCCCGATCGCCGGTTCGATCGCCGGCTGCAGGATCCACTCGACGGCAAGGGCCTGCAACATCGGCCGGATACCACGCAGCTTAGGATGCCGTGCAAGCACGGCGATCCGATCGGCGGCGGCAGGATCAGGGAGGTCGACCCATCCGACCACCGCCCCGATCGACGGCGTGCGATCGGCCAGGTCCAGCATCCAGTCGGTGTCCGCATCATGCGGCTGCGACTGAACCAGCACCGTGCGCGTGACTCCGGCGGACAAGCGCGCCGCATCCAGGTCCTTCGGCATGAAGTCGCGGTGGATCTGCGGGAGGTCCGGGCCCGGCCACTCCTGGCCGTTATGCCCTATCCGCCAATAATGCTGGTGCGCGTCGATCCGCATGTCCGGCTCAGGCGCTGGTTATCGGCCGGCGATATGCCCAAAGGGCAAAGGCGCCCACGACCAGGAAGGAGAATGCCGGCACCAGCATCGCGATTGCGATGCCCGTGCGATCGGATGTCCAGCCCATGGCACCGGTCAGCACCGCCCCGCCGATGATCGCCATGATGATCAGCGACGCGCCGAACTTGCGCAGCGGACCCAGCCCCTCGACACCCAGCGCGAAGATGGTGGGGAACTGGATCGACATGAAGAAGCTTGCCGCGACGAGTGCGTAGAGCCCGGCCTCCCCACCCACCAGGGCGGCGAAGGTGAACAGCCCGATCGAGATCGCCGCGAAGACGGCCAGCAGCACCGCCGGCGCGACCCGGCTCATGATCGCAGTGCCGACGAAGCGCCCCACCGCGAACAGGGCCAGTGAGGCGAGCAGCATGTCCGCGGCTGCCCGCTCGCTGATCTCCGGCACGTTCGCCTGCGCATAGCGGATGGTGAAGCTCCAGACCCCGACCTGCGCGCCAACGTAGAAGAATTGCGCCACGGCAGCGAGCAGAAGGCGGGGCCTGCCGAACAGGGCCGAGAAGCGCGCGGGCTCGCCTGCCTCTCGCTCCTCCCGCGTTCCTTCGGGGAAGCGGATCAGCATCGCGGCCACGGCGAAGCACAGCACTACCGCGCCGATCAGGAGATAGGGTCCCTGCACCGCCAGCGTCTCGGCGCGATAATAAGCCAGGCGATCGGCCTCAGACATGGCGGCGAGCGCTGCCTCGTCATGATGGATGCCCGACAGGATGAACTGACGCCCGACCAGGATGCCGGTCAGCGAGCCCAGCGGATTGGCCGCCTGCGCCCAGTTGATCCGCCGCGCCGCACCGGCAGGGTCGCCAAGCTCGGTCATCAGCGGGTTGGCCGAGGTTTCGAGGAAGGCGAGACCCGAGGCGATCACGAACAGCGCCAGCAGGAACAGGAGATACTCGCCCGCTGCCGCCGCCGGATAGAAGAGCAAGGCGCCGGCGCCATAGAGCAGCAGCCCGATGACGATCGCTGCCTTGTAGCCGCGGCTGCGCATCACGAAGGATGCGGGAATCGCGAGCAGGAAATAGCCGAGGTAGAAGACCTGTTGAACGAAGCTGGTGCCGAAATCGGAGAGGACGAATGCCTTCCTGAACTGGGCGATCAGGATGTCATTGAGGTTGTTCGCCATTCCCCAAAGGAAGAACAGGCTTACCGTGAGTACGATTGCCGGCGCGTAAGAGCGCCCCTCCCCCTGCCCTTGCATCCTGATGGTCCCTTTTCATTATCTTATTGTCTTAGCTCAGCGCCCGATCGAGGTGCGCGTAACCGCCGTCCACGAACAGCCATTGACCGGTCGTATGGCTCGCCCGCTCCGACAGCAGGAAGACGGTCGTGTCGGCAACCTCCCGCTCCGTCGTCATCCGCTTGCCGAGCGGAATGCGTGCGGTGATCTCCGCCTGCTTGGCAGCCGGATCGTCGAACGAGGAGAGCCAGCGCGCGTAGAGCGGCGTCATCACCTCGGCCGGCACGACCGCGTTCACCCGGATGCCGTCGCCGCGCAGCGCGGCCGCCCATTCGCGGGTGAGGCCGAGTTGCGCCGCCTTGGCCGCGACATAGCCGCTGGTGTTGCCTTGCCCCGTCACTGCCGTCTTGGACGAGATGTTCACGATCGCGCCCCGGCTCTCGCGCAGGTGCGGTAGGCAGTGGTGTGTCATGCCGTAATAATGGCCGAGATTGCCGGTCAATGAGGCGAGGAAGTCCGCCCTGCTCCGGTCCAGCCCGACATTGTCGTTGGCGCCGGCATTGTTGACGAGGCCGTGGATGCCGCGACCCCGGGCGGCGACATCTGCGATGGCTGCGGCACAGGCTTCGTCGTCGTCGAGGTCGACCTGGAGGAAGATCGTATCCGGCTGCAATGCACGCAATTCGGAATCGAACGCCGCGTCTGGCGGTTCGCGGTCGATGATGGCGGGGATCGCGCCTTCCTCCGCCAGCACCAGCGATATGGCGCCGCCGATGCCGCGGGCACCGCCGGTCACCAGGATCGTCTTGCCGGCGAGCCCGAGGTTCAAGCCGCCTGCCCCAGCCCCGGACGGTGGAGGTAGCGCTCGATCGACGCTGCCTTCATCTCGATCGAGAAGCCCGGCCGCGACGGCGGCATATAGGCCGCGCCCTTGATGTCGCAGGGATCGAGGAAATGTTCGTGGAGGTGATCCACATATTCCACCACGCGGCCCTCGCGCGTGCCCGACACGACGACATAGTCGATCATCGCCAGGTGCTGGACATATTCGCACAGGCCGACGCCGCCGGCATGCGGGCAGACGGGCAGGTCATGTTTGGCTGCCATCAGCAACACCGCGAGCACCTCGTTCACGCCGCCAAGCCGGCAGGCATCGATCTGCACCACATCGATCGCGCCCGCCATCATGAATTGTTTGAACAGCACGCGGTTCTGGCACATCTCGCCGGTCGCGATCTTCACCGGGGCGACGCGCTCGCGGATCGTGCGGTGGCCATAAACGTCGTCGGGGCTGGTCGGCTCCTCGATGAACCAGGGCTCGGCAAAGGCGAGCTTGTTTACCCAGTCGATTGCTTCGTCCACCTCCCAAATCTGGTTGGCGTCGATCATCAGCTTTACGTCCGGGCCCACCGCTTCGCGCGCGATGCGCAGACGGCGGACATCCTCGTCGAGATTGCGGCCGACCTTGAGCTTCACGTGGCGGAAACCCTGCGCCACCGCCTCCGATGCGAGCGCACGGAGTTTCTCGTCCGAATAGCCGAGCCAGCCGGCCGAAGTGGTGTAGCAGGGATAGCCTTCCGCCTCGAGGGCGGCGATCCGATCGGCCTTGCCGGGCGCCTTGGCACGGAGCATCTCGAGCGCCTCGTCGGGCGTGATGCAGTCGGTGATGTAGCGAAAGTCGATGCAGGCGACGACCTGTTCGGGTGTCATGTCGGCGACCAGGCGCCATACCGGCTTGCCCTCGCTCTTGGCCCACAGGTCCCAGGCTGCGTTGACGACCGCACCGGTGGCAAGGTGCATGGCGCCCTTGTCGGGGCCGATCCAGCGTAATTGGCTGTCGTCGGTGACGTGGCGCCAGAACCGGCCGGGCGCCTCCGCGATCCAGGCAAGGTCGAGGCCGACGACGCGGTCCCGCAACGCCTCGATCGCGGCGATGCAGATCTCGTTGCCGCGCCCGATGGTGAAGGTGAGGCCATGCCCCTCCAGTCCCGGCTGGTCGGTTTCGAGAACGACATAAGCGGCCGAGTAATCGGGATCCGGGTTCATCGCGTCCGACCCGGAAAGATCCTGGCTGGTCGGAAAGCGGATGTCGAAGGTGCGAAGGGCGGTGACAAGGGTCATAGCAGCGTCCACCCGCCGTCGATCACGGCAGTCGTGCCGGTGGTGAAGGCGCTCTCGTCGGAGGCAAGGTGCACCGCCAGTGCCGCGATCTCGCTTGCCTGACCCAGACGCCGCATCGGCTGGCGTCCGGCGAACGCTTCGTAGCTTTCGTCGTAGCTCTTGCCGGTTCGCTCCGCCTGTTCGCGGACGCGCGACAGCAGCGACGGGGTTTCGACAGTGCCGGGACAGATCGCGTTGCAGCGGATGTTCTCGGCGACGTAATCGGCGGCAATCGCCTTGGTCATGCCGATGACTGCGCCCTTTGTGGCGCCATAAGCGAAACGATCGGGCACGCCGATGATCGATGAAGCGACGGAGGCGACGTTGATGATCGATCCGCCCCCGCGCTGACGCATGCCCGGCAGAATTGCCTTGGTCACCAGGAACATGGCCGTCATGTTGAGAGCGACCGCCGCGTCCCAATCCTCCATCGAACATGCGAGGAGGTCGCCCGACTGAACCATGCCGGCGGCATTCACCAGTATGTCCACCGGTTCCACCCGGCCGGCGAGCGCCACCACCTGTTCGCGTATGGTGAGGTCCAGCACAAGGCCGTTCACAAGGTCCGCGACCAGCTTGGGATCACGGTCGATTCCGATCACGGCGGCGCCTTCTTGCACGAAGGCATCGTGGATAGCGCGGCCGATCCCCTGCCCTGCGGCCATGACCAAAGCGCGCTTACCCGACAGGCGCCCACCGCCTCTTCCTCCAGCCCCCGTCATCCTCTCATCCCGCTCTCTGTTCTACTTTCATATCTGCAACTTAATTGCATGCGCGAAAGGTTGCAAGCAAATGCGTCAGTTGCAGGCGCACGGAAAGCCGCCGGGAAGCAGCCCGGTTCGGAACGTCAGATGATGAAAGGACGGCTTCTAGGCGCGTGGGGCGCCGAGCCGGTCGGAGATAAGGGCCGCTGCCCGCAACAATTGTTCGCGCGCTTCGTCTACCCCGACGGTCTGCGACCCGTCGATCATCACCAGATAAGGGACGGTCAAGGCCGCCGCCACGCGCCCGTCAAAGCCGAATATAGGCGCGCTGATGTCGGTCACGCCTGCGGCGCGGGCGCTTGGCAACATCTCGAAGCCACGCTCGCGTACGGTCACAAGGCGCTTTGCGATGCCGTCGATGGCAGCAGGCCCTCGATCGAGATTGTCCTTTATCGATTTCAGCTCGGCCTCGCCAAGATAGGCG
>CAKTCN010000024.1 GCA_934539295.1 uncultured Allosphingosinicella sp.
CCGCGCAGACCAAGGCGATGAAGAAGGTCGCCGGCTCGATCAAGCTGGAGCTCGCTCAGTATCGTGAAATGGCCGCCTTCGCGCAGTTCGGCTCGGATCTCGATGCCTCCACGCAGAAGCTGCTCAATCGCGGTGCGCGCCTGACCGAGCTGCTTAAGCAGCCGCAGTTCAGCCCGATGCCGGTGGAAGAGCAGGTCGTCTCAATCTTCGCGGGCGTCAACGGCTTCATCGACAACGTGCCGGTCTCGGCCGTCACGCGCTTCGAAAGCGCTCTGATCAGCTACATCAAGAGCGAGAAGCCCGAACTCCTCGCCTCGATCCGCGACACCAAGGCGCTGAGCGACGAGACCACGGCCGGCCTCAAGGCTGCGATCGGCGACTTCGCCAAGACGTTTGCTTGAACTTAAGCCCTCTCCCCTTGCGGGAGAGGGTTGGGAGGGGGGAAAGACCTCTCCATCTGACGCACGATTGGGTTGAGGGGCATGTCCCCTCTCCCCGGCCCTCTCCCGCAAGGGAATTGGGAGAAGGACAGGAAGCAATGGCCAGCCTCAAGGCGCTGAAAAACCGGATCAACTCGGTCAAGTCGACCCAGAAGATCACCAAGGCGATGAAGATGGTCGCCGCAGCGAAGCTCCGCCGTGCGCAGAGCGCTGCCGAGGCGGGCCGTCCCTACGCGACGCGCCTCCAGACTGTGATGGCAAGCCTCGCCAGCCGTGTCGCCGTCGGCCCGAACAGTTCCAAGCTGCTCGCGGGCACCGGGTCGGATCGCACCCACCTGCTGGTGGTCTGCACCTCGGATCGCGGCCTTGCCGGCGCGTTCAATTCGAACATCGTCCGCGCCGCGCGCCGCGCCGCCGACGAGCTGACCCGCCAGGGCAAGACGGTCCGCTTCTACCTGGTCGGCCGCAAGGGCCGCGCGGTGATCGGCCGCCTCTTCCCGGGGCAGATCATCCATCAGTATGAGACTGGCGACATCAAGCAGGTCGCTTTCTCGGACGCGCAGGGCATCGCCAACGACATCGTGTCGCGGTTCGAGGCGGGCGAGTTCGACGTGGCCCACCTGTTCTACGCGCGGTTCCAGTCGGCGCTGGTGCAGGAGCCGACCCAGCAGCAGATCATTCCTGTCTCGATCCCCGAGGCGGCAGGCGCCACCTCCGCCGACGCGATGGTCGAATATGAGCCGGATGAGGAGGAAATCCTCGCTCAGCTGCTGCCGCGCAACATCGCCGTCCAGATCTTCCGAGCGCTGCTGGAAAATGCCGCGTCCGAACAGGGCAGCCGCATGACCGCCATGGACAATGCCACGCGCAATGCCGGCGACATGATCCAGCGTCTGTCGATCGAATATAACCGCACCCGCCAGGCCGCGATCACTACCGAACTGGTCGAAATCATCTCGGGCGCCGAAGCGCTCTAACGCATCAAGAAGGCAAGGAAGCAGACATGGCAACCGCCGCAACCGCCCCCACCACCAACAATGTCGGCCGCGTCAGCCAGGTCATCGGCGCCGTCGTCGACGTGACCTTCGATGCCGGCCTGCCGGAGATCCTGTCGGCGCTCGAAACCGACAATAACGGCAACCGCCTCGTGCTCGAGGTCGCCCAGCATCTCGGCGAGAACACCGTGCGCACCATTGCCATGGACGCGACCGACGGCCTCACCCGTGGGCAGCGCGTGATGGACACCGGCTCGCAGATCCGCGTGCCGGTCGGTCCCAACACGCTCGGCCGCATCATGAACGTCATCGGCGAGCCGATCGACGAGCGTGGCCCGATCGGTTCGGACATGAGCGCGCCGATCCACGCCGAGGCGCCGCTGTTCACCGATCAGTCGACCGAGAGCAGCATCCTTGTCACCGGCATCAAGGTCATCGACCTGCTCGCCCCGTATGCGAAGGGCGGCAAGATCGGCCTGTTCGGCGGCGCTGGCGTCGGCAAGACGGTGCTCATCCAGGAACTGATCAACAACATCGCCAAGGGCCATGGCGGCGTGTCCGTCTTCGCCGGCGTGGGTGAGCGTACCCGCGAGGGCAACGACCTTTATCACGAATTCCTCGACGCGGGCGTTATCGCCAAGGACGAGGCCGGCAACCCGACCCCGGACGGCTCCAAAGTCGCCCTGGTGTTCGGCCAGATGAACGAGCCGCCGGGCGCCCGCGCCCGCGTCGCGCTGTCGGGCCTCACCATGGCCGAATATTTCCGCGACCAGGAGGGCCAGGACGTGCTCTTCTTCGTCGACAACATCTTCCGCTTCACCCAGGCGGGCTCGGAAGTGTCGGCGCTGCTCGGTCGCATCCCGTCGGCCGTGGGCTACCAGCCGACCCTGTCGACCGACATGGGCCAGCTGCAGGAGCGGATCACCTCGACCAACAAGGGTTCGATCACCTCGGTGCAGGCGATCTACGTGCCCGCCGACGATCTTACCGATCCAGCGCCGGCCACGTCCTTCGCCCACTTGGACGCGACCACGACGCTGAATCGCGCCATCTCGGAACTCGGCATCTACCCGGCCGTCGATCCGCTCGACTCCACCAGCCGCGTGCTGGAGCCGCGCACCGTGGGGCAGGAGCATTACGAGACCGCCCGCCGCGTCCAGGAGACGCTGCAGAAGTACAAGTCGCTGCAGGACATCATCGCGATCCTGGGCATGGACGAGCTGTCCGAAGAGGATAAGCTCACCGTGAACCGCGCCCGCAAGATCCAGCGCTTCCTGTCGCAGCCGTTCCACGTCGCCGAAGTCTTCACCGGCATCCCCGGCAAGTTCGTCCAGGTCGAGGATACGGTCCGCTCGTTCAAGGCCGTCGTCGACGGCGAATACGATCACCTTCCCGAGGCTGCCTTCTACATGGTCGGCGGCATCGACGAAGCGGTCGAAAAGGCCCAGCGCCTGGCTGCCGAGGCGGCGTAAGCGACGAACGCCCTCTCCCGGCAGCGAGAGAGGATTGGGGTGAGCGGCCGAGCGCAGCGAGGCCGCCGACTCCGAAAAGAAGTATGAAGACCCTCACCCTACCCTCTCCCGCGCAAGCGGGAGAGGAGAGACGGAAACGACAATGGCCAGCCTGCACTTCGAACTCGTGACCCCCGAGCGCCTGATCCGCTCCGACGAAGTCCACATGGTCGTCGTCCCCGGCAGCGAGGGCGATTTCGGCGTGCTCGCCGGCCATGCGCCTTTCATGTCCACCATCCGCAACGGCGACCTGCTCGTCTACGCAACCGCGAACGGCGAGCCCGATCGGATCGCGATCGAAGGCGGCTTTGCAGAGGTCAACGACCGCGGTTTGACTGTATTGGCCGAAAAGGCTGCCTAACTTAAGTTAGATGCATGGAGCGCCATCAGGTTAGGCTGCTTTGCCCGTGCGTTAAATAGATGTGCCGTCCCGGATCCCGCAAGAAGCGGGCAGGGAAATAGGCACATCTATGACACTGACTTTATTTGCGGCACTCGTGCTCGCACACATACGAACGCTCCCTGCTTATGGCGAATACCGGGCGGCAGCGGATATTTGCGCTCCGCCATCGCAATGGAGCAGCGGGCAATTGCGCGACCTTCGTGCCGCCTTTGTCCAGACGAGCCCGGACCGGCACGTGACAGCGGCGGTCGAGGAACAGATTGCCGACGACACCCGCACGATGCGAGCCTGCCTGGATGAGGTGGCCGCACGCGTAGCGATCTCCGCCACCAGCGGGATGGCCGGCGCTTTCGGGCAAAAGGGCGCGGCACCCTGGCTCGCCGACATTGCCAAGCGCAAGGCCGGAGCCGAGAAGGAGGTGCGCGCCTATTTCGTGGAAGCCGGCTACCGCCGGTCCCATGCCGCGCCCAAGCCGAGCACCGGCTTCTTCTATTGCGAAATCAAGTATCGCGATCCTGCCGGCTCCGACGGCGCTGGCATGGTCCACGCCCGTTTCGTCAGCCGCATCATGCCGGATCCAAGTCTGCGGAGCGACGCGGCGCCGAATATGGTGACGAAGGTCCAGTTGCGGTTCCTGGCCAATTTCAGGACGTGGGTGAACGCTAATCATATCATCAAGGGCGTCCGTCCTTCAGTGTACGAAGCCGATCCGTCCTGCATCTCGCGGCCAACTTTCGCGGCGCTGCGCGACTTGCGCGAGGGTACGGTGGCTCCCAACACGCCGGGCACGGCTTTCGGCGACTGATGAACGCTCAGCGGCGGGTGTCGGTAGCAATTGTCTCCCCGTCTCGATCGCGCTGCGAATTCCAGAGCCACAAGCCGCTGCCGACGATCATCGCCGCGCCACCAAGGGTGGCGAGGTCCGGGTGATCGCCGAACCACAGCCAGCCGAGCCCTACCGCGGCCAGCAATTGCACATAGGTCATGGGCGCCACCACCGCCGCGCTGGCCTTGGTCGTCGCGACATAGATGAGCAGGTGCGCCGTGGAGGCGGTCGTTGCCACCAGCAGGCATTTCAGGAGCACGCCGAGCGACGGCCATGACAGGGTGAACGCGCCACCCACCGCCATGTGGGCGACGATCGCGATGGCGGTCAGCAGCACAGCCGCGACCGCGGATACCAGGAACTGCATGGTCAGCACATGCCCCGCCCCTGCACACTTGCGGTTGAAGATCATCAGCCACGCCATGCCGAAGGCCGATCCGAGCGGAAGCAGCGCCGTGGCGCCCAACTCCAGCAGATTGGGCCGCAGCACCACCAGCACGCCCAGGAAGGCGAGCACGCTTGCCCCCCATACGGCTCGCGGCGCCTTCTCCCCCAGGATCAGCGCCGAAAGAAGGGCGGTAAGCATCGGATTGGTGAACTGCACCGAAGTCGCGTCCGCCAGCGGCATCGCATAGGTGGCAAGGAAGAAGGAAATCGTCGCCAGCGCAACCGACGCGCCGCGACCCAGCTGTATCCACGGCAGGATGGGCCGCAGTCCTTCGCGGCCATGAAACAGGGCAGCCGCGATGCCAAGGCCAAGCGCACCCGCCGAATAGCGCAGCATCGCCACACCGGTGGCCGGCCACTCGCCCGCCATCGTCTTCACCACAGCATCGCCCAGCGACAAAGTGACAAATCCCGCCCCAGCGATCAGCAGGGCCTTGCCTGCTTCGCCCTTCCCTTTGCTGACGCTCACGAAAACTCCCTTGGCCGCGGCTGCCATCGGCCGCAGTTAGGTAATTGTCAAAGTTTCTGGGGCATTCACCATCTTAGAGTAAGTCATGCGTATCGAGGGTTTAGGCTATGACGGCGTTCGGCCGCAGGAACGGACCACGGGCAAGCTTCGGCACCGCGCAGCCGATGCGGGGCGCTCCCCCGCCGCCGCGCCCCGCCACCGAAGATCAGATCCCCAAGCCGGGTGACTTGCCCGGCGCGTCCGCCGCAGACGCCGCCATGGCGCGCCTCGCCGAACGCGTCGCCACCAATGCTGCAGGCGAGCTCAAGGCCGAGGGTTTCGAGGCCGCCGTCCACCGCATCAAGGAACAGGTGCTTCCCCGTCTCCTCGAGCGGGTCGATCCGGAGGCGGCGGCGACGCTCGACAAGGATGAACTGGCCGAGGAATTCCGCCCGATCATCGGCGAGGTGCTGGCCGAACTGAAGATCAACCTCAACCGGCGCGAGCAGTTCGCGCTGGAAAAGGTGCTGGTCGACGAGCTGCTGGGCCTTGGCCCGCTCGAGGAGCTGCTGAACGATCCCGAGGTCAGCGACATCATGGTCAATGGCCCTAACCAGACCTTTATCGAGAAGAAGGGCAAGCTACAGCTCGCTCCCATCCAGTTCCGCGACGAGGAGCATCTGTTCCAGATCGCCCAGCGTATCGTGAACAAGGTCGGCCGCCGCGTCGACCAGACCACCCCGCTCGCCGACGCCCGACTGATGGACGGCAGCCGCGTCAACGTGATCGTGCCGCCGCTGAGCCTCAAGGGCACGGCCATTTCGATCCGGAAATTTTCCGAAAAGCCGATCACGCTCGACATGATGCAGGGCTTCGGATCCATGTCGCAGAAGATGGCGACCGCGCTCAAGATCGCGGGCGCGGCGCGCATGAACATCGTCGTGTCCGGCGGTACTGGCTCCGGCAAGACCACCATGCTCAATGCCCTGTCGAAACTGATCGACCCGGGCGAGCGCGTCATCACCATCGAGGACGCGGCCGAGCTGCGCCTTCAGCAGCCGCACTGGCTTCCACTCGAAACCCGCCCGCCGAACCTCGAGGGCCAGGGCGCGATCACCATCCGCGACCTCGTCATCAACGCGCTGCGCATGCGCCCGGACCGCATCATCCTGGGCGAAATCCGCGGGCCGGAATGTTTCGACATGCTGGCCGCCATGAACACCGGCCATGACGGATCGATGTGCACGCTCCACTCCAACTCCCCGCGCGAGGCGCTGGCGCGTATGGAGAACATGGTGCTGATGTCCGACATCAAGGTGCCCAAGGAGGCGATCAGCCGCCAGATCGCCGACTCGGTCGATCTCATCGTCCAGGTCAAGCGCCTGCGCGACGGCAGCCGCCGCACCACCAACATCACCGAAGTGGTCGGCATGGAGGGCGAGGTCATCGTCACCCAGGAACTTTTCAAGTTCGAATATCAGGACGAGGATGCCGACGGGAAGATCATTGGCGAGTATAAGAGCATGGGCCTGCGCCCCTACACGCTGGAGAAGGCCAAGCAGTTCGGGTTCGACGCGGCCTATCTCGAGGCGTGCCTGTAGAACATCGAACAGCGGCGGCCTTGCTAGGCGAGTTTGGCCCTGAAAAGGGCCAAGCCGAAGCCGATGAAGATGAGACCGGTGACGCGATTGAAGCCGCGCTTGACGGACGGCCGGTCCAGATATGCGGACAAACTGCGGCCGCCCGCGGCGTAGACCGAGAACCAAAAGCACTCGATTACCGCGAAGGTTGCCACAAGGATGCCGAATTGCGGCGCCTGTGCCCGGCTGGGGTCGACGAACTGCGGCAGGAACGCCGCGGCGAACAGGATCAGCTTGGGATTGCTGATTGCAATCGCGAAGCCCCCGCGAAACAGTGCGCCGGTCGACACGCTGGACGGCAACCCGCGGGCACTTACGTCGATGGGCGCGGCATCCGCACGCCATGCCTTCAAGCCTAGAAAGATCAGATAAGCGACGCCGAGGTAGCGCAGGATGTCGAAGGCGCCAGGCACCGCCAGCAGCAAAGTGGTGAGGCCGGCGGCCGACGCCGTGAGAACCATCACGAGCGCAGTGAGGCAGCCAGCCATCGCCGCCACCGTGCGCCTGAAGCCCTGCTCCACGCTCCTCGACAAGATGTGCAGCATGTTCGGCCCGGGCGTTCCGGACAGCAGAAACACGGCTCCTGCGAAAAGCCACCAATTGTGAAGCGTCATGATCCTGGTCCTGATCCTGGTCGAGCCTTAGCCGGACCTGACATTCATAGCGGCGAAGCCCTCATTCTATCAGGAGGAGCCCCTTGCGTCCCCGGCATAGCGTTTATTCCCTACCTGCCTGGGCATCTTGCGAGAAAATGGCGCCGGCTAACCTCCATGGCCTCCTGCAGCAAAGCCTCTTCGCGCCTCCGGTCATCGAGCAGGCGCTGGCGATCGTCCAATGCGAGCTGCCGCAGGGCCAGCAGCTGGTCGGTTTCGAGCGGTGGCGGAGCATCGGGCGCAGCTTCCCGGATTGCACGGCGCGCCGCCATGGTTTCGGCACGCTCCGCATTGATACGCGCCTGCTCTCCATAGAAGGCGCCGAGTGCCGCGGTCCGGCGCCCCTGTTCGGCGGCAAAGACGGGAGTCGCATAGGGGCGATCACACCGCTCGATCGCGGCATTGAGCGCGTCGAGATCGAATGGAGCAAGGAGCGCAAGGGCAAGGATGAAGCCGGCCATGCGCGTCTTCTTGCCGCGCGCGTCGTCACCTGGCTAGGTCTTTGCTATCGGCGCAAGATCCTCACCGCCACCATCGCCGTCGGCAACCCCACGATCAGTGCACCCATGAAGGCATAGACCAGGAAGAAGACGCCTGCGAAGATCGGCATGCCCACGTTGGAAGGATGCTCGCCGCGCCCGGACAGAAGTGTGATCACGGTCATGACCACGAACAGCACGAACGCGATGGCCGGCACGCTCATTGCCGCCCAGATGCTGTTGGACAGGTATGAAGCGCCGGGCCGCCCGCGCTCCAATGCCCAGGCGGCAGCGACGGTGATGGCGACAACGCCCGCGATCGAAGCGATCAGGCCTTCCATGACGCGCCTCCTCTTGCGTGACGGCAATGGTTCAGCCGCAGGGTGTGGCCGGCAGCATCTTCTTCGCGCCAGCCAGCGAGAGCACCTGCGTCTCGCCGCCCGCATAGCGCAGCGTCACGGTGTCGCGCGCACGAATGTCGGCCCAGAGACTTCGGAATGCAGGCGAATTGGCCCGCAATGTCAGCGATCCATCCTGCCCTGTCGTGAAGCTGTGCGCGCGCGATCCCGCGCGCGATGAGGTGGTCAGCGTGAAGCGGCTACCGCCTGGCGCCGCCTTCCCCTTGATTTCCGTCAATATGGAGACATTGCCGTTGTCCTGACAGGCAAGGCCGAGCGCCCCGCCGGTGCCGCTCCCCCAGCTACCGGTCGAATATTGGCCGATGCCGTTCTGGAAATGGTAGTTCCACAGCCCGCTCGAACTCTGCCCCGCGGCCGCGCTGCCCACGCCCGCGATCAGGAATATCGCCGCCACTGCCGTCCGCATGCACGCCTCCAGCCTTAATCCAAGATAAGCCAAAAGGACTAACAAGCAGGGCGAAGCGGAAGTTCCCGCCCCTCCCCGCCCGACGGGACGAGGAGGCGGCAGGTGCAAGGCGATCAGGCGCCCATGGTCGCATTGTCGATCACGAAGCGATATTTCACGTCACTGCGCTGCATGCGCTCGTAAGCGGCGTCGATTTCCTGTGCGCTGATCATCTCGATATCGGCGACGATTCCCTTTTCCGCACAGAAATCGAGCATTTCCTGCGTCTCGGCGATGCCGCCGATCAGCGACCCGGCGATGCTCGCGCGCTTGAAGATCAGGGCGGCGACATTGGGCGAGGGATGCGCGTGTTCCGGCACGCCGACCAGGGTCAGCGTTCCATCGCGCTTCAGCAAAGCGGTGAACGCGTCGAGATTGTGGCTTGCGGCAACGGTGTCGAGAATGAAGTCGAAGCTGTTCGCATGCGCCTTCATCTCGTCGGCGTTGCGCGACACGACCACCTCGTCGGCGCCCAGCGCCCTGGCGTCCTCACGCTTGCTCTCCGACGTAGTGAAGGCGACCACATGCGCGCCCATCGCGTGGGCGAGCTTGACGCCCATATGACCCAGCCCGCCGATACCGACCACGCCGACCTTCTTGCCTGGGCCGACATTCCAGTGCCGGAGCGGGGAATAAGTGGTGATGCCCGCGCACAGTAGAGGCGCGACGGCGGCCAGTTGCTCCTCGCCATGCGTGATCTTCAGCACGAAGCGGTCATCGACCACGATCCGCTGCGAATAGCCGCCCAGAGTGTGGCCGGGCGCATCGGGGGTCGGTCCGTTATACGTGCCGACGAAGCCCTTCTCGCAATATTGCTCCAGCCCCTCGTCGCAGGACGGGCAGCCCTGACAGCTGTCGACCATGCAGCCGACGCCGACCAGATCGCCCACAGCGAAATTCGACACCTCGCCGCCGACCGCGCTCACTCGGCCGACGATCTCGTGGCCCGGCACGCAGGGGAAGAGCGTTCCCGCCCATTCGGAGCGCACGGTATGCAGGTCCGAATGGCACACGCCGCAGAAGGCGATATCGATCTGCACGTCGCGGGGCCCGGGCGCGCGGCGCTCGATATCCATCGCCACGATCGGCTGGTCGGCGGCATGTGCGCCATAGGCTTTGGTCGTCATGTTCAGGTCCTTGTCTGGTCGTTTGAAGTTGAAGCGGCGGGGCTCACATCACATAGCCGGGCTTGCGAAAGAGCGTGTCTGGTTTCCCGATGATCTCGTCACGGTAAACGTCCGGCCAGGCGGAGGGTTCGACATCCTCGACGGACACGGACACGGATGCGTCCGACACCCCGGCCGAAGCGATCAGCGCCTGCGCGACCGCATCGGCGATCCTGCGTTTCTCGTCTTCGGATCGGCCGATATAGAGTTTCAAGGTCACGTGCGGCATCGGCTCAGTCCTCCCCGGCTTCCGCCAGATATTGTTCGTCGGTCACATGTTCCATCCACTCGACCATCTTTCCGTCTAAAGCTTCCTGGATGGCGATGTGGGTCATGGCGGTGGTAGGGGTGGCGCCGTGCCAGTGCCGATGTCCTGGCGGGCACCAGATCACATCCCCGGCGCGGATTTTCACCACCGCCTCGCCCTCGCACTGCGTCCAGCCGGCACCGGATGTCACGATCAGCGTCTGGCCGAGCGGATGCGTATGCCATGCAGTGCGCGCGCCAGGCTCGAAGGTGACGCTCGCCGCACCGTGGCGCGCCGGCGCAGGCGCGGTGTTGAGTGGGTCTATACGCACGGACCCGGTGAACCACTCGCCCGGACCCGTCTGCGACGGCTGGCTGCCGCTTCGCTTAACAATCATGGCTGGCTCCTGTGCCTGGGCCGTCGCCGCCGCGCCGGCGATGAGAGCGGCGAGGATGAGAAGCTTGCGCACGTGCGTGTCTCCCGTCGCATGAACAAGCCGTTCGGATAGCGGCTTCGATCAATGACGATTAGAGACGATGATATGCATGCGCTTGTGAACGAGACTCATCAATGAACCGCCAGGATCTGGCCGATCTTTCCGCTTTCACCGTCGTTGCGCGCGAACGCAGCTTCACCCGCGCCGCCGCCCGGCTCGGCCTCACCCCGTCGGCACTCAGCCACGCAATGCGCGCGCTGGAAGAAAGATTGGGCGTGCGCCTCTTGAACCGCACCACCCGCAGCGTCACCACGACGCAGGCGGGCGATCGCCTGCTCCTGTCCGTCGGTCCGCGCCTCGACGAGATCGAGGCGGAGGTGGCAGGCCTCGGTGCCTTGCGCGACAAGCCGGCCGGCACCGTGCGCATCAATGCCGACGAACATTCGATGGCGACGGTGCTGTGGCCCGCGCTGCGACCGCTGCTACGCGACTATCCCGACATCCATGTCGAAGTGGTGACCGACTACACCCTCACCGACATCGTCGCCGAGCGTTTCGATGCCGGCGTGCGTTTCGGCGAGATCGTAGCCAAGGACATGATCGCCGTTCCCATCGGGCCAGACGCGCGCATGATAGCAGTGGGCGCCCCTTCTTACTTCGCCGCCCGTGGCCGTCCGGACACGCTGGAGGCGCTTACAGGCCATGATTGCATCAACCTGCGCCTGCCGACCCATGGCAAGATCTATGCCTGGGAGTTCACCGTCGACGGCCGCGACCTGCGCGTCCGCGTGGACGGGCAACTGACCTTTTCCTCGCTGCTACCTGTGCTTCGCGCCGCTTTGGACGGCTTCGGCATCGCTTACGTCCCCCAAACGCTGGTCCAGCCGCACCTGGATGCCGGCGATCTGGAGGCAGTGCTCACCCAATGGTCGCCGCCATTTCCAGGCTACCACCTCTATTATCCCAGCCGCCGCCAGCCCACCGCCGCCTTTGCACTGATCGTCGAGACACTGCGCTATCGCGGCTAGGGACGGCAGCGCGTCAGCTATCGCACCTTATTAGAATGAGTCCCGCTACGTGCACGTCGCCACGCCAGCGACTGCGCATCGAGCGGCTCCAGCGCCAAGCCTTCGAATGCTACGGCCTGCGCCAGCTTCACGGCGGCCTCCAATCCTTCCAGCGAGATGGCGCGGTAGGCAGGGCGTCCTTCGACGTGGTCGTACCAGGCGCCGCCACACACCGCGTCGAGCAAGATGCGCTGAAAACAATGGTCCGCCTGCACCGGCCATCGGCGGTGCTCCGCCATGCCAGGCAGGACGGCACGCGTAAGCTCCAGCCATTCGACTACCAGCGCCGCCCGATCCGACATTTCAGCTATGCACCGCAACGGCCGAAGCGCCCAGCACCACGGTGATCGCCACGATCTGCACCAACGTCCAGGGCACCCACCCCACCTGGTCGAGGTTCCTGCGACGGCCGCGCCGCCAGTCGGCCAGACCTGCAATCAGCGCCACCGCGAGCGCGACCCCCGCCACCGTCCACCACCATTCGTCTTGCGTCATGCCCGTCCCCGCGCCATCAATCGGCCACGAAGTCAGATAGGGAGAGCAAGACCATGCGCCAGTCCTTCACGGCCGCCCGCCTCATCCACGCCGGCATCGCCGCAGCGCTGATGGTTCCGATGGCCGCATGTGCCACGACCCAGACCTCGTCCACGGCGCTTGAGCCCGCACTTCGTACCGCGGCCTCCGCACCTACCCGCACCGCCGCCAATGTGGCCCGCGATCCGGCCCGGCATCCGGTCGAGACGCTGGGCTTCTTCGGCGTGCAGCCGGGTGACACGGTGGTAGAGATCTGGCCGGGTGGCGGCTGGTACACCGAAATCCTCGCACCTTATCTGACCGCAGGCGGTGGCAAGCTCTACGTCGCGCCGCCCGCGGGCCGCGGCACCGACAATATCACGGCCAAGCTGACCGCCGACGCCGCCACCTACGGCACGGTCACCGTTGCGCCGATTACTGCCGGCTCCGCCCCGGCCATCCCGTCTGGCAGCGCGGACGTGGTCCTCACCTTCCGCAACGTCCACAACTGGCTGATGGGCACGACGCCCCAGGCGGATGCCATGTTCGCCGAGATGTTCCGCATGCTGAAGCCGGGCGGCACGCTCGGCATCGTCGATCATCGCCTGCCGGAAAGCGGCGATGCGGAACGCGAGCGCAGCAGCGGCTATCTCAAGACTTCCACCGTCCGCGCACTTGCCGAAAAGGCCGGCTTCCGCCTGGTGGAATCGTCGGAGGTCAACGCCAATCCCAAGGACACGGCCGATTGGCCTCAGGGCGTCTGGACGTTGCCACCCACCTTTCGCCTCGGCGAAACCGATCGCGCCAAATATCAGGCGATCGGTGAAAGCGATCGCATGACGCTGCGGTTCGTGAAGCCGGAATAAGACTCAGGCGCCCCACCGCTCATCAACGTTTCTCGGCCAGGCGCGAAGCGAGCGGTGGTGGGCTAACGCTTATGCCCGCCCCTCGACCAACCCGATGAATGCTTCGGTGAACGCCGGGATATCCTCGGGCATCCGGCTGGTGACGATGTTGCCGTCAACGACCACTTCCTTGTCCACCACCTCGCCGCCGGCATTGCGCAGGTCGGTGCGGATCGAGGGCCAACTGGTCACGGTGCGCCCGCGCACCACATCCGCTTCGATCAGCAGCCAGGGCGCGTGGCAGATCGCGGCCACGGGCTTGCCCGCATCCACGAACTTCTTGATCGTGTAGACCACATTCTCGTTCATCCGCAGGGCGTCCGGATTCTTATTTCCTCCGGGCAGGACCAGCGCATCGAAATCCTTGCTGTCGACATCGTCGATCGTCGCGTCCGGCGTGATCGACTTGCCGAGGTCGCCGGTAATTTCCTTCAATTCGAGGCTCGCCAGCGTCACCTTCGCGCCGCGGTCGA
The DNA here is from genome assembly GCA_934539295.1 of uncultured Allosphingosinicella sp. Taxonomy (GTDB): domain Bacteria; phylum Pseudomonadota; class Alphaproteobacteria; order Sphingomonadales; family Sphingomonadaceae; genus Allosphingosinicella. Next base: position 13,514 of record CAKTCN010000024.1, read on the forward strand.
TCAGCGTCTGGCGGGGCTTCAGCAACTCGCTGTCCTCAAACCCGTCGGTGGCGATGATCAGGATCCTGGCGTCGGAAATGGCCGGCATGTGCTGCTGCTCCAAAGTCGATTGTAGAAGGGAATGCGCTTAAACCCGCGTTGCCACAGGCGCGTTCCGGAACGAAGCGGCGGCCTGAGCCATTTATCCGCCGCCATGCTTTGTTTCGTCGACGACAGTCTTCCCGGGATCACGCGTAAGCGGCGCGGCCGTTACTGGCAATATTTCGGGCCGGATGGCGCGCGTATCACCGACCGGGACGAGATCGACCGCCTGAACAAGGTGGGCCTGCCGCCCGCCTACGATCGGGCCTGGTTCTGCCCCTCCCCCACCGGGCACATCCAGGCGATCGGCTATGACGACAAGGGCCGCAAACAATATCGCTACCATGAGGATTTCCGAGCCCAGCAGGAAGCCGCCAAATATGATTTATGCGCGGATTTCGGCCGCGCGCTCCCGAAGCTGCGCGAGCGGGTCGAGGACGACCTCGGCAAGCGCAGCCTGTCGCTCGAGACGGTAAGCGCTGCCGTCGTCCGCCTGCTCGACACCGAACATATCCGCGTCGGCAACGAGGCCTACGCCACCGCCAACAAGAGCTTCGGCGCCACCACGCTTCGCACCCGCCACGCCAAGGTGCTCGGGCGAACGGTGAAGATGCGCTTCAAGGGCAAGCACGGGATCGAGCGCGAGCTCAACATAACCGACAAGAGCCTCGCGCGGCTGGTGAAGAAGTGTCACGATCTGCCCGGCCAGCACCTGTTCCAGTATCTGGATGATGACGGACAGGCGCAGCCCGTCACCTCCTCCGACGTCAACACCTATATCAAGGCGGCCATGGGCGCCGACTTTACGGCCAAGCATTTCCGCACCTGGGGTGCCAGCACCATCGCGTTCGATCAGCTGTGCAAGGCTGGCGAGAACGGCATCAGCCTCAAGGAAATGCTCGAGCCCGTGGCCGAGGCGCTCGGCAACACGCCGGCCATCAGCCGCAAATCCTATGTTCATCCTGCGCTGATAGAGGCGGTTAAGACGAACCCGCGCAATCCCCTTGGCACCTTGCAATGTCCGCGTGCCACGAAATATCTCTCGTCTGCGGAACGAGGACTGATCCAGTTTCTCGATGCCGTCAGCGGACCCCAGGCAGAAGCAGCTTAAACCCTACTCATGACCAATCAAAGCAACAGCACGGTCGATGTCGTGCCTGACTTCGACATCCAGCTCGATCGCCTCTGGAACGACCTGTGGGCCTGGCTGACCGGCCACAGCCTGCAGATCGCGATCGGCATCGGCGTCGCGGCGGTACTCGTGCTCATCCTTTACGGTGCCAAGGCGATCGGCGTGCGCATCTGCGCCAGCGATCCCGATCACACCCACTGGCGGACGACGCTCGGCAAGGTGCTGGCCAAGACCAAATTCTGGTTCATGGCCGCGGTCGCTGCGCGACTCGTATCCGAATTCGCGCAGGCGCCGGAAGGCGTGGCCAAGACCTTCAACTTCCTGTTCGTGGTCGCCGCCACGCTGCAGGTGGCGATCTGGGTTCGCGAGCTGATCCTCGGCATCATCGAACATCGCGCCGGCGGGACGGAGAATAGCGGCCTCGGAAACGCCATGCGGATCGTCCAGATCCTCACCAGCGTCGCCATTTTCGGCATCGCCATCATCGTCATCCTCGATAATCTCGGGGTCAACGTCACCGGCCTCATCGCCGGCTTCGGCATCGGCGGCATCGCGATCGGCTTGGCCGCGCAGGGCATCTTCTCCGACCTGTTCGCAGCGCTTTCCATCCTGTTCGACAAGCCGTTCCGGCGTGGCGACGGCATCCGGTGGGACACGACCAACGGTACCGTGGAGCAGATCGGCCTGAAATCCACCCGCGTCCGATCGCTGGACGGACAGGAGGTGGTCATCTCCAACGCGAACCTCCTCAACAAGGAGGTCCACAATTTCGCGCTGCTGGAACATCGCCGCCTTCACCAGCTGATCGGCGTCACCTACCAGACCCCGGTCGAACAGCTGCGCGCCATCCCGGACATGATCCGCGGCATCGTCGAGGCACATGAGAGCTGCAAGGTGGTCCGCTGTGCCCTCGTGAACTTCGGCGCATCCAGCCTCGATTTCGAGCTGGTGTTCGATGTCCACTCGACGGATTACGAATATACGTTCGCGACCAAGGGCGAGATCATCATCGAGATACTGGACGCCTTCAACAAGGCGGGCATCGAATTCGCCTACCCGACCCAGACCACCTTCACTGCAGCGCCCGACGGCACGCTCGTCATGCCCTACCCGCATGTGAAGATGGTCGCGACCGAGGATCTGGATCCGCCCCACCAGCCGGATGGCGATGGATCGCGATGAAGCTGGTCCAGTTCTGGGATACGCCCCACCCCCCGGCGGAAGTGTCCGCACTGATCGAAAGCTGGCGACGCGATACCGATTTCGAACATCGCCTGTTCGATGCGCCTGCCGCTGCCACCTTCATCCTCGAACATTATGGTGAGCGCCACCTCGCCGCATTCCGCCGCTGCGCGATCCCGGCAATGCAGGCCGATTTCTTCCGCTACTGCCACCTGCACATGTGCGGCGGCGTCTATATCGATGCCGACACGGACAATGGCGGCGGTCTGGCCGCGATGATCGCCGATGCGCCCACCGGGGTTCTGATGCGGCGGCGCGGCAATATTGCGAACGACTTCATGTTCGTGCGCGAACCCGGCAATCCCCTGTTTGCCGATGTCATCGCCCGCGTAGTCGCCAATGTTGAGGCGGCACGGTCGAACAATGTCTGGGAAGTGACCGGTCCCGGCATCATGACCGCGCTCCACAATGGCGGCGAGGCGGTGGACCTGTTTGCGCCCTTCACCATAATGCCGGTCGAGGAGGTGCGCCGGACCGTGCTGTTCAAATGGGAATTGGCCTACAAGTCAGGCGACAATGACTGGCGCGCTGCACTCGGCACCGACGCATCCATCTACCGCGACTGACGCCATCCACATGCTGTTCGGCATGGCCGACGGCGCGTGGGGGAGCGCCGCCAGCCTTCCGCTCGCCGGTGGCGGCGGAAACAGGATGAAGAACGTCGCGGCAAGCTGCGCTGCCGTTCCAAGGGAAAGCACAGGCCTGGTCGCGACGCCCTCCTTCTCCTTACGGGAGAGGGCATTAGACATTGTGCTGGAACGCGCGCCCGGCGCTGGCCGCCAGAAAGCCCTCCCAGCCCGCGAAGGTCATCGCACCGAGATATTCCTCCTGCATTTCGGGGGTGAGCACCTCGAACATCGTGCACCCGTCGACCCATAGTTCGATCACGCGGAATGGCCCGCGATCGCAAGTCTTCGCGACCACGCCGTATTTCCGAGCGGTCGCCTTCACCGCCTCTTCGGTCAGCTGCGTTGCGATCGCCGCGTGATTGGCGATATTGCGGTTCGCCGCACCCATGACGCAGCGCACGTCGCGCGCGCCTGCGCCTTCATGCATCTCCGTTCCGCGCGGGTAGACTTCCAATGCGCTGCCACGCTCGTCCCCCGCCATTGCGATCCACGACCCTTCGGCGAAAGGCGGGAACGGGTAAGCCCGTCCTTCCCAGATCTCGGCCATCAGCTCGGCGGTCCCCTCCGGATCATCCGCGGCGAAGGACATGTGGAACAACATCGTCTTCTCTCCCTGCTCTATGGTCACCTCATAAACATGGCACTTTTTGTGTCAACAATAATTTGACACATCATGTGCCACTTCATAGGGGCCAGCTATGGATGAAGAACCCAGGGTTTCCGGCAAGCGCGCCATGAATCGCGAGGAAGTGCGCACTCGCATCGAGGAGGCGCTGCTGGAGGCGATGGCCTCCGGCGATTCCGCCCGCCTCAACCACGATCGGATCGCCGAGGCAGCAGGTGTCGCGCGCCGCACCGTCTACCGTTACTATCCGGACCGCGATGCGCTGATGCAGGCGGTCTGGGACCGCGTCACCAGCACAGCCGGCCCAAATGTCCGCTTTCCGGAAAGCGAGGCGGAGCTTCTTTCCACCCTGCCCGACATCTACACCGGCTTCGACAACATCGCGCCGCTCGCCACCATCGTGCGCTCGACGCCGCAGGGCCGCGCGGTTCGCCTCGCCCAGCGCGATCGCCGCGTCGAAAGCTACACGCAGGTCGCAGCGGACGCCGTCAAACATCTGCCGGAGAAGGACCGGCTACTGGCCACCGCCATGCTTCAGTTCCTGCATACCAGCGCATGGCTCGAACTACGGGACCAGTGGGACCTTGCCGGTGAGGATATTGCCGTTGCGGCCGGCTGGGCGATCCGAACACTCCTTCGTGACCTGCGCGCCCGCGGCGACCTGCCCCTGTCGGAGGATCGAGGCACCGGCAGCGCGTGAGGGATACGCCGCCGGTGCGCCCCGTTCTTGCCGGGGTGGGCCTCCACCGCATGGCAGGAGCACCGGCTGACAGACACTGCCGCGCGACCAATGCGCAAAGTTCAGCGACGAACAAGCACGGGCGCAGGCCAGGGAAAAAATGCGCCGCGCTTGCCGTAGCGTAATGCCGGCTTGCCTCGATCCGGGCACTTGCACTTTACGCTAACGTAACCCTACTGAGCGCGTTCATCGTTCGCGGAGCCAACCACCTTGCCCGTCGCCCCTCTCGACGACATTCTCAGCAAAGTCGGCCAGGAAGTCGGCACATCCGACTGGCTCCTCATCGACCAGCAGATGATCGACGCCTTCGCCGACGTCACCGGTGACCGACAGTTCATCCATGTCGATCCCGTGGCGGCCGCGACCACGCCGTTCGGCGGCACTATCGCCCACGGTTTCCTTACGCTGTCGCTGCTGAGTCGGCTCGCTGCCGGGGCGACCTTCGTGCCGGACACGTTGCGCATGGCGGTGAATTACGGTTTCGAACGCGTCCGCTTTCTCAGTCCCGTGCGCTCCGGCCGCCGCATTCGCGCCCGCTTCACGCTGGCAAGCGCCGTGGAGAAGCACCCAGGCCAGTGGCAATTCGTGCACGACGTCACCGTCGAGATCGAGAACGAACCCAAGCCGGCCCTCCAAGCCGCCTGGATCAGCCTTATATTCGCATAACAAACGAGGATCCCTGTCCCATGAGCAATCGCGAAGCCGTTATCGTCTCCACCGCCCGCACCCCCATCGGCCGGGCCTATCGCGGCGCATTCAACGCCACGCCGTCGCCCACCCTCGCCGCCCATGCGATCCGCGCGGCGGTGGAGCGCGCCGGCATCGCCAATGAGGAGATCGAGGATGTCGTGATCGGCGCCGCGCTCCAGCAGGGCGTGCAGACCACCATTGGCCGCACCGCCGCATTGCGCGCGGGCCTCGGCGTCGGCGTCGCCGGCATGTCGATCGACCGCCAGTGCGCGTCGGGCCTCATGTCCATCGCCACCGCGGCCAAGCAGGTGATCGTCGACCGCATGGACGTGTGCGTCGCCGGCGGCGTCGAGAGCATCTCCATGGTCCAGACCCCCGAACTGCGCGTCGGGCCGGATCCGGAGCTCCTGTCCATGCACAATGGCGTCTACATGCCGATGATCAACACCGCCGAGGTGGTTGGCAAGCGCTACGCCGTCAGCCGCGAGCGCCAGGACGCCTATGCCCTGCGCTCCCAGCAGCGGACCGCCGCCGCGCAGGCGCACGGCATCTTCGCGGACGAGATCATTCCCGTCACTGCCAAGATGCTGGTGAAGGACAAGGCCACCGGCGAGACCAGCATGAAGGAAGTCACCCTCGACAAAGACGAAGGCAACCGTCCTGAGACCTCGCTCGAGGGCCTGTCCGCGCTCCAGCCCGTTATGGGCCCCGACGCGATGATTACCGCCGGCAATGCCAGCCAGCTGTCCGACGGCGCGTCGGCCTGCGTGGTCATGGAGGCCGGCCTCGCCGCCAGCAAAGGCCTCACCCCGCTCGGCCGCTATGTCGGCATGGCGGTCGCGGGCACCGAGCCGGACGAGATGGGCATCGGCCCCGTCTTCGCCGTGCCCAAGCTGCTCGGCCGCTTCGGCCTCACCGTCGACGATATCGGCCTATGGGAACTGAACGAGGCCTTCGCCGTCCAGGTCCTCTACTGCCAGGACCGCCTGGGCATTCCGGACGACAGGCTCAACGTCAACGGTGGCGCCATCTCGATCGGCCACCCCTACGGTATGTCCGGCGCCCGCCTGACCGGCCACGCTCTCCTCGAAGGCAAGCGCCGCGGGGTGAAATATGTCGTGGTGACGATGTGCGTCGGCGGCGGCATGGGCGCGGCAGGCCTGTTCGAAGTCCTGTAAAGGAGCGCAGTCCACTTATTCCCACCATCGTCATGCCGGACCTGATCCGGCATCCCGGTTTCTTTGCTTCAATGCGGCGAAAGGAGCGGGACCCGATCAAGTCCGGGGTGACGATAGTGGGCGCAGGATCATCGCGAGTTGACTTGAAAGCCGCAGTCTCCACCATCCGCCCATCTCGCGGAGGTCCCATGCCCCACTTCCTCTCCTTCCAGGGCCGCGCCACCGGCGCCTACACCCTCGGCACTTACGTCGCCTTGCTGTTTGCGGCCGCTATCCTGGCGGCACTATCCGACCTCTTACGCGACGAGGTGCTGCGCCCTTACGTGTCCACGGCCGTGATGGCGCTGGTCATTCCCACCTTCGTCCGTCGCATGCACGACAATGGCCGGTCCGGCTGGTGGGCCATTTTCCCATCAGCGATACTGGTTCCACGTACCGACATGGTCCTTCCGCTGCCGCCGTGGGAGAACCTCTTGATCGCCGCTCCCCTGATAGTGGCAGGCCTGTTCGCTATCCTGCTCCTGATCAATGCCGGCAATGGCGACCCCAGCCGCTTCGGCCCGGATCCACGCGCACGGCGTGAAGATCAAGGATCGAGCCTGACCTGAGTATACCCTTCCCGCTCACCCTGAGCCTGCCGAAGCGTGATTCGAAGAACATCACGCCACTGCCCCCTTTCACTGACCCAACGCGAACAACGCAGCGGCTATTGAGACTTACTCGCATTATCGGTAAAGCCGATCACCATGATCGTCTGCGTATGTAATGCGATTCGCGAGAATGACGTGCGAAAGGCTGCGCGTGATGGTGCCGGTTGCCCGTCTACTGCATATCGTTCGCTTGGCTGCCGTGCGAAATGCGGGCAATGCTTCTCATTCGCACGCGAGATCATCAGCACGGAACGTGCGACTGCCTAGCAGGAGCGGCTGAAAAACGGCTGATTTCTGCGCTTTTCTGCGCCGCTGATTGTCTGTATCCTTGGGCAAAGCTCAAGAAACAGGACAAGATATGCGCGGCGATCCCAAGGTCATCGAATTTCTGAACGAGGCGCTCAAGAACGAGCTGACCGCGGTCAATCAATATTGGCTCCATTACCGCCTGCTGGATCATTGGGGCATCGCCCGTCTCGCCGCGTTCGAACGCCATGAGTCGATCGACGAGATGAAGCATGCGGACCGTTTGTCCGAGCGCATCCTGTTTCTGGACGGCCTCCCCAATTTCCAGCTGCTCGGCCGCCTGCGTATCGGCGAGACGGTGGAGGAATTGCTCCGCGCTGACCTTGAGCTCGAAAAGGAAGCCTGCGTCCAGCTTCGCGACGCGATCGCCCATTGCGAAACCGTCCGCGACTATGTCAGCCGCGACCTCTTCGCCGAAATCCTCATGAACGAGGAAGAGCATGTCGACGTGCTGGAAAAGCAGTTCGACATGATCGAGCGCATGGGCCTCGCCAACTACATCCAACTCCAGTCGCGGCCCACGGGCGAAGAAGAGTAAGCGCAGCATCTTTCCAGATCGTCATCCCGGATCGAATCCGGGGTGACGCAGGTACCGGCAAGTTCGTCTTGCACGACTTGGAGAAGACCAGGAGCACCTGTGTGTCAAAAATTGACACACACTCCCATCTCGTTGCATTGCAGCAAGATGACCATCCGCCAGACCCGCAACGTTTCGCTCACGCCCGAGCTTGACCGTTTCATCGACGAACAGCTCGCCGCCGGCGAATATGGCAATGCCAGCGAGGTGGTGCGCACGGCGATCAAGCTGCTGCGCGACGGCGCACCTTCGACCGACACCCGCGCGGGCGACAGCCTGATCGCGACGGGCGAATGTGCCGACCTGGTCCGCGGCTTCGACTGGTCGTCCACCCCGCTCGGGCCGCGCGAAGGCTGGTCCACCGAACTCGGCGCCACGGTCAGCAACGTCATCAATTCGCCCATTCCCAAGGTGCTGATGTGGGGCACCGATCCTGTCATGATCTACAATGACGGGTACAGCGTCATCGCCGGCGGCTACCATCCCCGCGCGCTCGGCGGATCGGTGCGCGAAGTGTTCGCCGAAATCTGGGACTTCAACCGCGACGTCATGGAGCGCGGCCTGCGCGGCGAGACCTTCTCCAGCCTCGAACAATTGATGGTCCTGAACCGCAACGGCGCGCCCGAAGAGGTTTATTTCGACCTCTTCTACACGCCCGTCTACGAGAACGGCGTTGTCGCCGGCGTGCTCTGCACCGTGATCGAGATCACCGAGCGCGTGAACACCGCCCGCGCCCTCGCCCGCCAGGAAGCCGAACTGCGCACCATCACCGATGCGCTGCCCGTGCTCATCTCCTATATCGACAGCGACCATCGCTACCGCTTCGCCAACCGTCATTATTACACGTGGCTCGGCCACGCGCCGGAGCAGGTGATCGGCGCGCATGTCCGCGATGTCGTTGGTGAGGCGACCTACAATGCCCGCCTCCCCCTCATCGAGCGTGCCCTCAAGGGCGAGGAGATCGTCGCCGACGCCACCATGCCGCACCAGGACGGTAGCGATCGCGCGGCGGAGATCCACTATCTCCCGCGGGTCGAGAATGGCGTGGTCCTGGGCTTCCACGTGCTCGTTTTCGACGTGCAGGAAAGGGCCGATCGCGAGGCGGACCTCGCCCGCCAGGTCCGCCATCGTGCCCGCGCCGAGGAACAGCTGCGCCAACTCAACGAAACGCTGGAAGCGCGCGTGATCGAGGAGATCGGCGAGCGCCGCCGCGCCGAACAGGTCCTCGTCCAGTCGCAGAAGATGGAAACGGTGGGCAAGCTCACCGGCGGCGTCGCGCACGATTTCAACAATTTGCTCCAGGTCATCTCCGGCAACCTCCAGCTGCTCGGCAAGGATGTCGCCGGCAATCCCCGCGCCGAGCAGCGTGTCGCCAACGCCATGGGCGGCGTGTCGCGCGGGTCCAAGCTCGCGGCGCAATTGCTCGCCTTCGGCCGCCGCCAGGCGCTGGAGCCGCGCGTGGTCAACGCCACCCGCATGGTGCGCGACATGGACGACATGCTCCGCCGTGCGATCGGCGAGGGTATCGAGATCGAGACCAGCGTCGGCGGCGGGCTGTGGAACAGCTTCATCGACCCGGCGCAGCTCGAAAATGCGATCTTGAACCTCGCCATCAACGCCCGCGATGCGATGGAGGGCACCGGCAAGCTCACCATCGAGATCGGCAACGCCACGCTCGATGCCGATTATGCCGCCCGCCATGCCGAGGTCGCGCCCGGCCAATATGTGATGCTCGCCGTCACCGACACCGGCTCGGGCATGACGCCCGACGTGCTGCAAAAGGTGTTCGAACCCTTCTTCTCCACCAAGGGCGAAGGCAAGGGCTCCGGCCTCGGCCTTTCCATGGTCTATGGCTTCGTCAAACAGTCGGGCGGCCATGTGAACATCTATTCGGAGGTCGGCGAGGGCACGACGGTCAAGCTCTACCTCCCCCGCTCCACCGCGCCGGAGGATGTCGAGGTTTCGATCGACAACGGCCCGGTCGTCGGCGGTACCGAGACGGTGCTGGTTGTCGAGGATGACGAGGAAGTCCGCACCACTGTCGTCGAGATGCTGACCGATCTCGGCTACCGTGTGCTCAAGGCCGTCGATGCGTCCAACGCCCTGAGCGTGATCGACAGCGGCATTCCGATCGACATCCTGTTTACCGACGTCGTCATGCCCGGCAAGCTCAAGAGCCCCGAACTCGCCCGCATGGCGCGGGAGCGACTGCCCGGCATCGCCGTGCTGTTCACCTCCGGCTATACCGAGAATTCGATCGTCCATGGCGGCAAGCTGGATGCGGGCGTCGAGCTCCTGTCCAAGCCCTACACGCGCGAGGCGCTGGCCCGCCGCCTGCGCCACGTCGTCGCCAACGAGCGCCAGCGTGCAGTCTCGTCGGGGCCCGCAAAGGCGCCCTCGATGGTCGCACCTGCCGCACCGACCGAGGCGAAGCCGGCCATGGTTCTGCTCGTCGAGGATGACGACCTGATCCGCATGGCCACCTCCGAGATGCTGCAGGAATCGGGCTATCTCGTCGTCGACGCCGGTAATGCCGAAGATGCGCTCGTCGCGATCCAGACCACGGCCGTGGACGTGCTCGTCACCGACGTGAACCTGCCCGGCATGGCCGGTCCCGAACTCGCCCGCAAGGCACGCGAGACGCGTCCGGCGCTCGGCATCGTCTTCGCCACTGGAGACCGTGACATGGCGGGCGCCACTGGCATCGAAGACTATGTTCTGCTCGCCAAGCCCTATGACATCGATCAACTCGCCCGCGCGGTCGCATCGGTGTCGCTGGTCAGGAAGGACGCGCCCCAGCCGGCATGAGGTCGCAGTGGACGGGGCGGTCGCCGGCGGAACCCCTCCCCCACCCCCTCGTTAGTCGGGGCATTCCCCCCACGACGAGGCGCCATTCATGTCCGTGCAATTGAAGCCGCTTGCCGAGCAGACCATCGTCATCACCGGCGCGACCTCCGGTCACGGCCTCGCCACAGCGAAGAAGGCAGCCGCGGCAGGTGCAAAGGTCATGCTCGCGGCGCGTGACGAACGCGCTTTGATCGACGCATGCGCCGACATTCGCGCCAGCGGAGGTGTCGCGGAATATGTCGTCACTGACGTCAGCGTGGAGGCTGACGTCGATCATCTTGCCACCGAAACCCTCGCGCGCCTCGGCGGCTTCGACACGTGGGTGAACAATGCCGGGTCCGGCACCTACGCGCCGCTCGACCAGTTGCCGATCAGGGATCACCGGCAAGTGTTCGAAACCAATTACTGGGGCGTGGTGCACGGCTCCCTCGCGGCGCTACGTCACCTCAAGGCTGCCGGCGGAGCGCTCATCAACGTGGGGTCGATCAACGGTGACATGGCGAGCCCGATTCTTGGTGCGTACAATGCCTCCAAGCATGCGGTGAAGGGGTTCACGGACTCGCTGCGCCTCGACCTCATGGCGGAAAAGGCACCCGTATCCGTCACCCTCATCAAGCCTGCCGCGATCGGGACGCCCTTCCCGCGCCACGGCCGCAATCTTACTGGCTACGAGGCGCGCCTGCCGCGCCCCATGTACGCGCCCGACCTTGTTGCCGACGCCATTCTGGACGCGGCCCAGCACCCGCGTCGTGACATCACGGTCGGCGGCCTCGGAAAGCTTCAGGTGCTGAGTGCTACGCTGATGCCGTCCTTCTTCGACTTGCTGGCCAGCAAGATGGACCCGGCCCTGATCGACAAGACCAAGCCGGTCGGCAAGGTCGAGGGCAACCTCTATGCGCCCCAGCATGACGACGGCGATGTCGAAGGCGAACAGCACGGCCGCACGTTCAGCACCTTCACTGCCGCGCGCACGCACCCCCTGACCGCGTTCGGCATGGTCGCCGCCACGATTGCCGGCCTGGCACTCGCCGCCCGTCGCCCTTCCAGCATCGTGCGGCCTTGATCGGCAGCCGCACGCAACGACAGGTCAGCTTCGCCCCCACATTCGCCCGTTCACTTGAGGAAACGGGCGACCTCTTCGGCAAACCGGGCCGGCTGGTCGAGCATCACGAAGTGATTGGATTCAGGCACGCGCTGCAGCACCGCCTGCGGCGCCTCGGCGAATGACAGGCGGTAAACCGCATCCATCTGCTCGTCGGACAAGGGAATGTTCGGCCCGCGCACGTAGAGGACGCTGAGCGGCACCTTGATGGCGGCGAGGCCCGGGCGCAGGTCGGTTGTGATGAGGTCGTACATCGATCGTGCACCAAGAGCGGGGTCGCTGCCCAGCGCATGGCGGATGGGCCCGGCGCGGGCCGCTTCGTTTCGCACCATGCCTGCGATGCTCGCCTCGATTGCCGACCGGCGCTCGGCCTCGCTGCGGCCGATGATCTGCGCGCGAGTTGCCTCCGCGATCGGGCGCACGCTTTCGCTTGTGGTACCCGGCGGGCCGAAAAGCATGCCCATGAACGGAAGCATGTCGACGACCATCACGCGCGAAACGGCATCGGGCGCCCGGATCGCTGTCATCATGGCAAGGCTGCCGCCCATCGAATGCCCGATGACGGCAGGCCGCTCCAACCCGGCTTTCCTTACGTAGCGTACGAGTTCGTCGGCCAGCGGCGCCAGGATCGGCCCGTCCCCTGCATTGCCGCTCACCGGCGTTCCCGCAAAGCCCTTCACCTGCACCAGGTGATAACGGTAGCCGGGAACACCCGTCACAAGGCCTTCCCATATCTCCGGGGACGATGTCAGGCCCGGCACCAGCAGCACGTCGGGCCCGCTGCCGCGCGTGGTGACTTCGATCCGATCCGATACGAAGCCAGTCGCACCCGCATTTTTCGGCGAGACACACGCCGCGGCCAGCAGGCTGGCTCCGATCAGGAAATCACGCCTTTTCATGTCACCCCCTGTGCCAGTCACGCCCCAGCCGCCATGCCGCAAGTCCGTAGAGGCAGGCGCTGAGCAGGTAGAAACCGAGCCCGTAGAACATCGACCAGCGCAGCGCCTCGTCGCCCATGCTCGCCGTCATCCGTTCCGACATGAAGCCGAGGAACCAGATGCCGAAACCAATGCCAAGCAGATTGTTGATGAGCAGGAAGGATGCCGATGCAGTCGCGCGCATGCTGGGCGGCACGATGTGCTGGACCGCTGCGATGACCGGGCCGAGCCAGGCAAGTCCCAGGGCGGTGCCGATCGTGAACATGATCCAGGCCATGGTGAGCGAGGAGGCGAACAGCCCTGCAGCATAGACGGGCGCAGCCACCAGGAAGCAGATGGCGGGGATCAGCGGATAGCCGCCCGGCCGGATGCGCGCGAGCCGATCGCCGAACACGCCGCCGAGCCATACGCCCGCTGTCCCGCCTACGAGGGCGACCGAGCCGTAGAACCAGCTGATATCGATCAGTCGCAGGCCGAGGCTGCGCGTCAGGAACGGCGGCAGCCAGAAAGCGAGACCGTAGCCGAGCACCGATCCCGAAGCGGCGCCGAAGGACAGCAGCCAGAAGCTCGGCTTTGCGGCGAGGGTGCGGATCACCACGGAGAATGGCGGCGGCGCGGTTTCCGCCGCCTGCGCGTCGAAACGGCCGCGACCCGGATCCCTGATGCCGAACAGCACCAGCGGTACGATCAGCAGGCCCGCGCCGCCGATGATCATGAAGGCGGAGCGCCAGTCGATGCTGCTCGCCAGCCACCCGCCGAAGAAGACGCCCAGCGCCGACCCGATCGGGATGCCGAGCGAGAAGATGGCCAGCGCCCGCGCCCGCCGCTCTGGCGGAAAATAGTCTGATATGAGCGCGTAGCAAGGCGCAACGCCGCCTGCCTCCCCCACGCCCACGCCCATTCGGGACAGGAACAGATGCCAGAAGCCCTGCGCCGTGCCGCACAAGGCGGTGAAGGCGCTCCAAACGCCAAGGCTGACTGCGATGATCCGCACCCGATCGGTACGGTCGGCAAGCCAGGCGACCGGCACACCGAGGCCCGAATAGAGAAGCGCGAAGGCGAGCCCGCCCATCAGCCCGACCTGCCCGTCGGTCAGCCCGAGTTCGGCCTTGATCGGGATCTGCAGGACGCTGAGGATCTGCCGGTCGACGAAGTTGAAGATATAGGCAAGGAGCAGGATCGCCAGCACCCTGTTGCCGCCGGCCGGCACCGTCCCGCTCCTTGCCACCATTCGCTTATCCTCAGTAACGCGCCGTCAGGCGCAGGGTGAAGGTCCGCGGCGCGCCGTAATAGACGGTGCGGATATTGCCCACGCTCGAAAATTCCTGCCCGTCGGTCTTGTACACCTTGTCCGACAGGTTCTGCCCGTAGAGGCCGATGCTGTATTTGCGGCCTTCGCTCTCCCACACGACGCGCGCATCGTGCATCCAATAGCCTTCCTGGAACAAGCCCTCGATGCGCGTCGCCGAATTGGTGAGCGTGTTGTCGACCGCCAGCGCGGTTTCCGAACGATAACGGGTCTGGCCGCCGATGATCAGCCCGCCGTTGCCGAGATCGACCTGATATTGCGCGCCGAAGCGCATGGTCCATTCGGGCGCGAAGGCCGGGCGCTGGAAGGCACGGCTGCCGCCCATCGCGGTGAAGCGGGTGTCGTCGAACTCCCTGTATTCGGCGTCGAGATAACCGATCTGCGCGTCGAGCAGCAGATTGTCGACTGGCGTGACATTCGCTTCCAGCTCGGCGCCGCGGATGCGCAGCTTGCCGGCATTGATGACGCTCAGCACCGCCGTCGGCACACCATTGATCTCGTCCAGGCCGGACACGCGCGCCTGGAAATCCTTATAATCGTTGCTGAACGCGGCAAGGCTCAGGCGGACAGTGCGGTTGACGTTGGTCTTGAGACCGACCTCGAAGCTGTCGACCTTTTCCGGCTCGTAGGCGGTGGACTCACTGGCGCTGTTGGCACGGCCGTTGAAGCCGCCCGACTTGAAGCCCTTGGCATAGCGCGCATAGGCCATCGTGCTGGGGGTGAACTGATAGTCCAGCGAGACCATCGGCGACACGTCCTCCCATACGCCCTCGTCCGGCGAGAAGACGTAGGTCGTGTTGAGCGCCGGGAAGTTCGAAAGCACGGTGGTGGTGCGGTAATAGTCCTTTTCCTCGCGCGTGTAGCGCAGGCCACCCGACACGCGCAGCCCCGCGATCACCTCGGCACTGGCATTGGCATAAGCCGCCAGGCTGGTCGTCTCGAGATCGTCGTCGATCGTCCGGAAGAAGGTCAGCCGGCCGAGCGGCGGCAGGCTGCCGAGCACGTCGTCACCATAGGCCTCCTGGTGCGAGGTGATGTTTTCCTTGAGATAATAGAGGCCGGCCACGCCCTGGAACATGCCGCCATCGTCATAAGCGAGCTGGAATTCCTGGCTGGTCTGGTTCTGGTCGACATTGACCTGGACGTCCCCGACCTGAAGCTGGGTCGCGTCGATGTCGATATAGTCGCGCGTGACGAGGTTGCGGTAGGCGCTGATCGACTTGAAGGTCAGTGCGTCGGTCAGGTCCCAGGTGGCGATGCCGGACACGCCCCAGTGCCTGAGCTTGGTCTCGTTGGGCAGTTGCGGCGAGGTGCGGCCGGTGAAATCATATTCGTCCGGGCTCTGCTCCAGCGGCAGCGACACCGCGCCGGTCAACAGATAGCGCAATTCGTTCAGCGGCTGGCCGACGCTCAACGCCGCATCGTCGCGAGAGTAATCGGCGGTGACATCGAAGCGGAAACGCTCGCTGGGCGTGAAGGCCAACGCGGCGCGGGTCGCGATCGTGTCGCGGTCATTATATTCGCGGTCGAGCACCCGGTCCTCGACATAGCCGTCACGCTTCGCGCGCAGCACGGCAAAGCCTGCAGCCACAGTCTCGGACAGCGGTCCCGACGCGGCGCCCTTCAGCTCGAACTGGTCGTATGAGCCGTAGGCGAGTTCGGCATTGGCGCGGAAATCCTGGTCGGGCTTGCGCGTGACCACCTTGAACGCGCCGCCGATCGTGTTCTTGCCGTAGAGCGTGCCCTGCGGCCCGCGCAGCACCTCGATCCGCTCGAGGTCGAGCAGGTCAATCTGGGTGCCGCGGATGCGGCTGTAATAAACGTCGTCGACATAGAAGCCGACCGCGGGATCGAAGGTCTGCAGCGCGTCAGGCTGGCCGATGCCGCGAATATAGATGTTGGTCGCATTGGACGAACCGCGGCCCTGAACGATGTTGAGGTTCGGCACCGCGCCCTGAAGCCCCGTCGAGTCCGTTGCCTGAAGCCGCTCAAGCGCGCGCTCGTTGAAGGCAGAAACCGATGCCGGGACACGCTGCAACGATTCCTCGACGCGTCGGGCGGTGACGACGATCTCCTCGCCATCGGCGTAAGGATCGACCACGTCGGATTGCGCCGCCTGCGCCTCCAGTGCGCTCTGCGCAGCATCCTGCGCGTATAGCGGGCCTGCCCCGGCGATGGCGGTAAACGCCGCGCCGATCCGCAAGGCCGTCTTTGCTGACATGCGTGCCATCATCTCTCTCCTGTTTCGATCTTCTTGTTTGTCTTGAAAGGCGTCAGTCCGGCCTCGAACTGATGGACGAGTGCGTTGAAGGCGTCGGGCGCCTCCAGGTGCGGGCTGTGACCGCATTCGGGGAACTCCACCGCGTGCGCGTCGGGCATCGCATTGACCAGGTAGCGCGCCGTGTCGGGGCCATAGAGATGGCTCTGCCCGCCATGGACGATGATCGCCGGCTGACCGATGCTGCAAAGTTGCGGCCGCAGGTCCTGTTCGGCCAGCGAGGTCCAGAGCATGGCCATGGATGCGGCATCGTTGCCGGCGAACTCTTCCCCTGCCCATCCCTTGAGATGCTGGGCACCGGCAAAGTCGGGTGCAAAAATCGCTTCCCCGGCCATTCGCGCAAAGGCCGGATAATCGTCCTGAATGGCGCGGAGCCGATCGTCGCACCGTTCGCGCGTAAGCCCAAGCGCCCAACCGGGACCGTTCATCACGCGGGGCGTCATGTCGATCACCACCGCGCCGTCGAAGCGCTGCGACGCGGGACCGGTGAGCACGTGCCAGAGCACCGTCGCGCCCAGCGACCAGCCGATCACTATCGCCTGGCGCAGGTCGAGAGCATCGCTCAGCTCGGTTACGTCACGCGCCAGCCGCTCGACCGTCACGTTCCGCCGCTCGCGGCGCGCTTCGCCATGCCCGCGAAAGTCGACGGCGATCAATCGGTGACTGTCTGCAAGGGGCAGCTGCCCGGAAAAGAAGCCGCCATGCGCCATCAGCCCGTGCAGCAGCACGATCGGACGCCCGCTTCCCATCTGGCGGTAGCGGATCGTGCCTCCATCGGTGGCGACCAGTGTTTCCAAGCCTGCTCCTCCCGGCTGCCGCATGTTCCTGCGATCAGCCACGAGCATCTGTATTGAAAGTTGAACCACCATTCAACACAAGCTTTCGGTTGCATCTTCGCCAGGCCGCAAGCAACCTGACCGGGGAGGACAAGGATGTCGGATCGCGAGCCGCGTACCGAGCGAGGGCGGCAGACATTGACGAAGCTGCTCGACGCCGCCGCCAAGGAGTTTGGCGAGCGCGGCTATCATGACGCGGCGATCACCGGCATAACCCAGCGCGCCGGCGTCGCGCTCGGCAGCTTCTACACCTATTTCCAGAGCAAGGAGGAGCTTTACCGCGAGCTTGTCCGAACGCTCAGCCGCAACACGCGCCACCATGTCGCGGAGGCGGTAAAGGACGCGCCCGACCGGATCGAGGCGGAACGCGCAGGTCTCAGGGCGTTCATCGAATTCGTGCGCGAACATCGCGAACTCTATCGCATCATCGAGGAAGCGCAGTTCGTGGCCGAGGATGTCTACCGCGAACATTATCAAAGCTTTGCGGAGGGTTACCGCCGCGGCCTCTCGGCAGCTGCCGAGCGGGGCGAGATTGCACCGGGCGATGCCGACGCACGCGGCTGGGCATTGATCGGGATGAGCGTCTTCCTCGGCATGCGCTACGCATTGTGGAGCGACGACATGACGCCGCAGGAGGTGGCCGACGCGGCGATCGGCCTTGTCGGCGAAGGCCTGCGCCCGCGATGAGCCTCGCGCAGGAAGTACCCGACTTCCTGGCCGTGCAAGCCGCCTTGCGCCCAGCGGACATCGCCATGGAGGTGGTGCGGGAGGGCCGGCAGATCTCCTACGCGCAATTGTCGCGGCGGGCCGATGCCGCCGCACACCTGCTACGCCGACACGGCATCGATGATGGGCAGCGCGTCGCCGTCCTGTGTCGCAATCGCCCTGAATTCTTCGAATTGCTGTTCGCCTGTGCGCGTGCCGGCGCCATACTGGTGCCGCTCAACTGGCGCATGACGCCGGGCGAACTGGATCAGGTGCTCGCCGACTGCACACCCGCCCTGCTGATCTGCGGCAGCGAGGATGAGGCGTTGGTTCGGGCGCTCGCCTCCTCCCCGTCCGTCCTGTTCCTGGACAGGGACTATGAGGCCGGGCTCGAGAGCGGGCCGGCGGCACCGCTGCGCCGCAGCCACATGGCGGGTGACATATGGTACCTGATGTACACGTCCGGCACGACCGGGGTGCCGAAGGGCGTCATCTACACGTTCGGCATGGCGCTCGCCAATTACGTGAACCTCGCCAATGCGGTGGGGCTCACCTCGGCGGACGTCACGCTGAACTACCTGCCGCTGTTCCACACTGCCGGCATCAATCTCCACACGCTTCCGACGCTGATCGCCGGCGGTTCGGTGCTCGTCCTCGACCGGTTCGATCCGGAACAGGTGGTGCAACTGCTGGAATCCGAAAGGATCAGCGCCTTCTTCGGCGTGCCGACCATATACAAGGACCTGCTCGATCACCCACGTTTCGCGGCTGCGCCTCTGGATCGGGTCCGCCACTGGACAAGTGGCGGCGCCCCGTTGCCGGCTCGGATATCCGAACGGTTCCGCATGCTTGGCCTGCGCCTGTGCAATGGCATGGGCATGACGGAGACCGGCCCGATCGCCTTTCTTCAGCAGCCCGCAAATGCCTGGGAACAGATGGGATCTGTCGGCAAGCCGCAATTGCTGTGCCAGGTGCGGATCGTCGACACCCACGGGCGCGAAGCCGAAGTCGGGGAGATTGGCGAGATCATGTTTGCCGGGCCGAACGTCACCCCCGGCTACTGGAACCGGCCGCCGATCGCCGGCTGGCTCGCATCCGGGGATGCCGGCTATCGCGATGCCGACGGCTTCTTCCACGTCGCCGGCCGCCGGAGCGACATGTTCGTGTCCGGCGGCGAGAATGTTTGGCTGCATGAAGTGGAGTCGGTCCTGGCCGATCATCCTGACGTGGACGAAGCCATCGTCACACCCCGTGCGGACCCGCGTTGGGGCGAGGTCGGCCATGCCCTTCTCAAGGCCTCGCGCGCTGGAACCCTGAACCTGCGGGACGTGCAGGCATTCTGCCAGGGGAAGCTCGCTGCCTACAAGATTCCCAAGACATTCGAGCAGGTGGACGAACTTCCGCGCACGGCATCCGGCAAGCTCAAGCGACTTGCACGCATCGCAGAGGAAGCCGCCTAACCGGAAAGCGTCAGAACACCGACCGCGTCACCGCCCCGGCCGCATGCGATAGGGCTATCGACGTTCCCGCGGCTATAGCCACGCCGTAGGGCACGGTCATGGCAGAGGTTCTGCCGATCCGCTGCATCAGCAGGACGACGGCACCCACGACCCCTCCCAATATTGCCGTCCAGACGATCATCGCCAAGGCCTCGGCCGGCCGAAGCCACAGGGCAACGGCAATGGCGAGCTTCACGTCGCCGCCGGCAAGGAGGTTCCTGGCGAAAAGAAGAACGAGCGGGACCGCGATCGCCGCTGCGAGAAGAAGTTGGGAGGCGATGCGGATGACTGGGGTGTGCGACATGCCCACCCACCACAGGCAGGCACATGCTGCGATCGTCACGCAATATGCGTTTGGGATGCGCCTGCACCTTATGTCGGAGATGACGGCCAGCACCAGCAGGCCCAAGAGCAGGCACAGCGCAGCCAGTGCGATGACCGGGTGCGCGGCGTCTTCGGACATTCAATAGCTGCCGTTCGAGACCACGGCCGAACCGGTGACGTTGCTCGAAGGCAAAGGCAGCAGCGCGCTATACTGCATGATCGGGCTGCTGGAGATGTCGTAGGTCACGGTGACGCGAAAGCCGCTGGTTCCCATGGCCGCGCTCGACACGACGGGGGTCGCCCCCTTCATCAGCCATCCATAATTCTGGATCACCGCATCGGCCTGCTGCTTGGCAAGCGCACTCCGCTCGGCGGTGTTGAGGCCCGCCATGGCCGCTCGCGCACCTTCCGACGCCGCCTGCCGAACGCCCAGAAGAGCGGTGAAATAAAGCGAATAGATCAGCACGCCGAAGACAAGCATCAGCAGCGCTGGAGCCAGGAGGGCGAACTCCAGCGCTGCAATGCCCCTGTCGCAGCGGGCAATCTTGCGACCGATCATAGGCGACGTGATGGTCGCCGCATGCAACCGTCCACAGCTGCTGCGGCAATGACCTGATGACTTAGTCGATGAGGCCCTGGAATGCGGTGCTGAGCTCACCGGTGAACAAGCCAACCATCGTGGTGAGAGCGGCTACGATAAGTCCGCCGAGAACCGCATACTCCACCGAAGTAAGTCCTCGGTCATCGAGCTTAAGACGATCGATAGTAGCAGTCATGATCTTCAGCATAAAAACCCCATTACCCCACGAATTGACCCGGTTGCCAGGAACGTGGCCGCGAGGGCCTTCAGGCATGACGCCTAGTAATCCGTGCCCTAAGTTCCTGACATTGCACATGATAATGGAGTAACAACCCAGATCAAGCATTTCCGGATCCTACAGTATTTATCGAAAGCAACAGCGTGTTCGACGATCACACTCGGGACTGCCGTTGCAGATCTACGGTAGTAATACTGTAGAACCAGAGGACTAAGCCGCAATTCCTCGGATTTACCGAGCCTGTCGCCTGAACGAGGCATCGAATCAGACGGGCTTCCTTGGTGCTAGACCAGGACGGGCACGCCACAGCGGACGCCCGTGACCAGCACCGCGGTCTGGCCGAGCTGAATGCCCGTGAGGCGAAGCACGCCGTCCAGCAGCGGATCCACGACAGCGCCGACCAGCCCCGTCACGGGCGGCCGGATCCTGCCGATCAGCGGCTCGAGGATCGAGGTGAGCGACAATCCCAGAACCTTCACCTGCAGATCGGACTGAAGCGCGGCGAGCAGGGAATCCAGCGCCTGGTCGACGCTGGATACATGGTTCACCGCAAGCGGCCTTGGCGCGACCAACGGCCGGTGCTGGCTTGCAACCGGATTGCCGATCGCCCCTGCACCCGACCGACCGTTCACCCCAAAGACGAGCGTCTGGCTGACGCTCTGGACCGAGTCGATCTTGGCCTTTCCTTCCAGTGAAATAAGGCCGAGGCCGAGCAGTTCGACGCTCGCGATCCTGGCATCCTTGATGTCGACAGCCCCGAACGGCTGGCTCATCGCGCCATTGTCCGACCCGATGTAGAGATGGACGAAGCCGGAAGTCGCGGCGACGGAGACCTGCGCGTTGGCGAACTGGTCATCGGTGGACGGGCAGGAAATGCCGGTCACGGTCGCGTGCGATGGGCCGATATCGATCAGCAGCGGCACCGTGATGGCCCTGATGCGTGCAATCAGGAGGTTCAGGTCCCCGGCTCCGACGCTGAGCTTCAGGCGCAGGCGGGAGGAATATACCGTCGCCTCTCCCGCCGGGCCGAAGGCGAAACTGGCACCGGTGAGCGGATCGCTGGCAAGCCCCTCCAGTTTCACCACGCCGCCTGTCACGACTGCGCCCGCCACGGGCGACAGGTCGATGTTGAACCCGTTGCGCCGCATCAGCGAGTAGAGGAACAGCTGGTATGCGTTCAATCCGGCCCGCAGCGCCGGGGCCGCATTCGCCTCGCCCACGGGCATGTTCTTCCACACGCCGAGTGCGAATACGTTCCTGAGGGAAACTTTGCGGGTGCCCAGCCCCGCCACATTGGCGGCTGTGGTGAGCACGGCAGCGGTTGCCGCATTGTCCGTCGATGCCGCCGCGGCCAGCATCAGGTTGGATGCGCTCACCTCCGCGTCGGTCAGCTCGCCGTAGGTCGCGCCGCCTTTGCCTTCGAGCCGCGCGAGATTGTCGAAGAACAGGCCTGCGTCGACGCTACCCTGCTGAAGCGCGCGGACGCTGTTGACGCTGAAGCCCGGATCGACGCCCAGCAGTCCGGCCAGCAGGGTGTCCAGCAATTGTTCGGCCCTGAGCAGGTCGTTGAGGAAGCCGAGATCGAGCGTGTCGCTCGTCATCCCGACCCCTGCCTCGTCGACGCGCGCCGCCGTTGCCGTGGCTACCACGTCCGGGAACGGGTTGAGCGGGCCGAGGACTTGCGACAGGACCTGCCGGCCGGGCGCGGAGGCGGTGACGCGGATCGCGTTGATCCGCGCGCTGTTCGGGCGGCCCGGGCAGGCCGTGGTGCTTGGACGAAATCGCTGGTCGCTGGCCAGGTCCCTGTCGGGGCAGTAGAGGCCGGTCTGCGTGCTGACCTGCGCCTGCGGATATCCGTTGGCGGCGAGATAGGTCTGCACCCGGCTTGTGTCGGCAAGGTTATTGGCCGCGGAAAGGGCAGCAGCCTCCGTTGCAAGCCTGAGAGCCCGCGTGTCGGCATAATAGAGGCCTATATCGACCGCCAGACCGACCGCGCCGATCAGCGATGCGCCGAGCACGGCCACCATGGGCGCCGCCACCCCGCGCCCATCGCGCCATAGCCGCCTCGCGGACCGCCAGATCATGGACCGCCCGGGCTGCCGCGCCCCGTGCTGCTGAGCCGCCTGCCGATCGACTGGAGATAATTGCGATAGATGATGGCCGCCTCGTCGGGCGACAATCTCTGCCCGTAGCGGGGCGGCGAAGCCATTTGCCGTTCGACAACCGCGCGCGCCTCGCCTTTGCCCTCCTCCTTCGCGTCCGGAGGACTTTGCGCACCGGCAGCTATCGCTGCAATCAACAGCAGGATCATCTCGACACCACCATCCGATCTTGGCTTGCGAACTGGTTCTCCCGCACCTGCGCCGCCTCTTGAGGGAGGCCGGCAAGCAGGTCGGCACGCTCCCGCTCATCGGCGATCGTGCCGATGATGGCGGCGGTCTCGGTGTCCCGCCCGGCCACGGCGAGCGCGAGCAGAAGGTTGTTGCGCAGGACCTTGTCGCCGGGCGCGAGGTCCGCAGCGGCGCGCAGCCTTTCCACCGCCGCGTCGACATGCCCGCTGCGAAGCTCGGCATAGCCAAGCGCGTTGAGCAGCATCGGATCGGCGGGATTGGTCTGGACGGCCGCGCGATAGGCAGTGGCCGCCTCCGCCCAGCGATCACGCGCAGCCGCCACATGCCCACGCGCCGCGCTCACCCGCGGATTACCTGCGCCGGGCGGCAATTTCCCGGCAAGCGCCTCCGCCTCCTGGACCTTGCCGATATCGAGCAGGCTGTTGATGCGCAGCACCTGCGCCTCGCCATCGCCGGGATATTGCCGCTCATAATCGTCGAGATAGGCCAGCGCCGCCCATGCCCGGCCGTCCGCGCGGGCCTGCTGGATCAGTTGCAGGTAGAGGCTTCGCGTGCCCGGCTGCTCCTTGTCGGCGGCGGCCAGGGGCATGGCGGCGACGAATGTCATCGCGGCGGCGATCTTCACGATCGACTTCACTGGTCGGATCCTTTCAGCGTGTCGAGGATGCCGGCGACGGGCGGACCGGCCAGAACGATGAACAAGGCAGGCATGAAGAAGGCGATCATGACGATCACCATGCGGACGGTCATGCGCCCCATGGCCTCGCGCGCCTTGGTCACCCGCCTTTCGGTGAATTCACGATTGAATGCGCGCAACGCGGGCGCGAGCTCCGTGCCCTGGTACAGCGCCTGGCGGAAAAGCGAGGCGAGCTCGCGCGCGCCGCTGACCCCGACCATTTCCGCCCAGCGATCGAGCGCCGCGTCATAGCTCATGCCCCGGTCCACATCGACGAGCAGCCGGGCGAGCAATTGCGACTGCAAGGGCACGGCGACCGCATGGTCGCGCGCCACCGATCGGAAGCACTGATCGAGGCTGACCCCGCTTTCCAGCATCATGAGCATGAGGTCGAGGAGGAACGGGAATTCGGCCGTGAGCCGTCGCTCCCGCCGTGCGGCAAATACTCCCAGTCCCTGTTTGGACAGGATGAAGACGAGGCCGCCCGCCATCCCCACGAGCAAGGGATATGCAAGGAACTCGCCCGCCAGCAGGCGGCAGGCGAGCAATGCGACGGCGAATGCGACGGCCGTGGCGATCAGCCGCGCCCAGAGGAAATATTGAAGAGCATTCTCGCCGTTGAAGCCTGCGAGGCGGAGCTTGTGCTCGATCTCCTGCCGGTCGCGCCGACTCGGCTTCAGCAGCACCGGCGGACGCAGGCGGAAACGCTCGGGCGCGTCGGCGGCCCCGCTGCCGGTTGCGCTCGCACCCATGATGCGCAGCTCCAGCCTCTTGTCCTGACGCAGCGTGGTCCAGCCGTAAAAGGCCAGCACCAGCGCGAGCAGCGCAAGGCCGAGGTAGAGGATCACGATCCCCGGCATCAGAAAGCCAGCCTCATCATGCGGTTCATGACCAGCATGCCCGCCGCCTGCATCCCCATGGCGACCATGGCCATGGTCGGCCCGCGCGGATCTTCGAAGAAGAAGTTTATGTAACCGGGGTTGGCCAGCATGATCACCACCAGGGTGACGATCGGCATGGCGATCAGCACCCGCGTGCTGACCCGGACCTCCGACGTCGCCGCCCGCAGGTCACGCTTGATGCGCAGCCGCTCCCGCAGGATCAGGGAAAGATTGGCCAGCACCGCCGTCATCGACCCGCCGAAGCGCAGGTTGGTGCGGATGGCCGCCGACAGCATCGCAATCTCCGGAATCTGGAGCCGGTCGGCCAGCTGCTGCATGGCCTCACCCACCGGCGCGCCCAGGTCGAGCCGGCGCATGGTGGGCGCCAGGTAGCTCTGAACAGGTGCAGGCGCATCCGCCAGCGCGCGTGGCAGGGCCTGTGCGAGCGAATTGCCGACCGTCAGCAACTGGCGCACGCCATCGACGTAGAAAGGCAGCGCATCGATCATCGCTTCCGATCGCTTGCGTGCCCGGGCGCGGACATAGGCGAGCACCAGGAAGGAGGGCAGCAGCAGCACGACAATGGCGGCAACGGGTCCCGCCAGCAGCAATGCGACCGCAGCGGCAAGGATGATCGATCCCGCACCGATGCCCAGCGACCGCGTGGTGATTTCCAGCTGCGCCCGGGCGAGCAGAGGCTCGAGCATTTCGGGCACCGGAACGACGCGCCGATGCCGCGACTGCGCAACGGTCCGCGCGGACGAGGAGGCGAGCCGACGTTCGAGGGTGGCAACCTCCTGGCTCCTCCCGACAAGCATCTCATATCCAGCCGCCGCCACGATGATCAGCGCAAGCAGGATGAACGCCAGCCCGCTCAGCACCGTGCGTCTCCGCCCGGGCGCGCGATCATCCTGTCGGCGAAGAAGGAACGGGGCGAACGCGCCTGGAACTGGCCGCGGCCGGACAGCGGCGGTTGCTCCTCGAAGACGAACAGCTCGTTGAGCGAATATGCTTCGCCCTCCACGCCGGTGACCTCGGTAATGGCGACGATCCGCCGGCTGCCGTTGGTCAGCCGCTGGATGTGGACGATCAGGTGAATGCTGCTGGCGATGAAGCGACGCAGCGCCCGCAGGTCGTGCTGGAGCCCGCCGAACCCCAGCAGCATTTCGAGCCGCGCAAGCGCATCGCGCGGGGAATTGCCGTGCAGCGTCGCCATGGAGCCGTCATGCCCGGTCGACATGGCCTGGAGCATTTCCACCGCCTCGCTGCCGCGCACCTCGCCCAGGATGATGCGGTCGGGCCGCATGCGCAGCGCATTCTTGACGAGTTCGCGCGCCGTCACCTCCCGGCCGCCGTCGCGATTGGCCGGACGTGTTTCCAGCCGCACCACATGCTCCTGGCGCAGCTGCAGTTCGGCCGCGTCCTCGATCGTGATCAACCGTTCCTTGTCGCCGACGAAGCTAGACAGCATGTTCAGCAGCGTCGACTTGCCCGCCCCGGTGCCGCCGCAGATCAGGACATTGAGCCGCGCGCGGACGGCCTCGCGCAGATGGGCGGCCATGTCCGCGCTCATCGCGCCGCGCTCGACGAAGCTTTCGATGCTGAGCGCCTGCATGCGAAACTTGCGGATCGACAGCAAAGGCCCGTCGAGCGCGATCGGCGGAATGACGATGTTGACGCGCGATCCATCGGGCAGCCGCGCATCGACATAGGGAGATGATTCGTCCACGCGGCGCCCAAGCGGTGCGACGATCCGCTGGATGATGTTCATCAGGTGCGTGTCGTCGAAAAAGCGCGCCTGCACCCTCTCCAGCACGCCGCCGCGTTCGACATAGATGGACTTGGGGCCGTTCACGATGATGTCGTCGATGCCGTCGTCGCGCAGGTAGGGGGCGAGCGGACCCAGCCCTTCCAGCTCGTCGACGATATCCTCGACCAGCATCAGCTGTTCGGCGCGGTTGAGCGCCATCTGGCCCTGCAGGCGGCGCAGGTCGATGACCTGCTCAATCAGGCTTCTCAATGCGCGCGGGCCGAGCGATTCCGGGGTTGCGGCCTGCGCTTCCATCCGCTCGATCACCAGCTCGCCGGTCTGCGCCTTGGCGAGCTGATAGGCATCGCTCAGTCTCTGGACCGCCGCGATCGGTGCGCGCGAAGTGGGTTTCGCGGGCTCCGGCCGCCAATCGTCGAAGGTGAAGCTCATCTGCGGCGACCCTTGACCCATCGCAGCAGGCCGCCGTTCGCGGAGGGCTGTGCCTCTTCACCGCTTTCGAGTGCCTGGCACACGGCCTTGAGATAGGGGCGTGCTTCCTTGCCGAGCGCGAGCGGGCGACCCGCGTTGAGCGCATTGCGAAGCTGAACCGGATCGACCGGAACCTCGTGAAAGCGCTCGATACCAAGCGTCTCGGCCACGCGGCGGCTGTCCAGCAACACCTTGGGCTGATGGTCCCAGACCAGCAGCCTGGTGCCCCGCGCCACATCCGGACCGCCCTTCTCTATGATCAGGCGCGACTGTTCGACCTGGCGGATCGACTGCGCGCAGACGAGCAGGACCTGATCGGCCAGTGCGACAAGGTCGCGCAGCAGGCCGGCGTGACGAAGGTTGCCGGCACTGATCACGATCTCGTCGCAAAAGGCACGCACCAGCCGGATCAGCGCAGTGAAGTCGGCGGGCGACACGTTCGGCGGCTCCCCTCCCGAACCCCCGTCCAGCGTCAGCACCATCATCCCGCTAGGCTCGTGCCGTGCCAGCGAGCTCGACAGCAGGCCTGCATCCATCCGGGTGAGATCGGCGATCGCGGCGGCGACGCCGTAATCCACCTTCATGTCGAGATAATCCTCGGCCGCGCTGGTCGGCAGCGTGCAATCGACCAGCAGGTCGGCCGAGGTGCCGATGGCAAGATCGACCGACAGCGTCGCGACCGCCTCCGCATCGGGGCCGAGGACCAGGATCACGCGTCCCTTGCGGCCGCTCTCGACGAAACTCCGGGTAAGGTGCCGCGTCAGCACTTCGACGATCTCGGCACGCCCGGCGTCGCGGTCCAGCACGTCCGTTGCCCCCGAACGAATGGCGCGAAGCACCGTCTGCGCCTCCGGCGATTCCATGGCGGCGATCACGGGCATCCCGCGCGCGGCCGCCGACAGGGTGCCGAGCGCGTCCCCGAATGATTGCTCGAACGGCGCGGTGCGCTGATCCACGACGATGAGCCCGGTTCCGCCGGAGGAAAGCGCATCGGCCGACTGGACGAGTTGCACCGGGAACCGCCGCCCGATCGCATCGCCAATCTCCTCGGCGAGCGAGCGGTCCGTCGAGAAGAGGAATATCTCGGCCATGTCAGCGCCTGACGACACCGAATGCGGGCGGCTTGTCCTCCAGCCCGCCTCTGCCCAGGACCATGTCGCCGACCGTGGGGTCGAGCCGCGCGGCGGCACTGCCCGGCAGCGGTGGCAGGTCCCGCCGCTCCACAGGCCCGACGAGCCGCGGCGTGGCGACGATGATCAGCTCCTGCTGCTCCTTGCGCGCCTCCTGCCGCTTGAACAACGCCCCAAGGATCGGGATGTCGCCCAGGAACGGCAGCTTGTCCCTGGCAAGTGTGGTGCTGCTATAGCTCAGCCCGGCGATGACGAAGCTCTGCCCGCTGCCGAGTTCCACCGTGGTCTCGGCCGACCGGCGCCGCAATCCGGGCACGACAAAGCCCTGCAGCTGGACGCCGATGTCGTAATCGAGCTCGCTGACCTCCGGCGCGACCTTCAGCACGATCTTGTCGGGCGACAGGACGAACGGGGTGACCGACAGCCGGACGCCGAATTCCTTGAACTGGATGGCGATGGCGGTGCCGTCGCCGCCCGACGGCTGTGGCACGGGTATCGGCACCTCGCCGCCGGCCAGGAAGCTCGCCTCCTCGCCCGAGCGCACGAGCAGGGTCGGCTGGGCAAGCAATTGCGACAGCCCGTTCGACGACAAGGCGCTGAGCACCGCGCCGATGCCGCGGTTTGGGCCGGACAGGAACAGGTTGAAGGCATTCTGGATCGGCGCTGTGGCGTTGATCGACAGATCCGGCAGCGTGTAGGATTGCAGCGATCCGGGTGAGATCACCGCACCCTGTATGTCGCCGCTCAGCTTGGAGAAGTTGAAGCCCAGCGCGCGCAGCGTGGAGGTAGATACCGCCGCGAACTGCACATCCACCGCCACCACCTGTTCGGCGTCGACGTCGATGCCGCCGCCTTGCGGGGCGGTCGGCGCGACGGCAAAGGCACGTTCCTCCAGGAGGCCGCCATCCGCGTCATAAACGCGAAGCATCGCCTGCCCCTGCCCGCTGCCGGTCACTCGCAGCGATCGGGCAGTGGGCGCGCTGATGGACATCACACCCTCGCGATCGACTTCGATGCGGCCGATGTCCCGCGCGTATGACAATGTACGCGATCCGCCTGCCGGCAGCGCCTCCTGCGCCGCGGCGGGGGCCGCGGCCATCAGCGCACAGCAGAACAAGGCTCGCAAACCGGCTTTCAACGTCCGCCTCCTGGATAGATCACCTGGCGCTGGTCGCCGACGACGAGTTCGATGGGTTGTGGCTGGCGCTGGACCGGCCGGGCGACCTGGCGGACGGGCGCGATCATCGGTCCCGCAGCGACGGCGGCGGGCGCCGCCTCCCTCGGCTGCGGAAGCCCGGCCGAGGCCAGGGCCGGCACGGCGACATCCAGGACATCGCTCGGGTGCCGCAGGGCGAGATAAAGCGAACCCGTATTCTTAGCGAGCGTGAAGGCGCTGATCTGGTCCGGCCGGAGCGCAAGGGTGATCGTGCGCGTCGGCGGCGCCGGTTGCGGCGCGGCGCCTTCCTCAATCGCGCCGGGCGCTGTACCAACGACGAGGTCGCCGACTGCCAATACCCGCACCGCCTGCAGGAGAACGCCCGCGCGGCTTCGCCCCGCACCACGCGCACCCGAAATGGCGTCCGCGCCGGGATAGACGACCTGGACATCCACCAGGTCGCCCGGGCGGACCAGCCCCGCGACGGCGACTTCGGCGCTCGTGTCCATGCTCACCGCCCGCAAGCCCGCGGGCACCCGGATGGAAAGGCTCTGCTCCGTACCCAGCGCCGCCCGCCAGATCAGCGTCCCGGCCGCGATCGGTCGCGTCGCGACTTTGCCCACGACCTCGGAGGCGGTGGCCGCGGCTGGAAAGCGCTGCGGGTCACCGGGCGCGTTGCGCACCATGTCGGCGGTGATGGTCTCTCCCACCGCGATCGGGCGCGCCGCCGCGGCCAGCACGGCAATGGTCGGTTGCGCCGCGGTGGTCGGCGTCGACGCCGCAGGATCGTCGCCGGAGGATCGGACGATCGCGCGAACACCAAGAAGCAGGAAGACTAGCGCGAGGCAGAATCCGACCGTTATGGCGATCTTCGCGCGACCATTCTGCGAAATGTGCAACCCTGGCTCCCCACGCCAATCACATCACACCAAGTGAAACTCGACGCTCCATTCGAACGGACAAGCCATTTCTCATGAGCAGAAATAGTTCTGAGATAATGCTTCAGCCCTTCATCGCATCTACAACAAAATGCCGCTTATCTATTCTATAGTATTTCTACCGCATGTTGCGGCGCCGCGACGGTCCGCGGGTCTAGGGAGAAGATGCCTTCGCACTATCTTTCGATGTCAAGACGCCACTTCCCGCAGCCGGAAAACGGCAGGACCTCGCTCCCGAGGCTGGATTTAGTCGGACAGACGACTAAGCTCGGCAAAAACAAGGAGAGCATGATGTCGGGCTGGACGCGCAGAGCGGCGCTTGGGGCGGCGGTGGCTTCGGGCTTCGCGCCCCGCATCACCTGGGCGTCGACCGCATCGGTGCGGACAAGCCCCTTCCCGCTGTCGGCGGTCCGGCTGCGGCCGTCCATCTTCCTGGATGCACTGGCCGCAAACCAGCACTACCTCCTGTCGCTGGATGCCGATCGCTTTCTTCACAATTTCCACGCTGGTGCCGGCCTGCCGACCAAGGGTTCACCTTATGGCGGGTGGGAAGCGCGCGGCATCGCCGGCCACTCGCTCGGCCATTATCTCAGCGCCTTGTCGCTCATCCATGCCCAGACGGGCGACACACGCTTTCGCGACCGCGCCGCGTATATTGTCGATGAACTGAGGGCGATCCAAGCCAGGCACGGTGACGGCTATGCGGGCGGCACCACTGTCGAACGCGACGGCAAAACCGTGGATGGCAAGCGCGTCTATGAAGAACTGCGCGCCGGCCAGATCCGGTCCACCGGCTTCAGCCTCAATGAAGGCTGGGTGCCGCTCTATACCTATCACAAGGTATTCGCCGGCGCGCTCGACGCACACCGGCATGCCGGATTGACGGGCGGACTGGATGTCGCGCTTGGCCTTGGCGACTATCTCGGCCGGATCCTCGAAGGCCTCAGCGACGAGCAGATGCAGGACATCCTGCGCACCGAACATGGCGGCCTGGTCGAATCCTATGCCGAACTGTTCGCGCGCACCGGCGATCGGCGCTGGCTGTCCCTGTCCGATCGCATGCGACACCACGCGATCGTCGACCCGCTCTCGGCCGGGCGCGACGAACTGGCCGGCAAGCATGCCAATACCCAGATACCCAAGATCGTCGGCGACGCCCGCCTGCACGAACTGACCGGCGATCCCGAACCTGCCCGCGTCGCCCGCTTCTTCTGGAACACCGTCACCCGCGATCACAGCTACGTGATCGGCGGCAATTCGGACCACGAACATTTCGGACTTCCGCGCAGGCTTGCCGACCGGTTGGACCAGCAGACGTGCGAGGCGTGCAACACCTACAACATGCTGCGCCTCACCCGGCACCTCCATGGCTGGAGCGGCGAGGCGGCGCTGTTCGACTTCTACGAGCGTGCGCACCTCAACCACATCATGAGCCAGCAGGACCCGCAGACGGGCATGTTCACCTATTTCACGGCGCTGGCGCCGGGCATGGGGCGGACCTACTCCAGCCCCACTGAGGATTTCTGGTGCTGTGTCGGCTCCGGCATGGAGAGCCATTCCAAGCATGGCGAGAGCATCTACTGGCGGCGCGGCGACGGCGTCGCGATCAACCTCTATTATGCATCCACCCTGGATGCGCCGGAGGCGGCACTCGACATGGACACGGCCTTCCCGCTCGGCGACACGGTGCGCATCGCCGTGAAGAAGGCGCCGCCTGCGCTGTCGCTGCGTATTCCCGGCTGGTGCGACGCGCCCCTGGCGAAGGTGAACGGCGAAACGGCCGGCGTTCGGGAAAATGGCTATCTTGTCCTTCGGCAGCTCAAGGCGGGGGACCGGATCGACCTGGCCCTGCCGATGGCGATAAGGATCGAAACCATGCCGGACGACCCCCGGGTCATCGCCTTTCTCAGCGGCCCGCTGGTGCTCGCCGGCGACCTCGGCCCGAACGAAGGCGGTCTGTGGGAGAATGTCGATCCGGCCCTCGTCACTGACGCTGCGCAGCCGCGGCTTGCGGGCGCCGGAGGGCTGCACGCCTACCGCCTCGGCAGTCAGGGGCGTCCCGGTGACCTCCAGCTTCGCCCCTTCTTCAACCAATATCGCAATCGGACGGCCGTCTACTTCCGCCGCTTCGGCGAGGCGGAATGGGCGACGGAACGCGTCGGCCTGGAACGCGCCGCGCGCGAGCGGGCGGAACTTGCCGCCCGCACGGTGGACCTCATCCGCCTGGGCGAACAGCAGCCGGAGGTCGATCACGGTTTCGCCGGCCAGGGCGACAGCGCGACGGTGCCGCACATCGTCGATCGCAGCCGCATCGTGAACAAAGGCTGGTTCGAGTTCGACCTCGCGACCGCCCCGGGTCCGCTGGCCCTGCAGGTAACCTATGGCGGGCGGCAGCGTGACAAGGATTTCCGCCTGCTCGCTAACGGCAGGCTGCTGGCGCGAGAGACGCTGCCCGGTGCGCCAACGGTTACACGCAACGTCCGCACCTATGACCTGCCGCCCGATCTGGCCCGGGATGGCAAGGTGCGCATCCGCTTCGAAGCCGACGGCAGGCAGGGAGTCGAGGTCTATATGGTGCGCATGCTTCGGCAGCAGGGGGCGTGATGCGAGATATGGAGACGATAATGAAACTGACAGTTGCCGCCCTCCTGGCTCTCACCGCATCCGCCGCGCAGGCACAGGCACCGGTGCCGATATCGGATCGCTTCAATGCCGACCCGTCGCCGCACGTTTTCGGCGGGCGCTATTACGTCTACGCCACGGACGACGCGTCGAACAGCGGCACCTATTGGGACTCCACGGCCTGGCGGCTCTACACATCGGGCGATCTCGAAAAGTGGACGGATGCGGGCGCGCCGCTCGACGTTCGCGTGTTCAAATGGGCAAGGCCGGATGCCAAGGCGTGGGCACCCGAAGCGGTGGAGCGTAACGGCAAATACTTCTTCTACGCCCCGATCGGGGGCGACAAGATCGGTGTCGCGGTCGCCTCCAGGCCGGAGGGGCCTTTCATCGATGCCCGCAGCGATGCCCTGATCGACAAGGCCCGCGATGCGAATGCCGGCGCCGAGCCGATCGACCCGGCCGTCTTCATCGACGAAGATGGCCAGGCCTACCTCATGTTCGGCACCCGCGTGCCCAAGATCGTCAAGCTGAAGGCCGACATGGTCACGCTCGACGGGCCGATCGAGGATGTGAAGATCGAAGGCTTCCCTACTTCCGATCCCAAGAAGGCCTATGGCGAGGCGCCGTTTCTGCACAAACGCGACGGGCTCTATTACTTCACCTTCTCCACCGGCTGGCCGGGGCAGATCGTTTATGCCACTGCGCAATCGCCAATGGGCCCGTTCCGGTATCGCGGGGTGATACTCGATTATCTGAACATATCGACGAACCACCAGGCGATCCTCGAGCGGGACGGCAAGTCATGGCTTTTCTACCATGACAATCTCCTGCCCGGCGGCGGCAGCCATCGCCGGTCGATCACCCTCGCCCCCCTTATCTACGAACCCGACGGTGCGATCCGGCAGGTGCCTCTCGCTCCCAGTCAGGTGAACAGGAAGATGCGTCGGTGACGTTCGGCCTGCTCATTGCCGCCGGCCTGTCGGCACTCGCCGCCCAGCCTGCCTCGCCTCCGGCCGGTGGGCCCGGTTCCAATCCGATCATCCTCGACAGGTTGACGGCCGATCCTGCAGCGCTGGTCGTGGGCGATCGGGTCTATCTCTACGTGGGACGTGATCTTCTACCATGACGGCGCCTGGCAGATAGACGGGCAGAAAGGCAGCAGCCATCGCCACGCCGTGGGGGTCGAGTATCTCCTTTACAATCCGGATGGCACGATCCGCCCGATCCTGCAGACAGAAGCGGGCGTGTCCGTTCCGGCCCGCTGACCACGTGCAATTGGCGGATTATGCCTTTAAGCAGCGGAGCCGGGAGCGGATCCACGGGGCTAGGCGGCCCCGCCGCAACGCAGGAGTGGGGTACTGGACGCTGGGGGCATAAAGCCGGCGGGCGGAGCGCAGCTGGGTGGTGCGCGCAGGTCCGGATCATTGGCCAACAGGATCGGCCGCGCCATCGTGCTGTGGTGCGTCGCCGCCACCATCGCCGCGACCACCATCGGCTATTTCGTCGTCGCGGCCCGTATCGAGCGCCAGGCGGTCGAGACCCTGTCCAACTATATCGAACAGCGCGGCAGGACGGAGAGCCTGCTGTTCGAGACGGCCGAGGCCAATCTCGCCCTGTTCGGCGCCCGCTTCCGCGAAGCCTATCGCAACCGGCAGGCATTCCGGGACGAGCGGTTCGGCGACTATTTCTTCGCGGACGAAGATGGCGCCGTGCGTATGCGCCAGGAACATTTCAGCGGCGTTCCCGACGAACATGGTAATGTTCAAAAGGGCCTGTCGGGCTTTATCGGGCGCAAGCGGGGTGCGCTTACGCCTGAATTCCAGCGTCGGTTGATTATCGGCTATCACCTGCTCGGCCAGTTCGGCCCCGCATGGGCGAGCCAGTTCGCCAACCTCCACGTCAGCTATCCCGAAAACGCCTTGCTGATGCATTGGCCGCAGGAAGCCTGGGGGCTGCAGGCGGACCCCGATCTCGACATGACGGCGGGCGCGGTGATCAAGGCTACGCTGCAGCCGCACAATCCCCGCCGCACACCGGTCTGGAGCGGCCTCTACTACGATCTCACGGCCGGGAAGTGGGCGGTCACTTACCAGCTGCCGGTCGATGAGGGCGGCCGGCATCTCGTCAATCCCAGTCACGACATCTTCCTGGACGGCCTGATCGAACGGCTGGGCCAGGGCGTGCCCGCGGGTGCCCGCAACCTCATCCTTGCGCCCAATGGCGACCTGGTGGCGCAGCCCGGGCGGATGAACGACATCCTGCAGCACAAGGGCGTGCTCAACGTGCGCGATCTGGACGATCCGCAACTCACCGCCATTTACGACATGCTTGCCAGGGCGGGTGACCTCAGCGGCGGCAAGGTGATCAAGAGCGACACGCTGGACGCCTATGTCGCGGCCACTCGCATCGCGGGGCCGGGCTGGTGGTACGTCACCGTTTACCCTTACCCGATCATCGCCGCCGACGCGCGCAGCACGGCGGGCGTGGTGCTGGTCGTCACCTTGCTCCTGTCGGCCGTCATCATGGCGGTCGTGCTGCTGGTGCTGAGGCTGCGGGTGTCGCGCCCGATGCGCCGCATGCGCCGCGCCGCCGAGGCGGTGGCCGGCGGTGAGTATCGCCGCGTCGCCGACAACGAGATGATGCTGCCCGACGGCGATGACGAGGTCGGCGTGCTCGCCCGCTCCTTCCGCGACATGGCCGCGCGGGTGGACGATCACAGCCGCCGGCTGGAAGCCACCGTCGCCGCCCGCACGCGCGAGCTCGAGCGGGCAAAAGGCGAACTCGAAACCCTCCTCAACGAGCGCGAGGCGCTGCACGCCCGCTACCAGCAGGCGGTCGGCTTCATCGCCATGGTGGAGGGGCCGCAGCACCTGTTCACCTTCGCCAACCTCGCCTTCCAGACATTCGTGGGCAGGCGCGACATGATCGGCCGTCCCGTCGCCGACGTGCTGCCCGAACTTGCCGGGTCAAGGCTGCGCGATGCTCTCGACCAGGTCTACGCCAGTGGCGAACCACTGGTCAGCGCCGCGCTCCCGCTGCGGGTGGAGGCGCCTGACGGCAGCGTCACCAAGGTCTATGTGGACGCGGTGTCGCAGCCGATCCACAACCCGGCGGGCGACGTGGTCGGCGTGTTCTTCGAAGGGCATGACGTAACCGAACAGCGGCGTGCCCAGGAAAAGATCGTCACCCTTCAGGCGCAGCTGATCCACCTGTCGCGGGTCAGCGCGATGGGCACGATGGGCACCACCCTCGCCCACGAGCTCAATCAGCCGCTCGCCGCCATCGCTAATTACTCGGCGGCGCTTCGCAAGGCGATCGGCCGGACCCAGGTGGATGACCGCATCCGCGAGATGGTGGATGCGATCGTCCGCACCTCGCTGCGCGCGGGCGAGGTCATCCGCAGCCTGCGCCGGCTGACGGGGCGAGAGGCCGGGCGCATCAATACGACCGATCTTGCCACTCTCGTCAGCGAGTCATGCTCGCTTGCGCTGCTCGACGCCCCGGCCGGCGCATCGATCGACGCCGGCGCACTGGTGGATGTGACGATCGATGCCGACCCGGTCCAGATCCAGCAGGTGCTGCTCAACCTGCTCCGCAACGCCTTCGAGGCATCGGAAGCGGACAGCCACGCCGTCAGGATCGTGTCGAAACTGGACGGAGGAGCGGTCATCGTCTGCGTGGAGGATCAGGGCCCCGGAATCTCTTCGGAGGCCTTTCCGCAGCTGTTCGATTCCTTTTATTCCACCAAGCCTTCCGGCACCGGCATCGGCCTGTCGATAAGCCGCACGATCATCGAGGCGCATGACGGCACCCTCTGGGCCGAAAACCGGGAGGGCGGCGGTGCCAGCTTCTGCTTCCGCCTGCCCGTCACCGTGCCAAGCGCCCGGCGCGGCATGTCGCCGCCACCCGCTAAAGCGATTGATGAGGGTTAGTTGATGCAACCCGCGATGGTGCTGCGGGATTACACCAACATGCCTACTTTCCTTCTTCGTCTCAAAACACCCCGCAACACCGTGGTTCACGAGGTACGCTCCGAACATCCCAATGCCGCCTCCGCCCTCGCCGATGCGGGCGTGCTGGTCCGGCAGCTGCTTGCCGCGCCGGCGGCACCCGACATCAATTGCCGCCTCGATGTGGAAGACCAGTCCGGGCGGCCGGTTGCACGGCTGCTGCTGCGCGAAGAGATGGCGCTCTGCTGACCCGCCCGGTCGGCTGAGGTAAAGCGGGCTGGGCGTCCTGCAATGACCCTGCTCGACAGGTTCGGACCTTCACGGATCGTGCGCGGATCGGCATAGGGGCGCCAACGACCCGCGAACGACAGGGTCATTGGAGAGTTCTCATGCGATTGGTTCAGCACTTCATCGATGGCGCCTCGGCTACCCAAGGCGCGGGCCGCACCGGCGACATCTTCGACCCCTCGATCGGCAAGGTCCAGGCGCAGGTCGCGCTGGGCGACGCCACCACCCTCGAACAGGCCGTGGCCAGCGCCCGCGCCGCGCAGCCCGAATGGGCGGCGCTCAATCCGCAGCGCCGCGCCCGCGTCATGTTCCGCTTCAAGGAGCTGATCGAGGCGCATATGGACGAGCTCGCCGCGCTGCTGTCCAGCGAGCATGGCAAGGTGATCGCCGATTCCAAGGGCGACATCCAGCGCGGCCTGGAAGTGGTCGAGTTCGTCTGCGGCATCCCTCACCTGCTGAAGGGCGAGTACACACAAGGTGCCGGCCCCGGCATCGACGTCTATTCGATGCGCCAGCCGCTGGGCATCGCGGCCGGCATCACGCCGTTCAACTTTCCGGCGATGATCCCCTTGTGGATGGCGTCGGTCGCGATCGCCTGCGGTAACGCCTTCATCCTGAAGCCCTCCGAGCGCGACCCATCGGTGCCGGTGCGCCTCGCCGAACTGGCGATTGAGGCCGGCCTCCCCAAGGGCATCCTCAACGTCGTCCATGGCGACAAGGTGATGGTGGACGCGATCCTTGACCATCCCGACATCAAGGCGGTGAGCTTCGTCGGCTCGTCCGACATCGCCCAGTACGTCTACGGACGCGGCGCGGCCAACGGGAAGCGCATGCAGTGCATGGGCGGGGCGAAGAACCACGGCATCATCATGCCCGACGCCGACCTCGACCAGGCCGTCGCCGACATCGTCGGCGCCGCCTATGGCTCGGCCGGCGAGCGCTGCATGGCGCTGCCCGTCGTCACCCCGGTGGGCGAGGAAACCGCCGAGCGCCTGCGCGCCAAATTGCTCGACGCCATCGCCGACCTGCGCGTGGGCGTTCCGACCGACCCCGATGCCCATTACGGCCCGGTGGTGAGCGCCCAGCACAAGGCGCGGGTTGAAAGCTACATCCAGATGGCGGTCGACGAAGGCGCCGAACTGGTCGTCGACGGCCGCGGCCTGACGCTGCAGGGCCATGAGGACGGCTATTACCTCGGCCCAACCCTGCTCGACCGCGTGACGCCCGAAATGCAGAGTTACCAGGAAGAGATTTTCGGCCCCGTCCTCCAGATCCTGCGTGCCGACACCTTCGAGGAAGCCGCCGCCCACCCGACTCGCCACCAATATGGCAACGGTGTCGCGATCTTCACCCGCAACGGTGATTTCGCGCGGCGGTTCGCCGCCAGCGTGGAGGTCGGCATGGTCGGCATCAACGTGCCGATTCCCGTGCCGGTGGCATATCACAGCTTCGGCGGCTGGAAGCGGTCAGGCTTTGGCGACCTCGACCAGTACGGCCTCGACGGCATCCGCTTCTACACCCGCACCAAGAAGGTCACACAACGCTGGCCCGACGGCGGCGCGGTGGCGGACCAGAGCTTCGTCATCCCCACGATGCGGTGATCAGGGTCAGCAATCCTACCCTACCTACCCGCTCATCCTGAGGAGCGACTGAGCGAAGTCGAAGGCCCGTCTCGAAGGACCGCTCGCAAGTGAGTGCGTCCTTCGAGAGGCCGTTTCGACAGGCTCAACGGCTCCTCAGGATGAGCGGAAGGATTCTAGATTTCCGCTCAAACCCGCCCCGTCACCGGCACCAGCGCCCCCGTAACCGCCTCGGCCTGATCCGACAGCAGGAACGCGATCACCGCCGCAAGCTGCTCCGGCGTCACCCACTTGCCGAAGTCCGCATCCGGCATGTCGCGGCGGTTGGCGCCTGTGTCGATGATGCTGGGCAAAACCGCATTCACCCGCACGCCCGCTTCCTTCAGCTCCTCCGCCATCGCCTCGGTCAGCCGCGCGACGCCCGCCTTGGACGCCGCATAGGCGCCCATTCCGGCCCCGGCTTTCACCGCACCCGCCGCGCCGACGTTCACGATTGCCCCGCCCTGCACCTGCAACAAGGGCAGCAGCCCCTTGCTCGCCACCAGCGCCGTCTTCACGTTCATCTCGTACATCCCGTCCCAGGTCGCGACATTGCCCTCGCCTACCGTCTCCCATGCAAACCCGCCGGCGACATTGACCAGCCCGTCGAGCCGCCCATGCTCGGCCCGGATATGCTCGCCCACCGCGCTCACCGCGCCTTCGTCCGTCAGGTCCACGCCGCCGATCGACCGCGCATCGGGCGCCTGGCCATGATGAACGCCCACCACGGTCCACCCGTCCTGCCGCAGCCGCGCGACTACCGCGCCGCCCAACGCTCCACCCGCTCCGGTCACCGCCACGATCCTGCTCATGAACTTTTCTCCCTCTGCGTTGCACTGCCACAATCGCAATACAGCTTGCGTTGCCCAAGCAAGGCTGGAATCTGCGCGGCCAGGAGGATCGCCTTTGTCATCCACGATAGAAGAACTTGAGCGGCGGCGCGATGCGGCGCGGCTCGGCGGAGGCCAGAAGAGGATCGATGCGCAGCATGCCAAGGGCAAGCTGACCGCACGCGAACGGCTGGAGGTACTGCTCGACGAGGAATCGTTCGAGGAGCTGGACATGTTCGTCGAGCATAATGCCGTCGACTTCGGCATGGCCGACCAGGTCATACCCGGCGACGGCGTCGTCACCGGATCGGGCACGATCAACGGCCGGCTGGTGTTCGTGTTCAGCCAGGACTTCACCGTCTTCGGCGGCTCGCTGTCCGAACGCCATGCCCAGAAGATCTGCAAGATCATGGACATGGCGATGAAGGTCGGCGCGCCCGTGATCGGCCTCAACGACAGCGGCGGCGCGCGGATCCAGGAAGGCGTGGCGAGCCTCGGCGGCTATGCCGAGGTGTTCCAGCGCAACGTGCTGGCGTCGGGCGTGGTGCCGCAATTGAGCCTCATCATGGGCCCCTGCGCGGGCGGCGCGGTCTATTCGCCGGCGATGACCGACTTCATCTTCATGGTGAAGGACAGCAGCTACATGTTCGTCACCGGCCCCGACGTGGTGAAGACCGTCACCAACGAAGTCGTGACCCAGGAAGAGCTAGGCGGCGCGACCACCCACACCACCAAGACCTCGGTCGCCGACGTCGCCTTCGACAACGATATCGAGACGTTGCTGGCGGCGCGCGACTTCATTGACTTCCTCCCCGCATCCAACCGCGAGCCGGTGCCGGAGCGGCCGACCGAGGACCGGTGGGACCGGATTGAGGACAGCCTCGACACGCTGATCCCGCCCTCGGCCAACCAGCCCTACGACATGCACGAGCTGATCCGGAAGGTCGTCGACGAAGGCGACTTCTTCGAGCTCCAGCCCGCCCACGCCGCCAACATCATCATCGGCTTCGCCCGGATCGAGGGCCGCACCGTCGGCATCGTCGCCAACCAGCCGATGGTCCTGGCCGGCGTGCTCGACATCAATTCGTCAAAGAAGGCCGCGCGTTTCGTCCGCTTCTGTGACGCGTTCGAAATCCCGATCGTCACCTTCGTCGACGTGCCCGGCTTCCTCCCCGGCGTCGGCCAGGAGCATAACGGCATTATCAAGCATGGCGCCAAACTGCTCTTCGCCTATGCCGAGGCCACGGTCCCCAAGATCACCATCATAACCCGCAAGGCCTATGGCGGCGC
The DNA here is from genome assembly GCA_934539295.1 of uncultured Allosphingosinicella sp. Lineage (GTDB taxonomy): Bacteria > Pseudomonadota > Alphaproteobacteria > Sphingomonadales > Sphingomonadaceae > Allosphingosinicella. The sequence goes on from CAKTCN010000024.1 coordinate 53,989, forward strand.
CTATGACGTGATGGCGTCAAAGCACCTGCGCGGCGACCTCAACTACGCCTGGCCCACCGCCGAGATCGCCGTGATGGGCGCCAAGGGGGCAGTCGAGATCATCTTCCGCGGGAAAACGCCCGAGGAAATCGCCGAACGCACCGCAGAATATGAAGCCCGCTTCGCCAACCCGTTCGTGGCCGCGAGCAAGGGCTTCATCGACGAGGTCATCATGCCGCATTCGACGCGGAGGCGGGTAGCGCTGGGCCTCCGCAAGCTGCGAAACAAGCAGCTGGAGAACCCTTGGAAGAAGCATGACAATATCCCGCTGTAGACACGCCATCGTAGCCGCAATTGGCGCTAGCTTGCTTGTTCAAGCCTGCTCTTCCGAACCTGCGACATCTCAGTCTCAGTCGGAAGGCATCGACCAATTACAAAGCGGGTTCGAAGACCTTAGCGCAAAGATCGAGTCTCTCGAAAACGAGAACGATGATTTAGAGAACCGTCTAGCGGCGTTCGAAGAACCTGCGAATGCCCAAATGCCGCAGATCTCCTCTAGCGAACGCTTCCGCGGGATAGAAGAAGCGCAACGTAGGCGGGAGCACGAAGAACTTAAGAGTGACGTGCGTTGGATGAAAAACCAGCAGACGATCGCAGAGGGAAGTCGACTAATGAGGGAAGAGGAAGAGCGTAGACGAGCTCTCTACCGGTGACCAAACTCGGCCGCCTCAACCATATCGGCGTCGCAACCCCGTCGATCGCGAACAGCATCGCCTTCTACCGCGATTTGATGGGCGCGACTGCAGTAGGAGAACCCTTCGACCTGCCCGCGCAGGGGGTGAAGGTGTGCTTCATCGATACGCCAAACACGCAGATCGAGTTGATCGAGCCGCTGGGCGAGGCTTCGCCCATCCACGGCTTTCTCGCCAAGAACCCGGCGGGTGGGCAGCATCACCTTTGCTACGAGGTGCCGGACATCCATGAGGCCAAGGCCTGGTTTGAGGGCCTTGGGTGCAAGGTGCTGGGCGAGCCGCGCATCGGGGCGCATGGGGCGCCCATCTTCTTCGTGCATCCCAAGGACGTGGGCGGCGTGCTGACCGAGATCATGGAGAGCCCGCGTGGGGATCATTGACCACGCCTCCTCTACACCGTTCGTGTCGGGCGAAGTCGAGACACGTCTTCGAGCGAAGCCGAGAAGTGAAAGCCTCGGCTTCGCTCGGCCAGGCCCCTCGACTTCGCTCGGGGCGAACGGTTTGGATGTTTGAGTGAAAGAACAATGCCAAAAGTAGAACAGAATACAGGCGAGGACTCCGGAGCGGCACCCAAGGAAGGCACCCTTCCCGAACCCACCCCCGCGCCCGCCCTCGAAGACTGGTCCACCCTAGCCGCCAAGGAAGTGAAAGGCCGCGACCTCATCTGGCCGACGCCCGAGGGGATCGCTGTCAAGCCGCTCTACACCGCCGCCGACACCGCCGACATCGACCCCGGCCTCCCCGGCTTCGCGCCCTTCACGCGCGGTGTGCGCGCATCCATGTATGCCGGGCGCCCATGGACCATCCGCCAATATGCGGGCTTCTCGACCGCCGAGGAATCCAACGCCTTCTACCGCCGCAACCTGGCGGCGGGGCAAAAGGGCTTGTCCGTCGCCTTCGACCTGGCCACCCACCGCGGCTATGACAGCGACCATCCGCGTGTCACCGGCGACGTCGGCAAAGCGGGCGTGGCGATCGACAGTATCGAGGACATGAAGATCCTGTTCGACGGCATCCCGCTGGGCGAAATGTCCGTCTCCATGACCATGAACGGCGCGGTGATCCCCATCCTCGCCTTCTTCATCGTCGCGGGTGAGGAACAGGGCGTGCCGCGTGAGAAGCTGGACGGGACCATCCAGAACGACATCCTCAAGGAGTTCATGGTCCGCAACACCTACATCTACCCGCCCGAACCGAGCATGCGGATCGTGTCGGACATCTTCGCCTACACCTCGGCGCATATGCCCAAGTTCAACTCCATCTCCATCTCCGGCTACCATATGCAGGAGGCCGGCGCGACGCAGGTGCAGGAGCTCGCCTTCACGGTCGCCGACGGCATGGAATATGTGAAATATGGCGTCGCCTCAGGCCTCGACATCGACAAGTTCGCGGGACGCCTGAGCTTCTTCTTCGCCATCGGCATGAACTTCTTCATGGAGATCGCCAAGCTGCGCGCCGCGCGCATCCTGTGGCACCGCGTCATGACGAAGCTCGGCGCAAAGGACGAGCGCTCCAAGATGCTGCGCACCCATTGCCAGACCAGCGGCGTGTCGCTGACCGAGCAGGACCCGTACAACAACGTCATCCGCACCACGATCGAGGCGATGGCGGCGATGCTGGGCGGCAC
>CAKTCN010000025.1 GCA_934539295.1 uncultured Allosphingosinicella sp.
CACAACTCAACCCGCCAGGGCACCCTGGCGACCCCGGACTCTACTTATGGGTGGAGGAGAAAAGGGGAGCACGTCACACTGGAAGTGGCATCTCAACGAGATGTACGTGAAGCTGAATGGCGAAATGGCCTACCTGTGGCGAGCGGTGGATCATGAAGGGGCCTGCTGGAGAGCTACGTCACCAAGGCGAGAGAAAAGGCAGCAGCGCTCCGCTTTATGAAGAAGGCAATGCGCCGCCACGGCTCACCCGAGGCGACCACCACTAACGGCCTTCGCCCTTACAGAGCCGCCATGTCCGAGCTCGGCTGCGAGGAAAAGCAGGAGGTCGGCCGTTGGGCTAACAACAGGGTGGAGAATAGCCACCTGCCGTTCCGACGACGAGAGCGGGCGATGACGAGGCTTTGGCAGATGAAGACGCTTCAGAAGTTCGCTTCGGTCCATGCCAGCATGCACAACCACTTTGCCCAGGAACGTCATCAAATCGAGCGCCAAACATACAAGATGTTACGCTCTGCATCCGCTGTCGAGTGGCAGAGCCTCACGATCCGAAGCCCTGCCTCACTTAGCCACGGCTGTGCCTACGAGAGACGAGTTGCAGTTAGACTGACAGCACCGCCACTTAGCTCGCGAAGATGCAGGAACTCCGCACAAGCGGTGTTCCTTGCTCGCAGCTTCGCCTGAGGTCAACAGTCAGGGAGCGGCGTGACGTTCGGATCCCAACGCTGCCGCGCTCATCACCGACGCGACTGCATTTCGTTCGACCTGAGTCAGGCCCGGCCGCCATATGTCGCCGATCAGGACGACCCTGAGCTGCTGGCCGTCGTTCCATGCCTCATGTTCGATCGTATCGTCGAAGGCGAAGGGCTGTCCCACCTGCCATTCCCGCGTCTCGGCGCCGACGCGGAAGCCGCAGGCGGGCGGGACGATAAGCGGCACATGGACCACCAGGCGGGTGTTTGCGACGCCCGTATGGGGCGGAATGCGCGTGCCCGGTGCCAGCAGGGAGAACATGAGATTGGGAGAGCATCCGGCGACCTTCGGCTGGTCGAGCGCGCCGAAGGCGGCCAGCGTGCGCGGACAATGGCGGGCATTGCGCGCGATCACTTCGCCGTTCCTGATCAGGTGGATGGCCGACCAGCGGTTCGAATGGTTGAGCGCACGCCACTGCGCAACCGGGAGGTCGGCCTTGTATCGGACATAGGGAACGATCTCGGCCACTTCGCGCGCGATCAAGCCCTCGAATTCTTCGAGGAAGTCCGCGGTCCGGGCGCCAAGGTGATCGAGCCACGGAAGCGCGTCGCGGTCGAAGAATTCCCTGACAGGCAGGCCGGGGAAATGGAAGTCGGTCGGGGCTTGGGGAAAGGGCCGGGTCAGGCGGGCGGCGTTCGAGATGAACCGGTCGATCCGGGCACGCTCCTGCACATCTTCGTCGGCGCGGGCGGGTGCCGCCGCCAGCTTTAGACGCGCCGACCGGCGATCCGCATGGGCGCCGGCCAGGGTCCTGGCCCGTTCCACCTGCGCTTGGAGATTGGGTGGCAGGCGTTCAGGCGGCGGTGCGTGAAACAGGGCAGCCGACGCGGCTTCCCCGGCCTCGTCAAGACGCCCGAGGTCGGAGAGGATGGCACCGCGCAGGAGCAAGGGGATGAAGGCGAGTGGGTCGATCGCCAGCGCCGATGAAACCGCCTCCAGAGCGGCGTCCGGCTTGCCCGCGCTGCGCCGGACCATAGCGAGCTTGACCCAGCGATCTGCACTGCCGCTCGAAACGGCGCAGGCCTGTTCCAGCAGCTGCTCGGCCCGGGCAAGTTCGCGCCGTGCAACTGCTTTATCTGCGTCGGCTTCCAAGGCCTCTGCATCTCGGCTGGGGGTCGACATTGGCGCTCAATCCGTTCGGAATTTTCGGGCGAATATTGCATTAGGCGGGGCGGGGAACGAAATCGAATGCTGCGGTCAGCCGCTCGCCGGCGTCGAACGGACGCGTGCCGTGCCACATGATTGACGGGAACATGACGAGCATGCCGGGTCGGGGACGGATTGTCCGATGCGCGCCAAGGCCGTGGGCGATGTCGGCGGGCGGCGCGCCGAGCGTCAGCCAGCCGCTGTCCTGTCCGATCTCCGTCCCAAGGCCGTCGGGCAGTGCGACGTAGAAAGCGGAGCTGATCCAGCCGTCCGGATGCACGTGGGGCACGTGGAAGCCGCCTTGCGTCAGGCGCACGGTCCAGGATCCGCCGACGCCCACACGATTCCTGCGGCGCGAGAGGAAGGGGTGGCGCGGGTCGGATAGAAGGCCCGCGGCATAGTGATCGACGGCGGCGAGCACGGCCGATCGCAAGTCGCGGATAATCGGATGCGCGCGCGACAGGAGCGGACCTTCGGACTGGGTGCCGGATCGTAGCGATTGATCGATCGGCGGATGGCAGGCGGCATGAAGCACGCGGAGATGGGCGCCGAGCGCATCGAGGTCGACGTCCAGCATGGCGGTGCCGACAAGCTCCGCCCTGCCGGACAGCCATTCGGCGGCGCCGTTGCCGGTCTGGCGCCATGCGATGTCCAGATAGGGCGCTGCGATCGCCCCGGCACCGGCCTCCAGCAGCGCCTCGGCAAGCCTGGCCGCCGCGTCGGGTCGGCGCGTGCGCAGGAGATGGGTGAGGTGCAGCGTCGCGCTGGCATCCGGCAGGACGGGCAAGCCCGCCAGCAATGTGTCCGCACGGGCGATATCGCCGGCCGCGCTCGCACTCGCGGCCTCGATGCGGTCCAGGGTGGGCGAGGCGCCCAGGATGACACGGGCGCGCCGAGCCTCCTCCATGACCGCATCGTGCCGGCCCGCCCGGGCCAGTGCACCGAGCCATGCGGCGCGAAGCGGGCCGTGAGCGGGTAGCGAAGCGATGCCCTGGCGGAAGCCCGCGTCGAATTGGTCTGGACCGTCATGCTGCCAGCGCAGGCGCGCGAGTGCGACCTGCCCCTCGATCCAGTCGGGCGTGCGACGGACCTGTGCATCCAGTGCCGCCACAGCCTCACCGATGCGGCCCTCTCCGGCGGCCGACACAGCCTGGCTGAGCAGCAGCGCGCGGTCGGCGGGGTGAACCTGCCGGGCGCGCTCGTAGAAGCCGCCCGCGGGCCTGCCGGCCTCTTCCTCGACACGCGCGCGGCCGTGAAGCGACGCCGCGTTGCCAGGTGCGAGGCGCAGCGCTTCGTCAAAGGCCTGGGCGGCGAGGTCGCTTTCGCCAAGGTCGCGCAGAATCGCGCCCCTGGCCTGCCAGAGCCGGTCGTCGCGAGGCGAATTGGCGACGGCATCGGAAAGGATGGCGAGGGCGTCGTCCAGCCTGCCCGCATGCTTGAGCGAAAGTGCCAGGCCGAGCATCGCCTGTGCGTGCGCTGGAAGGACAGCGAGTACGTGCCGGTACCGCGCTATGGCGTCGTCGAAGGCGCCCATCCGGTCCAGCAATCCGGCATGATCGACGAGCAGGTCCGGATCGTCGGGCGCGATCGCCTCGGCCGCCTGGTAGGCCGCAAGCGCAGCGCGCAGATCGCCGCGGCGCCTGCGCGCGGTGGCGATCAGGCGATGCACCTGCGCCGACTTCGGCTGCCGCCCCGCCACACCGGCCGCGATCCGTTCGGCGCCCGCATGGTCGCCGGCGGCAAGCGCATGTTCCGCCGCGCGGAAGTCCAGCAGGTCGCGATGAGACCATGCCGCAGCGGTCATTCGACGGCCTGACCAGGGATGTGAGTGACGTCATTCATGCCGGTGGTACGTGCCCCGGGCCATTGAAGCCCGGGGCACAGAATAGTCAGCGTTCGTAGGATTTGGGAAGCGCCCCCTCATGCGCCTGGCGGTAGCGGTCGCGCAGCTTGCTCATGTGGTTGGTGAGCGATTGCTCGACACCATCGATGAAGACCGCCTGGACACCGCTTTCATTCTCCAGCGGGTCGCCGTCCCATACGACCACGTCCGCCCGCCGCCCGGGCAACAGCGAACCGAACTGGTCGGAAAGGCCGACCACAGCCGCCGGCCCGGAGGTGATCGCCGCGAACGCGCTGCCCCAGTCGAGGCCGGTCGCACCCGGCACGCCCGACAGGCCGACGAGATTGCCCGCTTCCTGCTTGGGATTGCGCGAGGTGCGCAGCGCCACCTTCACGCCTGCCGCCTTCATCCGGCCGACGTTCGATTGTGTCGCCGCAAGGCTTTCAAACGATTCGGGCAGGTTGGTGAGGCCGGCGGTAATCACCCAGACGCCCGATGCGGCGATTTGCGGGGCGACCGTCCAGCCCTCCGCCGCGCCGACCAGCACCAGCTTCAGGTTGGGGAACTCCGTCGTCAGTTCAAGCACCGTCAGGATGTCGCTGCCGCGCTGAACATTCACGAACAGCGGCATGCGTCCGTTCACCACCGGGATGAGAGCCTCGGCATCCATGCGCGACAGCTTCTTTTCATAGCCGTCGTCGCGCCCGAATGCCTGCGCTTCCTTCAGCGCGTTGCGCAGGTAAGCGTACGCACCGGGACGCCCGCCACCCACCGCTTCGGCACCGCCTTCGCCGAACTCGACATATTGGAAGGCGCGGGGCTTCACGATCGCCTTCATGTCGGTGCCGAGATCGATGATCGCGCCTTGCCCTGCGAAGATGCTCTCGCCGGCCGATGGTGCGACGATCGCGCGGGTGAAGCCTTCTGCCCGCGACACCTGGATCGGCTGTGCGCGCGGGTTGATCGCCGGCGCGACATCGATTGCGGCGGAGAAAGGCGAGTTTTCGGCGCGGGCATCGTTGGTCTGCTGGACGCCCGGCACCTCGACCAGGCCGAGCGGGGTCATGCCGGCGACCAGGCCGGGCGACACCCATTTGCCCGCCGCATCGATCACCCGCGCGCCGGCCGGGACCGCCACACCGGCACCGGCGGCAGCGATGCGGCCGTCGCGGATGACGACGGTGCCGTTCTCGATCGGCTGCGATCCGTCCCCGAGCGCGACCTTGCCGCCGACGATGGCGATCGTCTGGGCGGTGGCGGGGGAGGCGGCGAGCAGCGCCGCTGCACAAAGAAGGATATGCTTCACTTCACGTCTCCTTCGCCGATCTGGCCGAGCTCGAAATCGGACACGGGACGCCGCGTGGGGTCGGAGGCATCGTAGAGGAGGGCGCCGTCGACCCATACCTTGGCCGTGCGCGTATAGACGCTGTACGGATTGCCGTTCCAAAGCACGACATCGGCCATCTTGCCGGGCTTCAGGCTGCCTGTCTTGTCGGCGATGCCGAGCGACCTGGCGGGATTGTAGCTGAGCCAGGTCCAGGCCTGCTCGTCGGAAATGTTGATTCCGATCCTTTTGCCGTCGCCGCGCGCCTTGGCGACTTCCTGGTTGAGGCGCTGGATGCCGTCGGGATCGTCCGAATGGATCATCGCGCAGGCGCCCTGCGACTCCAGCAGCGGCAGGTTTTCGTAGACCGCGTCATAGGCTTCCATCTTGAAGCCCCACCAATCGGCCCACACCGAAGCACAGGTGCCGTTCGCCTTCAGCAGGTCGGCGATCTTGTAGGCTTCGACGGCGTGCTGGAAGGTGGTGACCTTGTAGCCGAACTCCTTTGCCATATCGAGGACGTAGGCCATTTCGTCGGCGCGGTAGCAATGGTTGTGGACCAGGATCTCGCCCTTGAGCACGCCCATGAGCGTGTCGAGCTGGACGTCGCGAACCGGCGCCTCGCCGCCCTTTTCGGCGTAGCGGTCCCACTTGTTCGTGTAATCGCGCGCCTTCTGCCAGGTGGCGCGATTGACGGCCATGTTGCCCATGCGCGTGGAAGGCAGACGATTGCGCGATCCGTAGACGCGCTTGGGATTTTCGCCGCAGGCCATCTTGAGGCCGTAGGGCGCACCGGGGAACTTCATGCCCTGCGCGGTGCGGGCATAGACGTTCTTCACCGTCACCGACCGCCCGCCGAACAGGTTGGCAGAGCCTGGAAGGATCTGGATCGTGGTCACGCCACCATTGACGAGCGCGCGGGCAAAGCCGGGATCCTGCGGCCACACGCTATGTTCGGCCCACACCTGCGCGGTGACGGGGTCCGTCGACTCGTTGCCGTCCGACAGCGCCTGCACCGAGGGAGAAGCATAGTCGCCGAGGTGGCTGTGGATGTCGATCACGCCAGGCGTCACCCACTTGCCCGCGCCGTCGATGACCGTGGCGCCCGCGGGTGCGGTCACGCTTTGCCCGATCTCGACGATCTTGCCGTCGGCGATCAGGATCGAGCCATTGTCGATCCGGCCGCCCTCGCCATCGAAGATGGTCGCGTTGGTGATCACGGTCGGAACGCCGGGATATGCCTTGTAGGTCGACGGATAGGGATCGGCGGGGAAGGGCGCCTGCCTTGGCGGGGGCGAGGACGCGGCGGATTGCACCGGCGCGTTCTGCGTGCACGCGGCCAGCGCCATCAGGGCGGCGCCGGCAAGCGATCTGGTCTTCATGATGGTCCTTTCAGGCTCGAAAAATATGCGTCCATCCCGCGCACGCGCCGGGCGCATGCGGGGGATGTCCGTAGGCGAGAGATCAGAATTCCAGCGTCGCCCCCACGTGGAAGTAGCGGCCGAGATGCTGGTAGGTGCCGGCATAGGTGTTGCCCGCGGGCGGATCCTTGTCGAACATGTTCTGGACGCCCATTCGCAACGTGAATTCAGGTGCCGGCGTGACCGAAGCCGACAGGTCGAAATAGCTATACGGGCTGATATGCGCGGTCGGGATCTGGATGGTGTTGCGGAGGAACGGATTGTCCGTCTGCGTCCGTTCGCTGTCCGAACTGGCGAAATAGCGCCACCGGCCGGTGATCGACCATGCTTCCGACGCATCGTAGGTGAGGCGGAGATTGTGCCGCCATTTGGGCTGCGGCCGGTCGCAGCTGGTGCCGAAGTAGCCGGCGCAATCGTAGGTGCTGATCCCGCTGGCGACGTCCACCACACCCGGTGTGGTCACGTAGGAATCGAGATAGGTGCCGTTCATCGACACGCTGACCGCGCCGAGATCGCCGCCCAGCTTCAGGCGGTAATTGGCCGAGATGTCGACGCCCTTGGTGCGAACGCCGCCGATGTTGACGCGGGTGTTCACCACGCGGCCGGTATCCTGCTGGAACAAGGATCCGCTGGCATCGCGGGTGATGTATCCGCAGAAGGTCGGATTGCCCGTTTCCGCGCACTGGTTGAGGATGATCTGCGCGCCGATCGTGCCGATCAGGTTGGTGACTTCGATGTCGTAATAATCGACCGACACGTTGAGCCCGCGCAGCATGCCTTCGGGCATGAACACGACGCCGGCCGTGTAGGTGTCGGCAACTTCCGGCTCGAGGTCCAGATTGCCGCCGGTGAACTGCTGGAACTGGTTGGCGGTGTTGAGCGGGATGTTGCCATATTGGGCGGCGGTCACGCCGGTATTCTGACACTGGGCGAGCGTGAAGCGCGGCCGATTGGCGGCGACCGCGGCATCGAGCGTGCCGTCGCAGGGATCGTCGCCGCCGAACAGGCCCAGGCGCTGCGGATCGTAGAGTTCGACGATGTTGGGCGCGCGCACGGCGCGGTTGTAGCCGCCGCGGAAGCGGATGCCGTCCACGGGCGCGAAATTGACGAGCGCCTTGTAGGACTCGGCGGTGCCGGAGGTAGAGTAATCCGAATAGCGGTAGCCCGCTTCGACCGACAGTTCCTCGATGAAGCCGTCCTCGATGATCGGCACGCGAAGTTCGCCGAACAGCTCCTTGACGTCGAAGCCGCCGTCGAAGCTGGGGCGCGGACCGCCCGAACCCGCGCCGTCGCCCAGGGTGAAGCTGAGGTCGGTGTTGAGCTCGATCGACTCCTTGCGATATTCGGCGCCAAGCGCGAGGGCGACGCCGTTTTCCGACCATGGCAGGCCGAAGCCGAGATCGTTGTTCGAGAGGGAGCCGGAGACGATCTGCTCGGTCGTCTGGCCCTGGGCCAGCTGCGGCACCTGAAGATAGTCGAGCTGGGCCTGGGTGACGCCGTTCAGCTCATAGATGTTGTACGGGACGCAGCTGAGATCCTGGCCGTTCAGGACCGAGCGGCAGACGGGGGCGCCGGTCGGGCTGCGAACGACATCCAGTGCGCGCTGGAGCCGCTGCTTGCTGAATTCGCGCCCGTAACGCTGCGAATAGACGGTGCGGGCGAACTGACCGTAGAGGTCATAGGCCCAGTTGCTGCCGAGATCGCCGCGCGTGCCGAGCACGACGCGGTAGCTGGTGTGGCGCATGTCGGATTGGCGGCCGCCGCCTTCCGAATTGCGGCGATAGGCGAGCGCGGTGACCGAGGTCTGGGCGGCGCGGGTCTCGTTGAGCGGCGTCGCCGGGTTGTCGGCGACGGCGGCGAGACGGGCGGGCGTGCAGGCAACCGCAAGCTGCGCTGCCGAGATTAGCGGGTTCGAACCGTCGCACGGGATCGAGTAGGCCGTGCCGAAAGCCCCGGACTCGCCCTGCTGATAGACGCTCCTGTCGTCCATGAAGCTGAGTTCGAGATAGGCGTTGATCGCGTCCGAAATCTCGTAATCGGCAAAGGCGCCCGCCGTGTAACGCTCGTCCGGCCGCTGGAAATAGGTGGCCGGCGCGAAATTGTAGGCGTCGCGGGCCGCGTCATAGGGGCGGAAGCCGGCGCCGTTGACGACCGCGGGATTGAGCGTCTGCGCAGTGGTGTTGGTGAGCGCCGCGTTGAAGGCGTCCGGATTGCGGGAGATCTGGAACTGTGCCGGGCTGGTGGTCGGCGATCCGCTGCACGCAAAGGTATCGCTGGTCGTGCTCGGCGTCAGCGAGCAGGACGAGAAGTCATAGTCCGCCTGGCGCAGACCCTGGATCTTACGATATCCGGCATAGGCCGTGACATGGCCGCGCCCATCGTCAAAGCCGGCGCCGGTCGTGAGATTGAGGTCGAACTGGGCGCCGCCGACGGTGCTGCCGGTCGGATAGGAAATGCCGCGCTGGTCCAACGCATCGAGGATGCGCTGGTCGCCGTCATTGTCATGCTGGTTGACCGAATATTGCGTGTCGATGCGGAAACCGTCGAAATCGTCGTCGAGAACGAAGTTGACGACGCCGGCAATGGCGTCCGACCCGTAGACCGACGACGCGCCGCCGGTCAGCACCTCGACCCGCTCGATCAGCGCAGCCGGGATGTTGTTGAGGTCGGCCACCGGATTTTCCGGATCGCCGGGGACAAGGCGGCGGCCGTTGACCAGGACCAGCGTCCGGCTCGGCCCGATGCCGCGAAGATCGACGGTCGCGATGCCCTGCGCGCCCGATCCGGTCTGGTCGGCGGTCACCTGGGGCAGCGAGTTGATCAGGTCCTCGATCCGCGCGGTGCCGGTGGCTGCGAATTCCTCGGCGCCGACCACGGTGACCGGGCTTGCCGAGCCAAGGTTCGGGTTTGAAATGCGCGAACCGGTGATCACCACCGCTTCGTCGGGTTCGTCTGCTGCGCCGCCTTCCGCATCCTGTGCGATCTCGGACGAGGATGGCGGAAGCGACTGCGCCATTGCCGGCGTCGCGACAATGATGCCGCCCAGTGCAGTGGACGCAAGAAACCCCCGCCGCAGATACCCTGCGGCGTGCTTGTCTTTATCGCGCATATTTCCCCCTTTAGTCCGGCCGTTTATCCGATGCTGCCGGTGCGATTGTGATTAGCTGTCGATGTTCAAGTATATCCCGAATGTTGATCTGGTTGCCTGAAGACGCGTCTGGTAGTCTTTCAAGCTGAAGAACTTCCGCTAAAAAGGAGGCGGACGAAGAAGGCCTTTGTGCAAGCGAAACCTGAACCGCCCGATAGAATTGTAAATATCACGTGAGATAAGGATGCGATGCCGGCGCAATCGCATATTTGTCCGATGCTGAATCTCGTGACGAGACTTCATGCGGTCCCCCGTCGGTAAGACGTGCTTAGGACCTCTCCCAAAAATGAAGGATGCGAATTCACGACACCCGACATGATCTGTCAGGAATGCGCCGCACCGATCATGTCGCGACATCGCCTTTTCATGTGACATTGTCACTCTATAAGGCGATCCGCCGTCACCACTTGCGTTGAGCAAGCTGGATAACTGATTCTGGAGTATGAAGTTCATGCGAGGATTGTCAACAAGCTGAAACATTCAAGAATGATGTTTCAATGATGCGCCGTTTTGGAGATCGATTCCTTCATTACGGATGTGGCTGGAGCATATTTGCGCAGCAATCCGACGTCGGTGGGCGCAATCGATCAGCTTTTCGCCGGACCGGCCGGCGGCCTCCAAAACGCCTCAGCTGGCTTGGCCGAAATCGTCGATCGCCGCGAATAGCTGCGCGAGTGCCGAACGCTCTTCGGGCGTGATCTCCGGCCGCCAGATTTCGAACAGCAGAATCACGCGTGTCTCGTTGCTGCGGTTCCAGGCCTCGTGCTCGATGCTGTCGTCGAACACGAGCGTCTCTCCTGCGCGCCACGGCCGGGTTTCATGCCCCACGCGCAGCGCGCACGCGCCGGGCACGATCAGCGGGATGTGGCAGATGAGATGCGTGTTCAGCATTCCATGATGCGGCGGGATGTGCGTGCCGGGCTTCAGCAGCGACCAGAGCGCCATCGGGGAGCGCCCTGCTATGTCGGGCATCGGCGCGTGCGCAAGCGCGGCCATGGTTGCGGGGCACAGGTCCGCATTCGGGTGGACGACCTGCCCATCCTTCCAGAAATGGAACGCGCCCCAGTCGGCATTGCCGCGCAGATGCGTGTCCTGGGCCGGCCGGTCTGCGTCACCTTCGACATAGGGCGGGAAGGCGACGCCCCGGTCCATGACCTGGCGCAGTTCCTGCGTCATCGCGCCTGCAGCCGCCTCCATCGGCGCAAGCCACGCAAATTCCTCCCGCTCGTAGAAGGTGCGCTGTGGCAGCTCGGGGAAGTAGAATTTGGTTGGTTGCTGCTGATACACCGGTACCTTGCCGAGAAGCAGGTCGATGGCGTGGCGAAAGCGACGGTGGCTATCGCCCTGAAGAAGCGCAGCATGGTCGAGCCTACCCAGCAGCTGCTGCTCGAAACGGGCGGCAGCGCCGTTCACGAACACGCGTGCCCTTTCCACTTGCGCCGCAATGCCGGGCGGCACGGGCCGGCCCGCAACATGTGCGATCGCCGCCTGGAAAAAGGACGTGGCGGAGCGTTCATCGCCCTGGCGCGCCTTGAGTTCGCCCATGCCGAGCAGCGCGGCCAGATTGCGTGGCTCGATGGCAAGCTGCCGCGACAAGGCATGTTCGAGGCCCGGCATGTCGCCGCAATCGTTGCACGCCTTCGCCAGCAGCATCCATGGCGGGCGCGGCAGCGACTCGAATCCCGCTCTTGCCGCCTTGATGTCACCCCGGCGCAAGGCTGCCATCGCCCTGCCGAGTAGCGCATCCTGCGGGCCAGTTTCCATGGCCGGTTCTTATCTACCTTGCCCTGCGCATCACAAGATCGCCCGGCTGCAAAGCAAGATGGCATGACTGAAGACCGTTTCGGACGCCGAGTTTTCGTCGGAATTCAATTTGCGCGACCGATTGCTGCGCAGAAGCGGCCGAGATGAACCGGTCGCGCCGGATTCTGCATCACAAGAAACGAACTTGCTCGATTCCCGCTAATATTAGCACGTAATTGACAGGATCGGTTTTGAGCGGCAACTTTCGTCTCATAAGAAGCAGGGGATACTGGACGGCCGGCAAGCGTCGCGTGACGATTCTGGGGGCCTGATGACGTTTAAAGATACAGGAAGCCGCGCGCTCGACCGCGTTGTCGCACGCTGGATGCACCGGGCATGATGACCTGGTCCTTGATCGACCTGACCATGGCCGTCGTCGCGATGCTCGGCGCGGGTCTCCTGGCGGGTTTCGCGGCAGGCTTGTTCGGGATCGGGGGTGGCTTCGTTGTCGTGCCGGCGCTCTTCTCCACGCTTCATTTCCTCGGCGGCGATGTCGCCAGCCGTCCCCATGTCGCGATCGGCACGTCGCTCGCGACGATCATCTTCACCTCCATCCGGTCGGTGCAGGCGCATGCCAGGCGAGGCGCCGTGGATTTCGAAATCCTGCGAAGCTGGGCGCCGTGGATCGTGCTCGGCGTCGGGGCGGGGGTGGTGCTCGCCTATTTCGTGGACGGGCGGGTGATGGCGATGACCTTTGCGATCGGCGTCGCCCTGATGTCGCTCCACTTCTTCTTTCCCGTCCTGTCCAAGCGGCAGCTCAGCGACGAGATGCCGACCGGCGTCACGCGTGCCTCGCTCGCCGGAGGGCTGGGCACCTTGTCCTCGCTGCTCGGCATAGGCGGAGGCACGATCGCCGTGATCGTCATGACATTGTGCGGGCGGTCGATCCATCGCGCGATCGCCACCGCGGCGGGGGTCGGCTTCATCATTTCGGTGCCGGGCGCGATCGGCTTCGCGCTGATCGGCATAGGCGAACATCATCTTCCGCTGGGCTCTGTCGGCTATGTCAATCTGATCGCGGCGGTCGCGATTTCGGCCATGTCGATGCTGACCGCGCCGCTGGGCGCCAGTGCGGCGCATGCCCTGCCGGCGCCGCTGCTGAAGCGATTGTTCGCCATTTACCTTATGATTGTGGCCACACTCATGTTCCGGGACGCGCTCACCATGTGACGCATGCCCGGGGGGCGGGTTCGAAGAAAAAAGGGGATACGACTATGTTCGCACGGCAGGTTCAGGAAGAATTGCTCGACCGCGGCTTTTCGCGCCGGCAGCTTGGGCGCATCGTCGCCCTGGCCGGCGCGGGTGCCACGATCAACGCCGCGCTCGGCGGCACCGCCGCCTTTGCGCAGGGCGGGCAAGCCGCACGCGGCATCATCGGCGGCGTTCGTATCGGCGCTAACGAATGCTGGACGGGGCCGTTCGCACCGGCTGCTGCTGCGGCGGCGGACGTGATCGCACAGGGCAACCGCTACGATCCCGGCAACGAGCGCGACAAGCTCATCAAGACGGTGGCGAGCGTCGAAGGCATCCCGGCCGAACTGGTCACGACCTGGCCGGGATCGGGTGACCCGCTGGTGCGCAGCGTCATCTCCTTCTGCTCGCCGACCAAGGGTCTGGTGACGATGGACCCGACCTATGAATCGCCGTGGCGTGCCGCGGCCTGGCTGCAGGCGCCGGTCACCAAGGTGCCGGGCGCGCCGGGCAAGGGCGCCGACGTTCGCGCGATGCTCGCCGCCGCGCCGGATGCAGGTCTTTATTATGTGTGCACGCCGAACAATCCGACCGGCGCGGTGACGCCGCTCGCCGACATCGAATGGCTGGCTGCGAACAAGCCGGCGGGATCGGTGCTGCTGGTGGACGAGGCCTATCTCCACTTCACCGACGGGCAGAGCGCCACGCAACTCGCGGCCCAGCGCAACGATGTGATCGTGATGCGGACCTTCTCCAAATTGTTCGGCATGGCCGGCATGCGGCTCGGCCTCACCTTCTCGCATCCCGACATCCAGAAGCAGATGGCACGCTATGACGGCGGGCAGGTGACCGGTATGCTGCCGATGCCTGCCGTGGCATGCGGCAATGCATCCTACACCCAAACCGCGCTGATCAAGGCGCGCCGCGACGAGATGATCGCGACGCGGACCGCCACCATCGCCGCCCTCGCGAACCGCGGCATCGCCGTCCATCCGGGCAGCGAGGCGAACATGTTCATGGTCGACTGGAAGACCCGGCAGGCCAAGGACATGCAGACCGCTCTGCTCGCCCAGAAGGTGCAGATCGGCCGCAACTGGCAGATATGGCCGACCGTGTCGCGCGTCACCGTCGGATCGGCGGACGAGATGAAGACCTTCCTGTCGGCGGTGGACACCGTTCTCAAGGCCTGACCCGAACATGTTGCCGGGCGGGTGATGAAAGCCCGCCCGAATATCCCATTGCCGCCGACCTGATTTCCGTTTCATCATCCCACCGGGGGGCGGGGCGCAGGTCCGGCCAGCTGACATTCCAACACAGAATGACGGGCGCGCTGCGTCCGCCGGAACCTGGAGATGAGCCGTGCACAGACGAGACTTTCTCACTTATGGCAGTCTTGCCGCGGGCGCGATGTTGTCGCCGAACATGTTCGGGCGCGCCATCGCGGCGCAGGCGCTCGAGGAGACGATCGACGCCAAGGTGAAGAAGCAGCTTGCCGACGCCGCACTCAACGCGGCGCGCGACAGCGGCGCATCCTATTGCGACGTCCGCGTCGGCCGCTACCTCAACCAGTTCGTCATCACGCGCGAGAAGAACGTCCAGAACATCGTCAACACCGAGTCGACCGGCACCGGCGTGCGCGTGATCGCCGACGGCGCATGGGGCTTTGCGGCGACCAACGAGCTGACCGTGGATGCCGTCGCCGAAGCCGCCCGACAGGCGACCGCGATCGCCAAGGCCAATTCCAGGTTCCAGACCGAAAAGGTCCAGCTTGCACCGGCGAGCGGCGCCGGCGAAGTCAGCTGGCGCACGCCGATCAAGAAGAATGCGATGTCGGTCCCCATCAAGGACAAGGTCGACCTGCTGCTCGGCGTCAACGCGGCCGCGATGGAGGCGGGCGCCAACTTCATCAATTCGACGCTGTTCCTGGTCAACGAGCAGAAATATTTCGCCAATAGCGAAGGGTCGTACATCGACCAGGACGTGCACCGCATCTGGCCGTCCTTCACGGTGACGGCGGTCGACCAGGCATCGGGCAAGTTCCGCACGCGCGACGGCTTCTCCTCGCCAATGGGCCTGGGCTTCGAATATCTGGATGCCGCCCCGGGGCAGAAATACAGGCTGCCGGGCGAGGTCACGTCCTACGGCATGTCCTATGACATGCGCGAGGATGCCATCGCCGCTGCTCGCCAGGCACGGGCCAAGCTCAAGGCACCCTCGGTCAAGCCCGGCAAGTACGACCTGGTGCTCGATCCCTCGCACACCTGGCTCACCATCCATGAATCGGTCGGCCACCCGCTCGAGCTCGACCGCGTGCTGGGCTACGAGGCGAACTTCGCGGGCACCAGCTTCGCGACGCTCGACAAGCGTGAGGCGGGTTTCCAATATGGCAGCGACAAGGTGACCTTGTTCGCGGACAAGACGCAGCCCGGCAGCCTCGGCTATGTCGCCTATGACGACGAAGGCGTGAAGACCAAGCGCTGGGATCTGGTGCGCGACGGCAAGCTCGTCGATTATCAGACCATCCGCGACCAGGCGCATATCGTGGGCAAGACCGAATCGGATGGCTGCTGCTATGCCGACAGTTGGTCCAGCGTGCAGTTCCAGCGCATGGCCAACGTCTCGCTGGCGCCGGGCAAGGGCAAGCTCAGCGTCGCCGACATGATCGGCGGGGTCGAGAACGGCATCTACATCGTCGGCGACGGCTCCTTCTCCATCGACCAGCAGCGCTACAACGCGCAGTTCGGCGGGCAGCTCTTCTTCGAGATCAAGAACGGCAAGATCACGCAGCAGATCGAGGATGTCGCCTACCAGATCCGCACGCCGGAATTCTGGAACGCCTGCTCGGCCGTGTGTGACGAAAGCGACTATCGCCTCGGCGGCTCCTTCTTCGACGGCAAGGGCCAGCCCTCGCAATCCTCCGCCGTGTCGCACGGGTCGAGCACCGCCCGCTTCGACGGCATCAACGTCATCAACACCGCCCGGTCGCTGGGCTGACGCGCAAGCGATCCGAGGGAGAGAATATATGAGCATGCTCACCGAAGCCGAGGCCAAGACCATCCTCGACAAGGTCATCGCCCTGTCCAAGGCCGACGAGACCAGCGCGTCGCTGGTCGGTTCCGTCACCGGCAACATCCGTTTTGCACGCAACAACGTGTCGACCAGCGGCATCGTCACCAATACCGATCTTGCCGTGCAGTGCGCGTTCGGCAACCGGGTCGGCTCGACCACGATCAACGAGTTCGACGACGCCGCGCTGGAGCGCGCGGTGCGCCGTGCCGAGGATCTCGCCAGGCTCGCGCCCGAGAACCCGGAATATATGCCGATCGTCGGCAAGCAGACCTACCGTCCCACCGACACGTTCAGCGAGGCGACGGCGGCGATCACGCCGGAATTTCGCGCCAAGGTTGCCGGGGACTCGATCACACCCTGCCGCGCGCAGAAGCTGATCGCGGCCGGCTACCTGGAAGATGGGCAGCGCTTCGTCGCCTTCGCCAACAGCAAAGGTAATTTCGGCTACCAGCGGTCGACGCAACTTGATTACACCTGCACCGTGCGCACCGAGGACGGTGCCGGGTCGGGCTGGGTCGGTCGCAACCTTCAGGACGCATCGACCTTCAACGCGAGCAGCGACGTACAGACCGCGATGCGAAAAGGTGCCGCCTCGGCCGGCGCACGCGCGCTGGAGCCCGGCAAATATACGGTGATCCTGGAGCCCGCGGCGGTTTCGGGCCTGGTCGGTTTCATGATGCGCTTCTTCGACGCGCGCTCGGCCGACGAGGGGCGCAGCTTCCTGTCGAAGAAAGGCGGCGGCAATCGCATCGGCGACCAGATCATGGACCCGCGCGTCAACATCTACTCGGACCCGTGGCACCCCGAGGTGCCGACGCTTCCGTGGGACGAGGACGGCCTGCCGCGCCAGCGCGTGCCGATCATCCAGAACGGCAAGGTCGCGAACCTGCAATATTCGCGTTACTGGGCGCAGAAGCAGGGCAAGCCGCAGCAGGCCGGCTTCGGCAACCTCATCATGGACGGCGGCACCAAATCGACCGCCGAGCTGATCCGGTCGACCGATCGCGGCGTGCTCGTCACCCGCACCTGGTATATCCGCATGGTCGATCCGCAAACCGTGCTGCTGACCGGCCTCACCCGCGACGGCACCTTCTATATCGAGAATGGCGAGCTCAAATATCCGATCAAGAATTTCCGGTTCAACGAATCTCCGGTGATCATGCTCAACAACATCGACGAGCTTGGTCGTCCGGTCCGGATGGGTGGGCAGGGCGACAGCAGCATGTTGTTGCCGGCCATGAAGGTCCGCGACTTCACCTTCACCTCGTTGTCGGACGCCGTCTGACGATCGCTTGAAGCCGGGGGTGGGTGAGTTGACGCGGGGCGAATTCCTTCGCTGGATAGGTGGAGGTCTTGCCGGCGCGATGCTGGCAAGACCGCTCCCGGCCGTCGCCGCCGGTTATGACTTCTGGTTCACGCGCCTGCGTTACGACAGCGGTGACTGGGATGTGGACGCGCGCATGCCGTCCAACCTGCTCACCTCGCTGATCGATTATACGACGCTCAGGGTGGATCCGAAGGAGCGGGTGATCGCGCTGTCGGACTCGGCGATGCTGTCGGCGCCCTTCTGCTATCTGGCGGGGCATCGGGCGGTGACCTTCTCCGCCGCCGAACGCCGCAATTTCGAACGCTATGTGCGCAATGGCGGCTTCGTGTTCGTCGACGACTGCAACCACGATATCGACGGCCTGTTCGCCAAAAGCTTCGAGGAGGAGATGGCCCGCATCTTCGGCCCGAAGGCGCTGGCGAAGTTGCCGCCCAAGCACGCGGTCTATTCCAGCTTCTTCAAGTTCGACGGACCGCCGGCCACGGGCCTGGAGCTCAACGGCTGGGGCGACGACCTCGTCCACGATTATTTGAAAGGCATCCACGTCGATAGCCGCCTGGGCATCCTCTACAGCAACAAGGATTATGGGTGCGAGTGGGACTACGATTGGCGCAACAAACGCTTCCTTGCCGAGGACAATACCAAGTTCGCGGTGAACATCGTCATCTACGCACTCACCAATTGACCCCGAACTACCTGGAGCCACGATGACCGCACCCGTTTCCGAAGCCGATATCCAGGCACGGCTCGCACAGCTCGCCGACCTGCGCGCCGCCATCGCCCAGGCGATCGTGGGCCAGGAAGACGTGGTCGAACAATTGCTGATCGGCCTGCTGGCGGGGGGTCATTGCCTGCTGGAGGGCGTGCCGGGGCTCGGCAAGACCCTGCTCGTGCGCACGCTCGGCCAGGCGCTCGACCTGGAATTTCGCCGCGTCCAATTCACGCCGGACCTGATGCCCAGCGACATTCTCGGCACCGAATTGCTGGAGGAGGATCATGGCACCGGCCACCGCCACTTCCGCTTCCAGAAGGGGCCGGTCTTCACCAACCTGCTGCTTGCCGACGAACTCAACCGCACGCCGCCCAAGACGCAGGCCGCCCTGCTGGAAGCGATGCAGGAACGCACGGTCAGCTACGGCGGCACGACCTATCAGCTGCCGTCACCCTTCTTCGTGCTGGCGACGCAGAACCCGCTCGAACAGGCCGGCACCTATCCGCTGCCCGAGGCGCAGCTCGACCGCTTCCTCCTTCACATCCGGGTCGGCTATCCGACCGAGGCGGAGGAGCGCGACATCTTGGCGCAGACCACCGGCTCGGGAGGCGGTTCCGTCCCGCGCGTGATGGGCGCCGAGGACGCACTCACCCTTCAGGCCTGGGTCCGCGAAGTGCACCTGGGTCTCGACCTCCTGTCCTGGATCACGCGCCTGGTGCGCGCCACGCGTCCGGGCGAGGGCGTGCCGGCGGCGGTCTCCACCTATGTGCGCTGGGGCGCCGGACCGCGTGCGGGCCAGTCGCTGGTGCTTGCCGCCAAGGCACGCGCGCTGCTCCACGGCCGCCTCGCCGCCACGCGCGAGGATATCGCCGCGCTCGCCGCACCGGTGATGCGCCACCGCCTGCTCCTGTCCTTCGCGGCGGAAGCGGAGGGCAAGAGCGCCGACGACGTTATCGCCGCCCTGCTCGACCATCTGCCGCCGCCGGGCGCCTGACGCACTGCATGACGTACGATCCGATCCCTCCCGGCGTGCGCACGCGGCTGAAGAGCCTGCGCCTCGCTACGCGCCGCGCCGAAGGCGCGCACGGGATCGGCGCGCATGTCAGCCGCAGCCGCGGGAGCGGGATCGAATTCGCCCAATATCGGGCCTATGAACCCGGCGACGAACTCAAGCAGATCGACTGGAAGCTCTACGGCCGCTCCGACAAGTTCTTCGTGCGCGAGAGCGAGCGGGAGAGCCCAGTGACAGCGTGGATCGTCGTCGATGCCAGCGCATCGATGGCGCAGGCGGATCGTGCGCGGCCGGACTGGTCGCGGCTGGACGCGGCCAAGGCGATCGCGGCCTGCATCGCCGAACTCGCCATGCTGCAGGGCGACCGCTTCGCCGCAGCGCTCCTCCGCGGTGCGGGACCCGAAGTCGTCCCGCCCGGCCATGGCGCACGCCAGCGCGACCGCCTGCTGATCGCGCTCTATGGCCTTGAGGCGCAGGGGCAGGTGCCGCCCGAGCGTGCGCTGGCGCCCATCTGGGAACGGATCGGAGCGCGCGACCTCGTCATCTTCATCGGCGACTGGTTCGACGAAGCGGCGGTCAACCTGATCGAGCGGCTGGCCAAGGCCGGGCGCGAAGTGCTGTCGATCCAGGTCCTGACCGTGGAGGAACGCGATTTTCCCTTCCATGGCGGCTTCCGCTTCCGCGATCCCGAGACGGGCGACGAATTGCTGGGCGACGGCGCCGCGCTGAAGGCCGAATTTCTGGCGCGGTTCGGCGAAGCGCAGGCGGCGATCCGCGGCAGGCTCGACGATGCCGGCATCCGCCATATCACCACTTATCTCGACGAACCGGTCGATGCGCCGCTGCGGCGGCTGTTCGGGCGCACGGCGGCATGACACCTGCCTTCCTCGCGCCCGCAGGTCTGGCGGCGCTCGCCGCGCTCGCCATCCCGTTCATCATCCACCTGCGCCGCCGCACCGAGCAGGTGCCGGTTGATTTCGCCGCATTGCGCTGGCTGCGGCAGCGACCTCGGCCGCGCCAGCGCATCCGCTTCGACGATTGGCCTTTGCTGCTCGTGCGGCTGCTCCTGCTCGCGCTGGCTGCCATGTTGCTGGCCCGGCCGGTCCTGTATGACGCGGCGAGCAAGGCACCGCGGATCCTGGTCGTGCCGGGTGCCGAGCCGCCGCGCATTCCCGAAGGGTCGCGTGCCCACTGGCTCGCGCCGGGATTTCCTCCGATCGACCAGAGCGCGCCTCCCGGTCCCATCGCGCTGTCCAGCCTGTTGCGGCAGTTTGACGCTGAGCTTCCTGCCAAGGCGCCCTTGGCGGTCTATGTGCCGGCCGAGTTGCACGGCGTCGATGCCGAGCGGCCGCGGCTCAGCCGTGCCGTTCGCTGGGAGATCGTGCCGGGCCGGATGATGGCGTCGCGCCCCCCCGCGCAGATCCGGCCGGCGCTCTCGATCCGGCATGATGGGGCGGCAGATAACGGCATCCGCTACGTGCGTGCCGCGGCGCAGGCGTGGGTGTCGCCGGGCAAACCAGCCGACCTCGACATCGCGCTCGACAGCCGGCTTCCAGACACGAAGCGGGTGCTGGTGTGGCTGAGGCAGGGACCGGTTCCCGCACCCGTCCGTGACTGGATCGGCCGCGGCGGCACGGCGCTGCTCGGTGCCGAGGCAGGATTCGCCATGCCGGGCGGCACCACCGGCGTGTGGCGGGATGCGTCGGGCACGCCGCTTGTCGAGGCGGGTGCGATCGGACGCGGGCGCGTGCTGCGCTTCGTGCGCCCGCTCGTTCCGGCGCGCATGCCCGAGTTGCTCGAACCCGACTTCCCCGAACGCCTGCAGGCGGTGCTGACACCTGCGGGACCTGCGCCCGCCCGGGTGCTGGCACGTGCCTTCGTTCCGCGCACCGGCGCAGCCTCTTATCCGCAGCCGCCGCTCGACCTGTGGCCCTGGCTCGCGCTCGCCGTCGCGCTGATCTTCCTGGTCGAGCGCTGGCTTGCCAGCAGCCGCAAGCGGGTGATCGCGGCATGAGCGGCGATCTCCTGCTCAGCCAGTGGACGCGTCCGGCGCGACGACGCGCAGCCGCCGGAATTGCCTTGCTCTGGACCCCGCTGGTGCTGGTCGTTGCCGCTGCCGCGTGGCGCCTCGGCGCACCGTCCACCGCCCTGGCGGCGCTTGCCCTCGGCGGCGCCGCCGTGGCGCTGGCCTGCTTCCGCGCCGCCCGCGCACATGACGAGGTCTGGCTGACGCACAGCCTCGACGCGCGGCGCAGCGACATGGAGGACAGCGCCGCGCTGCTCTTCGCCGATCCCGCCGCGCTCGGCCCGTTTCAGCGCCTGCAAAAGGCGCGGCTGGAGGCGAGGCTCGCCAACGGCACGCCCGAGGCGCTTCAGCCCGCATGGCCCGGTCGCCGGATCGCAGTGGCCTGGTGCATCGCCCTGATCGCGATCGTGGCGATCCTCCTCTGGCCGGCGCGGATCACGCACGACCCCTCCACCCCGGCGGCCGCAGCGCGGCAGGCTGCCGCGGCCGGGCCACCGCGCCTGATCGGCCAGCAGGTCCGGATCGTTCCGCCGGCCTACACGCGCCTTCCGCCGCGTCATGCCAGCAGCCTCGACATCCGTGCGCCCCATGGCTCGCGGATAGAATGGGCGCTCCGGTTCGACCCCGCCCCCGCCAGCGCGCATCTGGAGTTTCTCGGCGGCGGACGCCTCGACCTGCGTGGGCGCACAAGCGAGCTGAGGACCGCGAGGCTTCTCGACAAATCCATGCTCTATCGCCTGCACATGGCAGGCGCGGCGCCATCACCGCTGCACCGGCTTGAGGCGATCCCGGACGCGCCGCCGCAGGTGCGCGTAGTCTCGCCCGAACAGGGGCTGGTGCTCGTCACGCCGGGCCAGCGCAGCTGGACGGTGATTTTCGAGGCAACGGACGATTACGCGGTCGCGCCCACCGGAAGGATGAGCGTCACGCTGGCGCAGGGCGATGGCGAGAACGTCACCTTCCATGAGCGCAGCTTCGCGATCAGCGGCACCGGCGATCCCAAGCAGCGGCGCTTCACCGCGCAGCTCAACCTCGCCGCGCTTGGCCTTCAAAGGGGTGGGGACCTCGTCGCCCAGATCATGGTGTCCGACACCCGCAGCCCCGGCCCGCAGGCCGTGCGCAGCGCAGGCGTGATCCTGCGCTGGCCACCCGAGCCGCCGAAGGAGTCCGGGCTGGAGCTGATGTCCAAGAAGGTGCTGCCCGCTTATTTCCGCAGCCAGCGCCAGATCATCATCGATGCCGAAGCATTGATCCCGCAGCGCCGCCGCCTGCCCCGCGACGCCTATGTCGACCGATCGGACGCGATCGGCGTGGACCAGCGCCTGCTGCGCCTGCGCTACGGCCAGTTCCTGGGGGAGGAAGCGAGCGGCGGCCCGGCCCGGCCCGCGCTTCCGACCGCTGATGCAGCGAACGAAACGCCTGCCGCCCACGACGAGGATGGCCACGCCCATGATGGTGAGGATCCGGCAGCTTCCGCCCCGGGCTTCGGTGCGCCCGAAGACGTGCTCGCCGACTATGGCCACACGCATGACGAGAGCGAGGCCGCGACTTTGCTCGACCCGGACACGCGCGCGCTGCTCAAGCAGGCGCTGGACGAGATGTGGCAGTCGGAACGGCACCTGCGCTCCGGCGATCCGGACAAGGCGCTGCCTTATGCCTACAAGGCGCTGGCCTTCATCAAGCAGGTCCAGCAGGCGACCCGCATCTATCTCGCCCGCGTGGGCCCGCAATTGCCGCCGATCGACGAGGGCCGGCGAATGACCGGCAAGCGCGAGGGGCTGGCCAGCCGCGCCGCTGCGCTGACCCCGTTCGAACCCGTCGACGCGGCACCGGCCGCCGCCTGGCGCGCGCTCGGTTCGGCCGGGGGCAGGGTGCCGCTGGACGCGCTGGACCGCTGGATCGCCGGCAACGAGGGGCGCATCCCGGATCCCCTCGGCCTGAGAGCTGCAGTGGAAGATGTGCGCGCCGATCCGGGCTGCGGTCGGTGCCGCAGCGCGCTGAGGGCGCGTTTGTGGACGGTCCTGTACCGCCCGCCAGCGCAAGTGCGGCGGCGCGGGGACGGCGGCGATACCGGGCGGCGCTATCTGGAGGCCATTCGCTGACATGAGCCCGCCGGACACGATGCTGGCAGCCTTGCTGCTCGTTGCGACCGCATTGTGGGCGGCGCGGCTGCTATACTTCCAGCATCGTGCGGGCGCCGCGCGGTCACCGCTGTGGCGTAGCGCCCTGATGATCGGGCTGCAGGTCGCGTCGGCGATCCTGCTTTACCTCACGCTCGTTCCGCCAAGCACGACCGGCGCGGCTCCGACGCTGGTGATCGCCACCGCGAACAGTCCTGCGGAGATACCCGAAGGTACCCGCCTGATCCTGCTGCCCGAAGCCGCGCCACGTGCCGGGGCCGAACGGATGCCCGACCTCGCGACGGCGCTGCGTCGCCATCCAGGCACACAGCGGATCCTGGTGGTCGGCGATGGCCTCACTGCGCGTGACCGTGAAACGGCGCGGGGCATGTCCTTCGCCTTCTCGCCATCAGCACCCCCGCGCGGGCTGGTCCAACTTGGCGCACCGCCGCCTACCGCTGCAGGCGCGGCCTTTGCCGTGACCGGAACGGTGCTGGGCCATCCGGCTGGGGCGGTGGAGCTGATCGACCCGTCCGGCCAGGTCATAGACGGGCGCAAGCTCCCGCCTTCCGGGCGGTTTCTGCTCGGCGGCACGGCGCGTGTGCCCGGCCTTGCGCTGTTCACGCTGCGGCTGCGCGGCCCCGACCGCCGCATGGTGAGCGATACCGCCGTGCCGCTTCAGACCATCTCCGACCCGCCGGCGAAGCTGCTGCTGCTCGGCGCGCCGGGGCCCGAGGTCAAATATATCCGCCGCTGGGCGAGCGATGCGGGACTGCCACTCCACACGCAATTAAGCGCCGGCGGCGGCATATCGATCGGGGATGCGCCGATCGCGTTAAGCGGAGCAAGCCTGCGGGCGTTCGACGCGATGATCATCGACGAGCGCAGCTGGAGCCAGGCGTCGGCAGCCGATCGCGCTGCGATCGCCGTATCCGTGCGTCAGGGGCTCGGCCTGATCGTGCGGATCGGATCGGCACCGTCCGCCGCGGAACGCAGCGCGCTGCGGCCGCTCGGCCTCAACCTGGTCGGCGATGGCGGCCTTCAGGACATGAATGTCGGCCCCCTGGCGGCGAGCGACCAGCTATTGCAGGCCCGCCGCGGGCCTGGAACGCCGGATGCCGGCCCTTCGATAAACAGCCTCGCCGATCCGGTCGCCACCATCAGTCGCTGGGCGGTCGAGGATGCGGCATCGCCGGTGCCCATGCTCGCCGACGATGCCGGCACCACCTTCGCCAGCTGGCGAGCCATGGGTCTGGGCCGGGTCGGTTTGTGGACATTGGCGGACGGCTATGCGCTCGTCCTCAACGGCCTGGGCGATCGCTATCACGAATATTGGAGCAGCGCGGTCACCGCGGTTGCGCGGCCCCGACCGGCCGGCGCCATGCTCCTGCAAACATCCGGCCGCGTGGGCGAACGCATGGCGCTTTGCGGCCTTGCGGGCGTGTCGCAGGTCAGCGGCCCGGACGGGGCGAGCGTCGGCGCCGTCTTGCCGGACCCGGCCGCCGGCGATGCCCGATGCGGGGCATTCTGGCCCAGTGCCCCCGGCTTCCACACTCTTGTGCAAAGGGCAGGGGGGGCGGCGCGGAGCCAGACTTTCTACGTCCATCCGCGCGATGCCCTTGCCGCGGCCGCCCGCCTGGAAACGCGCGAGGCAACCCTGCGCCTGGCAGCTGCGCCTCCGAGCGCACGGCAGACTTACACGGCGCCCACTCCGCGCGGCGAAGCATGGCCGTGGTTCCTGGCATGGCTGGCTGTCACCGCGCCGCTCTGGATGCTGGAACGTGCGGGAAGGCGGCGCGCGGATGCAGAGGCGCCGGCTCCCGCCGCCCTGACGCGGATCAGCCTTTAAGGATCGTGGGCGGCACGCGCCTGCCGACGACCTGACGCATGACGAAGCTGCTGCGGATCTTGGCGACGTGGGGCAGGATCGACAATTCGCGCCGGTAGATGCGGTCATAATCCTCGAACGACTTCACGTGCACCATCATGATGAAGTCGGTGTCGCCCGATACGAAGCTGCAGAAGGACATGGACGGGCACCGCATCACGGCGGTTTCGAATTCGTTCAGCACCTGCTCCGCCTGCGACGTGAGCTCGATCGCGACCATCACGGTGATGGTGTAGCCCATGCGGCCAAGGTCGACGTCGGCCGTATAGCCCGCGATTGCGCCCGCATCTTCCAGGATCTTGCGACGCCGCGCCGCTGCCGTGCTCGACAGGTGAACGCGTTCGCCCAGGTTCACGTCGGAGACCCGGCCATCCTTCGCCAACTCACGCAGGATCCGGAAATCCGTGGCGTCCAGCGTTCCATGGTCAAATCCGTCCATCCTCAGCGCCCCCGTGCCGGAGCGCGGCGGGATCGGTCGCAGGTGGCGCCGCCTCGCTCTGGAGGAGTGTAGGGCTGGGTGGCGGATTCAACCCGTCGGCTTGCAAGTGGCACGCACATCAAAGGACCCCCAAATCATCGCTGATCCCAGCAGGGCCTACGGGCGTCCTCGGCGGAGTTCTTTTGCTCTCGCCGGTAAGCTGCAATGCAGGTGAAGAAGTGTCAATCGACTGTCGTCGATCTGCAATAATAGGGGCGCACGGCGCCTCGCTCAGGAACGCGAGCGCGTCCGCCGCCGGCCCTGCAAACTGCGCTGCCGCTCGATCACAGAAGCGGCATTGCGTTCACGCAGGTCGCGTCGCGCCTCCTACAGCGCCCTGAAACGGAAATCGCGGAAGCGGGCGGTGCCTGCACCTGCCGAATAGAGGCCGGGCCGCAGCATCAGGAAACCGCCGCGGACATTGTGATGATATCCGGACACTTCCATGCCCCGGTCGAACTTCTTCCAGGTGGCGCCATTGTCGCCGGATGTGTGGAAAGTGACGATGTGGCGGTCGTTGGTGACGCGCATGCGCATGCGCCGGCCGTGCGGGTTGGCGGGACGGCCGCGCTCGATCCCATATTGGTGCGTGACGAAGCGCTTCTCGTCGAAGCCGAGCCCGCAATAAAGCTTCTCGTCGTAGAACAGCAGCAGCCCGGCGGTGCCGCCCGCCTCGATCTCCAGATCGCACTCGAACTGGTATGATGTGTCGCCCGCGATCAGCAGCAGCGGCGAGGAACTGCTCGGCGCGGTCCCCGCGGCCTTGAGGTGGAGGGCGCCGCCGCGCACCTCCGCACGCTGCGCCTCGGCCGGCGAGGGTTTGAAGAAGTTCCACTTCTGCCCAAGCTGCAGCGGCTTCGAGAAGTCGTCCGACAGCGGATGGCCGTGCGGCAGCGCCTTGCCGCCTTTGGGCTTGGGCAGCGGCTGCGACAGGTCGCCGCCGGTCATCCGGAACCACCCGTCATTTGTCCATTCGACTGGATCCATCAGGCATTGCCGCCCCAGTGTCCAGAACCCGTTCTCGAAGCCATGGTAGATCGCCCACCAGCTGCCGTCCGGCGCCTCGACCAGGCTGGCATGGCCGCGCGACCACCATTTCTCGTCTGCGCTCGCCGTGCGGACCAGCGGATTGCCCGGATGCTGCTCCCACGGGCCGTGGATCGAGCGCGAACGCGCTGCGATCACCATGTGCCCGGTCGGCGGCCCGGCAGTCCCGCCCACCGCCGTGATCATGTAGAACCATGCGCCGCGGCGGTGGATCTTGGGGCCTTCGGGCGCAAAGCCCTCGACGATCCACTCATCGGGATAGCGCCAGGGATCATAGACATGCTCCACCGCGCCGACGGTGGACAGGCCATCGTCGGACAAGCGGATGCGGTCGCCGCCCGACAGGAACAGCCAGCGCGACCCGTCCTCGCCCACTGCATGGCAGGGGTCGATATGGCCATGGAGCTTGAGGTCGACCGGATCGCTCCACGGCCCGTCGATATTGTCGGCCCAGATCACGAAGATGGAGTTCTGCCTGGCCTTGACGGGAATGTAGAGGAAATAGCGGCCCTCGTGCTTCTCCAGGCTGACCGCCCACACCGACCCGATGTTCCTCGTAAGCGCGGCCTTTCGTGGCTGCCAGTTCACCAGGTCGCGGCTGTGCCAGATGGTGAGCCCCGGATAGGAATCGAAGCTTGAGAAGGTCATGTAATAATCGTCGCCGTCTTTCAGGATGGCGGGATCGGGCCGGTCGCCGGACACGAGCGGGTTGAGGAAGCGCCCGTCGCCAAGGTCCGCGACACGCTGGTTGTCGAACCCGCGCCGCCAGTCCGGTGCGGTTCGCCCGGGCGCTGCTTGCGCGATCGTCGCGGCCATTGCGGACCCGGTGCCGAGCGAAAGCGTCGCTGCCCCCGCCAGAGAGCCGCCCATCACGCTGCGCCTGCTGAAATCCACCTCATCCCTCCTGCTTGGCCGATCGTCGTTACCGCGCGGCACCCTTTGCCCCTTTGCTGCAGGACGATTGGTGCGGGCGCAAGGTGGTGAAAGCGATTTTCACGGCGGCGTGGCGCACCTGGTCGGGCTTGCGGTTTCACCGTGCGAGGTCGATATGCCCCGCAACACGGATGATGCACCGCAGGCAGGCCTGCCCCTCGCATCTTCAATGCAAGGCAGAGTAAAGATGAAGGCTGAACTGGCGCACCTGAAGCATGGCTTCCTTTCCACGCCCGAGGAACTGATCGAAGAGGCGCGGAATGGCCGCATGGTCATCCTGGTCGACGACGAGGATCGCGAGAATGAGGGCGACCTCGTCATTCCGGCGCAGATGGCCACGCCCGATGCGATCAACTTCATGGCCCGCTACGGCCGCGGGCTGATCTGCCTCGCCTTGACCGGCGAGCGGGTCGAGCAACTGGGCCTGGAGCCGATGACGCGCGCCAACGGCACCCGGCACGGCACCGCCTTCACCGTCTCCATCGAAGCCAGGGAAGGCATTTCGACCGGCATCTCGGCCGCCGACCGCGCGCGTACGGTTGCCGTCGCGATCAACGCGGCAAACGGCCCGGAAGCGATCGTGTCGCCCGGCCACGTCTTCCCGCTGATGGCGCGCGACGGCGGCGTGCTGGTGCGCACCGGCCATACGGAGGCGGCGGTGGACATTGCGCGCCTTGCGGGGCTCAACCCGTCCGGCGTGATCTGTGAGATCATGAAGGATGACGGCACCATGGCGCGGCTCGACGATTGCGTCGCCTTCGCGCAGCATCATGGCCTGAAGCTCGGCACCATCCGCGATCTCATCGCCTATCGCCGCCGCCACGACCATCTGGTCGAAAAGCGGACGGAAGTGCCGTTCGAAAGCCGCTGGGGCGGCACCTGGACCGCCATGACCTTCTGGAACAAGGCGACCGGCACGGAGCAGCTCGTCCTCGCCAAGGGGAAGGTGAGCGCGGACGCGCCCACATTGGTGCGGATGCACGTATTGTCGCCGTTCGACGACATTCTCGGCGAAACCGGCGCGCGCAGCGGCATGCTCCAGCGTTCCATGGAAATCATCGGCGAGGCCGGGGCCGGGGTCATCGTCCTCATCAACCGCACCAGCGCCGACGCGTTCAGTACCGCAGTGCGGATCAAGACGGGCGACGCCAGCGTGGACGAGATGGAGGCGCTGCGTGACTATGGCGTCGGCGCATCCATTCTCACCGAACTGGGCGTGCGGGAGATGGAGCTGTTGACCAACACGCACCACACCCTGGTGGGCCTCGACGGCTACGGCCTGTCGATCGTTGGCGAGCGCCGGATCGACTGCCACCTCGGCTAAGGTTCGTCGCTGGCGGCGATCAGCCCGCGGGGCTGGCGCCGAAGACCGGGGAGGCAAGTCCCCGCACGCCTGGATCGACTTCGAACAAGGCGCCTGCCAGCGGCTCGTCCTCATGGTCGATCAGGGACGAGGTGACGAACATCCGGTCCAGCGTCTCGCCTGCAAAGGCGCAGCTGGTGATGTTGGACGCGGGAAGGTTGATCGATCGCATCCACTCGCCCGCCGGCGAGAAGCGGCTGATCCTGCCGCCATCCCAGTGCGCGACCCAGACGCACCCCTCGGCATCCGTGCACATGCCGTCCGGATAGCCCCATGCCTCCTCGAACCGGACCCAGGCGCGCTTGTTCTCCAGCGATCCGTCCTCGCCGAGGTCGAAGGCGAAGATCGTCCGCGCATTGCTGTCCGTATGGTAGAGGACCCGCCCGTCGGGGCTGAAGGTCGGCCCGTTGGTCACGCCGTAGCCGCCGTCCATCGCCTGCCAGCCAAGGTCGTGGTCCAGGCGGTACAATGTTCCCGAATCGGTGCGCCCGCTATCGTCCTTGGTGCCTGCCCAGATGCGGCCATGCGCATCCACCTTGGCATCGTTCAGGCGATTGTCCGGGCGATGCGGCTCGGGCGCCCCGATGTGGGTCCGCGCGCCTGTGTCTACGTCCAGGAAGGCAAAGCCGCTCTTGAATCCGGCGATGAAGCCCGCCTCGCGCGCACAGGGCAATATCCAGCCGATCGGCTCGTCGAACTGGAGCGTTGCGACGTCGCCCCGCGCCAGGTGCAGCCGGTGCATGGCATGGCCTTCGATATCCAACCAGAAGAGTTCGCCGCGCGCCGGCACCCACAACGGTCCTTCGCCCAGGCGATCCCGCCGCTGGCGTGCCACCACCGAATAACCTGTCATGCCGCCGCCTTTCCGATCAGATCCAGTATCTCATTGACGCTCGTCCGGTCGGTTGGATAGCTCACCGCCTGCCAATCGCCCGGAAGGATGCCCACATGAAGGACAGTATCGCAAGATCGAGGCCTTCCCGGTACGCCCGCGCTGGCTGTTCGTCCGGCTGGAAACGGCGCAGGGCGCGGTCGGCTGGGGCGAGGCGACGCTGGAAGGGCATGCCGAAAGCGTGATGGGCGCGCTGGATGCCGCGCGCGACCGGCTGATCGGTCATGACCCAGACCGGATCGAGGATGCGTGGCAGATGCTGCATCGCCTGGGCTTCTACCGGGGCGGGCCTGTTTTGCTGTCCGCCATTTCCGGCATCGACCAGGCCTTGTGGGACATCAAGGCGCGCAAGCTCGGCGTGCCGGTGTTCGAATTGCTGGGCGGCCGCGTGCGCGATCGCATTCCCGTTTATGCCTGGATCGGGGGCGATCGCCCGCATGACGTGGCGGCGCAGGCGACGGCGCGCAAGGCGCAGGGTTTCACCGCCGTGAAGATGAACGGCGTGGAGGATTTCGGCTGGGTCGAATCCCCCTCCGCGATCGACGGCGTGGTGGAGCGCGTCGGGCTGGTGCGCGAGACGGGGATGGACGTGGGCGTCGATTTCCACGGCCGCGTGCACAAGCCGATGGCCCGTGCGATCCTGCGCGCGATCGAGCCGCTCGGCCCGCTCTTCGCCGAGGAAATCCTCTTGAGCGAGCATCCGGCGGCGATCGCGCAGGTTGCGCAGCAGACTTCCATCCCGATCGCCCTTGGCGAGCGCCTCTACAGCCGCTGGGATTTCCGTCCGTTCCTGGAAAGCGGCGCGGTCGACATCGTGCAGCCGGACCTCGCCCATGCAGGCGGCATTTCCGAGTGTCGCCGCATCGCTGCGCTGGCCGAGACCTACGACGTCGCTTTTGCGCCGCATTGCCCGATCGGGCCCATTGGGCTTGCCGCCTGCCTCCATGTCGCGGCGGCTACGCCCAATTTCGTCATCCAGGAAATGTCGCTCGGCATCCATTATAACGGCCCGTCGGAGGACCTGACGACCCTGATGGGCAATCCGGAGATCTTCTCGGTGACGGAGGGCAGCGTCCCGGTTCCGCAAGGACCGGGGCTGGGCGTGGTCATCAACGAGGATGCGGTGCGCGAGATGGCCCGCACGCCCCATCGCTGGCGCAATCCCGCATGGCGCGGGAAGGATGGCGACCTTCGCGAATGGTGAGCCGCAGCGTCCTCGTGACCGGCGGGCTGGGCGGCATCGGCCTGGCGGTTGCGGATGCCTTTGCCGATCAGGGGGACAAGATCGCACTGGTCGATGCTCGCGCGGACGGGGACGGCGCCTGCCAGAGGCTGCTTTCGCGCGGCGCTGCCGACGCGATCGGCATCGCTGCCGATGTCGCGAGCGAAGGCGCGGTCGCCGCGGCCGTGGAGCGCACCATCGCGGCCTTCGGATCGCTCGATGTGGTGGTGAACGTCGCCGGCATGATGATCTACAAGGAGATCGCCGACCTGACCGCCGATGACTGGCGCAGGCTGCTCGACGTCAATCTGATCGGCGCGGCGCTCTTCACCGGGCAGGCGTTGCGGCACATGCGGCCCGGCGGCTGCGTCGTGAACGTCGCATCCGTACATGCTCGTCGCACGACGTCGCTGGTGGCGCCCTATGCCGCGGCCAAGGCCGGGCTGGTCAGCCTCACGCGATCCGCCGCGATCGAAGGGCGGCCGCGCGGCATCCGCGTGAACGCCGTGCTGCCCGGGGCGATCGACACCCAGATGCTGCGCGACAGCCCTGCCATCCGGTCGGGCGCCGAAGTGCTCGACCCGGCGGACGTCGGCCAGCCGGAGGACGTGGCAGGCCTGGTCGCCTTTCTGGCGTCGGACAAGGCGCGCTTCATAACGGGCGAGGACGTGGTGGCGGACGCCGGGCGAATGGGGAGGCTTTGATGATGCATGCCGCGGATGCGGGACCAGCCGGAACAGGCGTCGGCGTGCCCGAAGGTGCGTCGGCCGCCGTGTGGCTGTGCGCGGCGGTGTCGGCGCTCGGCGGGCTGATGTTCGGCTATGACTGGGTGGTGATCGGCGGCGCCAAGCCCTTTTACGAGGCGAGCTTCGGGATCACGGCGCCGGCCGATCAGGCCTGGGCGGTTTCCTGCGCGCTCGTCGGCTGCCTGGCGGGCGCGATGGCGTCGGGGCCGCTCAGCGATCGGATGGGGCGCAAGCCTGCGCTGCTGATCGCGGCCTTGCTCTTCACCGTCTCCTCGATCGGCACCGGACTGGCCGGCGGCTTTTCCAGCTTCATCGTCTGGCGGATCCTGGGCGGCGTGGCGATCGGCATGGCGTCTGGCCTGTCGCCGCTCTACATCGCCGAGATCGCGCCGGCGGGCAGCCGCGGGCGGTTGGTATGCCTCAACCAAGTCGCCATCGTCATCGGCGTGCTCGCCGCGCAGATCGCCAATCTGCTGATTGCGCAGCCGGTTCCGCCCGACGCGACCTTGGGTGAGATCGCAGCCTCGTGGAACGGCACTACCGGCTGGCGCTGGATGTTCGCTGCGGTGGCGGCCCCTTCGATCGCCTTCTTCCTCGGCTGCCTGCTGATACCCGAAAGCCCGCGCTGGCTCGCCCAAAAGGGGCGCTGGGCAGAGGCGGAAGCCGTGCTTAGCCGTTTCGGCGGTGCCGCTTATGCCTCCGCCGCTCTGGCCGGCATCAAGGACGCGCTTGCCGCCGCGCCGGGCCGCAGCCTGTCGGCAGTGCTGGCCGAACCACGCTTCCGGCGCGTCCTGCTGATCGGCGTGGTTCTGGCGGTGCTGCAGCAATGGTGCGGCATCAACGTGGTGTTCAACTACGCCCAGGAAATCTTCGCTTCCGCCGGCTACGCCGTTTCCGACACCCTGCTCAACATCGTCATCACCGGCATCGTGAACTGCGTCTTCACGCTTGTGGCGCTCGGCACGATCGAGCGGTGGGGGCGACGGCGGCTGCTCCTGATCGGATGCGCGGGCCTTGCGTTCATCTACCTCGTCCTTGGCGCATGCTACCTGGCTGGCCTCCAGGGCTGGCCACTGCTGCTGCTCGTGGTCGCGGCGATCGCCTGTTATGCCATGACGCTCGCGCCCGTCACCTGGGTCGCCTTGTCGGAGATATTCCCCGGCGAGGCGCGCGGTGCCAGCATGGCGGTGGCGACCAGCGCACTTTGGGCCGCATGCTTCGTGCTGACCTACAGCTTCCCGCTGCTCAACGCGTCGGCGGGCACCGGCCTGACCTTCTGGCTCTATGCAGCCATCTGCCTGGCCGGCTTCGGCTTCATCCGGGCACGGCTGCCGGAAACCCGGGGCAAGACGTTGGAGGAGATCGAGCGCGATTGGCGCTGACCGGCTCGCCGCGCCGCGACGAACGCGGCGAGGCCGGGCATCATTACAGTCCCTGGACCAGGACCGGTGCCGGGCTTCCGGCCGGCGCCAGCGTCGGTACGGGCTTCACCTCCGCACCGCTTTCGGCGAAGGCGTCGTAGATCGCCCGCGCCGCGGTGGCGATCACGGCCGGGCGGTTGGAGCCGCCGCGGGCGAAGAATGCCACCGCCACGCGCTTGCCGCTCGGCAGCGTCAGATATCCGACATCGCTCGTATAGCCGGACAGCGTGCCCGTCTTGTGCTCCACCACTGCACCGGCCGGCAGCAGCGCGCGCATGCGGTTCGATCCGGTCTTGCAGCGGCGCATCATGTCCATCAACAGGTCGCGGCTGCCGGGCTGCAACGCAGCGCCGCGGTCGATCAGGCTCAGCAGCTGGAGCATCGCGGTCGGCGTGCTGGAATCGCGGATGTCGCGCAGGTCGCGCCTGTCGCCGAGCAACTGGGCGATGGTCCGGTCCACGCGGATGTTGGTCAGGCTATGCCGCCGCAGCCATCCGTCGATCACTGCCGGCCCGCCCAGCGTGGCCATGAGGACGTCGGTGGCGCGATTGTCGCTGCGGGTGATCATGGCGTCCATCAGGCTGAACGCGGTCTGCCCGCCGATCGTGTCGCCCAGGTTACGCCGGCCGGCATCGACTTCAGTCAGATAGGCGGCCGCCACCGCGACCTTCATCGTGCTCGCCATCGGGAACGGATTGCTGCCGTTGAAGCTGATCACCTGGCCGGTGTCGAGGTCGAGCGCGGCGAAACCGAATTCGCCGTCATTCTCGATCGCCATGCTGGCCAGCCGCTGTTCCAGCCCCTGCAGCTTGGACGGGGCCTGCGCAAAGGCGGGCTGAACCGAAAGTGCGAGAATCCACGCCAGAAACGCTACAAGCCGCATCATGTCCTCCCGCTCGCGCACCGACGGTCACAGGCCGATGCAGGAGCGCATGCTACATCATCACCGATGAACGCGTTACGCGCGGGGCAGGGCGCTCGGCGCGCATTTGCCTCCGTTCGTCGCCGCCACATGCTGTTCAAGCCGCACCGAGCCGGTAAGGTCGCGCAAACAGATGAACGGAGAGGCAATGTCGGACGAGAAGCCGCCGCGGACCACGTATGCCAGTTACCTCGGGCTCGACCGCATCCTGGGCGCGCAGGCGCCTTCGTCCGGCCAGCATGACGAACTCCTGTTCCTCATCATCCACCAGACCAAGGAATTGTGGCTGAAGCAGATCATCCACGAACTGCGCCGTGCCAAGGATCAGGTGCGCGCCGGCACCCTGATCCCCAGCTACAAGAACCTTGCCCGCGTGTCGCGCATCCAGACGGTCATGACCCTGTCCTGGGATATCCTCGCCACCATGACCCCCAGCGATTATTCCAGCTTCCGTGCCACGCTCGGCACCTCGTCGGGTTTCCAGTCGGCCCAGTTTCGCGAAGTCGAATATCTGCTCGGTCTCAAGGACGGCGGACGGCACCTCAGCCACCATGGCGACCATCCCGACGTGGTCCGCGGGCTGGAAGAGGCACTGCGCGCGCCCAGTCTTTACGACGAGGCGCTGGCCCAGCTCGACGCCCACGGCCTTGCGCTGCCCGACGCCGTGCTTCGCCGCGACTATGCGCAGCCTTATGTGCCGTCGCCCGAGGTGGAGGAGGCCTGGCTCCAGGTCTATCGCGATCCGGCGAGTTACTGGGATCTCTACCAGCTCGCCGAAAAGCTGGTCGATCTCGATGACGCCCTGCTCACTTGGCGGCACAAGCATGTGGTGACGGTGGAACGGATCATCGGCGGCAAGCAGGGCACGGGCGGCACCGCCGGCGTCGCCTATCTCCAGAAGACGCTGGAACGGCGCTGCTTTCCCGAACTCTGGTCGCTGAGGACCAAGTTGTGAGCTGGAAGCACCTGTTCGGCCATGCGCTGTCCGCCGCGCCCGATCGCCTCCACATGGCCGCGCACAGCCATCATCTCTGGCCCGATGCCACGCGCGCCGCGCAGATCGCCTGCTGGGACGATGCCGCGCGCCTGGCCGATCACAAATGGGACCGCGTGTTCGGCGAGGTTATCCCCGATGCGCAGGCCGGCATCGCCGCCGAACTCAACCTGCCGTCGCCGGACAGCATCGCTTTTTCCTCCAACACCCATGATTTGCTGCTCCGCATCGTGTCGGCGCGGACAAAGCCCGTGCGCATCCTCGCCACCGACGGCGAGTTCCACAGCTTCCGCCGCCAGGTCGCGCGCTGGGTGGAAAGCGGCGAGGTCCAGTTGGAGGTCGTCCCCTGCGACCCGGCCCACGACCTCGCCGCACGCTTTGCCGCGCGTGCGCGCAGCGGCGACCACGACATCGTCTTCGCCAGCCAGGTCTTCTTCGGCACAGGCCGGCTGTTCGAAGGCCTCATAGACCTGTCCGACATCGCCGCACCGGAAGGGCCGTGGCTGGTGGTGGACGGCTACCATGGCTTCATGGCGGTGCCGACCGACCTGAGCCACGCGGGCACGCGCGCCTTCTACCTCGCAGGCGGCTACAAATATGCGATGGCCGGCGAAGGCGCGGCCTTCCTCCACGCTCCACCCGGCTTCGGCCCGCGCCCGGCGATCACCGGCTGGTTCGCCGAGTTCGAGGACCTCACCGCCCCGCCCGGCACGATCGGCTACGCCCCCGACGCGCGCCGCTTCCTCGGCGCCACCTTCGATCCCAGCGGCATCTATCGCCTCGCCGCCGTCTTCCGCATGCTGCGCGAGGAAGGGCTGACCACCGCCATCATCTCCGACCACGTCACCCGGCTCCAGCAGCGCCTCGTGGACCTGATCGGAGAGGGCGCAGCAGGCCCGCTGGACAAGGCCGAACTGCTCAACCCGCTCGGTGAATGCCCGCACGCCCGCTTCCTCGCCTTGCGCCACCGCCAAGCCGCGCAGTGGAAGGCCGAACTCGACCGCGCCGGCATCGTCACCGACGTGCGGGGCGACGTCCTGCGCATCGGCCTAGGCCTCTACCACGACGCATCCGACATCGACCTGTTCGCCGCCCGCTGCCGGGCATTGCTGCAGCCCTGATCAGCGGCGGATCGCCCTCGCCAATTCGCCCTTCGCATCCATGTGCCCGGTCGCCCACGCCACCCCGCGCGCGATCAGGTCGAGGTAGCGGGGGTCCGCCATCGTGCCTTCGTTATGCGCAAGCGTGACGCTGAACACCCGCGCGCGCTTCGGCCCATATTCGTGCGTCCAGGCGAGGATCGCGTCGGGATCTCCGCCCGGCTGCGTGCCCATGGCGACCGGCGTCACGTCGAACCGGGTGAGGTTGTTGTAGAGTTCCTCGTCCGGCGTGGTCCACGGCGCCATGCCCTTGGCGATCGGGTGATCGGTGAAGCTTACCGCGATCGGCCGCTGCGGCCCGTGCCCCGTGGACTGGACGCCGGTGAACGCGAACCATCGCGCATGGTCCGCGCCTGGCGTCACCGGCCGACGCCAATCGCCCGAACGGAAGCTGTGCATCGCGCAGTGCAGGTTCACCGCCGGGATGCCCTTCACGTGCGGCGCCAGCACCGCATCCAGCACCTTCGGGTCGCTCTCGTCCGCCGCGCATTCATTGTGGATGATTAGGTCGTATCCGTCGCCATAGTTCGGATCGGCGAAGGCGGGGATGGCGGGCCGCGTCTTGCGATCGGGCGGCGGGTCGGAAAAGACGTGCGACACCTCGACATGGAGCCGCGCTTCCAATCCGGATTCCAGCAACTGCCGCTGCGCCGGATAATCGTGATAGCCGCCGCCGCTGACGATCAGGATGCGCGTCAGCCTGGGTATCTCGGCCGCCGCTGCCGGCGACACAGCGATCAGCATCCCGCAGGCAGCAAGGATGGTCCTCATCGGCTATTCTCCCTCTTATTTGTCCTACTATAAGCTTGCCCCAC
The DNA here is from genome assembly GCA_934539295.1 of uncultured Allosphingosinicella sp. GTDB lineage: Bacteria > Pseudomonadota > Alphaproteobacteria > Sphingomonadales > Sphingomonadaceae > Allosphingosinicella. The sequence continues at coordinate 36,774 of CAKTCN010000025.1, forward strand.
TCGCCGCGGGCTGTCACCTTTGGCGCATAAGAATGAAGGAGTGGAGCCATGGGTCTTGTAAACGCCGGCCGCGCGAAGGGCAGCCTGCCCGCATGCTGACGCGCCGCTCCACGCTCGCCCTCATCGCCGCAACCTCCGCCGCCGCCTGCGCACCGCTGCCGGGCGGGCAGGCGAGGGGCTATCTGCTGAGCTATTTCGCGGGTGGGCGCGACCGCACGCCCGGCCTGCGCCTCGCCGCCAGCAGCGACGGCCTCCACTTCACGCCGGTGCGCGGCGGCGAGATACTGCTCGCCCCTCAAGTCGGCGAGAGCAAGCTGATGCGCGATCCCTTCCTCCTCAAGGCTCCCGGCGCGGACGGCCCCTGGCACCTTCTGTGGACTACGGCCTGGGAAGGCGTCACGCTCGGCCACGCGACCAGCCCCGACCTCGTCAACTGGTCGCCGCAACGCGCCATTCCGGTGATGGCGAGCGTGCCCGGCACCCGCAACGTGTGGGCGCCCGAGAAGATCTGGGACGCGCGCAACCGCCATTATGTCATCTTCTGGTCGAGCACCGTCACCGGCCGCTTCACCGAGACGGACGGCACGTCGGAGGACCGCTACAACCACCGCCTCTGGTACGTCACCACGCGCGACTTCGTGACCGTGTCGGAACCCAGGCTGCTCTGGGATCCGGGCTTCAGCGTGATCGACGCGACCTTCATCGACCATCCGGTCCACGGCCTCCACCTCGTCATCAAGGACGAAACGCTGAAGCCGGAGAAGAAGCACCTGCGCATCGCTCGCGCCGCCTCGCCCACGGGGCCGTTCACCGACCTGTCGCCACCCTTCACGCCCGCATGGGTCGAGGGGCCCGCACCGGTCACGCTCGGCGAGTGGACCTATGTCCTCTACGACCGCTACCGCGACGGTGCCTGGGGCGCCGCCCGCTCGCGCGACCTTCGCACGTGGGAGGATGCCAGCAGCCTCATCTCCGTCCCCGAAGGCGCCCGCCACGGCACGATCGTCGAGGCACCGCTCTCCCTCATCGCCAGCCTGCAAGGATGACCATGTCCGCTTCACGCTTCTGGAACACCGCCCGCCTTGCCGGAGCGGCGCTCGTCGCCAGCCTCGCACCGGCCGCCCTTGCCCAGACCGGCACTGCCGACATCACCGTCCATGCCGACAAGCCCGGCGCCACCATCGCGCCCGAAATCTACGGCCATTTCGTCGAGCATCTCGGCCGCGGCGTCTATGAGGGCATCTGGGTCGGCCCGGACTCGCCCATTCCCAACGTGCGCGGTATCCGCAGCGACGTCGTGGCCGCGCTGCGCCAGGTCAAGGCGCCGGTGATCCGCTGGCCGGGCGGCTGCTTCGCCGACATCTACCATTGGCAGGACGGCATCGGCCCGCGCGAGAGCCGCCCCGTCGGCATCAACAGCGCCTGGGGCAAGAGCCCGGAAACCAACGCCTTCGGCACCCACGAATATCTCGACTTCATGGAGCAGGTCGGCGCCAAGCCGTTCGTGTCGGTCAACGTCGGATCGGGCAGCGTCAAGGAAGCCGACGACTGGATGCGCTACATCAGCGCACCGACTGAAAGCGGCCCCGGCAAGGCACGCGCCGCCAACGGCCGCACCGAATCCTGGAACGTCCCCTATATCGGCGTCGGCAACGAAACATGGGGCTGCGGCGGCAACATGACGGCGGAAACCTATGCCGCCGTCTATCGCCAATATGCCGCCTTCCTGCGCAACTATAGCGGCGATCGCGGCCGCCTGATCGCGGTCGGCGCCGACACCGACGATTATGAGTGGACCGAGAAGATGATGGCGCTCGCGACCAAGTGGCGCCCTGACCCGACCCCGCTCGCCTACACGACCGACCGTCCGCTAATGTGGGGCCTGTCGCTCCACTTCTATACCTTTGCCGGCAACGATTGGGGCAAGAAGGGGCGCAACGTCGACTTCGGCCTCACCGATTATGCCGCCGCGCTGAAGCGCGCCCACTTCACCGACGAGCTGATCGCCAAGCATTCGGCGATCATGGACCGCTATGATCCCGACAAGAAGGTCGCGCTGGCGGTCGACGAATGGGGCGCCTGGTTCGACAGCGAGAAGGACGCGCCGTCCACCCTCTACCTCGAGGCCACGCTGCGCGATGCGGTGATCGCGGGCATGAGCCTCAACATCTTCAACCGCCATGCCGACCGCGTGCGCATGGCCAACATCGCGCAGATGGTGAACGTCATCCAGGCCTTGGTCCTGACCGACGGCCCGCGCATGGTGGTGACGCCGACCTGGCACGTGTTCGACATGTACAAGGCGCACCAGGGCGCAAAGCTGGTCCCGGCGCACGTCAGCGCACCCGATTATGTCGAGGGCGAGACGCGCCTGCCGGGCCTCAACGTCTCGGCATCGCGCGATGCGGCGGGCAAGCTCCACCTGACGATCGTCAACCTCGATCCGGCACGCGCCACCGACGTGCGCATCCGCCTCGGCGGCGAACGCTTCGCCCGGGCCAGCGGCCAGGTACTGACCGCTGAGCGGATCGACACCCGCATCCGCTTCGACGCGCCCGACCCGTTCGTGCCCAAGGCACTGGCGACCCGCCTGTCCGGCGACACGGTGACGGCGACCCTGCCGTCCAAGTCCGTCACCCTGATCGAACTGCAATAAGGACCGACGCCATGAAGCCGCTCCTCATCCTCTCCGCCCTGCTGCTCGCCCCCGCCGCGCTCGCCCAGGCGGCGCAAACCGCGACCGCGCAGCAATCGGCCAAGCGCCTCACCATCGTGCCGGCCGTCGCGCCCCAGGCGAGCGTTCCGGCCGAAAAGGACCGTTCGGCCTATCTGCTCACCTATTTCAAGGACGAGACCCACTCGCTCCACTTCGCCGTCTCGGCCGACGGCTACAGCTTCACGGACGTCAACGATGGCGAACCGGTGCTGCTCGGCCGCGACATCTCGGAGCAGAAGGGTATCCGCGATCCGCACATTTCGCGCGGGCCGGACGGCGCCTTCTACCTCGCCATGACCGACCTTCACATCTTCGCCCAGCGCGAGGGGCTGCGCACCACCCAGTGGGAACGCGACGGGGATGCCCATGGCTGGGGCAACAATCGCGCCCTCATCTTCATGAAGTCCTACGACCTGGTGAAATGGACCCACCACATCGTGCGCGTCGACACTCTGTTCCCGGAAACGGCGAATATCGGCACCGCCTGGGCGCCGCAGACCGTGTTCGATCCCGCGGCCGGCAAGATGATGGTCTATTATTCGACCCGCAACGGCAAGGAGACCGACCACATGGTCTATTCCTATGCCGACGACGCCTTCACCACCTTGACCGCGCCGCCGAAGGACCTGTTCACCTATCCGGTCGCGGACAAGGGCACGATCGACGGCGACATCACCAAGGTCGGCGATACATATCACCTCTTCTACGTCGCCCACGACAAGCCCGGCCACCTGCGCCACTCGACCTCCACCGATCTCAACCGCGGCTACAATTTCGACCCGACCAAGATCGATCCGGAGACGGTGGGCACCGAGGCACCGAACCTGTGGCGCCGCCACGGCACCGACACCTATGTGCTGATGTACGACGTGTTCGGCGCCAAGCCGGTCAATAATATGGGCTTTTCGGAAACGACCGACTTCGTGACCTACAAGCATCTCGGACACTTCAACGCGCCCGGATCGCCGATGAAGTCGACCAATTTCGTCCAGCCCAAGCACGGCGCGGTGATCGCCATCACGCCCGCGGAGATGCAGCGGCTGCAGGGCCACTTCGCCCGCTGAACGCGCGCGCCGGTTGAACCGGGCGGGCAATGGGCGGTTGTGGAGCGATGATCGGATCGCTCCACTCGCCCGACCCGCGCGCCGCCGCCCGCGACGGCCTTGCCCGTTTTCTGGAGGAGGCTGATGCCGCCCGCCCGATCGTGGTCGCCGCGCATTTCGATGCCGACGGCTTGTCCGCCGCCGCAATCCTGGTGCGCGCCCTTCGCTCGGCAGGACGCGACGCCGAACCCTTCATCACCGGCAAGGCGGAGACGCCGTGGGACCAGGCCTGCGCGGCTCGCATCGCGGCGTTCGATCCCGGCGGCCTGGTCGTCGCAGACCTCGGTACGCGCGGCGATCCGGTGCTGCCGGGCGTCCCGACTCTGGTCGTCGATCACCATCGCCCGACCGGCACGCCGCCCGATGCGATTACCTTGAGCGGCCACGGCCTCGATCCCGAGCCTAGCAGCGCATTGATCGCCTGGTGGGCCGCGGGCGCGCTTGGGCCCCAGCAGGACCTGCTCTGGCTGGCGGCACTGGGCATGATCGGCGACATGGTGCCGGAGGATGCCTTTCCCGAACTGGCCGAGGCACAGGCAGGGTGGGGCAAGACGGCGCTGCGCGATGCGACCTCGCTCGTCAACGCACCGCGCCGTACCGCCGCCGCCGATCCGGGCCCGGCGCTCCGCCTGCTCCTCACCGCCGATGGGCCCAAGGCGATCACCAAGGGGACCAGCGACGATGCCCAGGCGCTCCTCGCCGCCAAGGCCGAGGTGCGCGACGCCGTGGAGGCCGCGCGCAAGGTCGCGCCGCGCATCGTCGGCGATGTCGCGCTGATCGGCTTCCACTCACCCTGCCAGATCCACCCGCTGATCGCGCAGCAATGGCGCGGGCGATTGAAGGACAAGATCGTGATCGCCGCCAACAGCGGCTACCGCGACGGCTGGGTCCACTTCGCCGCCCGCTCCGCCACCGGCCGCGACCTCATCGACTTCCTCGCTCGGCACCGCCCGGACGGCGCCGATGGCCGTTACGGCAATGGCCACGCCCAGGCGACTGGCGGCGCACTGCCGGTCCCGATGTGGAACGCGTTCATCCGCGACCTCGGCTTTGCCGCCGCGCCACTCGGCTGAAACCATTTTCCTACAGCCGCTATGGCATGGGATAAGACCCGCAGGCTCTTTCTCACCGTCACTCCACTGATCGACTGGATCGATCAAAAACCGCTTCATTGATCGAGCCGATTTTCCCCGCAGCGTGACTTTCGTGACCTTTGGCCCGATGCGCTTCGATCATCGTCCGCACATCCGCCTTGGCCTTCAGCCGCGCACAGAGCAAAGCCGTCCCGCTCACCTTGCGCTGTACGAACAAGGTGTCGGCTGGCGGTAAGTGCCAGGTGGCGCGATCCTCGGCCATGACCATCGCCTCCTCGCGCACCACCTGCAGGAAGGCGCGGTCGCCAAAGTCGAACGGACCCGGCCGGTGCAGCGCCGCGACGATCACTTCGATCATCCGGTCCACCGTCGCGCGGTGCCGCTCCGCCGCTGCCGCGCCGAGGAAGCCGGACGCCACCGCAGCTTCGCGCACTGCGTCACGGTCCCCGTCCAGCCCCGTCATCAGCAGCCGGTGATAGGCGTCCCGCGTCTCGGGCAGCACCTCCCGCGCCGCGCCGAAATCGAGCAGGACCAGCCGCTGCGTATCGGCCTGCCAGCGGTAATTGGCGAAGTTCGGATCGGTCTGCATCAGCCCCCATTCGAACAATTCGCGCAGCACCAGACGCACCAGCGACGCCGCCGCGGCATCGCGCACCGCCTGCGGTTCGCTCTCCAGCGTCTCGATCGGCGATCCGATCACATAGTCCATCGTGAGCACGCGTCCCGTGCTGAGCGCCGGCTCGGCCGCCGGGATGAGATAGGCCGTATCGTTGCCGACCAGCGTCCTGTACCGCTCCAGCATCTCCAGCTCGCGCCGGTAATCGGCCTCCTCGCGCAGCTGCCTCTTGGCCTCTTCCAGCAAGGGGCCGAGGTCCAGCTCCCGCGGCAGCAGGCCCGACACGCGCAGCAGGGTGGCGACGTTGTCGACATCCGCATCGATGCTCTGCGCCACGCCCGGATACTGGACCTTGATCGCCAGCACGCGCCCGTCCGGCATCTCCGCCCTGTGCACCTGCCCGATCGATGCGGCGGCTATGGGGTGCGCCTGGAAGTGGCGGAAGCGCCTCCGCCAGTCTGTGCCCCATTCCTGCGTCAGCACCTTGTTGAGCTGCGCGGGCGGCATGTGGTGCGCATTGTCGCGCAGCCGCGCCAGGATGGCGGTGAGCTCTGCCGGCAGGATGTCGCCGGCATCCATGGAGATCATCTGCCCCAGCTTCATCGCCGCGCCGCGAAGATGAGCGAGCTGGTCCGCCACCCGCATCGCATTGGCCGGCGTCAGCAGCAGGTCGCCCATGCGCGGCCGCTCGCCCGCCGCGAAACGCCGCGCACCTTCGGCCAACACGCCGCCCGCGACGCCGCCGGCAATCCGCCCGAACCGGCCGATCCGTGACAGCCGCCCGCTCGGCACGCTGCGCCCCTTGGGTTCATCGCTCAACGTCGCGTTCCTTCATGTCCAATAGAGGATCCTGGCGGCGGGCAGCGCCTCACCGATCCGCGCCTCGAAGAAGCTGCGCAGCGCTCGCATCGTGTCCGCATCATAGACCTGCTTCTCGCCGCCGAACTTGGTGCGCCTGGTGGTCCGCTTGTCGCCGCTCATGTCGAGCGCGGAGCCGGGGTACCAGCTGTCCAGCACCGCCTTCGATCCCGCCGTGAAGCGGTGGGTGATGAGCTCGACGGTAAGGTCCAGGTCGGCAATGTCGCCGAGCTGCGCCGCCGCATCGGCGATCAGCCTGCCATAGGCCTCCTCCCACCCATCGGCCGCGATGATCGGTGCGATGGTCAGGCCCACCGGATAGCCAGCCAGCGCCATCTGCCGCAGCGCCGCCAGCCGCTCCGCCACCGGCGACGTCCCGCCTTCGAAGCGGGCAAAGGCAGGCGGGTTGATCGAGGCGCGCATCCGGGTGCGGCCGCCATGCTCCAGGCCGAGCAGCGGCTCCACATCGGCGAACTTGCTGGTGAAGCGCAGCTGCACGTCGGCCTCCCATTGCCCGAACCAGGCAATGGCGGTGGACAGAGACCCGGTCAGCGCCTCCAGCGCGAGCGGATCGGTATAGCAGGACGCTTCATAGGTGGTGCCCTCGTGCCAGCGCGTGCGGCTGCGCGAGGTGATCGTGCCCTGTCCCAGATAGGCCCGCGCGCCTTCCAGTATCTCCTCCAGGTTCGCATAGACCCGCGTGATCGGCGGACCTTTCAGCGATCCGGCGAGGTAGCAATAGCTGCAATGGGCCGGGCAGCCCTCGGCCAGGTCGATCCGCCAGTCGGCACTCGGCGCGATCGGCTGCAGCTTGCGCTTGGACGGCGGCGCCACCACCACCGCGATGGTGCCCTTGGCCTCGGCATAGGCACGACGCGGATCGTCGGGCAGGTCCAGCGTCAGCCGGTCGCCCGGCAGCTCCACCACCTCGGCCCCAAGCGCGGCCGCCCGCTCCAGGATCGCCCGCCCATGCGCCAGCTCCCGCGCCGAACGGGTCGCAAGCACGCGCCGCGGCCGGAACGCAGGACGCGGGCGCTGGAGGGAAGGGGCAAGCGAGGACACAGACACCGAACGTGCGGCGGGCATGCTGGTTCAGGCTCCAGCTTCACGCTATCGCGGGGTACCAGGCCGAATGCGGGGAAAGATGTCGAAGGGGACGCGCGGAACCAAGCTGCTCGAGCAAGCGGGCATAAGCTTCACGGTGCACGAATATGCCTATGACCCCGATGCCGCGCAGATCGGCTTGCAGGCGGCCGAGGCGTTGGGCGAGGCGCCGGGGCGCGTGCTCAAGACGCTGATGGCGACGGTGGACGGGAAGCCGGTCTGCGCCATCCTCCCGTCGGACCGCGAAGTGTCGATGAAGCGGCTGGCCGCCGCGTTCGGCGGCAAGGCTGCGGCGATGATGCGTGCGCCCGATGCCGAGCGGCTGACCGGCTATGTCGTCGGCGGGATCAGCCCGTTTGGGCAGAAGCGTCGGGTTCCGACGGTGATCGAGGAACAGGCGCTTGCCCACGATCTGGTCTACATGAATGCCGGCCAGCGCGGGCTGCAGGTCAGGTTGTCGCCGCGCGATGCGGCGCAGTGCCTCGGAGCCGCCGTGGCCGCGATCGTCGCCTGACGGCGGCTTACATCGGGTAGGAAAGCTTGGTCGCGTGCAGCAGGTTGCGCACCACGCCGTTCAGCGCGGAGGCGCCGCCCGGATAGAGCTTCAGCATGAACTGCTCGGCATCCTGCGCCTGCTCGCCAAGATCGGCAAAGCCGAAGGCGGATGCGCCGTCGTGGATGTCGTGAAAGGTGCGGCGTGCTTCGCTGACGTCGGCATTGCCCTGCATGACCTGTTGCAGCAAGCTGGAAAGCGTCTTCTCGGTCTTGTCCAGGTAACGGCTGCCCTTCGCGGCGACTTTCTCGAAAAGCATCACTCTACCCTTCATTCTCTGCCTTCGGCCGCTGATGGCGACTGCTGATCCTTCGTGCCCGGGCAGGCGACCAGTCGCCACTTGCCGGGAGGTGAAAAACCATATGTCGATCGTTAGCCGCCCTCTCCTGAACGCACGGGAGCGTTGACCGTCTCCTTCTATGCGCAACAAGAACGCCCTCTCTCGCGGCAGGTTCCTTGAGGCCCGTCGGGCGCCGTTGAACCGACTTCTGACTTCGCCCATAAACGCCGCCAGATAAGCGGGGGAGGAATTGATGATGGGTGTTGGACGCAGGCTTGCAGCGGCGTTGTTGATGTGTGCGCCCGCAGCCCTTGACGCCCAGAACATGGTCCCACCCCTCCAGCCGCAGGTCGATCCGTCGCGTCCCGATTGGGAGAACCCTGCGGTCTTTGCGATCGGCAAGCTGCCGGCGCGCGCCACTGGCTTTCCTTACGAAAGCCGCGACAAGGCGCTGGCGAACGACCCCGCACGGTCCGACCGCTTCCTGTCGCTGAACGGCCTGTGGAAGTTCTCCTTCTCGCCCGATGCCGATCGGCTCCCCGACGGGTTCGAGCAGCCCGGCTATGACGTCTCGGCGTGGAAGGAGATCAAGGTTCCGGCCAATTGGCAGGCCGAAGGCTATGATCAGGCGCGCTACAACAATATTGCCTATCCCTTCCCCGCCAACCGGCCGCTGATCCCGCATGCGACCAATCCCGTCGGCTCCTATCGGCGCGACGTGGACCTGCCGGCATCGTGGGACGGATCGGACGTGATCCTGCATATCGGGGCGGCGGGATCGGCTTACTATGTCTGGGTCAACGGGCAGAAGGCCGGCTATTCGGAGGATTCGAAGCTTCCATCCGAGTTCGACGTAACGACCTTCGTGAAGCCCGGGCGCAACACGATCGCGATCCAGATCTTCCGCTGGTCGGACGGCAGCTATCTGGAGGACCAGGATTTCTGGCGCGTGTCAGGTATCGAGCGCGACGTCTACCTCATGGCGGCGCCGAAGACGCGCGTGCGCGATTTCTTCGTGCAGGCCGGGCTGGACGACAGCTATCGCGACGGCGAACTGGCGGTGGACGTGGCGGTGACGCCGGGTGCCGCCACCACGGCGCGGGCCGTGCTGATGGACGGCGACGCCAAGGTGCTGGAACTGTCGCGGCGGGTGAAGGCCGGTGAGGCGGAGCAGGTGGTGACGCTGACCGGCGCGGTGCCGGGCGTAAAATCATGGTCGGCCGAGACGCCCAACCTCTACACCTTGCTGGTCGAGCTGTCCGATGCGCGCGGGAAGGTGATCCAGTCGACATCGAGCCGCATCGGCTTCCGCGAGGTGGCGATCCGGGACGGGCTGGTGACGGTCAATGGCAAGCCGATCACGATCCGCGGCGTCAACCGCCACGACCATGATCCCGAGACCTTCCACGTCATCTCGCGCGAGTCGATGGAGCGCGACGTCCAACTGATGAAGCGCGCCAACGTCAACGCGCTGCGCACCTCGCATTACCCTAACGATCCGTACATGTACGAACTCGCCGACCGCTACGGCCTCTATGTGATGGACGAGGCCAATATCGAGAGCCACGCCTATATGGACTGGGCGAACAAGCGCCCGCAGTTGCGTGGGGCTTATCAGATCGGCTTCGATCCCGCCTGGGAAGGCGCGCATGTCAGCCGCGTGATGAACATGGTGGAGCGCGACAAGAACCACCCGTCGGTGATCTTCTGGTCGCTGGGCAACGAGGCGGGGATCGGCCCGAGCTTCAACAAGGCGGCCGAGCAGGTGAAGGCGCGCGATCCCGGCCGGCTGCTCAGCTATTTGGGCTGGGGCACCTTCCCCGACGTGCGCGACCACAGAGTCAACGATTATGCCGACATCTATGCGCCAATGTACGACAGCGTCGAGCGGATGGTCGATTATGCGACCAACTGGACGCACAAGCAGCCGCTGATCCAGTGCGAATATGCCCATGTGCAGGGCAATTCGGGCGGCAACCTCAAGGATTATTGGGACGCCATCTACGCCCATCCGAACAAGCTGCAGGGCGGCTTTATCTGGGATTGGGTGGACCAGTCCATGTACCGCTACACCGCCGACGGGCGCCGTTACTGGGGCACGGGCGGCGAATATGGGCCGAACCCGGGCGGCGATATCGAGTTCGGCGACGGCCTCTACCAACCCGACCGCACCCCCAACCCGCACCTGTTCGAACTGCGCAAGGTCTACGCGCCGGTGCAGTTCGCGAACTTCGACGCGGCGCGCGGCACTGTCGAGGTGATCAACCGCCACGATTTCGTAGACCTGAGCGGCTTTGATTTCGAATGGGAGCTGCTGGAGGAGGGCGCAGTTGTGGATCGCGGCACGTTGCCTCCGCTCGCCACGGCGGCGCGGGGACGGGAGACCGCAACGCTCGCCTTGCCTGCCGGTCGCAAGCCGGATGCCGAATATGTGCTGACGCTCTCGGCGCGCGCGCGAGGCGGCACCGAGGCTGGCCGGGTGGTCGGCTGGGAGCAGTTCGTCCTGCCCAATCACGTCAAGGCCAGCCCGCATCCGCACCTCGACTTCGGTCAGGTGGCGCTGTCGGAGCAAGGTGGCAAGGTTCGGCTGTCGGCCAGTGGCGCCGAACTGGTGATCGACAAGGCCACCGGTCTGGTCGAGCGCTATGCGACGAACGGACGCCCACTGCTGCAAGGCGGCGCGCCCAATTTCTACCGTGCCTTGACCGACAACGACCTCGGCACCGGTCCGGCCAAGACCCATGGCATATGGAACAAGGCGTCGTCGGAACGCTTGGTGCAGTCGGTCAGGGCCGAGCGTGTCAGCCCCTATAATGTCGCCGTCACCGTGCGCTACCTGGTCGGCGATGGCGCGGCCGATTTTACCAGCCGCTACGAGATGATGGGCGATGGCGGCGTCAAGGTGGATGCCGGCTTCACCCCGCTCAAGCAGGACCTGCCCGATCCGCTGCGTGTCGGCTTGGCGTTCACCATGCCGACCGGCGTGGACACGGTGCAATGGTATGGGCGCGGCCCGCATGAAAGCTATCAGGATCGCAAGACGGGTGCGCCGCTCGGCCTTTGGAGAGGCCGGATCGCGGATCAGTATCACGATTACATGCGGCCGCAGGAGAGCGGCAACAAGGTGGACGTGCGCTGGATGGAGTTGGGCCAGCCCGGCGTCGGCGGCCTGCGCGTGACGGGCACCGAGCCGCTCTCGGTCAATGCGCTGGCCTTCCCCTATGACGATCTTACCCGCCGTGCGCCGGGGACGCGCCGCAGCACCGACATCGTGCCGCGCGAGCATGTGTCGCTGATGATCGATGCGGTGCAGTCCGGTGTCGGCGGCGACAACAGCTGGGATGCGGGCGGGCGGCCGCTGCCGCACTATCGCATCCCGCTGGCGGCGCGTAGCTACAGCTTCCGGCTCGCCCCATTCAGCGGCGACGGCACCAACCCTGCCGCAGCCAAGCCCGCCAATGCGGCCGAGTTGGAATGAGCGGGGTGGAGCGCCGCGAGCTTCTGGCCGGCGCCTTGGCCGCGGGTGCGTTGACGGCGGCTCCGGCCGCGGCATCTGCGCCTAGTGCGCCTGGCCTGGCGAGCGGAGCCGAGGACCGGCGCTACATGCTGGGGCTGCTCGAGCGGATGGCGGCGCCGGTGCTCGGGCCGATGTCGCAGGGGCGGCTTGCGGCGACCTTCAAGCCGGAGGTCAGCCCGACTTGGGACGGGCGTGACATCCGGGTCGCCTATCTGGAATGTTTCGGACGGCTGATGTCCGGCATCGCGCCGTTCCTGTCGCTGGCGGACGATGCCAGCGCGGAGGGGCGCCTGCGGACGACCCTGCGCGACCAGGCGCTCGCCAGTTTGACGCATTCGGTCGATCCGGCCAGTCCCGATTACCTGTTGTGGCGCAGCGAGGGTCAGCCGCTCGTCGACTCCGCTTACTTCACCAGCGCACTCCTGCGTGCGCCCAGGCAGCTTTGGGACCCGCTGGACGCGGTGACCAAGCGCCGGATCGTGGAAGAGATCAAGGGCCTGCGCCGCGTGGCGCCGCCCTACACCAACTGGCTGTTGTTCGCGGCGATGAACGAGGCGTTCCTGCTGTCGATCGGCGAGCAATGGGATCCGATGCGGGTCGACCTCGCGATCCGCAAGATGGGCGAATGGTATGTCGGCGACGGCTGGTATTCGGACGGCCCGCGCTTCCACTTCGACCATTATGGCGGCTACGTCATCCACCCGATGCTGGTGCAGGTGCTGGACGTGCTGGAAGCAACGGGCGCGTGGCTCAGCAACAGCGATATCAAGGCGCTGCGCGAACAGGCCTGGAAGCGCATGGCGCGCTATGGTGAGCATCTCGAGCGACTGATCGGACCCGACGGCAGCTATGCACCGATCGGCCGCTCGCTCACCTACCGAACTGCCGTGTTCCAGCCGCTCGGCCTGCTTGCCTGGCGCAAGCGGCTGCCGAAGTCCTTGCCGGAGGGACAGGTGCGGGCGGCCCTGCTCGCGGCGCAGCGCGCGATCTTCGGGCGGTCGGGCAACTTCAACTCCGACGGCTATCTGATGATTGGCTTCACCGGACATCAGCCCGGGCTGGGCGACTGGTATTCGAACGCCGGCAGCATGTATATCGCCTCGGAAAGCCTGGTCGCGCTCGGGCTCCCGGCCCACGATAGCTTTTGGACAGCCCCGTCATCGCCGTGGACGAGCAGGAAGGCGTTCAGCGGGGAGGATTTCCCGAAAGACTATTACGTCGATTACTGAGCAGGTCGGCTTTACCTGCAACCAGCCCGGCGGCTAGGGAGCGCGGCCCATGTCCCAGCCTCCACACCCTACCGTCATCGGGCTCGATTTCGGAACCACCAACTCCGTCGCGGCGATCGCAGGCGGTGGTCATTCCGAACTCGTCCCGCTTTCATCGCCAGGCGGGCTCGATCCTGTCTTCCGCTCCGCCCTCTGCTTCTGGGAGGATGATGGCGGCCTCTCGGCCGAGGCAGGTCCGTGGGCGATTGCCGAATATCTAGACTATCCGCAGGGCAGCCGCTTCATCCAGTCGTTCAAGAGCGTGGCGGCTTCCGCCAACTTCGAACATGCCACCATCTTCGACAAGCGTCATACGTTCGAGGACCTGGGCCGGTTGTTCGTGGACAGGATGGCGCAAAGGTCGGTCGGCCTGCTAGGCGCGGGGGCAAGGCGGATAGTGGTCGGGCGTCCGGTCGCCTACGCCGGACACCGACCCGACGAGGCACTGGCGCGCCGCAGATATGATGCGGTGTTTGCAAAGTTGGGAACTGAGCTCCACTATGTCTATGAGCCGCTGGGCGCCGCGTACAGCTTCGCGGCGGGGTTGAGCGAACCTGCCACGATCCTGGTCGCCGATTTCGGCGGCGGCACGAGCGATTTCTCCGTGGTGCGGATCGCCGAGCCGGGTGCGGCCCGGCGGTGCCTTCCCCTGGGTCATGCCGGTGTGGGCATCGCCGGTGATCGGTTCGATTACCGCATCCTCGACAATCTTGTGCTGCCCCTGCTCGGCAAGGGCGGGCATTATCGCTCGTTCGGAAAGCTGCTGGAGATACCCGGCGGCTATTTCTCCGACTTTGCCGACTGGTCGCGACTGGCGTTGATGCGCAATCGGCGGACCTTGGCCGAACTCGACACGCTTCGCCGTGCCGCGGTCGATCCCGCCCCGATCGAACGGATGATCGCAGTGGTGGAGCAGGAACTCGGCTACCGGCTCTATGATGCCGTCGGCCGTGTGAAGCGCGACCTGTCGGCGCACGAAGCCGCACTGTTCCGCTTCGAAGGCGGCGGGCTGTCCATCGAGGCGGAGGTTACGCGCGCGGCGTTCGAGGGCTGGATCGCGCCCGACATCGAACGGATCGATGAAGCCGTTACCGAAGCGCTCGCCCGCGCGGGGATCGGGCCGGAAGCAATCGATCGCATATTCCTGACCGGGGGATCGTCGCTGATTCCACGTATTCGGCGCCTGTTCGAGGAACGTTTCGATGCTGGCCGGATAGCGACCGGGAACGAACTGACCTCCATCGCGCATGGCCTGGCGCTGATCGGCGAGGAAGACGATGTCGCGGCCTGGGCGGCCTAGACGATGCCGCGCAGGCTGAAGATATTCGTCGACGGCGGCTGCCAGCCAAATCCCGGTAGGATCGAGCTGGCGGTGGTGTTGCACGGGCGCGTTCACTTCTTCGATGATCTGGGTTCTGGCGCCAGCGAGGATGCCGAATGGCATGCACTTCGCCTGGGATTGCGGCTGGCGATGGAGGCCGGCGAGACCCATTTCGAACTGATCGGGGACAATGCCCATGTGATTGCGCAAGCGAACGGCACGGCGAAGTGCACGGGTAGCGCGCTGGCGCACAAGCAGGCATTCTATGGCATGGCAAAGTCTTCGCCGCCCGCGAGAGTGCGCTGGATCCGCCGGCATCAAAATCTTGCCGGGATCGCGCTGGCGCGGCGCCGCGGGCTCTGATTGCGTGAGGACCAGATGACTTCAGCCATTCGCATATTTGTCGATGCCGACGCCTGTCCGGTGAAGGAGGAGATCTATCGTGTCGCATATCGGGTGAACGTGCCGGTGACGTTGGTCAGCAATGCCTATCTGCGTATCCCGCAGCATCCGTTGATCGCGCGTGTGGTGGTCAGTGACGGGTTCGATGCAGCCGACGATTGGATTGCCGAACATTCCGACCGTCACGCCATTGTCGTCACGGCCGACATCCTGCTTGCCGACCGCTGCCTGAAGGCAGGTGCGGATGTGATCGCGCCCAACGGCACGCCCTTCACCGGCAATTCGATCGGCAACGCCGTCGCCATTCGGGCGATCATGAACGACCTGCGCGCGGGCGCGGTCGGCGATCGCATCGGCGGACCTCCGCCATTCGCGAAGGAAGACCGCTCGCGCTTCCTGTCCGCGCTCGACGCCGCGCTGACGCGCAAGTTGCGCCTCGGCTGACCGGCTATTCAACTTTGTTG
>CAKTCN010000026.1 GCA_934539295.1 uncultured Allosphingosinicella sp.
GCGCGGACGGCCGCGGGCGGCTCGACGTAGAGACCGACGGGATCCGGCGCGGCCAGGAAGGCCGAGCGCGCCGCCAGCTCGGGGTCGGGGTCCTGCACGGCGGCCGGCGCCGGGGAGGTGGGCGGGCTGGGCCAGGTCAATTTGGTCTATGCGCGTCAACGCACCGTCAACCGTGCGGTCACCAACATCGTCTCGGGGACTTACGGCATCGATGTAGGCAGGCGGCGCAACACCCGGCTGTCGGCCTCCGGATTTGTCGACACCCGCGCGGGCAATTGGGGCGCGACGCTTTCAATCTCCATGCTGCTTGGCGCCAATGTTCAGGGCTATGCGCAACAGGGCTGGCGGAACGGTGCGCCCGGTGGCGAAATCCAGATCCAGGGGGCGGCGTTGGAAGATCGGCTGGATTGGCAGGTCAATGCCGGCGCCGCCAAGGGCGTGGGCCACCTGGTCGATGCCTATACCAATTGGGATGGCGCCCGCGCCGAGCTGTTCGCCCGCGCCACCAAAGTCAACGGCTCCGCCGGATTTCAGGCCGCAATCGCGCAGTCGCTCGTCGCCATGGACGGGCGCCTGTTCCTGACCGGCCGAGTCGATGATGCGTTCACCGTCGTCGATGCCGGCTTGCCCGATATCCGCGTGGCGCTGGAGAACAGGACCATTGGGCGGACTGGCCCCTCGGGGAAGCTGCTTGTGTCCGACCTGCAATCCTATCTGCCCAACGCGATCTCGATCGATCCATTAGACCTGCCTATCGACGCGGCGGCGGCCGACACCTCGCAACTGGTTGCGCCGCGGGGCGGTGCGGGGATGGTGACGCGCTTCAATGTCGCGCGTGCCCGGGCGGCGATCGTAGTGCTTCGTCGGTCGGACGGCACGCCGCCCCCTGCCGGAGCCACGGTTCTCCTGGAGGGAAGCACCTTCGAGGCGCCACTCGGGTTCGATGGCGAGATCTATGTCCGTGGCCTCAAGGCCGGCGAGAACCGGCTGCAGGTCAATTGGCGCGAGGGCCGCTGCACGGCGTGGTTCGACGCGCCGGCGGAGGCCGGCGGATTGCCGCGACTGGGACCCTTCCCATGCGCACCCTGATCGCCTTGCTCCTGCTCGTCGCGCCTTCCGCGCTTCTGGCGCAGGCATCCACGTGCCGCATCGGCATCAGCGGTCTCGATTTCGGCGCCTATCGCGCCGTCGATCCCTCGCCCGATACAGCCATCGGCAGACTGGATGTCACCTGCCTGCAGACCAGCGGCGCCGCTTTGCCGCGTGTGACGCTCAGCACTGGCAGTTCAGGTCATTACACCACGCGCACGATGCTGTCTGGCAGTAGCGAGCTTCGCTACAACCTCTTCGCCGAGCCGAGCCGCCGGCTGGTGCTCGGCGACGGCTCGGCCGGCACCATCGCGTTTCCGGCGCCGCGCACGAGATCTTCCGGCCGAGCCACCTGGCCAATCTTCGGCGCCATCGCGCCAGGACAAAGCGTGCCGGCCGGCGTGTACACGGACATCCTCCTCATCCAGGTCGAGTTCTAGGAAAAACCGTCCGCGCCCTCGGGTCTTCTCCGGATGTGCGAAGCACCTGTAAGAATCGACATTCTTCCTCATGTCGAGGGAGGCCAGCTTGTTCCAGAAACATTCGTCTCGCGCCGCGCTGCTGCTTGCACTGACATCCGTTCCGTCTGCAGCATTCGCCCAATCCGCACCTGCGCATCCCGAAGAGGAGAATAGCGGGCAGGATCCGACGAGACCCGTCACGCGCATGGATTTCCGCCTCAAATATCAGGATAATCCAGGTGATAGCGAGGCGGAGACCCTGACCTTCCGCACCGACAAGCCGTTTCAACTCGGCGGCGGCTGGAAGCTCAATACACGGCTCGACATCCCGGTCATGCGCACCGAAGTCCCGGGCAACAAGACGGTCGGCCTCACGGACATCCTCGTCCAGGCACTCGCGATTGCGCCGATGAAGGGGAAGACCACGATCGCCTTCGGGGCTCAATTTCATGTGCCGATCGGATCCGAAGGCTTCACGTCCGACACCTGGCGAGCGGCGCCGACAGTGGCGGCGATCTACCAATTGCCCGAACTCAGCCGCGGCAGCTTCGTCGGCCTTCTGGTGCGCGACGATTTCAGTTTCGCCGGCAACGGTCCGGACACCAACGTCGTCAGCGTCGAACCGATCTTCAACTGGCAGCTTCCGGAGCGCTGGTTCATCACCATGTCGCCCGAGGCCAAGTTCAACACCAAGGACAATTGGAACTTGTTCCTGCCGTTCGACATGACCTTGGGCAAGAAGATCAACCCCACGACGGTGGTATCTCTCCAGGGCGATGTCGCGCTTATCGACGACTATCAGCAATATGACTGGCAGCTGGAATTCCGCGTCGGGCTCTTCTTCTGACGTCGAGGGATCTTCCATGCATCTCGCCAAGCGCATGGCTGCTGAAGCGATCGGCACCTTCTGGCTCGTGTTCGGCGGCTGCGGAAGCGCCGTGATCGCCGCTGCGTTCCCCGAGGTCGGGATCGGCCTTGCGGGCGTTTCGCTCGCCTTTGGCCTTACCGTGCTCACCATGGCCTATGCCGTCGGGCATATCTCCGGCTGTCACCTCAATCCGGCGGTGACGATGGGCCTGTGCTGCGGCGGGCGCTTTCCACTACGCGATGTGCTGCCTTATATTGCAGCCCAGCTCTTCGGTGCGATCGTCGCCTCGCTCCTCCTGTTGATGGTCGCAGCCGGGGGACCGGGGTTCGATCTTGCCACGAACGGCCTTGCCCAGAACGGCTATGAAGCAGCCTCGCCGGGGGCATATTCCATGATGGCGGCCTTTGTCATCGAGCTGGTCCTGACCGCGGGGTTCCTTCTGGTCATTCTTGGCTCGACCGATGGCCGTGCTCCGGTTGGCTTTGCCCCGATCGCGATTGGGCTCGCCCTGACGCTGATCCACCTCATCAGCATTCCGGTGACCAACACGTCCGTGAACCCGGCGCGCAGCACCGGCCCCGCACTGGTCGTGGGCGGCCTTGCGTGCCAGCAGCTGTGGCTATTCTGGCTTGCACCGATGCTGGGCGCGATCGTCGGCAGCCTCATCTACCGCCTGCTCTTCCACGAGGCAGCGGCGCGGCCGGACATCGTCGGCAAAGGGGAATCTTCCGCACCGGGTCGGGGTTGACCCTGATGTGCGGCCGGGATGCGTGGACCTAAGCTGGACAACGATTTTTTCGAGATGGAGGAACAGATGCCGCGTCCGTTTCAAGGCAAGATAGAGCTCGATATCCGCGACTCGCAATCGGACTGGGATGCATTCCTCGCCCAGAGGGCGCCGGAAGGCGCGCCGAACGTGCTTGTGATTCTCTACGACGATACCGGGCAGGCGGCCTGGTCGCCTTATGGCGGCCGGGTCGAGATGCCGACGCTGGACCGCTTGGCGAAGAATGGGCTCATCTACACGCAATGGCACACCACCGCAGTCTGCTCGCCGACGCGCTCATGCTTCCTCACCGGGCGCAACCATCACCAGAACGGCTTTGGGACGATCGCTGAGTCTGCGGTCGGGTTCCCGGGCTACAATGGTCATATTCCGCGCTCGAACGCGACGATCGCCACGGTGTTGCGCGATGCCGGCTGGAGCACCTTCTGGGTCGGAAAGAACCACAATGTGCCGGTCGATGCCTTCGACATGGGATCGTCAAAGAAGGAATGGCCGCTGGGGCTCGGCTATGATCGCTTCTATGGCTTTCTGGGCGGCGAGACCAACCAGTGGTATCCTGAACTGATCGAAGACAATCATTTCGTCGATCAGCCTTACGGTCCGGAGGAAGGTTATCATTTTTCGAAGGACATCGCCGACAAGGCGATCGGCTTCATCCGCGATACCAAGCAGTCGCAGCCCGACAAGCCCTGGTATCTATGGTATTGCCCCGGCGCCAATCACGCCCCGCACCATGCGCCCCAGGATTATATCGACAAGTATAAGGGCAAGTTCGACGACGGCTACGAAGCCTATCGCGACTGGGTCCTGACGCGCATGAAGGAGCGGGGCATCCTGCCTCAGGATACCCAGCTCACGCCGATCAACCCGATGTCGCCCGAGGCCTCGTCGCCGGGGGACATGGTCCGCCCCTGGGACACGCTCAGCGAGGACGAGAAGAAGCTCTTCTGCCGCATGGCCGAAGTCTATGCGGCGATGTCCGAATATGCCGATGTCCAGATCGGCCGGCTGATCGACTATCTCGAGGAGTCGGGGCAGCTCGACAACACCTTGATCTTCTACTGCGCGGACAACGGCGCGTCGGGCGAGGGATCGCCCAACGGATCGGTTAACGAGATCAAGTATTTCAACGGCTATCCCGACGACATCGCCGAAAATCTGACGATGATCGATAAACTCGGCTCACCGGCGACCTACAATCACTACCCCACCGGCTGGGCAGTTGCCTTCTCGACGCCTTACCGCATGTTCAAGCGGTACGCGTCATACAGCGGCGGCACCTGCGACCCGATGATCGTCCACTGGCCAAAGGGATTCAGCGCCAAGGGCGAAGTCCGTCACCAGTATCACCATTGCACCGACATCGTCCCGACCATCCTGGAATGCTGCGGCCTGGCGATGCCCGATGAGGTGGATGGCGTGAAGCAGACCCCGCTTCCCGGCGTGTCGATGAAATACAGCTTCGACGAAGCCGAAGCGCCGACCACCAAGGAGACCCAATATTACGAGATGCTGGGCACACGCGGCATCTGGCACAAGGGTTGGAAGGCAGCTGCCGAACATGCCCCTCTGCCGTCAAACCAGGGCAATTTCGACAAGGACCGCTGGCAGCTCTTCAACACGGATGATGACCGGTCCGAGGCAATCGACCTTGCCGAGCAGCATCCAGAGAAGCTCAAGGAAATGCAGGCGCTGTGGATGTCGGAGGCGCAGCGCTACGACGTACTGCCACTCGCCGACCTGGGTGTGCTCGATTTCATCAAGCTCGAATTCCACAACAAGGTGCCGCCGTCGGGCCGGTACACCTATTATGCCGGCACCACTGAAGTTCCCGAGGCGAGCTCGGCAAGTACGCATGGTCGCTCGTTCAAGATCCTCGCAGAGGTCGAGTTTACCGGAGATAGCCGAGGCGTGATCGTCTCCCAGGGATCGCGTTTCGGCGGCTATTCGATGTTCGTGAAGGACGGCAAGCTGACCTTCGTCTATAATTTCCTCGGCATCGCGCCGGAGCAGCGGCTGGTCGCGGACGTCCCGTCTCTTGGTGAACATGTCGTCGGCGTGGAATTTGCCAAGGACCGGATCGGCGACAACGGCGAAGCGATCGGGACGATGTCGATGTTCATCGGAGAGAAGGTCGTCGCCAGTGGCGAGTTCCGGACGATGACAGGCCGCTACTCGCTTTGCGGCGAGGGCCTGTGCGTCGGCCGCGACAGCGGGGACGCGGTGAGCAGCGAATATGGCGCGGGCTTCGCGTTCACGGGCGGTCGGGTGATCAAGGTGCTCTACGACCTTGCCGACGACCAGTATCGCGACGTCGAGCGCGAACTGGCCATGGCGCTGGCGGTGGATTGAGGAGGGCAAAATGGCTAACTCCACCTATACCGCACGCCAGTTCAACCCTGCGCACCGGAACCTCAAAAATGGCGCGGGAGTCCCCGCCGCCATGGCCAGCGAGCGCTATGTCGAGGCGCTGGCCCGCCTGGTCTATTACTGGGCCTATCCGGCGCTCGACACGATGGGGCGGACGAGCGCGTGGGAGATCATGAAGAATGCCGGCCCGGGCGCCACGATGGGCCTGTTCCCTGGCGCGCCCAAGAACCACATGGGCTATCTCGACGATTATATGCCGCCACCGCAGCGCAAGGTGGTGACGCCCAACAACGACACGATCTATGGTGTCAGCCTGATCGACGTCGGCTCCGAGCCTGTCGTCATCCAGACGCCGAACGACGTGCCGCCGGGGCACTACTGGACAATCCAGGTCGTCGATGTCTTCACCACTGTCACACACCAGCTCGGCTCGGCGGCCGGCACGCCGGGCGGCAAATACCTTCTCGTCGGGCCGGGCTGGGAGAACGAGAAGCCGGAAGGCTTCCTGGACGTGTTGCGGCAGCCGACCGCGGTCGGCGGCGTGTTCGGCCGCAGCTTCATGGCGCACTCCGAGGAAGACAAGGCGGCGGCGCGCCATGTGCTCAACCAGCTCGGCGCCTACCCGCTGAGCGAGGACAAACCGGGGCGCCGGACCTTCGATTGCGAGGCGAGCGCGCGCAACAAGGTCTATCCGCCGGGCCTCACCGCCGAGATTCTCGCAAGAGACCCGGATCTGCTCCGCACGCGGCCGGTCGATGCCACGCACTTCTGGGAAAAGTTGGCGGCCATGTTGCAAGCCAACCCGGTCGTAGGCGCAAACGACGCGCCCATGGCTTCGCAGGCGCGGGCGCTGATCGAGCTGCGCAAATCGTCCGAGGACTGGCGCGCGCTGCTCGATCGTTCGGCGCTGGCGGCCGATGCCGACCTGCACGAAGCCGCGCGCTATCACCAGGTGGGGGCCGACGCCGGCAATGGCTGGCAAAGGCAGGAGAATGGCGGCGTCTGGGGCACCGACTGGTATGGGCGCGCGCTCGCGGCGGTCATTTACATCTACGTCAACGACTACCACGAGGCGATCTACTTCATCCGCGGCACCGATGCGGCAGGTGACCTCCTCCAGGGTCGCTACCGCTACGAGATGCGTTTCGAGAAGGATCAGCTGCCGCCAGTTGACCGGTCCAAGGGCGGCTTTTGGTCGCTGACAATGTACGATCGGGACTATTACATGATGGCGACAAGCCCGAACGGGCGGCACAATATCGGTACGGTCAATCTCGACGCGAACGAGCTTCGTTTCGCAGGCGACGGTTCGCTGACGATCGTCCTCTCGAATGAGGAGCCTGCCGACGAGGCTAGCAAGGCCAATTGGCTACCCGCCCCTGCCGACCAGTTCGCGCTGATCGTACGCGCCTATGTCCCGTCCGAACCGATCCTCGATGGGAGCTACAAGCTGCCGGACGTAGAGCGAGCGCGCTGAGCGGGAGACCTCGCCATGCATATCGACCGTCGCGGTCTGCTAAAGCTGATGGCCAGCTTCGCGCCGACAGCGCTGCTCTCCGGGGCCGGGGCTGCCGCGGCGCAGGCTGACGCGCGCAAACCCAACATCCTGTTCATCCTGATGGACAATCTCGGCTATGGCGAGCCCGGCGTCTATGGAGGCGGCGTGCTGCGGGGCGCGCCGACCCCTCGCATTGATGCGCTTGCTGCTGAGGGCACGCGGCTAACCAACTTCAACGTCGAGGCGCAGTGCACGCCGAGCCGCTCGGCGATCCTGACCGGGCGGTTCGCCATCCGCTCCGGCACGCACTCGGTTCCCTTGCCGGGACAGCTGGATGGGCTGACGCGCTGGGAGGTCACGCTCGCCGACGCGCTGTCCGATGCGGGCTATACGACCGGCGCGTTCGGCAAATGGCATCTCGGTAGCTCGCAAGGGCGATTGCCGAACGCGCAAGGCTTCGACGAATGGTATGGCATACCGCGCACCACCGACGAGTCCATGTTCCCCTCGCAGCCTGGCGCGCGTGCCGCCCAAATTCCCTTCATGCACATCATGGAAGGTCGCAGGGGCGAGCAGAGCCGAGATCTTGAGGTCTATGATCTCGACCAGAGGCGGCAGATCGATGGCGAGATCGTTCGACGGACAATCGATTTCATGTCTCGCGCAATGGCCGCCGGTAAGCCGTTCTACGCTTACGTACCGTTCACGTTGATGCATGTCCCGGCGCTTCCAAGCACGGGATTTGCGGGCAAGACTGGACGCGGGGACTTTGCGGACTGTCTTGCAGAGATGGACTCAAATGTCGGGCAGCTGCTCGACGCTGTTGATCGTCTCGGCGCCCGTGAGGACACGATCGTCGTATTCACTAGCGACAACGGACCCGATTCCACTTTCCCGTCGCAAGGATCGTCAGGGCCATGGAGCGGCTATTACTTCACCCATATGGAAGGGTCGCTGCGCACACCGTTCATGATCCGTTGGCCGGGACGCGTGCCGGCGGGGCGGGTGAGCAACGAGATCGTGCACTCGGTCGATACCTTCACCACCTTTGCGACGATCGCCGGCGCGGCCGTGCCGAATGACCGCCCGATCGATGGCGTCGACCAGAGCCCCTTCCTGCTCGGCCGATCGGAACGCTCGGCGCGCGACGGTTTCCCGGTGTTCGTTGCCGACCGGATGGAAGCGGTCAAATGGCGCGACTACAAGATCGCCTTCTACGAGCAGGAACGCGATTGGTGGTCGGCCCCAACCAAGCTGGGTGTGCCAAAGATCTACGACCTACTGGCCGATCCCAAGGAAGAATATGGCGCAACGTTGACGCCGAACGCCTGGGTCGGCGGTCCGATGAAGATCGTCGGCGACTTCGAGGCGAGCCTCAAGCGCTTTCCGCCGATCGCGCCGGGAACACCGGATCCTTATTCGCCGCCGCGCCGGGCAGCTTGAGCAACGAAGGCAAGCGAGTGCGAGACTGTATCAGAAGCCGGCCTGGAGGAAGAGAGCCGGCCCTTTGAAGTCATATTCGAACCGGCCCTCCACCCGTTCCCGCTCGACCTCCAATCGATAATCGACGTAGCGATAGGCGACCCCTACGCCGACGTTGCGGAGGAAGCGGTAGGTGAGCGCAGCCTGCGCGTTGATCAGGCGCCCGTCGTAATTGTCGATCTTGAGCGAGAGATAGTCGAGCCGGCCGGTCAGCGTCAGCTTGGGCGCGATCTCGACCGTGCCGAACAGGCCGAGGGTGGGGAGCGGCGCCAGCACGTCCTCGCCGCGTGTATAAACCTCCGTCGCCGCATTGCCGATGCGGCCCTGGCCGCTCAACTCGACTGTGATGTCGGTGGCGTGCAGGCCGATGGCGGCGCCGAGCTCGAAATTCTCCTCTCGCAAGAAGGCGTAGCCGAGCGTCAGGCGGTAGATCTGCGTGTCGAACGTGCTGCCGAGCGTCGCAGACGCCTGGTAGGTCACGTCGTCGAAAGTGATGTCGCGCTCGAGGGTCTTCGAACCGGTGCGGTCGAGTGCATAATATTCAGCGCCGATCGACAAGCCGCTGCCGATCCGCGCGCCCGCGAAGACGGCCGGCAGCGCCTCGCGGTCCTTGAGCGCCAGGTCGGACTCTAGATCGATCTCGGTGCCGATCGTGCTGTTGGCTCTGGAGGACAGGCTCACCTTGGTGTCGACGTCCGGCCAGTAAGCCGAGACCTCCAGCCAATATTTGTCGTCGAGCGCCTGCGCCCCGGCCGGCGCGGCTGTGCCGAGCATCGCGAGCGAGCAGCAGATGGCGAGCCTTCTCAAGACCTATCTCCTCCAAGGACCGTGCAGAGCATCGCCTGCGCGGCCTGAGACCGGTATCGGGACTTGTACCGAGCGGAGCCGCAGAATGCCGGTTGCGGGAGAGACGCGCGCGTTTGGCGAAGCGCGCCTGCACTCCGGATTTATCCGGATAGATGCGGCGCTTGGGCAATGCTTTGCTTGGCTCCATGAAGATTCGCGCCGCCAGGGCTGTCTCACGCGCTGAGACCATCGAGGACATGGTCCGCCTGGAAGGCGGCCTGTTCCAGATGGGATCAGACTCTCACTACCCTGAAGAGGCACCGCGGCATCCCGTGCGCGTGGACGGCTTCTGGATCGACCGCGCGCCCGTGACCAACCGCGCCTTTGCGGAGTTCGTGCGCAAGACCGGACACGTCACCACGGCCGAGATCGCGCCCGACCCGAAAGACTATCCAGGGGCGCTGCCGGAGATGTGCCGGCCAGGCTCCATGTTGTTCGTCCAGCCGCCGGGTCCGGTCAGTCTCTCTAATCACGCACTATGGTGGACCTTCAGCTTCGGCACCGACTGGCGCCACCCGCATGGGCCGGGCAGCTCGCTCGATGGACTGGACGACCATCCGGTCGTGCATGTGAGCTTCACCGACGCACTCGCCTACGCCGATTGGGCGGGCAAGCAGCTGCCGACCGAGGCGGAGTGGGAATATGCCGCCTGGGGCGGGCGCGACGAGTGCGAATTCGCCTGGGGTGATGCGCTGGAACCCGAGGGCAAGCCGATGGCCAATGTCTGGCAGGGCCTGTTCCCCTGGCAGAATGAGATGAAGGACGGGTATCTTCGTACCTCGCCGGTTGGTGCCTTTCCGCGCAACGGCTTCGGCCTGCTCGACATGATCGGCAACGTCTGGGAGTGGACAACCGATTGGTACCGGGCCCGGCACCCGGATGCCGCGGCCAAGCCCTGCTGCATCCCCGCCAATCCACGCGGCGGCGCGCGCTCGGACAGCCACGCGCGCGGCGACCCCGCAGCGATTCCGCGCAAGGTGGTGAAGGGCGGATCGCATCTGTGCGCGCCCAATTACTGCCGGCGCTACCGCCCTGCCGCCCGGCACCCGCATGCCATAGACACCTCGACCTCCCATATCGGCTTTCGCTGCGTGCAGCGCTTGCCCCTCGGCGGATTGTGACGGAGGTCGTCTTCAAGGAGCTGGCCGGCGTCGTGGCCCTTGCGATCGAGGCGAGCGTGGTGCTGGTCATCGCGATCGGGACGGTGCAGGCACTCGCCCGCACAGCACTGCGCTCCTTTGACGGTGCAGCGGCAATGACGCGCCGCGCGATCTGGCTCGATTACGCGGTGTGGATCCTACTGGCGCTCGAATTTGCCCTGGCGGCGGACATCATCCGCACCGCCATCGCGCCTAGCTGGGACGATATCGGCAAGCTGGCTGCGATCGCGGCGATCCGGACGGCGCTCAACTTCTTTCTCGCCCGCGACATAGGTGATTATCGACGCGCAGAGAAAGGCACGCCGGACTGAACCGGCGCGCCAGAGCCTCAGGGACTGTCCGGATCGTCATCATCGTCGAGAATGGCGATGAAGGCGATGAGCATGACCGCGCCCGCGACGGCGAGCAATATTGTGCTCCCGCCAAGCTGACTGTCCCCCTCGATGTTCGCCTCAGCTCTCACACTGGAAAGCGAAAGTGCCTGAGCAGGCGCAGCGGCCGCTGCGGTGGACGACAAGGCAAGGCTTGCCGCCAGCAGCATGGATAATGGTCTTCGCATATTCGAGACTCCTCTTTTGGGAGGATCACAAGAGGCGCTTGGCTGCGCAATCGCTATCGGGGCGAACCCGCAGACGCTTCGGGGCTGTCCTCTGCCCGGCAAGGGCGGGTTTTTGCCCGCGCCGCTTGCGTGTTTCTCCCGATGGGAGCGGCAGGATGACCGTCACATTGTCGAACCCCGAGATGGAGGTCGACTATGAAAGCGCGCATGCTTCTCTTGATCCTGATCGCCGGCACCTCTGCCTGCACCACGACGCCCAATGTTCATACCGATGCCGATCCGGCAGCGAACTTCGCCGGCTACCGAACCTACAACTGGGTCTACACACAAGTGCCCCAGGGCATGAATCCCCTGATGTATGAGCGCGTTCGTGCCGCCATCGACCGGTCGCTCGCCGCCCGCTCCTACACCCAGGGCAATCCTGGCGATTTCGCGATCGCCTTCACGCTCGGCGCGCGCGATCGGGTCGAGGTGACGGACTTCGGACCCTACGGTCCAGGCTTCCGGCCCTATGGTTGGGGTGGCTGGGGTGCCTACCGCAACGTCGATGTGCGCAACGTCACCGACGGGACGCTGGCGATCGACATCTACGACGTGGCGACCAAGAAGCCGGTCTGGCACGGGGTGGCGACGCAAGAGGTTAGCTCCAGCGACCTCGACAGCGCGAAAATTCAGGCGGCTGTCGACGCAGTCATCGCCAAGTTCCCGCCGCAGCCGGGTTCCTGATCATGCCGGCACTCACCAGCCTGCTGATCGGCCTCGCCGCCATGCAGGCGTTCGAGCGCATGGACGCGACGGGCGACGGCCGGATCAGCCGGACGGAGTTCATCGACGGGCGAGCCGCCGCCTTCGCACGTGCTGATCGCAACTCGGACGGCATGCTCAATCAGGGCGATTTCCCCCGAGCGGCCGGCTCGCCACGCATGTCGCAGGAGCTTTCTCGACTAATCGCCGGCGCCGACCTCAACAAGGATGGCAGCATCACACGGCTTGAGCTCGGCGTGGCAGGAACACCCCTGTTCGACCGGGCTGACCGCAATGGCGACGGGTATCTGAGCCGAGCCGAGGCCCGGGCGCTGAACGGCAGGCCGATTCAAAGCAAATGAGAGGAGCGAACATCATGAAGAGAAGCATCAACACCGCCGCCATCGCCGCTCTCCTCGGCCTCGCGGCACCTTCGACCGCTGCAAAAGCGCCGGATACCTGGGACGGCCTGCTGCGCGTCAAGGCCAAGAAGGTGGAGAATGTATACCTGCTGCCGAACGCCGACTTTCGCGGCTACACCAAGGTGATGCTGGAACCCACTCAGGTGGCGTTCCGCAAGAACTGGCAGCGGGATATTAACAGGGGCACCGGGGGCTTCGATCGCCACGTCAGCGACGCGGATGCCCGGCGGATCCTTGACGAGGCGACGGCGGGGTTCATTGGTGACTTCCACAAGGCATTCACTGACGCGGGTTACCAGATCGTCACCGCGCCCGGGCCGGACGTGCTGCGGATATCGACCGCGGTGATCAATCTTGCCGTCGATGCGCCGGATACGATGTCCGCGACCGTCACCCGCACCTACACGCCGGAAGCGGGCGAAGCCACGCTCGTCGTCGAAGCCGAGGATTCCGTGACAGGCCAGATCCTCGGCCGAGCGGTGGACGAGCGGGTGATCGGCGATGCGGCGCCTTACCTTCGCAACCGCGCCAGCAATCGCGGCGATTTCGAGCGGATGTTTCGGCACTGGGCGAAGCTCAGCGCCGAAGGCCTGGGCGAACTCAAGTCCTTGTCTCCCATCGACACCGAAGGCCAACTCCGCCGCTGAAGCCGACAAAAAGGAGGCGCGGCAAGGACCGGATCCTGCCGCGCCAGGGTGCCGAGCGAGTTGGGGGGCCTCGGCTGTTTGCACCGTCACCTTGCGATGCTACTTTATCGTACTGCGACCTGGGTCGTTCCAGGATCCGGCCACAGCACGAAACTTCACCTCCCCAATCAATCCATCTTCAGGGACGCAGCCTCAGCAGCGCAATCAGCCTCAAGCGGCGCTGTGGCGGCATTTCGCAGCTCGATCCGGGCCGCCTCCATATCTTGTCGGAATTCTGGGTCCGCGTGCAGGCGGGCGATGGCCGTGGAGGCGACCAGTCGGCCGGCATCAATGTCGCTCTGCCAATGCGCATCGCAAACAAGCCGGCTTTGGCCAAAGTCGCGGCCTCGGGCGAGGATCGCATCGACGCGCTGCGGGCGGAGCTCCGAGAGGATCAAGGCCCACCCCCATCCAATCGCGCTATGACCGGACGGATAGGAGCCGTCGGTGCGCAGCAGCGCTTCATCGGCCGGCGCGCATGTCGCCTGCTGATGGATCACGAACGGGCGGGTGCGCCGGTAATGATCCTTGGCCTTATAGGTCGAAAGACCAACATCGATCATGAGCTTGCTCAATAGCGCGAACGTCTGCGGTGTCGCCTGCTTGCTTATCGATCGCCCGGCCGCGCAGGAGAAGTCGGCTGCCAGGCTATCGGGCTCCAGCACCGCATCGGATGCGGCACGTCTCCAACGCTCGCTATTGGATCGTAGAGCTTGCACGGCGCCTCTCGCCTCCTCGTCGCGCGCAAAGGCCTGCGAACCGGGCACCGGCGGAGGCGGCAAAAGGGCGAGACTGTCAGGAAGCTCTGCGCGCGGAATATATCCGGAAGGCAGGTGGGCGACTTGGGCATCAATCGTCTCGACCTGTGCCTGCGGAGCAGTTTCGGCGGCCTCAAGCGAGGCGGCCGAGCTTGCCGCAGCCGACAAGAAAAATGTCAGGCGAAGGTAGCTTGAGAGTGCCATTTCAACCTCCTGCCTTCCGGTCTTGGCGTCGCGCCCGGTTGGGGGTGAGCGATGGACGCGGCGCCAAGCTCTATCGCGACTTCCCCATCTCCCTGGCGCGCGCCATTGCGGCCCGGGTGGCGCTCTCCTCGCAGTCCGCTTCGTCGTCGATGACAGGGTAGTGCTGATCGAGCCATTCGCAGCTCTTCTTCGCGGCCGCCCGGATGCGCGGCTGCAGCGCCGTCAGACCCGCGTCCGTCGAGATGTCGAGGCCGGCGGTGCTGACTCTGGTCGAGTGTGAAACCGTCTCGATCGGGGTGCCCGAGGACGTGCGCTGACCATGTCGCGGCGCCGTCACCACAATCTCGTTCGAGCTGTCCTGGGCCGCGACCAGCACGGAGGGGACGGCAACCAGTGATGCACAGATGCTGACCTTCATAACACGCAAGCAGAACATGGCTATTCTCCTTTCCGTCACGTCGAGAGAGAGAAAAGTGGGTCTGCTGGGGTCAGCTTGCCCCCGCATTTGCCTCCCCCATCTTCGCAATGGCGTCATCTATGGTGAAGCTGTTCGGTTTCTGGACCGGCGGGAAGTCCCTGAAAGTCTCCGCGAACTTCGATGCCGCGAGCTGCGCTAGGAAGATGAAATAGCCGTTGTAGAGGAACCAGTCGTAATAGGTGTTCGACGTGATGTCGGCATATTCATACGGATCGGTGCGCAGGTTGAAGACCTTGGGCATGCGCAGCCGCACGAAGGGCTCGGCCCATACCTGCATGGTGCCGCGCACGCGCTGCTCCATGAACACGATCTTCCAATTGTCGAACCGCAAGGCAAGGATGTCGCCATCGTCGCTGATGTAGAAGAAGAACTCGCGCGGGCTCTTCTCGTCCTTGCCAGTGATATGGCCGAGCAGGCTCACGCCGTCGATATGGTTCTTGTAGGTGCGGCCGCACGCCTCATAGCCCTGCTTGAGCTTGTCGATCACGTCGGGCGCCCCGGCCATCTCAAGGAAGGTCGGCAACCAGTCGTGATGCTGGACGATCCCGTTTGATACTGACCCCGCCTCCACCCGGTTCGGCCAGCGGACCAGCATTGGCACGCGGAAACCGCCTTCCCAGTTGGTGTTCTTCTCGCTGCGGAAGGGCGTCATGCCACCGTCCGGCCACGAATTACGATGCGGTCCGTTGTCCGTCGAATATTGGACAAACGTGTCGTCGGCGATGCCGAGCTCGTCGAGCAGATCGAGCATCTGGCCCACGTTCCGGTCATGATCGATCATCGTGTCGTGATAGTCGGACTGCCAGCGCCCGGCCTGGCCCTTATGCTCGGGCTTGGGATGGGTGAACAGGTGCATGTGGGTGGTGTTGAGCCACACGAACCAGGGTTTTCCGGCCTCGTTCTGACGCTTGATGAAGTCGATCGCGGCCGCGACGAACTCGTCGTCGCACGTCTCCATGCGCTTTTTGGTGAGCGGGCCGGTGTCCTCGATCTTCTGCTTTCCGACCTTTCCCCAGCGCGGCATCTCGGTCGAATCGTCCGCGTCCGTCGCCCAGCTGTGGATCACGCCGCGGGGGCCGAACCGCTCCTTGAAGCGAGGATCCTGCGGATAGTGATCCATCTCCGGCTCTTCCTCGGCATTCAGATGGTAGAGGTTGCCGAAGAATTCATCGAAGCCGTGATTGGTGGGCAGCATGTGGTTGAGATCGCCGAGGTGGTTCTTGCCGAACTGACCGGTGGCGTAGCCTTGTTCCTTCAACAGCGCGGCGATCGTCACGGTCTTGTCGTTCATGCCGATCGGCGCGGCGGGGATGCCGACCTTGGACAGGCCGGTGCGCAGCACGCTTTGTCCGGTGATGAAGGAGGAGCGCCCGGCGGTGCAGCTTTGCTCCCCATAGCTGTCGGTGAACATCATACCTTCATCGGCGATGCGGTCGATGTTCGGCGTCTTGTAGCCCATCAGGCCGCGCGTGTAGCAGCTGAGATTGCTGATCCCGATGTCATCGCCCCAGATGACGAGAATGTTGGGTTTCGCGTTCGGCATGTGCTGGTTCCCTTCGTTGAGCCCGTTAGACGCCGATCATTCTCGTCACTGCATCCGGTTGATCCCCAGTCCGGCCTCGGAATTTCCCTGAAACCCACCCCGACAAACTTCGGGAAGGCCAAGAAAAAGCCCCGGCGCAAGCACCGGGGCCAGTACGGTTCGCAGGATGGGGGATCAGCGAACCGGAGCTACGACAACATATTGGATGGCCGTCCCCACATATTGGGGCTTGTACCAGATCGAGCCGCACTGCTCGTAAGTGATGCCATTGCGCAGGATCGCTACGCATCCGGACGGCAGGGCAGTGACCACCGTGCCGATCGCCACCGGCTGACTTGATGCCGCTGCCGCTCCCACGGCCGTTCCGACCACTGCGCCGGTCACCAGGCCAAAGGCGAAGTCGTCGTCCCAATCATCCCATCCCCAATAGGGTCCCCATCCCCACGCCGGAGGTGGGGGCGGAGGCGGAGGAGGTGGCGGGCCGGGGTGCGGACCAGGGCCAGGGCCCGGTGGATGAGGACCCGGCGCCGGCCCGGGTCCCGGGCCCGGTGGATGAGGACCCGGCGCCGGTCCCGGACCGGGCCCCGGTCCAGGCCCAGGAGGACGCGGATTCGGCGACGGAGACGGACCGGGGCCGGGGCGAGGTCCCGGTTGAGGGCCCGGTCCTGCTGCCGGCCCGCGGCTCGCACGGTCCCAGCCGAGGTCGGCATGGTTGTTGATATGCGCCGCTCCCCCGGCCGGCCGATCCATGTTTGGCGCATGGGCTCCACCACCCCGGATGCCGCCCCCATGCGCGCCAAAGCTCGGGTTTATGCCAAGTCTTGCTCCGCGCGCCTGAGCATCTGCTGACGCAAGGCTCGCCGCCCCGAACATGAGGGCTGTCGCAAACAGGACGTATCTGCTGGCCTGTCTCATTGGGCGCCCTCCAGTTCCAGTTCGACGATCTCGATCCGCTGCGTGGCCTCATTGGGCGTGAATACGAAACGCTCGTTTGTCAGTGGAACGTTCGGATTCCACTGGAGGAGCGCAGAGAAGGTGGGCCGCTGCGGATCTACGCGGTCGGTGATGACGACCTTTCGGGGCAGCGGTCGCTCGCCCCTCTCGATCCATATCTGCCAGTCGACCTGCGGTTGTCTGAAGATGTAATGGTCGGTGTCAGCGCCCGCCACGCGAGCATAGCCGAGATAGCTGCCGCTCGTGACGTCAAGCGCTGGTGCATCCGCTACTGCCCACAGGAACAAGTCAGGCAGCGGGAAAACGATGCCGTAATCCTCCGCCGCACGCGTAAGGATGCTTCCAACGCTGCCGCTGGCCGGAATGCTCGCATAGTAGCCGGACGGAGGTGCCAACACCGTGAGCGTCTTTCCGTCATAATAAAGACGACGCGACTGCCGGTCCGATCGCCATTCGGCGAGAAGCTTGTCGGGCGCGCGATATTCATAACGGACGCGGCTGGCGAGATCGACATTGACGTCTCCCTCCATCGCCTCCTCGATCGTCGACTCCGCGCGAACCTCGAACGAGCCGAGCGTTCGCAGGTAGGCGCGCATCCGCTCGATTGCACTCCGCGCCTGGGGATCAATGCCCTGCGGTGCTGCCGGCTGCGTCAGCGCGGGCGCACCGGTCAGGGCGGCAGTCGCCAGCAGAATGGAGGACAATGCTCGCAAGATCATGGCTTCACCTCTTCTTTGCTCGGGATTGCAGCTCATGCGCCCTGTCCGGCCGGCATCTTCATCGATAGTGGCAGCGTCAGCGAGAAGAATGCGGCCGTGCCGTCCATGCGCCGTTCGACGTCGAATTCGTCGAAGATCCGGAAGCGCGCAGTCACGGGC
The DNA here is from genome assembly GCA_934539295.1 of uncultured Allosphingosinicella sp. GTDB lineage: Bacteria > Pseudomonadota > Alphaproteobacteria > Sphingomonadales > Sphingomonadaceae > Allosphingosinicella. The sequence goes on from CAKTCN010000026.1 coordinate 17,788, forward strand.
GTCTTGCCCAACCTGAAATTATAAGCGGCCGTGACGCCGAGTGCGGACACGCGTCCCTTATTGGGGCCGAGCACGGCACCATCGCCGCTGTCGCCGCTAATCTGATCATAATAATAGAATTGGGCGCCGGCGGAGAAAGCAGGAGAGAATATCTTCTCTATTGCCGCCTCGAAGTGAAGCTCATCTCCCGTCTCGTAATTAGTATAGTCATTCTCACCATTGAACGTGACCCCGACCTTGCCGGATACGTCCCAACCCAGCTGTGCATCATGCCAACTGGCGGCGAACGACGTATCGACGGCCCAGCGGTGAAAGGAAAGGTTGGCGAGTTCGTCTTCCCGATAATGGCCGATCGGAATGTTGACCATCGCGCCAGCCTGGACATGCCAATTGCCGCCAACATCCCAGCTGATTGCCGCATTGAGAACCGGGTCCGCGACTATCACCGCATCGTCATCGGCCGATACGGAGACCTGGTTGCCGCCAGGTCCCGTGAGTACCGCGCCCGCCTCTGCCTTCGTGTAACCGATCGGCAGCGCTGCGCCGAGCGCGAGCGTTCCCCCTATGAAGTCCGTGGATGGCACCCATAGAAGGGTCGCGAAGTCGGCGAGCACCTGCCCTTCCAAGCCAAGGACGACATCGCCGCCGACCACCAGCTCACGCTCCGCCCCGGCTTCACCGGAGTAATAATAGACGGTGTTGTCGAAGAACACGCCCTCTACCGGTGGAAGGATCGCCGCCTCAGGTCCGCCCGAGCCGAGCAGGTAAAAGCTGGCACCGTTTTCGGACGCATGTGTCGGGCTGCTCACCGTGCAAGCACATCCTGCCAAGGCGGCCGCCCAGAAAGCGCGCTTGCCGAACAATACTTCGCTGACTCGTACCGACATGTGAGACTCCCTCCTTTACTCTCGGGAGACGCTACGGCCTCGAAGGGATGATCTTAATCGGTGAAAACCCCGCCTTTGGGTGATGTTTGTCCCTGACGTTCAGGGCCGGCGGGCGAAGCGCCTGCTGTCTTCTCGCTCGCTTCACGCCGGCGCCGCATGGCAGCCAGGTAGATCGTCGATGCTCCGAACCCGACTAACAGGAACAGGATGACTGCCAGCATGGCGCGCGGATCCGCAAAGGTGCGGTGGACGATCAGACCGGCAATGCCCGGGTGCCGAAGCGCGGCCGCGATGGCGAGTGCGTTCCGGTGCTCGAGTCGGGGACCGCCCAGCCAATGTCCCGCGGCAAGCCCGGCGAGCACCGCAGCCAGGATCGCCGCCAGGCTGCCGTCGCCCAGCAATGCCAGCATCTGTCCTCCGGCCATGTACAGCAATCCGGCGAAGACGGGCAGAAGCGCGATATTTCCGACAAGAGCGCATATCGATGCGAGCCGCAGTGCGAAGCGGCGGGCAAGTGCACTGATCACCAGTCCGGCGGCCAATGGAAGCAGAATGGATTGCAACACCAGGGCTGCCACGTCCGCAACCGGGACTTGGATGGCGCGGGGAATGAACGCGGCGAGCAAAGCCATCGTCAAGGGAACGACAAGCACTGCGAGCGCGATGAGGATCGCATAGAGACCCACGGCATAGACGCTGCCAGCCCCGGCCTTGAGCATCTTGCCGGGGGCAAAGGGGGCCAGAGGCGAAACCGCCATGGCCATTATGCCGATCTTGACGTTGGGATCGATTGGGAGGATCAGAATCGCGGCAAGCGCCACTGCAGGAGTGACGATGTTAACGGCGATGATGCTCTTGAGAAGCAGGGCCGGCCGTTCAAGCACCATGACCAAGTCGCGCCATTTTGCCTGCAGGCCGGCCGAGAAGACGATCAGGATCATGCTCCATTGCACGATAAGCGGAACGAGCGATTTCACATCCATCGGAGGTCTCCCGGTCAGAGCCGCGCCAGCGCGCACACCCCGCTTATCCTCCCAATAGATGAGGTCGCCATCGGGAGTTCTCCTGAGCTCTGACGATCGTCGAGCGTCTGCGCAGCACACAAGGGGGGCGGGTTAATCCCGATACAAATCGCCTCCGATCCGGCGGAGTAAGCCGGGATCAGGAGAGAGGTGTTAACCAGTTGACGCGAACATATAATGCACCAGCACAAGGCCGACCGATCGGCATCTTGGGCGTGAACGGGGGAAAGCAATGAGCAGCCCTACCCGCCGCATTCTGATTGCGGACGACCATGACGTGATCCGGCGCGGCGTCCGAACTCTGATCGAATCCCGCGCCAACCTGCAGGTCGTTGCGGAAGCTTCGAGCGGCCGCGAAGCGCTGGAACTCGCCAAGGAGACATCGCCCGACATCGCGATCATTGATTACTCGATGCCCGGTCTCAACGGCCTCGACCTCACCTATCAGCTCAAGCGTGAGGTGCCGCGAGTGGAGATCCTCATCTACACGATGCATGACCGCGAGGACATGATCGTCGAGGTTTTGAGAGCAGGGGCACGCGGCTTCGTGCTGAAGTCCGACAGCGAGAAACACCTGTTCGCGGCACTCGACGCCCTCTCCATCCGACGCCCCTATTTCTCGGGCGCGGTATCGGAGACGCTGCTCGACCAGTTCCTTCGGTCGAAGGCCCATGCTTCCGAGAGCACCCTGACACATCGCGAGCGCGAGGTGGTGCAACTGATTGCGGAAGGCAAGATCAACAAGGAAATCGCTACCCACCTCAACATCAGCGTGAAGACGGTCGAAACTCACCGCGCAACCGCCATGCACAAGCTGAAGCTTCGCACCACGGCCGAGCTCGTGCGCTATGCGGTTCGCAACAACATCGTCGAAGCATGAGACGGTGCACGACCCTGCCGCGATCCAGGCGAGGAATGAACGCCGCGAGCGAATGACCGAGCTGGCCGCCGCCTTCATTCTGTCGATCGCCGCGCTTCTTTCATCCTATGCAGGCTTCCAGGCGCAGCTTTGGGACGGAGAGGAGGCGGCAAGCTATGCGCTGGCCGAGCAGGCGCGGACCAAAGCTGCGGGGGCGGCAACGGTCGCGGTCGAGATCAATACCCGCGATCATCTGCTCTTCAGCCAGTGGCTCAATGCCTATGCCAGCGGCGATGCGCGACTGGAGGCATTCTATCGCCAGCGGTTCAGGCCGAGGTTCCAAGGCCCGTTCACAGAATGGCTCGCAACCCACCCACGCACCAACCCGAATGCGCCGGCGTCGCCATTCTCGATGCCATCCTACGATGCTGCGGGTGCACCCGATACCGAGCGGCTCGAGGCGAGCTCGGTCAGCTATTTCCAACGGGGCCAGCGCGCGAACGACATCAGCGATGCCTATGTGCAGGCAACGGTCGTGCTGGCGCTCGGCCTGTTCATCGGCGGCATCATCCAGGCGTTCAAAGCGCATCCACTAAGGGTTGGTCTCCTGAGCGTCGCCGCCATGGTTTGCCTGGCCGCCGCCGTACGGATCGCGGATCTACCGGCACTCCGTCTTCTGTAGCCGATTTGCTCAAATCGCCGTCCTCCACCGGGAGGCTCATGACCACGCAGGTGCCCCGAGAGAGCCGCCGGATCGTCAACCGCCCATTTAAGTCACGCCCCCGCTCATGCATGCCAGTGATCCCGACGCCGAGCTCCCCTTCCAACGCGCGGGAGAAGACGGCGTCTGGTATGCCGACACCATCGTCGATGATGGCAAGGTGGAGGTGCTTGCTGCGGACCTCCAACCGCATGTGCACGGTGGAGGCCTGCGCATGGCGGTGGATGTTAGCCAACGCCTCCTGAGCAACCCGGTAGAGCGTGGCGTTACGTACCGATGTTGATCGACCGGTAGAGACTTCGCAGCCGAACCAAGTTCGTAGCCCCGTTCGCTTGCCGAACCCGCGGAGCAACTTGTCGAGCGCCTCGACCAGCGAGGCTTCCGCCAGCGCTGGCGGATGGAACAGATACGAGGTGGCGCGAAGCTCTTCGTGGATTAGTGCCAGGGTTCGATCAATGTCGGCGATGATCTGCTCCCCACTGACGTCGGGACCCGCCTGCTTCAGACGGGCCAGGTCGAGATGCACGGCGGTAAGCAATTGCGACGTCGAGTCGTGAAGCTCGCGCCCGATGCGACGACGCTCATCTTCCTGCGCCTTCAGCACCCGGCTTCCCTGCTGCCGACACTTGCGGCGGAGTTCCTCGACTTCAGTGACATCGCGGCGCGTGATGATCGAAACGCCAGTCGGACCGGATGCAATCCGGGAAACGATAACCTTGAAATCTCGACGCCCAAACGGCGTCTTCATTGTGTGCATCATGGCGAAATCAGGAGACCCAAGGCGCTCCATGGATCGCAGGCCATCCAGCATGACCTGCGCGATCTTGCTCCCCTCGGCAGCATATTGCTTTGCGCAGGCCATGTAGTTGCCGCCGGTGACCAACTCACCGCGTTCGATCGCGACCACGAAGTCGTGCCACAGGTCATTGGTAGCTATGATGTTCCAGCTGCCATCCAACACCGCAACCTGATCGGCTAGCCTGTCCAGTGCCCGTTTCAAGATCGTGAGATCGTCGCCCGACTCGGAACGGGGCGCCAGCGAGAAGCTGCGATAAAGATAGCCCGGCTCGTACACCTGACCCTCTTCCTGCGAGAGCCCGCGTGACGTTACTTCCTGTTCCCTGCGTTCCCCCATGGTGACGCACCCCTAGTTAGAAGCCGTACGCGTTACTGCTAATCACCCTCTGTTCTGACCCAAGTTAGCGTGGTTGCCCTACACGCTGCATCAGGACCAACCCTGACTAGGCCAAAGAACTTAACGAATTTCACTTGTTTGTCAGTAGCATATCGAAGCCAAGACGGTGCGATTAGGTGAGATCCCGATCCAATTTGTGGGAAAGCACCGATCGGGAATGATCCCGATATGCGGCGCACCAGCTGCTCGTGATTGTAGGGGACATGACGACAGGGAGGCCCCCAATGCCGGTGATCTCACGCTCGCTAGCTCTCTGTGCAGCCCTGTGCTGCACATGCGCCATTGCCCAGGCGCCGCCCGCAGGGGAACAACTCTTCCAAACGGAGCGCGATGGCGACGCGGTCACTGCGCTCGAGGTCATGGGAACCTCGCTTCGGTCCGCACAAGACCTCTCGCTGACTGCTCAGATCACGCGCGAGTCGGTGCTGACCTCAGGCCAAAAGGTCCAGTTTGGCGGGACAATCGACATCGATTTCGTCCGGCCGAACAAGCTGCGACTCGACGTGAAATCGGACCGGCAAGAGCGGTCGCTCTTCTACGACGGCAAGTCGCTGACCGTTTTCTCGCCCAGGCTCGGCTATTATGCATCGGTGGATGCGCCCGGCACCGTCGCAGAGACGCTGGCGCTCGCCACCGCGCGATATGGCATCGAGTTCCCACTTGCCGACCTCTTCTCCTGGGGCACCGACATGCGGATGCTGGATCGGATAGACTCTGCTTTCCGCGTCGGGACCGAGACGATCGGCGATCGAACCTGCCGCCATTATGCCTTTCGCCAGCAAGGCGTGGATTGGCAGATCTGGATCGAGGACACGACGTTCGCTCGGCCCTGCAAGCTCGTCATCACCACCACGGACGATCCCGCGCAGCCCCAATATACCGCGACCCTGAACTGGAAGCGCGGCGCGGAGCCGAGCGCCAGCCGCTTCGCCTTCACACCACCTCAGGGTGCCCGCAAGATCGCTCTTGCCGACCTTCGCAGCCAGGGAGCGGACCAATGAACAAAATCGTCGCGATCGCCCTTTGCGCCGCACTCAGCACCGCGGCTCCGGTCGAGGCCCAGCGATTGGGCAGCGGCGGCGCAGGACAGCGCCACGACCTCAGCGCGTCGAACCGCGCGGGCCGCGGCCAGGCGGCTCAGCGCCACGAGGTGCGGCGGGAGGCCAACACCAGCATCAACCACAATGTGAACCGGAACCTTAACCGCAACGTCAACGTGAACCGGGATGTCAACGTCGATGTCGACGTCCACCATGACTATCATGGCTATCACGACTGGGACGATGATGACTTTCACCCGTGGGCAGTGGCGGCCGTCGCCACGACAGCGGCCGTGGCAACGGCAGCCATCATCGGCTCGTATCATCGCAGCCTTCCGAGCGGCTGCGTCACGGTGATCCGCGCCAACGTTTCTTATTATCAGTGCGGGACGACCTGGTTCCAGCCGGTCTACTCGGGCACAACCGTCCAATATGTCGTGGTCGCCGCGCCCTGAGCCTCTCGACCTCGGGTGGAGCGGCACGCCTGCCCGGGGTTTCTCCGGATGCTGATGATCCTGCTTCACGGGCATGGTCCTCATTATGTTGAGAAATCTTGTCCCCCATCGCCCACTTGCAAGAAGCAGTGCTTACGTGGCGATGCTCTCAGCGGCCCTGGCATGCGCAGGGGCCGCACAGGCCCAGGAAGTCGCTCCCGGCCCCCCCGCTGACAGCCTAGAGCGCGAGGAGTCCCCGCCCAGCCGCCAGCGGCTGTTTCCGATCGGCGCCGACAAGGCGATCGCGCGCGGTCATTCGGTCCCGCTGCCATTCGGCGCCGGGTTCCTGCTGATCGACAATCAGCAGAAGGTCTCCGCATCGAACCTGGCGGCGGCAATCGGCAAGGGCGATGCACCTGCCGGCGATGAGCCTCTGACCGACCTACCCTTCGTGATCGTGAAGCCGACAAGGGGGCATACCACGAGCACGCAGTTTAAAGCGGACCTGTGGATCCTGCCTGCGCTTAATCTGTTCGTCGGGATCGGCAAGGCGAAGGGCGACCTCGACGTCGATGTAGAGATCGATCTCGATGCCTTGTTCCCGCCGCCCATCTGCCGCCCGCGCGACCCGTGCGGCGCCCTGCCGCTGAGCTTCGATGCAGAGGTCGATAATACGACCGTGACCCTCGGGATGCTGCTCGCTTACGGCCAGAGTGACTGGTTCATGATCGCGACCGCCGCGCACACGCTCAGCATCTCGTCCAAGGAGCGGTCCAACTTGAAGAGCAGCAATTTCGGCCTACGGATGGGACCGCGGCTGAAGCTCGGCGGGCGCACCAACTTCACGCCCTATGCGGGGGTCAATTATTTCAACCTGGACACCACTGTTCAGGGGGTCGTGCGCGCGCCGGGCGCTTTCCCCGACGGCGATGACTTCGTGCTCGAATATCGCGCCGATATCGAGAATCCCGACAAGCTGTCGGCCGTGTTGGGCTTCAATCTCGGCCTGGCGCGCCATTGGGAGCTGCAGGCCGAGCATGATATCGGCAGCGACGGTCACCGCGACGTAGTGTCGCTCACCTACCGTTTCTGATGGTGCGGACTTGCCGCGTAGCGCTCTGGGGGTTTGTCCCGATGGGCGAGCGCTCCCGCCCACCACATCCTCGCCGCTCGATCAGGGAGGTGGTGATGCGGTCAAGTGCGAGACGGATGTCGTGGCGCCATGCCAGCCTCGTGCTTGTGCTCGGCTGCTTTACAAGTGCCCATGCTGCCCAGGCGCAGGACCGGCCCGTGGAGGAGGCTATCGAACCCGCGCAAGACCTTGCCACAGCTCAGCTTGATCATACCAAGCCCAAGCCTGACCTTCTGGTCGTCCCGATCCCGATCTCCAATCCCGCGCTCGGCACCGGCCTGACTCTAGCCGGCATGCTGATCTACAACCCGAACGAGGCGCCTCAGCCCTGGGTGTCGGGCATCGGCGCCACCTATACGGAGACGGGTACCTGGGGGGTCGGCGGTTTCCATTCCATGTCGCTGGAAAAGGACAAATACCGCCTCATGCTGTTCGGCGGCTATTCGGATGCCAAGCTGAAATTCTACGGCGTTGGCGCCGATGCCGGGGAGCGGGACGTGTCGGTCGACATTGACGACAAAGGCATCTTTATCCTCGGCCAGGCACAGGTCCGGATTGCGAAGCACCTCTATGCAGGTGCGCGCTACGAATATCTGAATGTCGACTCCCGGATCGACATTCCCCACCCGAACTTCCCTGACCTGAACCTCCCTGCGATCGAACTCGACAGCAAGATCAGCATGGTAGGTCCGATGGCGACATTCGACAGCAGGGACAGCTCGCTCAATCCCCGCCGCGGCGCCTTCATCACCGTGGACTGGCTGTTCGGCGCCGACTTCCTCGGCAGCGACTTCACGCACGACAAGCTTCAGGTCGGCGCCAATCTCTATAAGCCAATCGGCAAGAACACGGTCGTGGGGGTCCGCAAATCACTCTGCGCAGCCTCTGAGGGCGCGCCCTTTTACGACCTGTGCATGTTCGGACAGATGGGCGACCTGCGCGGCTTCGAGAGCGGCCGCTACCGCGACCGTGTCACCTGGGCCTTCCAGGGAGAGTTTCGCCAGCATCTCTTCGGGCGCTTCGGCGCGGTCGCCTTCGGCGGCATCGGCGGGGTCGCCCCGCGGCTGAAGGAGATCGGCAAGGGCGAGCTCCTCGGCTCGTTCGGCGCGGGCCTGCGCTACCGCGCGTCGCGCCAGAACAACATCAACCTTCGCCTCGACCTCGCCTTCACCGGCGATGACACTGCCGTCTACTTCGGCATCGGCGAGTCCTTCTGAAGGGATGCCATGATCGACACGCCCTCTGCTTCCCTCGCTTCGAACCGACCCGAGCGGTTCGACCCGGCACCCGTGCCCGCCATTCCGGACATTGAGTCGGCGAACCCGGACGAGGTCTCGGTGGAATATTCCCATTACCGTACCAGCCTCTCAAGGCACCGAACCGAGCTTTCGGAACATCGCACCGACCTATCCGAGTTCAGAACCGACCTCTCGAGCAATCGAACCGAGATGTCGATGCGTAGGACCGGCATGTCGTTCCAGCGCACCCGGATGAGCGCCGATCGCACCCTGATGAGCGAGATCCGCACGTCGCTGTCGCTCATCGGCTTCGGCTTCACGATCTACCAGACATTCGACAAGCTGCGCGATGCGGGTGTGATCCAGGCGGCTGGTGCCCCGCGCAACTTCGGCGTCGCGCTGATCGCACTCGGCGTGTTCCTGCTCGCGGGCGGGATCGTGCGCCACGTCCAGTTCGCGACCGATCTCAGGCACGTCCGCAGCCAAATGACGAAGGATGGGCTCGTCCATGGCGAGAGCGGCTTCCCACTGTCGGTAACGCTGGTGACCGCCATCGTGCTGATGGCGCTCGGCATCGCGGCGATCCTGGGCATCGCCTTCGATATCGCCTTGCTCGGCTAGAAGGCCTCTCCGATCCCCAGATAAACGCCTTGATCGTTCTTGCCGACCGCGATGTCGATCCTCAGCTGCACGTCATTGTCCTTGAACGGGAGGTAGCGCACGCCGATGCCCACCGAAGACAGCAGGTCACCATCCTCGATCAACCGGCGAGCTGATGGAGCGATGCCCCCGATGCCTGCAAATGCGACGCCGCCCCATCTGGTCGAGAAGCGATGCCGCACCTCGCTTTGCAGCGCCCAGCTTGCCCGATCACGATACCGCCCCGACGGGTAGCCGCGCAGCGCCGCGCCAGAACCGAACAGACACAGGCCGTAATAGGGAACGTCGCCGCTGACTGCACAGACGTTCGCCGCCAGGGCGATGACCGTATCCGGTCCTGCCGGCCCGTAGACCTTGCCCGAAAGCGTCAGCTTGTCGTGGTCGTAGCTGTTGCCAAGCGCGCCGATGCCGAACAGCCAGGTGGCAGTGAAGTTGATGCCGGCACGCGGCTGAGTGTGGCTGTCGCGCGTGTCATAGGAGATGCTCGGCCCTGCCAGGGACAAGGTGCTCTTCAGCTGATCGGCCGGAGGCGCCGGTACGCTCGAGCCTTCCTCCGGCTCGGCATCGTTGGTGAGGAGCTGGTAGCGGATGCCAACGAAGCCATGTTCGAACGCACGCAGCTGCGCGTGGAGCTTCAGCGCAAGCTTGTGATTGTCGAGATTGAGAGCCTCTCCCCTGTCGCCCGCCTCCTCGCCAATGCCGTAGAAACGGTCGTCGGCCTTCAGGTAGGATGCATCCGCCTCGATCCTGATCCGGTCATCGTTCAGGTAGATGGAGTGAAAGGTCCCAAGTCCCTTCGTTCCCCGCTTCGTCCATACGACGCCGCCGCCGCTGATCCATTGATGCGGCCCACCATTGGGGTTGTAGAATGCGACTGCGCCAGCGGCTAGGCCGAACCCCGAAGATGGGCTGCTGAATGGGACCGGAGCGACAATGACGTCCGGCTTTTTGCGCTGCGACTGGGGCGCTGGTTGCTCCTGGACGCTGGGTGACGGCTGAGCGCGGACAGGCAGCGTTCCGGCCACGCTCGCGCAGATACCGGCAAGTAGGACGTGGGTCGGTCGGGATAAACTCGTTCCCATGAGGAGATTGTAACTGTCCCCATAAATGCTGAGCATCGGTATCAACCCTGAGCCCCCGCGCCTCCCATCTACCCCGTACGTCCTACCCATGGCTCCAGGGTCGCTGCCACGTGTTGCCTCAGGCTTTTCCTACCCGCCGCTCCGAAACTCTACGGATGTCCATGATCGGTAAATGCGAGGAGGTTGCCGCTGGAGCCGAGCAGGAGGAGTGGCAAATGAACCATCACGTAATCATTGCAGAGGGGACAGGGATCGATCTCATGCGCTCGCACGCGGGTCCCGCAACAAGAACCCGGTTCAGCTCATTGCGCCGACTGATCATGCCAGCCTGCCTATCAGCAGCCTGTCTGACAGCCGGGGCTTGCATGACCGCCGATGAGCGGCGCGCCAACACAGTCCAATATCGTTGCGCAAACGGGACCGACCTCGTCGTCACCTTCCACGAAGACTTCGTCGAGACGCGCTACGGTGACGGCCGGAAGATGGATCTCCCACAAGTGAAGAGTGCCGAAGGATTTCTTTATCGAACAACCTGGCACGAGCTGAGGGGTGATCGCAGTCAGGTCAACTGGACCGTCGAAGCTCAACCGCCGATCCAATGCCGAGCTGGATCCTAAGCCTATGGTCCATATCTGCGCCGATGCAGCAGAGATCGATAGTATTTAGCTTGCCAATATCACGGACTGACCACCGAGTTTCATCAGATAAGTGCCAGAGAGCGTTCGGTGCGAGCCAAAAGCTCCTCTGGAGCAGCGATGGACGACGAACTGCTTTTGGGTACCAAAGCGTCCCGCTATGGCCGATGTGAGCAGAACGTCACAACAGTTCATCGCGCCTTGGCGCCGGATCTCGGCACCACAGCCCACTTGCGTCGAAGATCGACACGGCACCTCGGACTGCGCTCGCTGACGGATCAAGCAATCTGTGCATCCAGATACTGGCGCACGGCGCGAAGGTCATCAAGCCTCCCCTACAGCATTCGATCGAGCGCACTTCCACCGCCGAATGGATACGCAGCGTTCCGTCTTCGAACCCAAGCATCTGCCCGGGTAGAAACGGGTAGTAGCGTGTTGATCGTGACGTGCTCCCCTTTTCTCCTCCACTCATAAGTAGAGTCCGGGGTTGCCAGGGTGCCCTAGCGGGTTGGGTTGTGCAACCCGCCTGGCAGCATCGGCGAGCGTCAGCCCGCCTATCCCGCTATGCGGCCGCACGTGGTTGTAGTCGTCGCGCCATGCACGCAGCACCGACCGCGCATGGCTCAGGGACGCGAACAGCGTCTCGTTCAGGCATTCGTCGCGCAAGCGACCATTAAAGCTCTCGACGTAGCCGTTCTGCTGCGGCTTGCCCGGCGCAATGTAATGCCACTCGATCTGCCGGTCCTGCGACCAGCGCAGGATTGCCAGGCTGGTCAGATCGGTCCCGTTGTCGCTGACGATCATCAGCGGCTTGCCGCGCACTGCGATGATCGCATCGAGCTCGCGCGCAACACGAGCACCCGAGAGCGACGTATCGACCACCAGCGCGAGGTTCTCCCGCGTGAAGTCGTCCACCACCGCAAGGATGCGGATACGCCGGCTGCACACCAGCGTGTCGCTGACGAAGTCCAGGCTCCACCGCTGGTTCGGCCCTTGCGGCAACGCCATCGGTGCCCGTGTGCCCATCGCTCGCTTGCGGCCCCGTCGGCGGCGCACACGCAGGTTCTCCTCGCGATATAGCCGCAGCACCTTGTATCAGACCGGAAGGGAGCACGGGAATAACTCAACCAACTAATTCCAGACTCAACTAACCTTTTCCAGACTCAGCTAGATATTTCCAGACTCAGCTAACTTTTCCCATTCTCAGACGCCCGGCCATCGGCATCCAATTCACTCAACCGTGACACTCTTGGCCAGGTTGCGAGGCTGGTCGACGTCCGTGCCCTTCGCCACCGCGACATGGTAGGCGAGGAGTTGCACCGGAATGGCATAAACGAGCGGCGCGATGAGGGGGTGGACCTTCGGCATCTCGATGGTGGCGATCGTGCCTTCACCGCCCGCTGCAATCCCTTCGGCATCGGAGATCAGGATGACCTTGCCCCCGCGCGCCTGCACTTCCTGCATGTTCGACACGGTCTTTTCGAACAGCGGACCGGAGGGTGCGAGGACGATGATGGGTACATGCTCGTCGATGAGCGCGATGGGGCCGTGCTTCATCTCGCCCGCGGCATAGCCTTCGGCATGGATGTAGCTGATCTCCTTGAGCTTCAGCGCGCCCTCCAGCGCCATCGGGTAGTCGAGACCGCGACCCAAATAGAGGACGTCGCGTGCCTTGGCGACCAGTGGCGCGATGCGCTGGATGGTGCGATCGTGGCCGAGTGCGGCGTTCATCGCAGCCGGCGCCTCGTTGAGATGGCCGACGATCTCGCGCTCCTCGGCCTCGGTCAGCCGCCCCTTGTCGCGCGCCACCTTGGTCGCGAGCGCGGCGAGCACGGCAAGCTGGCAGGTGAATGCCTTGGTCGAGGCGACGCCGATCTCCGGCCCGGCGCGGGTGGGCAGCAGCAGGTCGGCTTCGCGCGCCATCGAGCTGGTGGGAACGTTGACCACCACCGCGATCTTCTGCCCCTCTGCGCGGGCATGGCGCAGCGCCGCCAGCGTATCCGCCGTTTCACCCGACTGGGAGATGAAGAGGGCAAGGCCGCCCGGCTCCAGCACCGGCTGCCGGTACCGGAATTCCGACGCGATATCGAGTTCGACGGGAACACGCGCAAACTGTTCCAGCCAGTATTTGGCGACCATGCCGGCATAGAAGCTGGTGCCGCAGGCGACGACGGTGATGCGCGGCACGTCGGCGAAGCTGAACTCCATGTCGGGAAGCGCCACCTGCTGTTCGTAGGAGCGCAGGTAGGATTGCAGCGTCTGCGCCACTACGATCGGCTGCTCGAAGATCTCCTTCTGCATGTAGTGGCGGTGATTGCCCTTCTCGACCGCGGCCGCACTGGCGCGGCTGTTGGTGATCGGGCGGTCAACGGGATTGTCGTCGCGATCGTAGATCTGGGCGCCCTCGCGGGTGATGATCACCCAATCACCCTCCTCCAGGTAGGAGATGCGCTGGGTGAGTGGCGCCAGTGCCAACGCGTCCGACCCGAGATAGGTCTCGCCCTCGCCATAGCCGACCACGAGCGGCGAGCCGAGCCGTGCACCGATCAGCATGTCGGGGTAACGGCGGCACAGGATGGCAAGGGCGAAGGCACCGTGCAGCCGCTTCAGCGTGCGCGACACCGCGTCCCTGGGCTCGGCGCCACCTTCGATCTCCCGGCTGATCAGGTGGGCGACGACCTCGGTGTCGGTTTGGCTGGTGAAGCTTCGGCCCTCGGCGATCAGCTCGTCGCGCAGCGGACGGAAGTTTTCGATGATCCCGTTGTGGACGAGCGCCACTTCGCCCGTGGCATGGGGGTGGGCATTGTCCACCGTCGGTGCGCCATGCGTTGCCCAACGGGTGTGGGCGATCCCGACGGTGCCGTGCAGGGGATGGCTCCTCACTTCCTCGATCAGATTGGCGAGCTTGCCCTCGGCGCGGCGTCGGTCCAGCCGGTCGTCGACGATCGTGCACAGGCCCGCACTGTCATAGCCTCGATATTCGAGCCGCTTCAGCCCTTCCAGCAGGCGCGGCGTGACTTCCTCGCGACCGACAATGCCGACAATCCCGCACATCTGACTTCTACTCCCTCGTCTGTTTCTTGGCAGCCACCGTCTCGCGGAAGCGCGCCGCGCGTCCCGGCTTCTCGACCTGCTCGCCGCGTGCGATCGCGATCGCGTCCCCGGCCACGTCACGCGTGATGACCGATCCCGCCCCTATAAGGGCGCCGTCGCCAATCTTGACGGGCGCGACCAGGGCACTGTTGGAGCCGATGAAGGCGCCCTTCCCGATCACGGTCGAATATTTGCCAAAGCCGTCATAATTGCAGGTGATAGTGCCTGCACCAATATTGGCGCCAGCACCCACCTGGGCATCCCCGATATAGCTGAGATGGTTCGCCTTGGCGCCGGCACCCAGGCGCGCCTTCTTCAGTTCGACAAAATTGCCGACCTTGGCGCCTTCCCCGATCTCGGCACCGGGACGCAGACGCGCATAAGGGCCGATCTCGGCACCCGGTTCGACCCGCGCGCCTTCGATATGGCTGAAGGCATGGATGGTGACCCGCTCGCCGATCTCGACGCCGGGGCCGAACACGACATTGGGCCCGACCACCGTGTCGCGCCCGACGGCCGTGTCGTGGGCGAACCAGACGGTTTCCGGTGCAATCAAGGTCACGCCCGCATCCATCGCCGCGATCCGGCGGCGGCGCTGCCATTCCGCCTCGACCGCCGCCAGCTCGACGCGGCTGTTGACGCCCGCCATCTGCCAGGCCTCCGCCTCGATCACCGCCGATACGCGGCCGTCCGCCGCGGCCAGCATGACGATGTCGGGCAGATAATATTCGCCGGCCGCATTGTCGTTGCCGACCCGCTTCAGCAGCGCGAACAGGTCGGCCGCCTTCACCGCCATCATGCCGGAATTGCAAAGGTCGATTGCGCGCTCTGCCTCGGTCGCGTCCTTATATTCCACCATCTTGGCAATGATGCCGTCCGCACCTGCGATGATCCGGCCGTAGCGGAGCGGATCGTCGGGCCGGAAGCCGACCACCACGATCGCGGGTGCATCAGGCGCGTGCAGACGGTCCAGCATCTGCGTCATGGTGGCGGGCGAGACCAGCGGCGTGTCGCCATAGAGGATCAGCACGTCCCCGTCGAAGCCGGCCAGCGCATTTTCTGCCTGCAGCACGGCATGCGCGGTGCCAAGCTGTTCCTCCTGTACGGCCGCGATGCCGCCGCGTGCTGCCACCAACGGCTCGACCTGCTCGCGCCCGGCGCCCAGCACGACCACCGTGTGCGCCGGCGCCATGCCGGCCAGTCCGCCGAGCAGGTGGTCGAGCATCGGCTTGCCTGCCACGGGATGCATGACCTTGTGCAGGTCCGACTTCATGCGCGTGCCCTTGCCCGCGGCAAGGACAATGGCGGCGAACGGGCGTGGAGGCTGCGTCATCAGCCGCCCTTCGCACGATAAACTTGCCATTTCCAGATGGCCGAACCAAAGGCGCCGCCATGACCTCCATCCCCTTCGACCTGGTCGTGTTCGACCTGGACGGCACGCTGGCCGACACCATTCCGGACGTGGCGCCTTCGCTCAACCATGCGCTGGCGAGCCTTGGCCGCGCCCCGATCCCCCTGGATGAAGTGCGCGACCTCGTCGGCCATGGCAGCCGCGACCTGGTTCGCCGCGGCCTGGAGCGCAGTGGTCCGGCGAGCGACGCCTTGATCGACGAGGGACTGGAGCTGTTCACACGTTATTATCTCGACAATATCTGCGTGCACACGAAGGCCTATGACGGCGCGGCGGACGTGCTGGACAGGCTTGGGGCGCAGGGCGTGCGGCTGGCGGTCTGCACGAACAAGCTGGAGGCGCCGACTCGCAGCCTGCTGGATGCCTTGGGCTGGACCAGCCATTTCTCCGCGATCGTGGGCGGCGACACCCTGCCGCAGCGCAAGCCCGACCCGGAGCATCTGCGGGAAACCATCCGCCGTGCAGGCGGCGGGCGCGCCGTCATGGTGGGCGATTCGATCGTCGACGTGGCGACTGCGCGGGCAGCCTCCGTTCCCGTCGTGGCCGTCGGCTTCGGCTATGCCGACCGGCCTGTCGAGGCGCTCGGGGCGGATTTCGTCATCGATGACTATGCGGAGCTTGCCGAGGCATTGACGAAGCTGCACTGATGTC
Source organism: uncultured Allosphingosinicella sp. (assembly GCA_934539295.1). GTDB lineage: Bacteria > Pseudomonadota > Alphaproteobacteria > Sphingomonadales > Sphingomonadaceae > Allosphingosinicella. The sequence continues at coordinate 33,848 of CAKTCN010000026.1, forward strand.
GGGACCGCAGCGAGGAGAGTCGATGCCCGACCGGACAGCAGGGGCAATGGGTGCCGGCCTCGCCATATTGGGCGGGCTGATCCTCGCTTCGCTGGCCGGTGCGCCGATCGGTGCCGCCATTCTTGCCCTGGCCGGGGGGCTGGTTGCCGGCGCACTGGTGTTGATCAAGCCGTCACCGGTCGTGAGCGAGAGCCCCGCGCCAACCGCATCCGTCCCGGCCAGCCCTGTCCTGCCCGATGCCGGCGCGATCCTGGGGTCGGTTGACGAACCCATGCTGATCGTCCGCAACCGCCGTGTGCTGATGGCCAATGAAGCGGCTCGCAAGTTGCTGGGCGAGCATATCGAGGGCGTGGATGTGCGCCTGGCCATCCGCCACCCGGCGGCGGCCGAGCGCCTCGCCAGTGCCGCGCCTGACGAGCCCACAGACATGATGGTCAAGACCGAGCTTGTCGGCATCGGCGATCGCGACCGGCGCTGGGAAATGGCGACGACGCTGCTGGAGGACGGCAGCCGGCTGGTGCGCCTTACCGACCGTAGCGATGTCCATGCGACGGAGCAGATGCGCGGCGATTTCGTGGCCAATGCCAGCCACGAGCTGCGGACGCCTCTCGCCACCCTGCTCGGCTTCCTCGAGACGCTGGAGGACGAGGATGCAGCATCCGACCCGAAGGTGCGGACCCGTTTCCTCGGCATCATGACCGAGGAGGCGCGCCGCATGCAGCAGCTTGTCGACGATCTCATCTCCCTGTCCCGGATCGAGGCAGAGCGTTTCAGCGCGCCACGCGAGTCCGTCGCCCTGCTGCCGCTGATCGATGAGGTGCGCACCGGCTGCCGCCATGTCATCGAGGAAAAGGCCAGCGCGATCGAGATCGACAATGGCGAGATTGCGCCGGCCGTGCTCGGCGACAGGTCGCAGCTGCTCCAGCTCGTCCAGAATCTCGTCATCAATGCGCTGAAATATGGTCGTGCGGGCACGCCCGTGCGGATCCGCTTCGACGATGCCGGGCCGGACATGTTGCGCATGGCGGTGATCGATGAAGGCGAAGGCGTCGCGCCCGAGCATCTGCCCCGACTCACCGAGCGCTTCTATCGCGTCGATGCCGGGCGAAGCCGTTCGGTGGGCGGAACCGGCCTCGGCCTCGCCATCGTCAAGCACATCGTCAGCCGGCATCGTGGCCGGCTGGAATTTCGCTCCACGCTCGGCAAGGGAACCAGCGTGCGTGTGTATATGCCGAAGGCGCCCGCAGAGAGCGCAGAGCCTGTGTCATCAAACAGTCATACGATTGTAACTTAAAACACGCCTAAGCGACCTAGCGGCATCGCGGGGGCTGGCTAGGCCGGCGCACGAAAGGGCATTCGAGTTGAAGGCAGCATATCTGATCGCGGCGGTCGCGGCGCTGGCGCTTGCCGGCTGCGCGGACCAGGCCGGGTCCGGCGCGACCCGATCGCAGATCCGTATCGTCGGTTCCTCGACCGTCTATCCCTTCACCACGGCCGTGGCGGAGCGGTTCGCCCAGTCCAATCCCAGCTTCACCGCGCCGATCGTCGAGTCTACCGGCACGGGCGCGGGCATGAAATTGTTCTGCTCGGGCGTTGGCGCCCAGTATCCCGACGTCAGCAATGCATCGCGCCGCATCAAGGCATCCGAACTGGAAGATTGCCACGAAAACGGTGTCAACCAGGTGATCGAGGTCCAGGTCGGCATCGACGGGCTCGTCTTCGTGGAATCCAATCGCGCCCAGCCGATGCGTGTGGGACTTGCCGACATCTACAAGGCATTGGCGGCAACGCCTTATGGGCGGCCGAACACCGCCCGCACCTGGCGCGACGTCAATCCGGCGCTGCCCGCGGTGGCGATCCAGGTCTATGGTCCGCCGCCGACGTCCGGCACACGCGACGCGCTGGCCGAGATGATTCTTGAGAAAGGCTGCGACCTGGACCCGCGCATGAAGGCGCTGAAGGAAAGCGACGGGGATCGCCACAAGGAGATCTGCACCAAAGTGCGCGAGGACGGCCTCTATGTGGAAACCGGCGAGAACGACAATCTGCTCGTCCAGAAGGTCTCGGCCAATCCGGGCGCGGTCGGCGTGCTCGGCTATTCCTTCCTCGAGGAGAATAGCGACCGGGTCCGCGGCATGTCGGTCGATGGGGTGACCCCGACCTACGACACCATTTCCAACTTCTCCTATCCCGGTGCGCGCCCGCTCTACATCTATGCCAAGGGCGAGCATCTGAACGCCATTCCAGGCCTGAGGGAGTTCCTGGCCGAATACTCGCGCGGCTGGGCGGCCGGCGGCTATCTGGTGCAGCGCGGCCTTATCGCCGCGCCGGCCAATGTGCAGGCAGAGGCGACGCAGGCTGCCACGCAGCTGACCTCGCTCGACCCTGCGGACCTGAGCTGAACCGACTTCGTGCCGGCCTTGCGCTTGCAGGGCGGGTGAAACTAGTGCTTTGACCCGCGCCAATCCGGCGCCGGATGAATGGAAACGACCCCGACGTGTCGCTGACCGCCATAATGCTGCTGATCGCGGGCCTGGGCGCCCTCGCCTGGGTCGCCGCGCGCGCCAAGGCGCGCGCCTTCGTGCTGCCCGCGCCCGAGCGGCCACACTCGCTGCCCAGCTATCATGGCTGGTACGTCGCCTTGTGGGCGATCCTGCCCGCCCTGCTCTTCCTCCTCGTGTGGAGCGGCGTTTCGGGCGGGCTGGTAACCGAGGCCGTGCTGGCGAGCCCGCAGGCCGCATCGCTGCCGGCCGAGCCGATGCACCGCGGCGCGATCCTGGGCGAGGCGCGGGCCTTGTCGGAGGGCCGCATCCAGGGCGTCTTCAATCCGGAGGCCGAGGCGCTGGCGCCCGTCTATCAATCCGCCTCGACCCGCTATGCGCTGATCGGCGGCGGCGTCGCCCTGCTGCTCGCCTTCGCGGCCGGCGCCTTCGCCTTCAGCCGCCTGTCGCCGCATTTCCGCGCCCGTACGCGGGTCGAACGGCTGGTGATGGGCCTGCTGCTGGTCGCCTCGCTGATCGCGATCCTGACCACAGCCGGCATCATCCTGTCGCTGCTGTTCGAATCCTTTCGCTTCTTCTCGCGCGTCAGCCCCATCGAGTTCCTGTTCGGCCTCAACTGGAGTCCGCAGACAGCGATCCGCGCCGACCAGGCCGGATCGTCGGGGGCGTTCGGTGCGATCCCGCTGTTCTGGGGCACCATCTTCATCGGCGCGATCATCGCCATGATCGTCGCCATTCCCCTGGGACTGATGAGCGCCATCTACCTCACCCAATATGCGAGCCCGACGGTGCGCAAGTGGATGAAGCCGACGCTGGAGATGCTCGCGGGCGTGCCGACGGTCGTCTATGGCTATTTCGCCGCATTGACCGTCGCGCCGGCGATCCGCGACTTCGCTGTGATGATCGGCATGCCCGGCGCCTCGTCCGAATCCGCGCTGGCGGCCGGCGCCGTCATGGGCATCATGATCATCCCCTTCGTCTCCTCCATGGCCGACGACAGCATCACCGCCGTGCCGCAGGCGATGCGCGACGGCAGCCTCGCCATGGGCGCCACCACGTCCGAGACGATCAAGAAGGTCCTCGTCCCCGCCGCCCTTCCCGGCGTGGTCGGCGGCGTGCTGCTGGCCGTCAGCCGGGCGATCGGCGAGACGATGATCGTGGTAATGGCCGCGGGCCTCGCCGCCAATCTCACCGCCAATCCGTTCCAGAGCGTTACCACCGTTACCACCCAGATCGTCCAGCTGCTGACGGGTGACCAGGAATTCGACAGCGCCAAGACGCTCGCCGCCTTCGCGCTCGGCCTGGTGCTGTTCATCGTTACCCTTCTCCTCAACATCGTCGCGCTGCGCGTGGTGAAGAAGTATCGCGAGGCTTACGAATGAGCCTGATCTCCGCCACCATTTCCGATCCGGAAAGCCTGATGAACCAGCCCGCCCGAATCCCCACGAACTGGCAGTCGGACGTGATGCAGCGGCGCATCCGCAGCCGCTACGCGGCCGAGCGGCGCTTCAAGGCTCTGGGCCTGTTCGCGATCCTGCTGTCGGCCGCCTTCCTGGCCTTCCTTCTCGTGTCCATGCTGGCGCAGGGTCTTGGCGGCTTTACCCGCGCCGAGGTCCGCCTCGACATGAACTTCCCGCGCAGCACGCTGGTGCTCGATCCCGCGGCGGTGCAGGGTCCGAACGCAGATGCCGCCATTGCAGCCGCCAATGTCGATGCCGCGGTCCAGCTTGCAGCCGAGGCGCAGCATGGCGACGTGGGTCCGAGCATCCTGTCCGATCGTGCCTGGACGGTGGTGCGCGACGCGATCAAGGAAGATCCGCAGGTCCTGAACGGCTCCCGCACATTCTGGCTTCCGGCATCTGCCGCGCTCGATGTCGCGAGGAAGAATGAAGGCACGCCGGAGGCCGAGGAAGTGGCAGAGCGCCTTGCCGAGAACGAGGCGATCCGCACCAGCCTCAACTGGACCTTCCTCACCGGCGCTGACGCGACCGATCCGACTTCCGTCGGCATCTGGGGCGCGTTCAAGGGCTCATTGCTCACCATGCTGGTGACGCTCGCTCTAGCCTTCCCGATTGGCGTCCTGTCGGCGGTCTACCTCGAGGAATATGCGCCGCGGAACCGCTGGACCGACCTCATTGAGGTATCGATCAACAATCTTGCGGCCGTGCCGTCGATCATCTTCGGCCTGCTCGGCCTGGCCGTGTTCCTCAACACCTTCCACCTGCCCCGGTCGGCGCCGCTGGTCGGTGGCCTCACGCTCGCGCTGATGACCATGCCCGTGATCGTCATCGCGGGACGCAACGCCATCAAGTCGGTGCCGCCGTCGATCCGCGACGCCGCGCTCGGCATCGGCGCCAGCCGCATCCAGGTCGTGTTCCACCACGTCCTCCCGCTCGCGCTGCCCGGCATCCTCACCGGCACCATCATCGGCATGGCCCGCGCGCTGGGCGAGACGGCGCCCCTGCTGATGATCGGCATGCGCGCCTTCATGGCATCGCCCCCCGGCGGCCTCGTCGATCCCGCGACCGTGCTGCCGGTGCAGGTGTTCCTGTGGTCGGACGAGGTCGGCCGCGGCTTCGTGGAGAAGACCTCCACGGCAATCATCGTCCTCCTTATCTTCCTCCTCGCGATGAATGGCCTTGCCATCTATCTTCGCAACAAATTCGAACGGCGCTGGTGACATGACCGACAGCTCATTGAACGACCTTGCAACCCATCAGCGGACGGCCCACGTGCCGGCTGCGCCCAAGATGACCGCGCAGGGCATCGACGTCTTTTATGGCGAGAAGCAGGCGATCCAGAACGTGTCGATCGAGATCGGCCAGGAAAATGTCACGGCCTTCATCGGCCCGTCGGGCTGCGGCAAATCGACCTTCCTGCGCACGCTCAATCGCATGAACGACACGATCGCCAATGCGCGTGTGCAAGGCGAGATCAGGCTGGACGGGGAGGATATCTACGCCTCGTCGATGGACGTGGTGCAGCTGCGCGCCCGCGTCGGCATGGTGTTCCAGAAACCGAACCCCTTCCCCAAGTCGATCTACGAGAATGTCGCCTACGGCCCGCGCATCCACGGCCTTGCCACCAGCAAGGGTCGCCTGGACGAGATCGTCGAGAAATCGCTGAAGCGCGCCGGCCTGTGGGACGAGGTCAAGGACCGCCTCCACGACAGCGGAACCGCTTTGTCGGGCGGTCAGCAGCAGCGCCTGTGCATCGCCCGCGCCATCGCCGTCGATCCCGAAGTGATCCTGATGGACGAGCCCTGCTCCGCGCTCGACCCGATCGCCACCGCCAAGATCGAGGAACTGATCCACGAACTGCGCGGCCGCTACGCTATCGCGATCGTGACCCACAATATGCAGCAAGCGGCACGCGTCAGCCAGAAGACCGCCTTCTTCCACCTCGGCCGCCTCGTCGAATATGGCGACACGTCCGAAATCTTCACGAACCCGCGCGAAACGCGCACCAAGGATTATATCACCGGCCGCTACGGCTGAGTGAGGGAGCGACAGCAATGGCGACCACCGGCCACACGATCAAAGCCTTCGACGACGAGCTCGACCAGCTGCGCGGCTCAATCGCGGAGATGGGCGGCCTTGCCGAGCGCGCGATCAGCGAGTCGATGAACGCGCTCATGCAGCGCGACACCGAAGCGGCCGAGCGCGTGATCGCCGCCGACAAGCGCATCGACGCGCTGGAGGCGGAGGCGGAGCGCGCCGCCGTGCAGATCATCGCGCTGCGTGCCCCCATGGCCGACGACCTTCGCGAAGTGGTCGCCGCATTGAAGATCGCCGGCGTGGTCGAACGGATCGGCGACTATGCCAAGAATATCGCCAAGCGCGTGGCGGTGCTCGACGCATCGCCCAAGATCGAGCCGCTCTCGCTGCTGCCCGAAATGGCGCGGATCGCGGCCGAAATGGTGAACAACGTCCTCGACGCCTTCGCGGCCCGCGATGCTGGCAAGGCTGTGGCCGTGTGCGAGCGCGACCGTTCGGTGGACGATTTCTACAATTCCATCTTCCGCACTCTCCTCACCTTCATGATGGAAAATCCGCACAACATCACGCCGGCGACGCACCTGCTGTTCATAGCCAAGAATCTGGAGCGGATCGGCGACCATGCCACCAACGTGGCCGAGATGGTCTATTTCGCCGCAACCGGCCACCACATGGCGGAGCGTCCACGCGGCGAGGATCCGACGCGGAGCGATCACTGAGCATGGCCAAGGGGCGCATCCTGCTGGTCGAGGATGACCGTGCGCTTGCCGAACTGCTCGTCTACAATCTGGAACGCGAAGAGTTCGAGGTCGCGCGTACCGGCGACGGCGAAGAGGCGCTGCTGCTTGCGCGCGAGGAAGTGCCGGACCTCATCCTGCTCGATTGGATGATCGAGGGCGTGTCCGGGATCGAGGTGTGTCGCCGTCTCCGCCGCTCGCCCGAGACGGCCAACGTGCCGATCATCATGCTGACCGCCCGCGGGGAGGAAGCCGACCGTATCCGCGGACTCGAAACGGGTGCCGACGATTACATCACCAAGCCCTTTTCGCCGCGCGAACTGGTGGCCCGTGTCGGCGCGGTTCTGCGCCGGGTTCGCCCTGCGCTGGCGGGTGAGCAGCTTAGCTATGCCGACCTCGAAATGGACATGGTCACTCACCGTGTAAAGCGCGGCGGCGAGCCGGTCCAACTCGGCCCGACCGAGTTCCGCCTGCTCAAGCACTTCATGGAGCATCCCGGCCGGGTGTTTTCGCGCGAGCGGCTGATGGACCAAATCTGGGGCCATGACAGCTACATCGAACCGCGCACCATCGACGTGCACATCCGGCGGCTGCGCAAGGCGATCAACGCGGGCGACCGCCCCGACATCATCCGAACGGTCCGCTCGGCCGGCTATGCGCTGGACGTCGACAGCCTGGGCTAGTCCTTCAAGAGCCTGTTTCACGCAATCGGCGGCATCGCGAAAGACTTCCACCTCAGGCGACCGGCCCCGAGGGAAAGAAGTTGTTCCGTCCTCGTTTTAGATGATGCGCCCACCTGATCGGCGCCAATCACTGGAGGACAAACATGAAGACGCTTATCTTCGTCGCTGCCGCCGTGGTCTTGAGCGGCACCGCCCTCGCCCAAACTCCGCCCCCGCAGCCGGATACTCCGTCCGAACAGGACGTCCCACCGACGCCAACGCCAACGCCGGAGGACGCCTCGCCTGCATCGCCGACCCCTGAACCGGGTACGCAGCCGACGCCGACGCCCGAACAGACGATGCCGCCTGCACCAACGCCCGCGCCCGAACAGACGATGCCGCCGGCGCCAATGCCGACTCCTGAGGAGCAAACGCCGCCTACGCCGATGCCGGCTCCTGAGGGGCAAACGCCGCCAACGCCGTCGACAGCACCCGAGCCCGGCGGCCCCGCCGTATCGGCCGACGCACGGCCGGAACGCGATGCCCGTGGTATCCCGGTGGTCTCAGAATCTGCCATGGCTCCGGCCGGCGCCAACCAGACTTCCGGAAGCAATCCCGGAAGCGCGGTTTTCGCGTCCCGTCCAAGTGACAAGACGTACAAGGCCTGCACGCGTCAGGTGACCGACGGGTGCGTCCAGACGTACGAGCGTGGCCGCGAACCGAACTAAGCTGAACGGCCCTTTCAGGCGGGAGAGGGCCGCCCCTTTCCAGCAATTATGCCGCGCCGCCCACGGACGCACCCACCCTTGCGCCCGGTCGGCAAAGAAGATGAAGAAGAAGCGGAACCCTCCGCTTCCCTCGCGCATTCCACCGGCGTAACGAGGGGCATGAACCAGATGAACATGATGCGGGCCGCGGTGGTCACCGGGCCGGGAACTTTACGCGTGGAAGACGTGGCCTTGCCGCAGCCGGGACCCGGGCAGGTACGCGTGAGGCTGGAAGGCTGCGGCGTATGTGCGTCAAACCTGACACCGTGGGAGGGCCCGGAATGGATGACCTTCCCGACCGAACCAGGCGCGCTCGGCCATGAAGGCTGGGGCGTCATCGATGCCGTGGGCGAGGGCGTCGAAGGCTTGGCCAAGGGCGATCGTGTCGCCGCACTCTCCTTCAAGAGCTACGCCCAGCACGACATTGCCGAGGCCGATGCGGTCGTGAAGCTGCCGGACAGCTTGTCGAGCAAGCCTTTTCCCGGCGAACCGCTCGGTTGCGCGATGAACATCTTCCGCCGCAGCGACATCCTGGCCGGCCAGACCGTAGCGATTGTCGGCATCGGCTTCCTCGGCGCAATCCTGACGCGTCTTGCCACCGATGCGGGCGCCCGCGTTATCGCCATCTCCCGCCGCGCCTTCAGCCTCGACGTGGCGCGAGACATGGGCGCGGCCGAAGTGATCCCGATGGAGGATCACTGGCACATTCTCGAAACCGTCAAGCAACTGACCGGCGGCACCGGCTGCGACCGCGTGATCGAGGCGGTCGGCAAGCAATGGCCGCTCGACCTCGCCGCCGAACTGGTGCGCGAAGGCGGCAAGCTGGTCATCGCCGGCTACCACCAGGACGGTCCGCGTCAGGTCAACATGCAGATGTGGAACTGGAAGGGCATGGACGTCATCAACGCCCATGAACGCGACGCACGCGTAAACATGCAGGGGATCCGAGACGCCGTCGATGCAGTTGCCTCCGGCCGCCTCGATCCGAGCCCGCTCTACACGCACCGCTACACGCTGGATGAACTCGACCAGGCGCTCGACGCCACCCGTGACCGGCCCGACGGCTTTCTTAAGGCGCTCGTCACCCTCTAACCTTCCTCTGGTCACCCCGGACGTGATCCGGGGTCCCGCTTCTTCTCCGGGTGTACAGAGAAGAAGCGGGATGCCGGATCAAGTCCGGCATGACGGAGGTGAGTAAAACATGCCACGGAGTCTTCGTTGACCACCAACCCTCGCCCCCGCCTCGGCTTCCTCGGCACCGGCTGGATCGGCCGCCACCGCATGGAGGCGATCGCCGCCACCGGCACCTGCGACATCGTCGCCATCGCCGACGCCTCGTCGGAAATGGCCGCCGAAGCCGCCAAGCTCGCACCCGATGCGAAGATCGTCGCCGGCCTTACCCAGATCCTCGACGAAGGCGTCGATGGCGTCGTCATCGCTACCCCCAGCGCGCTCCATGCCGAGCAATCGATCAACGCGCTCGAACGCGGCGCAGCCGTCTTCTGCCAGAAGCCGCTAGGCCGCACCGCTGCCGAGGCAAGGGCGGTCGTGGATGCGGCGCGCACCGCCGACCGCCTGCTCGCCGTGGACCTATCCTACCGCTTCACCGACGGCATGGGCCGCATCCGCGAGCAACTGGCTCAGGGCGCGCTCGGCAAGGTCTATGCCGTCGATCTCACCTTTCACAACGCTTACGGCCCGGACAAGCCATGGTTCTACGACCCGGCATTGTCGGGCGGCGGCTGCGTCATGGACCTCGGCGTCCACCTCGTCGATCTGGCGCTCTGGGCGCTTGATTTCCCGGCCGTCACGCAGGTCCATTCGCAACTCCTTTCGGGCGGAGAGCCCTTGGCCTGCCGGACCGACCACGTCGAGGATTATGCCGTCGCTACGCTTGAACTGGCCGGCGGTACATCGGTGCGCCTCGCCTGTTCCTGGCGGCTCCAGGCCGGCTGCGAAGCGGTAATTGCGGCCGATTTCTACGGCACGCAAGGCGGCGCGGCGCTCCGCAACGTCGGTGGCAGCTTCTACGACTTCACCGCCCAACGCTTCCACGGCACGTCGTCCGAGACGCTGACCTCTCCCCCCGACGCCTGGGGCGGGCGGGCCGCCGCCGACTGGGCGACACGCCTGGCTGCAGGCGAACGCTTCGATCCCGCCGCCGACCGCCTGGTGGACGTTAGCGCCGTCCTCGACCGTATCTACGGCCGCTAACTCCCTCTCCACCGGGAGAAGGTTCTGCGTGCCATACACGCATAACACACATAAGCCCTTGCCTTACCCCCGCCACATCCCCCATCTTCACCTGAACATCGGACACGGGAACTGCTTATGGCCACGGAAACCAAGCTGAAGCTCGAAGCGCCCGAGGCGCTCACCACCGTTCAGCCGGAGGAGGCAGTCGGCCTCGTTCCCGTTGCGGAGGAGACGAAGTCGAAGCTCGATACCGCTGTCGACAAGTTCATCGACGAACTGGTCCAGGTCGACGCCAACAGCCCGGAATTCGGCAAGAAGATCGACCAGCTGACCGACATGGGACGCAAGGAGATCGCGGCCGCGGCCGGCCAGTCCAACCGCTTCCTCGACCGCCCGGTCAAGGCGATCGACAGCGACACCGGCATCGGCGCGGACCTCACCCAGCTGCGCCGCACGGTCGAGGACCTCGATCCCTCGCGCCAAGGCAATCTGCTCGCGCCCAAGAAGTTGTTCGGCATCATCCCGTTCGGCGGCAAGCTCCGCAATTACTTCGACAGCTACAAGAGCGCGCAGAACCACATTTCCACCATCCTCGCCCGGCTTGCTTCCGGCAAGGACGAGCTGTTGATGGACAATGCCGCCATCCAGGTCGAGCGTGCCAATCTGTGGAAGGCAATGGGCCAGCTCGAGCAGATGATCCACATCTCCAAGACCATGGATGCGCGGCTGGAGGAGAAGGCAGACGAACTCGACGCCACCGATCCGGCCAAGGCGAAGGCGATCCGCGAGACAGCGCTCTTCTACACGCGCCAGCGCACCACGGACCTGCTGACCCAGATGGCGGTCAGCGTGCAGGGTTATCTGGCGTTGGACCTGGTCAAGAAGAACAATGTCGAGCTGATCAAAGGCGTCGATCGCGCGTCCACCACGACCGTCGCCGCGCTGCGCACCGCTGTCACCGTCGCCCAGGCGCTGACCAGCCAGAAACTGGTGCTGGACCAGATCACGGCGCTCAACACCACCACGGCCAACGTGATCGACGGCACTGGCAACATGCTCAAGAACCAGACCGCGCAGATCCACAGCCAGGCCGCGTCGGCCACCATCCCGCTGGAGACGCTGCAGCGTGCGTTCCAGAACATCTACGACACGATGGATTCGATCGACCGCTTCAAACTCGAAGCGCTCGGCAACATGAAGCAGACGGTGGACACGCTCTCGACCGAGGTCGAGAAGTCGCGCGGCTACATCGCCCGTGCCGAGGGCGTGGAGCAGAACCGCCTGGCCGGCGGCACCTCGCCGCTGGCCGCGATCGAGGGCTGAGATGCCGCCGCGCACCGTCGACGACGCCATCGCCCGGTTCGATGCCTATGCATCGCACCTCGACGGTCACCGACCGACGACGGCGGCGGCACGGCGTTATCATCGCCGCGGTGCGCAAAATGCCGGCAGGACGCTGGCCAACGTCGCCCTCGGCATCGTCGCCGTGGTCGCGGCCTTTTTCGCCTATGGCCTCTTCGTCGCGCCGCTCGGAGTCTTCGGTTTCCTCCTGCTGATCCTTACGGCGGTCTGCGTCGCCGTCTATTTCGGCTCCAGGGGCGCCCCGAAGACGGTGCAGGCCTTCAGCGAGACGATGGCGAACGCCCAGGTCGTCCAGAGCCTCGACACCTTCCTCCACCGCCGCCGCCCGGCCCTGCCTGCGCCCGCCGCGCGCCGCGTGGATGCGATCAGCCAGCAACTGCCCCTCCTCGAATCCCGCCTGCAGGAGGTGAACCCGCTCGACCCGCTCGCCCAGGACGCCCGCCGCCTGATGGGCAAGCACCTGCCCGAACTGATCGAGCGCTACGAGCGCGTGCCGACGCAATATCGCCACGAACGTGATGGCGAGGGCATGACCGTCGACGATCGCCTGTCCGCCAGCCTGGATGCCGCGGACGCCGCGCTGAAGGAGATCGGTCTGAAGCTGGCCCGTTCCGACCTCGACGCGTTCGAAACGCAGGGACGTTTCATCGAAAGCCGCTATAAGGACGAGGACGCACTCAAAGGGTAGTCCGGCTTGGCTATCAACTTCGACAAGATCCTGGGGCAGACCGAGGACTTTCTCCGCCGCCACATCAAACCCAAGCATGTCGTCGCGGCCGAGAAGAGGCGGAGCCAGCGCAAGCTCGCCGCGGCGGCGCGGCGGCTGCGCAATACGGTTGGCGCGGCCGGCGCTTCAGGCGCGGGCGTCGCGGCCTATATCGTGATTGCGCCGGCGACCGCGACCGGCCTGATCGTCGCAGGCACAGCGGGCGTGCTGGCGACGGGCGCCGCCTTGTTCTGGCCGCGGCGCTCTCCGCTTGAGCGCATTTCGCGCGAGGAGCTGCTGGCACTGGTGCTGGAGGCGGAGGACTGGCTGCTCCAGCAGCGCGCGACCTTGCCCGGACGTGCGATCCCGCCGTTCGACCAGATATTGTTCCGCCTCAACGACCTTCACCCGCACCTGCCGGCGCTGGAGCCGCATGGCACCCTCGCCTGGGACCTGCGACGGATACTCACCGAACATTTGCCGCGGCTGGTGCAATCCTATGGTGGCCTCACCGAAACGGTGCGGCAGCAGGACCCCGAACTGCTCCCCCGCTTCATCGAAGGGCTGGAGACGGTGGACGGCGAACTGGTCCGCATCTGCAAGGAGGCGAGCAGCGGGCACCTGCTCACCTTCGAAGTTCAGGAACAATTCCTCGAGGCGCGGTATCGCGACAAGGGCATCGGCAGCTAGATCTGTCCGAGCAGCCGCCGTGCCTGCACCAAATGCGGCCGGTCGATCATCTTGCCGTCCAAGGACAAAGCTCCGGCGCTTGGGTTCGCTTCGAACGCGGCCACCACCGCCCTTGCATGGGCGACCTCCGCCTCACCGGGCGTGAAGGCGGCATTGATGACCGGCACCTGCGCGGGGTGGATCGCCATCATGCCGGTGAAGCCGTCGCGGCGAGCGCGGGCGGCGTAGTCGGCGAGGCCGTCGAGGTCGCGGAAGGCCGGGTAGACCGTCTCGATCGGCGCAACGCCGGCCGCGGCTGCGCCGAACAGGCAGAGCGAGCGGGCGAGTTCGTACGGCGCCGTGTAGCTGCCGTCGGTTTCGCGGCTGGTGGCGGCGCCGATCGCGGCCGGCAGGTCCTCCGCGCCCCAGGTGAGGCCGACAAGGCGGTCCGCGCCGCCATAGGTGCCGAGTTGGAAGATGGCGGCGGGCGTCTCGGTTGCGATGGCGAGGATGCGCGAGTGCATGTTGCCGCTCGCCGCGAGCCGGCCGGCAAGCCCGCCTACCGACACGCCGCCCTCCGCCTTGGGCAACACGATCCCCTCCGGCCGCACATGCGCCAGCACCGCCAGATCATCGGCGATGAATTCGCCGTTCAACGGGTTCACCCGCACCCACAAGCGGGCCTCCGGATGCGCCGCAACGAACCGCGCGACTTCGCCGCGCGCCGTCGCCTTGCGCTCCGCCGCCACTGCGTCCTCCAGATCGAGGATCAGCGCATCGGCGCCGAGCCCAAGCGCCTTCTCCATCCGCTCCGGCCGATCGCCAGGCACGAACAGGAGCGAACGCAGCCTCACAGACCATCACTCCCGTTCGCTTCGAGCCCTTCGACTTCGCTCAGGATAAATCTCGGCCAAATGGCCGGAGTCGAGAAACCGGTCACCGCACAAATGTTTCTCGACTTCGCTCGAAACGAACGGTGAAAGATCACGCCCCCTTCCTCCGCACCAACGCTGTCCGCTCGCACGTGCAGACCGTCTCGCCGCGCTGGTTGAGCATGCTGTGCGCAAAGGTCACCAGCCCCGCATCCGGCCGCGATTTGCTCTCGCGCAGTCCGATGACCTCGCTCGTCGCGCGCAGCGTGTCGCCGATGAACACCGGCGCGGGCATGCGCACCTTGTCGTAGCCTAGGTTCGCAACCAGCGTGCCGAGGGTGGTGTCGCCGACCGAAAGGCCGACCATCAGGGCGAAGGTGAAGGTGCCGTTGACGACGATCCGCCCGAACTCGGTGCCGGCTGCATAGTCCGCATCGAGGTGCAAAGGCTGCGGATTATGGGTGAGCGTGGAGATGAGGAGATTGTCCGTCTGGGTGACCGTGCGATGCGGCTGATGGTCCAGCGTATCGCCGATGCTCCAATCCTCGTAACAGCGGCCGGTCATGCCCGTCTCCACTTGAACCCGCATCGTTCGTCCCGAGCGAAGTCGAGGGGCGCACATGAGGAGGTGGTGCCAGCGCCCCTCGACTTCGCTCGGGACGAACGGATGTCGATCATTCCGCGTCTACCTTCTCTACCTTGACGAGCAACATGCCCTCGCTCACCTGCCCCCCCTCGCTGACATGCACATCCGCCACCACGCCGTCGAACGGCGCGACCAGGCTATGCTCCATCTTCATGGCTTCGAGCGTGACGAGCTTTTGGCCCTTCACCACCGCATCGCCCTGCCGCGCATCCACCGCGATGATCCGGCCCGGCATCGGCGATACGAGCGCACCGTCCCCGGCCGCGCCGCCGCCCGACCCGCCCCCGCTGCCTGGAAGCGCGAAGGCGAAGGCCTGCCCTTCGGAAAAGACCAGCACGGCTTCGCCATCGATGGTCGCCAGCCCCTCGGGTTCATGCTTGTCGGGATCGATCAGCCGCGTGACCCTGCCATGTGAAATCGCCACGCTGCGGCAGTCGTCGGCATTGGCGCGAAATCCCTGCAACGCCATCCACGGATCGGGACCGATCCCGCCATTGCCATAATCCGACGCGAGCAGCGCATGCGCGGCGAGTGCCCAGATGCCCGGCCCGGGCTCGCTGCCCGGCACCAGATCGTCGAGATGCGCCGGGATGAAGGATGTCTCGACATCGCCGCTTGCGAAATCGGGATGCGCCGCGGCGCGCTTCAGGAACCCGGCATTGGTGCGCACCGGCCATATTTCGACCTGGTCGAGCGCATCGACCAGCCGCTCGATCGCTTCGTCCCGTGTCGCCCCGCGTGCGATCAGCTTGGCGATCATCGGGTCGTAGAAGGGGCTGATCCGGTCGCCCTTCTCCACGCCCGTGTCGATGCGCAGCCCGCGCCCGAGCACGAAATGGTCGAGCCGCCCCGTGCTCGGCAGGAACCCGCCCGCCGGGTCCTCCGCATAAAGCCGCGCTTCCATCGCCCAGCCGTTGATGGCGAGTTCGTCCTGGCGCTTCGGCAGCGGCTCGCCGCCCGCGACGCGCAGCTGCCATTCGACCAGGTCCTGGCCGGTAATCTCCTCCGTCACCGGATGTTCGACCTGGAGCCGGGTGTTCATTTCCATGAACCATATGCGGTCAGCGCGCAGGCCCGCGGACGCATCGGCGATGAACTCGATGGTGCCGGCGCCGACATAGTCGACCGCGCGGGCCGCCTTCACCGCCGCCTCGCAGATGGCGGCGCGGGTGACCTCGTCCATGCCCGGCGCGGGCGCTTCCTCGATCACCTTCTGGTGACGGCGCTGGAGCGAGCAGTCGCGTTCGAACAGGTGGACGACGTTGCCGTGCGTGTCGCCGAACACCTGCACCTCGATATGGCGCGGACGTTCGACATATTTCTCGATCAGCACGCGGTCGTCGCCGAACGAGGATGCCGCCTCGCGCTGGCACGACAGGAGCATGTCGGCGAATTCGTCGCCCGCATTCACGCGGCGCATGCCCTTGCCGCCGCCGCCCGCCACCGCCTTGATCAGCACGGGATAGCCGATCGCGTCGGCCTCTGCGCGCAGGCGTTCGGGCGACTGGTCGGCGCCCTGGTAGCCGGGCGTGACCGGCACGCCGGCGTCGATCATCCGCTGCTTGGCCGCGTCCTTGAGACCCATGGCGCGGATGCTGTCGGGCTGGGGGCCGACCCAGATCAGCCCGGCGTCGATGACGGCCTGTGCGAAGTCGGCATTTTCGGACAGGAAGCCGTATCCGGGGTGGATCGCCTCGGCGCCGGTCGCCTTGGCAGCAGCGATGATCTTGTCGCCGACGAGGTAGGACTCCCGCGCTGGCGAAGCTCCGATGTGCACGGCCGCGTCCGCCTCGCGCACGTGCAGCGCCTTGGCATCTGCATCGGAATGGACGGCCACCGTGCGGATGCCGAGCTGCCGCGCCGTACGGATGATCCGGCACGCGATCTCGCCCCGATTGGCGATGAGAAGGGAAGTCATCATGGCCATCACATCCTGAACAGGCCGAACTGGGCCCGCTCCGGTATAGGTGCGTTGAGGGTGGCGGCGAAGGCGAGGCCGAGGACATCGCGGGTCTGGGCGGGATCGATGATGCCGTCGTCCCACAGGCGGGCGGTGGCGTAATAGGGGTTGCCCTCGTCCTCATATTTCTGGCGGATCGGGGTCTTGAAGCTTTCCGTCTCTTCCGAGCTCCAGCTTTCTGCATCCTTATGCACGGTAGCGAGTACCGATGCAGCCTGTTCGCCCCCCATCACGCTGATGCGGCTGTTGGGCCAGGTGAATAGAAAACGGGGCGAATATGCACGGCCGCACATGCCGTAATTGCCGGCGCCGAAGCTGCCGCCGATCAGGACGGTGATCTTGGGCACCTGCGCCGTGGCGACGGCGGTGACGAGCTTGGCGCCGTGCTTGGCGATGCCTTCCGCTTCGTACTTGCCGCCGACCATGAAGCCCGAAATGTTCTGAAGGAACAGCAAGGGCGTGCGACGCTGGCAGGCGACTTCGATGAAGTGGGCGCCCTTCAGCGCGCTTTCGCTGAACAGGATGCCGTTATTGGCGAGGATCGCGACCGGCATGCCCCAGATGCGGGCGAAGCCGCAGACCAAAGTGGTGCCGTAGAGCGGCTTGAACTCGTGAAAGTCGCTGCCGTCCACGATCCGCGCGATGACTTCGTGGACGTCATAGGGCGTGCGCACGTCGTCGGGAACGATGCCGTAAAGTTCTTCCGCGTCGAACTTCGGCGGGACCGGTTCGGCAATATCGATGTCGATCGCCTTCACCGTGTTGAGCCGCGCCACGA
>CAKTCN010000027.1 GCA_934539295.1 uncultured Allosphingosinicella sp.
CTGGAGAAGGTGCGCAAGGTGATGAAGATCGCCAAGGAGCCGATCTCCCTCGAGACGCCGATCGGCGACGAGGAGGATTCGCATCTCGGCGATTTCATCGAGGACAAGAATGCGGTCATTCCGGTGGACGCGGCGATCCAGGCTAACCTCAAGGAGACGGTGACGCGCGTGCTGGCGTCCCTAACGCCGCGCGAGGAGCGTGTGCTGCGCATGCGTTTCGGGATTGGTATGAATACCGATCATACGCTGGAGGAAGTGGGGCAGCAGTTTTCGGTTACGCGCGAGCGTATTCGGCAGATCGAGGCGAAGGCGTTGCGGAAGCTGAAGCATCCGAGCCGGAGCAGGAAGATGCGGAGCTTTTTGGATCAGTGACAAAGGCCCAAGTGTAGCGACGCCGGCAGCGCAAGCTGCCGCCGGAGCAGCACGAAGAGAGCCTGCAGTCCGGACGGCCTGCGCCGCAGGCGACAGGACCGACGTCACGGGATTTACTCCCGTGACGGCTGCGGCTTTTGTGGTTTTCCTCTGACTCAGTACCTTCTCACCCAACCCTCTCCCCCATGGGGAGAGGGTTCTAGGACGGTGCATGTGAACCCGCCTGCGTAACGGTTCATCCTGCCTGCGCGGCACCTGCGCCGCGTTCGGCCGTTCCCCTCCCGAACAGGCATTCGCCTGAAAAGGAGACACCATGACCGACACGACTGCGACCGCCCTGCCCGCCTCCAACCGCAAGACCAAGCTCACCGACTCGCTGCGCACCCACTTTGCGGGCGATGCGCCGGTGACGACCAAGGCGCGCAATTTCGCCAAGGCGCGGCCGTGGGCGAGCGCGGCGTTTGCGGGGGTCGCCGCGATCGCGGTGCTGAACACGTTGCGCGGGCGCTAAGCACCTCCGCCTCCAACCCGGGAGAGCCGCCGCGAGGCGGCTCTTTTCGTATGTGCGGCTTGCCGAGCCGCGCGCCCGCCTATATGTGGTGTACACGTTTCATATATCACGAGTGAACAGATGGGCATCGTCAATATCGAGGACGAGCTTCACGAGCAGCTGCGCAAGGCGAGCAAGGCGTCTTACCGGTCGATCAACGCGCAGGCGGCATTCTGGATCAGGATCGGGATGCTGTGTGAACTGAACCCCGCGCTGACTTTCCACGAGATCATCGTGCGCGAGTTGAAGGCGGCGGGTGTCGACGCAGGCGTGGTCGGGGCTGGCGCGTCGTGATCAAGTCGGAGGCCGAGCTGGAGCTGATGGCCGAGTCAGGGCGGCTGCTGGCGTCGGTGTTCACCTGGATCGACGGGCTGGAACTGGCGGGGCGCAGCACCATGGAGGTGAACGACATGGTGGAGCGCCACATCGTCGACGCTCTCGGCGCGCGGCCGGCGAGCAAGGGGCAATATGGCTATGGCTATGTGCTCAATTGCTCGCGCAACCAGGTGGTGTGCCATGGCGTGCCGTCGGAGAGCGACATGCTGGGGGACGGCGACATCGTCAATCTCGACATCACGCTGGAGAAGGACGGCTTCATCGCCGATTCGAGCAAGACATACATGATCGGCGAGGTGTCGCCGGCGGCGCGGCGGCTGGTGCGGACGACCTATGAGGCGCTGTGGAAGGGGATCGGTGCTGTGCGGCCGGGCGCGCGGCTGGGCGACATCGGGTTTGCGATCGAGCGGCATGCCAAGAAGGCGGGATATTCGGTGGTGCGCGAATTTTGCGGGCACGGCATCGGGCGCGAGATGCATGAGGAGCCGCAGGTGCTGCATTTCGGGCGGCCGGGCACGGGCGCGGTGCTGAAGGAAGGGATGACCTTCACGATCGAGCCGATGCTGAACCAGGGCCGGCGCGGCGTGCGCACCGAGGATGACGGCTGGACGGTGGTGACGGCCGACGGGAAATTGTCGGCGCAGTTCGAGCATACGGTGGCGGTGACACACGATGGCGTGCGCGTGCTGACGCTGCGTCCGGACGAACAAGTGCCGTCGCACTGACAACGGCCGCGTTCATATTGTCGAAAGTGAGCGAGATGTCTTCTCCGCTCGGCCCAATCTACTCCAGGAGGGTCCGGCATGAAGATTCGTGTTGCGCCTCTTCTCATCGCTTCGGCTTTGGTCATGACCTCAGCTGCTCATGCGCAATTCGGGTCCATGCAACCTTCCCCGATCCCCTCTCCCGAAGCGCCGAAGCCGCCGCGCAAGCCGAACAAGCCTATGCAGCGCGACCTGCTGGAGTTCATGGAAGAGGAGCAGAACAGCTGATATCAGCGCCGCCTGGCCTGCGATGCGCAGATCGACAAGAAGAAGTTGCAGCCCAAGGCGTGCAAGCGCCGTTAAAGCCTGATCGCGTCTAAACTTTCCCGCGCATGTTGCGAGAGCGGCACGGGGCGGCGACTGTCGCGGCCGACATAGACGTGGACGAAGAAGCCCTCGGCGGCCGGCGCCTCCTCACCCGTGGCGAAGACGCCGAGGCGGTAGCGGACGCTGGAGGTGCCGAGGCTTTCGACGGCGAGGCCGATCTCGACCGGCTGCGGATAGGACAGGGACTGCGCGTAGCGGCAGCCGGTCTCGACGACGAGGCCGATCGGGTCGCCGGCGGCGAGGTCGAGCAGGCCGGCCTCGATCAGCCAGGCGTTCACGGCCGTGTCGAACCATTGGTAATGGACCGTGTTGTTGACGTGGCCGTAGGCGTCGTTGTCGGCCCAGCGCGTCCCGATCTCGCGCCAGACGCGATAGGCTTCGCGGCCGAGAAGCGGCGCGCGGGTCACAGACATCGAAGTCACAGGGCGGCCTGGTAGAGGCGGCGGGCCTCGGCCTGGGTGATCGGGCACGGATTGTTCACGAGCAGTCTTTCCTGCTTCATCGCCTCGGCCGCGAGAAGGTCGAGATCGCCGGGGCCGATGCCGACATCGCGCAGCCGCTGCGGCAGGCCGGTGGCGGCGAAGAGTTCGGACATGTGGCGGACGAGTGCCTGTGCCTGCGCCTGGGCCCCCTCGCCTGCCGTGGCGGGCACGAGCAGCGCCCCGAGTTCGGCATAAAGCGGGGTGGCGGCGGGCATGTTGTGGGCGAGGACGTGGGGCAGCATCAGCGCGTTGGACAGGCCGTGCGGCACGTGGAAATGGCCGCCGATCGGGTAAGCGAGCGCATGGACGCCGGCCACGGGCGCATTGGCGAAGGCGACGCCGGCGAGGTGGGCGCCGAGCAGCATCTCGGCGCGTGCGTCGAGGTCGTCCGGGCTGTCGCAGGCGCGCAGGAGGTTGGCAGACAGCAGCCGCAGCGCTTCGCGGGCGAGCAGGTCGGACAAAGGGTTCTTGAGGCGGGCGGAGGTATAGGCCTCAATCGCGTGAACCATGGCATCGATGCCGGTCGCGGCCGTGACGTGGCGCGGCAGACCGGTGGTAAGCGTCGCGTCGAGCACAGCCGTATCGGCAACCAGGGCAGCGCTGCTGACACCACGTTTCTCCGCGCCTTCGACGGTGATGATCGTGACGGGCGTAGCTTCCGACCCCGTCCCAGCTGTGGTGGGGACAAGGACGAGCGGGAGGCGACGGCCGGTCGCCTTGCCCACGCCCCAGATCGCGTCGAGATCGTCGCCGCTGCCGAGCAGATAGGCTGCGAGCTTGGCGACATCCATCGGGCTGCCACCGCCGAAACCGATCACCGATGCGCATCCCCTCCCCGCCTCGACTGCCGCCATCAGGGTGGCGCGCGAGGGGTCAGGCTCGACGGCGTCGAAGATGGCGAGATCGATGCCGTTCGCGCGCAGCCCTTCGAGCACGGGCGCGACAAGGCCAAGGCTGCGCAGCTGCGCGTCGGTGACGAACAGGCAGCTACCGGGTGGAAGCAGGCCGGCAAGTTCGGACGACTTGCCGGGACCGCAGAGAAGCCTGGGGCCGTAGGAGAAGGTGTAGCGCACGTGACGGATGTTAGCGTGAGTTTACATTCACGTCACGCGGACGGCTAGGAACTCGGTTGGTTGCAGACGTGACCGGTTCCCGCTTGCTTGTTTCTTGAAGCCCAAGACGAGCGAAGCCGGGCCGGCGAGGCCGCTCCCTTCCCATTAGAGGCGGCTTAGAGCTTCAGAACGCACGCTGGAGGCGGCCGAATAGGCTGCGCGCGGGGCTGGGTGGCGGGTCGTCGGTGAGCTGGCCTTCGGCAACGCGCAGGACACGGTCGAAAAGGTCTTGGCTGGCGCGGATCAGGGACACCGCGCCTTCGGGAAGCCGGGCGACCAACGCCTCGTCCACCTCGATGCGATCGCCGAGCCGGCGTTCCGGGCGTCCGGCCTGACCCTCGTCGATCTCACCCGCCGCTAGCGCACGCTGCGTGAGGAGCCAGGCGCTGATGTGCATCAGACGTGTCGTCAGGCGGAGCGACTCGCAGGAAAAAGCGACCCGCGAAAACGGATCGAGATCCACCCGGTCCTCGCGTCCGCGGGTATCGAAATAGGACCGGGCTTCGTCCGCGAGCAGCATCGATTCGGTATAAAGCGAATCGACAAGCCGGGGCGTCAGGGCCGCCTTGTTGTCGTTCATGCGCAGGAGTCTGGCACGGCCAGGCAGCGCAGGCCACTCGTAAAATGGGTGGATGTCTTCAGGCGATGATGTCGGGGACGAGCCGATCTTCCAGCATGGCGATCTCGTCACGCAGGTGGAGCTTGCGCTTTTTGAGACGCGCCAGTTGCAACTGGTCGGGCGCCCCTGTCGCATTCAGCGCGTCGATCGCGGCATCAAGGTCACGATGATCGACCTTGAGCTGCTCCATACGGGCACTCAGCGCGCGCGCAACAGCTTCTGGCATGCTCATCCGGCTAGTCTTTCAGGGCGATGGATCATAAAAGCGAGAGTCCGGCAGGTCGTCGCAAAATTGGCTGCGACCGCCGCTGCGAGGGAGACGCGCGCACCGCAAGTTGGTCTAATCCCCTTTCCAGCAAGAAGAGGAAAATGAGAATGAACCAGACTCATATCTCGGCCCTGCAGTCCAAACATGCCGGACTCGATGCCCGTATCGCGGCAGAGAACCAGCGGCCGAACCCGGATATGGGTATCCTCTCCCGCCTCAAGAAGGAAAAGCTGCGGATCAAGGAAGAAATGACCGGGATCTGATCCTGCGTCAGCCACACTCTCCCTCTCCCGCGCGCGGGAGAGGGCAAGGTGATCAATCGTCGCGGGAAACGCGTTCGTTGCGTTCGTGCTTTTCCTGCGCCTCAACCGTCATCGTCGCGATCGGGCGGGCCTCAAGGCGGCCGAGCGAGATCGGCTCACCCGTTACTTCGCAATAGCCATATTCGCCCTCGGCGATGCGCTTTAGCGCCGCATCGATCTTGGAGATAAGCTTGCGCTGCCTGTCGCGGGTGCGAAGCTCGATACCCCAGTCGGTTTCACTGGACGCACGGTCGGTCACGTCCGCTTCGCGCAACGGGCCGCTCTTGAGGCTGGCCATGGTGTCGCGGGATTCACGAACGATGTCGTCGCGCCAGTCGAGCAGCTTCTGCCGAAAATATTCGAGCTGCACGGGGTTCATGAACTCTTCGTTTGCGGACGGCCGGTAGCCCGCCGGAAGAGAAACGTCAGTGTCGTCGAAACCAGGGTCGAAAACGTCGCTTAGAGCCGTCGCCATAATGCCCCTCCACTCGCCAAGCAGCCGACACCGCCGGTCTGCAAACCGGATGCCGGGAGCCCTTGCGGAATCTACGGCACCTTGCCCCAAACGCGCCTATACGCATGCGCGTGAGGGTCGGCAAGTCACTCAAAGCACATAAAAATCGCCGCATCGCAGCACGTTGGCGACGAAGCGGGGTCGGCTTACCCTGACAGGTTATGGCGGAACGGCAAGAGCGGTGAGCGTGAGGATCGCTCCTGCCGACTGCAATGGAGCGGCAGGAGCGAAGTTCAAGTCCTTCCTCGATCGTGATTATTCGGCGATAAGCAGCTTCTCGATTTCGGTCACCGGGTGGCCGGTCAGGTCCTTGCTGATCTCGCCGGCAATCCGCTTCTCGACCTCCTTGTGGTAATGCTTGCGAAGCTCACCCAGCGTCTTGGGCGGAGCGACGACGATCAGGCTGTCGAAGTCGTTGTTGAGCGCGCGCTTCTTCAGCATGTCGGCGGCATCGGCAGCGAATCGGTTCTCCTCCAGCTGGTGGAAGTCCGCCTCGCCATAGGCGTTCGTGCCGACGCCCGTTGACCCCATGTGCGCACCGGCGGCGTCCGTCTTCTGGTCGCCGTCGTCGGGATTTTCGTGAACCTGCTTCTTCTCGATCACGAGGTTCGGGAACGCTTCATCGCCTTCGTTCCGGAAGAACAGCAGCTTCTTGCCGTCCGCGACGAGCACGAAAGAATTGTGGGGAACCTGCATGAGCCTTCGTCTCCTGTTCTGGCTTTGCCCCATCAACGCGGCGCTGGAAGGGATGGTTTCGGCAAGCGGGCGCTTGCGCGGCTCGTTTCGGCTGCGCATAGCCGGGTCATGCGCATCCTCATCACCAACGACGATGGCGTGAACGCTTCCGGTATCAAGCTGCTGGAAACGATCGCCCGACGGTTCAGCGATGACGTGTGGGTTGTTGCACCGGCCGAGGAGCAATCGGGCGCGGGTCACTCGCTGACCCTGACCCGGCCGCTGAGGCTGAGGAAGCTGGGGGACAAGCGCTTCTGCGTCACGGGCACGCCGACCGATTCGGTGATGATGGGCCTGGCGCACATCATGAAGGATGCCCGGCCAGACATCCTGCTGTCGGGTATCAACCGGGGCGCCAACCTGGCCGAAGACATCACCTATTCGGGCACGGTGTCGGCAGCGATGGAGGGTGCGCTCGCGGGCATTCCGTCGATCGCGTTGAGCCAGGTCTATGCGCGCGAAGGCATGGGCGACACGGTTCCGTTCAGCGCGGCAGAGGCTTGGGCCGAGCAGGTGCTGCGCCCTCTCCTGTCAGCGCCGATCGCGCCGCGTACGCTCATCAACGTCAACTTTCCGCCAGTCGACGCATCTGCGGTCAAGGGGATCAAGGTCGTGAGCCAGGGCCTGCGCGACTATGGCCGGTTGAAGATCGTCGAAGGCACGGACCCGCGCGGTTACACTTACTATTGGTTCGGACTCGGTATCCTTGAGGACCAGCCGGCGGAGGATACCGACCTTGAGGCAATCGCCGAGGGCTACGTGGCCATAACGCCGCTCCACCTCGACCTCACTCACGGAGCTTCGCTCGATCCGCTGGCGAAGCTCTTTCCCTGATGCCCAAGCACCGCTCACCGCTGGATTATTCCACTCTCCAGCGCAAGGGTCGGTGGCCGGTCTGGGTTTCGATCAGCTGGCGGGCGCTTTTCGTGGTCGGGCTGATCGGCCTTGCTATCCTGGTTCACTGGCTTGAGCGGGACGGGCTCAAGGACAATGCCGACGGACAGATCAGTTTCCTGGACGTCGTTTACTTCACCATGATCAGCATCACCACCACCGGCTATGGCGACATTGCTCCCGTCAGCGATCGCGCGCGGCTGTTCGACGCGCTGATCGTGACGCCGATCCGCGTGTTCGCGGTACTGGTCTTCCTCGGAACCGCCTACAGCTTCGTGTTCAGGCGCACATGGGAAAGATGGCGTATGGCCTATATTCAGCGGCACCTTACCGACCATGTCGTGGTCGCAGGCTATGGCACCAGCGGGTCGGAGGCGGTGGACGAACTGATCGCCCGCGGGACGCGGCCCGACCGCATCGTGGTGATCGATTGCGACGCGGATGCACTGGCGCGCGCCAAGGCGCTGGGCTGCGCCGTGATCCAGGGCGATGCCACGCGCGACAAGGTGCTGCAGGACGTGCGAATCGCGGAGGCGAGCGCGATGATCGTGTCGGGGGGCAGCGACGACACGTCGATCCTGATCACGCTGACTGCGCGCCATCTGGCCCCCAACCTCGCCATCAGCATCGCGGTCCGGAACGAGGACAACGAGTTGCTGGCGCGGCAGGCGGGTGCGACTACCGTGATCAATCCGGTGAGCTTTGCAGGCCTTCTGCTCGCCGGATCGACCGAGGGCGCGCACATCGCGGACTATATCGCCGACCTCGCGTCCAGCCATGGGCACGTGCAGCTTGCCGAGCGGGCCGTGACGCAAGCCGAGTGCGGCAAGCCGCTGGCGGCGATCGCACGCGGCCTCGGGGTGCGCGTCTATCGCAACGGCCGCCCGCATGGCTTCTGGGAGCCGGAAGCGGCCTCGCTGGTGATAGGCGACACGATCGTCGAGATCCTGCCGACCACGGAGCGCGAAGCCGACTAGCCGGCACACGGGGCTTAGCGGAACGGCGGCTCGTTGAAGGCTCTGAGCTTGCGGCTGTGCAGGCGCTTGCTGTTCGACCGCATCAGTTCGCAGGCGAGTATGCCGATGCGGACATGCTCGTCGATGGCCCGTTCGTAGAAGCGGTTTGCCTGCCCCGGCAGCTTGATCTCGCCATGCAGCGGCTTGTCGGAAACACAGAGCAAGGTCCCGTAGGGAACGCGGAAGCGATAGCCCTGCGCCGCGATCGTGGCCGATTCCATGTCGATGGCAACCGCGCGGGACTGGTTGAACAGGCGCGCCGAGGATGAGTAGCGCAGCTCCCAATTACGGTCGTCGGTGGTGACGACAGTGCCGGTTCGGAAGCGCCGCTTCAGCGCGTCCTCATCCTCACCCGAGACGACGAGCGCCGCTTCGTACAGCGCCTGCTGAACCTCCGCGATCGGCGGGATCGGCACGGACGGCGAAAGCACCGCGTCGAGGACGTGGTCGTCGCGCAAGTAAGCGTGGGCCAGCGCATAATCGCCGATCGTCTGGCTTTCGCGCAGGCCGCCGCAATGGCCGATCATCAGCCACGCCTCCGGGCGAAGCACGGCGAGATGGTCGGTCACGGTCTTCGCATTGGACGGCCCGACGCCGATGTTGACGAGGGTGATGCCTGCGCCGTTCTCGGCGATCAGGTGATAGGCCGGCATCTGGAAGCGCTTCCACTGCCCGTCTGCCACCGCCTGCTCGGCATCGGCATTGCCGGGCGTGATGAACATGCTCCCCGCCCCGGCCAATGCCGAGTAGCGGCTCTTTTCATCCTCCACCTGCTCGACACCCCAGCGGACGAAGGCGTCCACGTAGCGCTGGTAGTTGGTGAACAGGATGTAGCGCTGGAAGTGCTTCGGGTCCGTGCCGGTATAATGGCGCAGGCGTGCCAGCGAGAAGTCGGTGCGAAGCGCGTCGAACAGGGCCAGCGGCTGCGGCTCGCCCTCCTCCTGGATCCAGGTGCCGTCCGCCACTTCGTCGCCGATGAAGGCGAGTTCGGGTGCCGGGAACCAGCGGGCGAGGTCCGACGCGGCGACATCGGCGACATCCAGGCCGTCGCCCAGCACATAGGCGAACGGTATCTCCTGGCTGCTGCTGCCGGTCTCGATCTCGATGTCGTAATTGCGGGCAAGGAAGTCGAGCTGCTCGCCCAGATAGTCGCGGAACAGGTCCGGGCGGGTGACGCTCATCGCATAGACGCCCGGGGTGGTCAGCCGGCCATAAGCGCGGCCGATCGAGGACTTGGCCGGATCGCCATGGTAGCGGATGCGCACTTCGGGATAGGTGAACGCCCCGGCGGCACGCCAGGCCGGGTCGGGCGTCTCGCCCCGTTCGATGAAGGCGGTAAGGCCGGTGCGCAGGTTGTTCACCGACTGGTCGAAAAGAGCCTGGAGCTGGTCCAGGTAGGATGCACAGCGATATTCGGTCACGTATATTGCCCTTTTCGCCGCCGCTTAACGCAGGAAGATGACGGCTTGGCTAGAGGGAATCTTCGCGAATCTCCGTTGTCGCAAGCCTGCGCCGCCATCGGCTTTTCGACTGTGGCGCGGCCAAAGGTCACGAAAGTCAGGCTGCGGGGAAAATCCGCTCGATCAATAAGGCGGCTTTTGATCGACCCAGGCGATTAAAGGTGAGAAAGAGCCGTGCGCTGCCCTGGGATCATGCCGTGACGAGGGCATTGTAGGAAAGCTGTTTCTTCCCCCCCAGCGCGGGCATGAACCGGAAGCGTCTGCCGGGCTCGGTCGGCGCCGGACCAAGGCCGGCTGCGGAGATCGCCCACATCCCTAGCAAATTCATCGATTTGCCACTATGTGGGTGGCTCTCATGGCAACGATACTCCCCTCACCGCCCAAGGTCGGCATGGTTTCGCTCGGCTGTCCCAAGGCACTGGTCGATTCCGAGCGCATCCTGACCAAGCTCAGGTCCGACGGCTACGAGCTGTCGCCCGATTATGACGGCGCCGACGTGGTGCTGGTCAATACGTGCGGCTTCCTCGATTCCGCCAAGGAGGAGAGCCTGGCCGCGATCGGCGAGGCGATCAACGAGAATGGGCGGGTGATCGTCACCGGCTGCATGGGCAACGAGGCTGAAGTGATCCGCGCACGCTTCCCCGAGGTTCTCGCCGTCACCGGGCCGCACCAATATGAGGACGTGGTGGGCGCCGTGCACGTGGCGGCGCCGATGCCGCCGAGCGCGTTTCTGAACCTGGTGCCGGATAGCGGGCTAAAGCTGACGCCGCGCCATTACAGCTACCTGAAGATCTCGGAAGGGTGCAATCACCGCTGCTCCTTCTGCATCATCCCGTCGATCCGCGGCGACCTTGCCAGTCGGAGGCCCGACGCGATCCTGCGCGAAGCGGAGAAACTGGTCGCGGCCGGCACGAAGGAATTGCTGGTCATCAGCCAGGACACTTCGGCCTATGGCATCGACATCCGCAAGGAGCCGCGGATGTGGAAGGGCCGCGAGGTCGTGCCGCACATGACGGACCTGGCGCGCGAACTGGGGCAGATCGCGCCGTGGGTGCGGCTCCATTATGTCTACCCCTACCCGCATGTGGACCAGGTCATCCCGCTGATGGCGGAGGGGCTGGTGCTGCCTTATCTCGACATTCCGTTCCAGCATGCATCGCCCAATGTGCTGAAGGCGATGAAGCGCCCGGCCAATGAGGCCAAGGTGCTGGAGCGGCTGCGCGGCTGGCGCGAGATCTGCCCGGACATCACCATCCGATCGTCCTTCGTGGTGGGCTTTCCCGGCGAGACGGAGGCGGACTTCGAATATCTGCTGCAATGGCTGGACGAGGCACAGCTCGACCGCGTCGGTGCGTTCCGGTTCGAGCCGGTGCAGGGCGCGGCGGCCAACGACCTGCCGGGCGTCGTGCCGGAAGAGGTCAAGGAAGAGCGCTATGCGCGCGTGATGGAGAAGACCGCCGCCATTTCCGCCGCCAAACTGCAGGCAAGAGTCGGACGCACCATCGACGTGATCCTCGATGCCGTGGATGACGAGGGCGGCGCGACCGGGCGGTCGAAGGCGGATGCGCCCGAGATAGACGGCGAGGTGCATCTGCGCGATGCGCAGGGCTATGCGCAGGGCGACATCATTCCGGTGCTGGTCGAGGATGCGGACGAGCATGACCTGTTCGGCGTTCCGGTGCGCGGTTGAACCGCGGCCGGTGACCGCTCGTTCAGCCATGCGAAAGGCGGGTCCGCACAGGTTGCGGGCGTAACGAAAGGTCGTGCCCGTGCGTATGCTTCCCCTTCTGCTCTGCGTAGCGGCGCTTGCCGCGCCGGCGTCCGCCCTAGCCCAGGAGGCTGCGCCCGCCGATGCGACGGCCACCCGCAAGCTGACCGAGGCGGAGAAGGAGCAGTTGCTCGACCAGGCAGTCGAGCGACGCGAATTGCTGGAGGAAGTGCTGCCACCGCCCAAGCGCCAGGTGCATGGCGAAGTCGGTGTCGCGGTCGGCACGGGCGGGTTCCGCTCGATCTACGGCACGTCGGTCGTGCCACTGGGCGAGGAAGGCACGGCCGTGATCTCGCTCGAACATACCGATTGGGGCAATCAGGGCTATCGCCGCCGGCATCGGCGTTGAGGCTCCTTATCCTCGACATTCGGGCTGAGCCTGAAGGGTCGGGGTTGCGAATGGAGACACGATCGCGATGAACGCGCCGTCGGCAAAGCATGCCGTGCTTCACCGCATGGTGATGCCGCACCATGTCTGCCCATACGGGATCAAGGCCAAGCACCTGCTGGAGCGCAGGGGCTATACGGTCGACGACCGCTGGCTGCGCACGCGGGCGGAGACGGATGCGTTCAAGGCCGAGCACCAGGTGAAGACCACGCCGCAGACCTTCATCGGCGGGGTGAGGATCGGCGGCTATGACGACCTGAAACGGCATTTCCGCATGGCGGTGCGCGATCCCAAGGCGGTGACATATCGCCCCGTCATCATCCTGTTCCTGCTTGCGGCGCTAATGGGAATGGCGGCGAGCCATGCGGCCTACGGGTCGGCGCTGACAATTCGGGCGGGCGAGTGGTTCGTGGCGTTCAGCATGTGCATGCTGGCCTATCTGAAGCTGCGCGACATCGAGAGTTTCTCCAGCATGTTCCTGAACTACGACCTGCTGGCACGGCGGTGGGTGCCTTACGCCTATGTCTACCCCTTTGCCGAGGCGGGCGCGGGGGTGCTGATGGCGGCGCATGCGCTGAACTGGCTGTCGGTGCCGGTCGCCCTGTTCATCGGCACGATCGGCGCGGTGTCGGTTTTCAAGGCGGTCTATGTCGACCGGCGCGAGCTCAAATGCGCGTGCGTGGGCGGAGACAGCAACGTGCCGCTGGGTTTCGTATCGCTGACCGAGAACCTCATGATGATCGCCATGGCGGTCTGGATGGCCTTCTAGCGGCCCTTGAACAAGGTCCCGAATAGGCCGCGCACGATCGCGCCGGCGATGCGGTTCGTGACCTGCCTCTGCATCGACCGGCCGACCTGACGCACCAGTTCCTCGGCGAGCGGCGGATCCTCGCGTTGTCGGCGTGACGTTTTGGCCTCGGCTGCTTCGCGTGACGCCACTTCTGCCCGGGCCTTCAGCACCTCCTCGGCGCTTTCGCGGTCCTGCGCCTGATCGTAGCGGTCCTCGACATGTGACATTGCGCGGATCGCGGCGCGCTCCTCCGCCGACACGGGGCCGAGGCGCGAGGCGGGCGGCGCGATCAGGCTGCGCGTGACGGGTGCCGGGGCGCCGTCAGGCTGGAGCAAAGACACCAAAGCCTCGCCGACCTTCAATTCGGTGATCGCCCGCTCGACGTCGAGGCCGGGACTGGCGCGGAAGGTCTCGGCGGCGGCCCTGACCCCCTTCTGGTCGCGGGGGGTGAAGGCGCGCAGCGCATGCTGGATGCGGTTGCCGAGCTGGCCTGCGACCGCGTCGGGTATGTCGGCGGGGTTCTGCGTCACGAACCAAATGCCGACCCCCTTGGACCGGATCAGGCGCACGACCTGCTCGACCGTGTCGATGAGCGCGGCAGGCGCATCGTCGAACAGCAGGTGCGCCTCGTCGAAGAAGAAGACCAGACGCGGCCTGGGCAGATCGCCGACCTCCGGCAGCTCCTCGAATAATTCGGACAGGAGCCACAGGAGGAAGGTGGAATAAAGCCGCGGGCTGGTCATCAGCCGGTCGGCGGCCAGGATGTTGACCATGCCCCTGCCCGCTTCGTCGGTGGCGATGAGGTCGGCGATATCGAGCGCGGGTTCGCCGAAGAAGCCGCCGCCGCCCTGCGATTCGAGCTGCAGCAGCTGGCGCTGGATCGCGCCGACGCTGGCGCGGGTGACGTTGCCATATTCGGCGCTCATCGCCTTGGCATTCTCCGCGACATGGGCGAGCATGGCCTGGAGGTCGTCCAAGTCGAGCAGCAGCAGGCCCTGGTCGTCGGCGGCGCGAAAGGCGATCTCCAGCACGCCCTGCTGCGTGTCGTTGAGGTTCATCAGGCGGCCGAGCAGCAGCGGCCCCATCTCGCTGATCGTGGTGCGGATCGGATGGCCCTGCTGCCCGAACAGGTCCCAGAACACCCCCGGATTGTCGCGATAGGCAAATCCGTCGAGCCCGATCTCAGCCGCGCGCGCGGTGATCGCGCCGTGGGCCTTGTCGGTGGGTGAGCCGGCCATGGCGATGCCGGCAAGGTCGCCCTTCACGTCGGCCACGAAGACGGGCACGCCGGCGGCGGAGAAAGCCTCGGCCAGGCGCTGGAGCGTGACCGTCTTGCCCGTGCCCGTCGCGCCGGCGATGAGGCCGTGGCGATTGGCGCGGCCGAGATCGAGATATTGAGCGGCATCGCCCGCCTTGCCGATCAGCAGCGATTCACCTTCGCCCATTGCGTGCACTCCATACGCATCCCACTATTCCTGGCACCATGACCGAACTTTCCGCGCTCCTCCAGCCCGACATGGGCCAGCCCGCCACTCCCCTCCACCTTGTCGACAAGGTGGGCCTCGAAGCCTGGATCGGTGCGCAGCCCGCGCGAGTGCGCACGGCGATCATGGCGCAGGGCTTCAAGGCGGACGGGTTCCAGATCGCGCTGCTGCCGGGCGAGAAGCCGGAGGAATGGTCGGCAGCGCTGGGCGTGGCGGATGCGGGGGCGCTCGGTCCCTGGTGCCTTGCCAAGGCGGCGGAGAGCCTGCCCGAAGGGACGTACCGGGTGACGGGACCGGGGCCCGCGGCGCTCGGCTGGCTCTTGGGGCAGTATCGGTTCGATCGCTATCTGCAGAAGCCATCGACCAAGGGCGCGCGCGTGCTGCTGACCGACGATCCGGCGCGGATCGGCGAGACAGTGGCGCTGGCCGAGGCGACCCATTTGGTGCGCGATCTCGTCAACATGCCGGCGCAGGATTTGGGGCCAGCGGAGCTCGAGGCGGCGGTGCGCGAACTGGCGGAGGCGTGCGGCGGGCAGGCGGCGGTCACGTCCGGGCGCGAGCTGGAAGGGGGCTACCCGATGATCGCGGCGGTCGGCCGCGCGGCGGCGCAGGGGCGCGAGCCGCGGCTGATCGAAATGGAATGGGGCAATCCCGCGCATCCGCGCGTGGCGATCGTCGGCAAGGGCGTGGTGTTCGATTCGGGCGGGCTCGACATCAAGCCGTCGGCCGGCATGCGGCTGATGAAAAAGGACATGGGCGGGGCGGCGCATGCGCTGGCGCTCGCGCGGCTGGTGACGGGGCAGCGGCTGCCGGTGCGCCTCCACCTGCTGATCCCGGCGGTAGAGAATGCGATATCGGGCGCCGCCTTCCGGCCCGGGGACATATTGCGGAGCCGGCAGGGCGTGTCGGTGGAGATCGGCAATACCGATGCGGAGGGGCGCCTGATCCTGGGCGACACGCTGGCCCGGGCGGGCGAGGACCGGCCCGAGCTGATCGTCGACTTCGCGACATTGACCGGCGCGGCGCGGGTCGCGCTGGGTCCGGACCTGCCGGCCATGTTCGCCAATGACGACGCGCTGGCCGACGACCTGCTGAAAAGCGGGACGGCGGTGTCGGACCCGATGTGGCGGATGCCCTTGTGGACGGCCTATGCCGACCTGTTGAAGTCCGACATCGCCGACCTCGCCAATGCAGGCGACAGCCCGTTTGCGGGTGCGGTCACCGCGGCCCTGTTCCTGCAGTGCTTCGTGCCGGAGGGAACGCCGTGGGCGCATTTCGACACCTTCGCCTGGCGCCCTGCCCCCAAGCCCGGCCGGCCCAAGGGCGGCGACGCCATGGGGCTGCGAGGGGCATGGGCGATGCTGAAGGGCCGCTACGCCGAGTGACAAGGAAGCTGCGGATTTCCCGTGACTTTTTTTGCCCGGACCAGAAACGAAAATAAGGTTGACCGGTTCTTACCCGAAATCAAGTTAAACACCGAATTTCGGGAGGCACATGTGTCTGAACATGCGCTAAAAGGATGGATGAATACTTTGATCGGCTATGTCCGATCAGGGCAGCCTGACCTCACCAATCGGCAGATGGCATTGATGATGCTTGTCTACCTGACGCCCGGACCGCATACGGTGCGCGGCCTTGCCAGCATGCTGGGCGTGTCGAAGCCGGTGATCACTCGCGCCTTGAACACGCTCGGGTCGCTGGGCTATCTGCGGCGCGTCCGCGACGAAGCGGACCGGCGCAACGTGTTCGTGGCGCAGACCAACACCGGGCAGGAATTTCTTGAAAGCTTCGAACGCAATATCGAGCAGGACGGCAAAGGACGCAAATCCGGCGCAGAGCAAGAGCGAGGCATCCTCCTCCAGCATTGAGGGCTTCACGCTCGAAGGCCGTGCCCCGGACCTGGACCCGCGATACGATGCGTTTCGCGGGGACCTGGCCGATATTGCGCTCGCCGGCAGGTTGTTTGTGCCCCATTATGCCGTTCCCGAGGCGCGCACCGTGGCCACTGCCAGCGCGATGCGGGCGGGGCCGGTGGAAAGCGCCGAGCAGGTCGGCGAGGTCGAGGCGGGGGCCCAGTTCCTTCTGCTCGACGTGATCGGCGATTGGGGCTGGGGCTTTCGTGCCAGCGACCACCTTGTCGGCTACGTCCGGACCGCCGACCTGGCGGACTGATCCGGAATTCAGCTTAGCGGAAGCGATTACTTCACCGGCCGCTTTTCGAGCTTCCTCGCGAGAGTCCGGCGGTGCATGCCCAGCCTTCGCGCCGTCTCGGATATGTTGAACCCGGTGGCGGCGAGCGTCTCGTTGATCATCTCCCATTCGTGCGTCTTGATGGACGATGCGCGGCCGCCGACGGGGACTTCCGGATCGCCGGCGACGCTGCCGAACGCGGCCTCGATATCGTCGGTGCTGGAAGGCTTCACGAGATAGTGGCAGGCACCGAGCTTGATCGCCTCCACCGCCGTCGCAATGCTCGCATAGCCGGTCAGCACCACGATAAGCATGGCCGGATCCTGGGCGTGGAGCCGTGCGACGCAGGGAAGGCCCGATGCGGTGCCGAGTTTCAGATCCACCACGGCCCGGCTGGGCGTTCCGGCAGCGAGAACGACCTCGATCTCGGCAAGGCTTGCCGCCACCTGCACCCGGTAGCCGCGCCGTTCGAACGAGCGCTGCAGCGTGCGTGCGAAAGTCTCGTCATCGTCGACGACCAGCAGAGTCGGTTCATCCATGTCAGCGCTGTCCCTTCGTAGCGGCCACCGGCAGCAGCAGGCGCACCTCCGCGCCGACAGGCTGGCAGTTGCGTGCCTCGAGCCGGCCGCCCAGCCGGCGGGCGACATTGGCGGCGAGGAACATGCCAAGGCCATGTCCCGGCCCCTTTGTGGACTGGTATAGCGTCCCGACGCTCGCCAGCGCAGCCGGGCTGAACCCCGGGCCTTCATCCTCCACCGTGATCGCGAGCATGCCACCCTCCAGCGGCGCACTGAGCCGCAGCCCGGCGGGCGATGCCTCATAGGCATTGTCCAGCAGGTTCCACACCGCCTGGCGGAGCGCCGGATCGACCGCGATGACGGCCGTGCCGACCGCGTCCGGATCGTAGTGCAGCAGCGCATCCTGATGAGTTTCTTTCCACGATTCCACCACCGCATCGAGGAACGGGCCCGCGGCCTTGCTCCCCATCGCCTCACCCCTCGGCTGGCCGGCGGAGCGCAGGATGTCCGACACGATCGCCTTGCACCTTTGCACCTCTGCCTGCATTTCCTTCACCTCGCCGGCAAGCTGCGGGTCGTCCGCCACTGCCGGTACGCGCGACCAGTCGGACAGGATGATCGACAGCGTGCCGAGCGGCGTTCCGAGTTCGTGCGCAGCGCCGGAGGCGAAGAGCCCCATGCGTACGATCCCTTCCTCTTCGGCCGCATGCTGGCGCAGGTCCGCCACGTGGGCGTCGCGCGCACGAAGGTTGCGGCTGATGCGCACAATGAAGAGGACCAGCAGCACTGCCACCATCGCGAAGCCCGCCCAGCGTGCCGCGGCAAAGAGGTCGGCGGCGTTTGCCACAAGCTCATCGGGAAGACGCAATGGCTGGTAGTTGAAGCTGAGCAGGGCGTAGCTGAGGATCCCCGCCGCCAGGAGGATGCCGACACCCCATGGCGGCAGCAGGATCGCGCCGAGCACCACCTGCAACAGGTATAAGGAGATGAACGGATTGGTGGCTCCGCCGCTGAAATAGAGCTGCAGCGTCAGCGCGCCCATGTCCAGCAACAGGGCGAGCAGCACATGCCCGGTCCGTACCCGGCGACGGAACAACGCTATGCTGGTCAGGAGGTTGGCCGTCGCGAGCGTCAGCGCAACGGCCAGCATGTCGAGTATGGGGAGCCTGATCTCGAGCCCGAAATGGACCAGCAGGATGGTCAGCGTCTGTCCCGCGACGGCAATCCAGCGCAGTTGAACCAGCTGCCACATATTCTCGGCCGCGACTGTGTCGTCACCCAGCCCCGGCGATGCGCCGGCCCGCCTGCGGGTGAGTGCGAGAAGCGGCGCGTCCATCACAACGGCCGCCGCTTGCTCAACAGGAGGTAGACGGCGCCAGCACCGAGCAGCGCCAGCGTGAACCAGGTGATGGCATAGACCAGATGGCTGTTCCTGAAGCGCACCACGGTCAGCCCGCCGATCGGATAGCCACCTACATTTGAAGCGGCATCGGCATCGACGAAGAAGGGTGCGACCTGCGACAGATTGCGGGCGTCAGCGATGGCAGCCACGTCGCGCGAGTACCAGCGCTCCTGCCCGGGATCGTTGGACCGGAGGAACCCGCCGCCGGGCTCCGTGATGCGGAGCAGTCCAGTGACTGTGACTTGACCGGGCACCTGCCCCTCTCGCCGGGATGCCGGCAGACGCCGTTCCGAAGGAACAAAGCCGCGGTTGATCAGCACGAAGCCTTGCGGCGTCCGAAGCGGGGTCAACACCCAGAAGCCGGCACCGCGTTCGGTTACAGCCTGCACGAGGGTTTCCCGATCGTGCACGAAGGTGCCGCGCGCGGCGACCTTGCGATATTCCTCCGCCTTCGCGTCGAAGCCCGCCCATCGGCCCGCGTCGGGTATCGGCACCGGCGGCGCTGCGAGACGAGCCTCGATCCGGTCGATCAGATCGAGCTTCCAGGCGAGACGCTCCACCTGCCAGACGCCCAGGCCGGCGAACAGCAACGTCGCGGCCAAGGACAGTCCGAGAAGGAGAGCGCGCTTCAAGCGATCCCCCTTCAGGGCATCTCCGCCGACATCGGCATCATGTTGGTGTTGAGGTGGTACATGATCCACAGCGAACCCGCGATCACGATCAATACGACCACTGCCGTGAAGACATAGGCCATGAGCGTCCAACCGCCCTCCCCGCGCGTGTTGACGTGGAGGAAGCAGATCGTGTGAACCAGGATTTGAGCGACCGCAAAGGCGATAACGGTAATCGCCGTCGCCTGGGCCGAGAAGGTGCCGGTCATCACCATCCAGAACGGTATGGCGGTGAGCACGGCCGACAGGAGGAAGCCGACCACATAGCTGCGGCGGGTGCCGTGCCCGTGCGTGTCGCCGTGACTGTGCGCCGCATCGGCATGGCCGTGTGCGTGGCCAGGTGCGCCATGCGCGTGGGTGACGTCGCTCATCGCAGGACCCCGAGTAGATAGACGAAGGTGAAGACGCCGATCCAGATGACGTCGAGGAAGTGCCAGAACATGGACAGGCACATCAGGCGGCGCTGGTTCTCCACATGCAGGCCGCGCTGGCGCAGCTGCACCAGCAGTACCACCAGCCAGACGAGGCCGAAGGTGACGTGGAGGCCGTGCGTGCCGACCAGGGTGAAGAAGGCCGACAGGAAGGCACTGCGCTGCGGCGTCGCGCCCTCGTGGATGAGGTGCGCGAATTCGTAGAGCTCGACGCCCACGAAGGCGAGGCCGAGCAGGCCGGTCACCACCAGCCAGGCCTGGGTCGCGCCGAGCTTCCGTTCCTGCATCGCGATCATCGCGAAGCCGTAGGTGATCGACGACACGAGCAGCAGGGCCGTGTTGAGCGCCACCAGCGGAAGCTGGAAGATCTCGTGCGGCGCGGGACCGCCCGCATAAGCGGTGCTGAGCACGCCATAGGTGGCGAACAGGGTGGCGAAGATGAGCGCGTCGCTCATCAGGTAGATCCAGAAGCCGAGCAGCGTGCCGCCGCCCGACTCGTGGTGGTGATCGTCCTCCTCGACCAGGTAGAAGGTCGGGTTGGCCGGGCGGTCGTCGGTCATTGCGGTTGTCGCCATGTCAGGCCCCTGCCGCGAGCATGTTGGTGCGCGCGTCCTCGGTTTGCGTCACTTCCTCCGCCGGGATGTAGTAATCGCGATTGTAGTTGAAGGTGTGGCCGATGCTGACGACGAACAGCCCGACCAGCGCCACGGCCGCCAGCCACCAGATGTACCAGACCATGGCGAAGCCGAGCACGAGGGCGAGGCCCGACAAGATCACGCCGGCGCCGGTGTTGCGCGGCATGTGGATCGGGCGGAAGCCCTTCACCGGCCGCTCGTGCCCGCGATCCTTCATGTCGTACCAGGCGTCGAGATCGTGGACCTGCGGCGTGACGGCGAAATTATAAGCCGGCGGGGGAGAGGAGGTCGCCCATTCAAGCGTGCGACCGTCCCACGGATCGCCGGTCGTGTCGCGCAGCCTGTCGCGATTCTTAATGCTGACCGCGATCTGGATGACGAAGGCGGCGATGCCGACCGCAATGATCGCGACGCCGATGCCTGCGATCACGAACAAGGGCTGGGTCGATGCATCCTCCACCTGCTGCAGGCGGCGGGTGACGCCCATTAGGCCGGCAATGTACATCGGCGTCCAGGCGACCCAATAGCCGATCACCCAGCCCCAGAAGTGGATACGGCCCCAGAAGGGGTCGAGCTTGAACCCGAACGCCTTCGGCCACCAGTAATCTATGCCGGCGAACAGGGCGAACACAACGCCGCCGATGATGACGTTGTGGAAGTGCGCCACCAGGAACAGCGAATTGTGGAGCACGAAGTCGGCCGGCGGGACCGCCAGCAGCACGCCCGTCATGCCGCCCACGGTGAAGGTGAGCATGAAGGCGACCACCCACTGCATCGGCAGTTCGAACCGGATGCGGCCGCGATACATGGTGAACAGCCAGTTGAAGATCTTCGCTCCCGTCGGGATCGAGATGATCATCGTGGCGATGCCGAAGAAGCTGTTGACGCTGGCGCCCGAGCCCATGGTGAAGAAGTGGTGGAGCCATACCAGCCAGGACAGGATGGTGATGACCACCGTCGCGTAGACCATCGACGAATAGCCGAACAGGCGCTTGCCGGTGAAGGTCGACGTGATTTCCGAATAGATACCGAATGCGGGCAGGATCAGGACGTACACTTCCGGATGGCCCCATATCCACACCAGGTTCCAGTACATCATCGGGTTGCCGCCGAGATCGTTGGTGAAGAAGTTGAAGCCCATGTAGCGGTCGAGCATCAGCATCGCGAGCGCGGCGGTCAGCACCGGGAAGATGGCGACGACCAGGATGTTCGAGCAGAAGGACGTCCACACGAAGATCGGCATCTTCATCATGGTCATGCCAGGCGCGCGCATCTTGATCACGGTCACGACCATGTTGATGCCCGACAAGGTGGTGCCTATGCCCGCTATCTGCAGCGCCCATAGGTAATAATCCGGTCCTGTGTCGGGGCTGTTCTCCAGGTTCGCGACCGGCACGTAGTTGAGCCAGCCGCCGCGCGTGAATTCGCCCACGAACAGCGACACCATGACGAGCAGCGCGCCCGCCACCGTCAGCCAGAAGCTGAGGTTGTTGAGGAACGGGAAGGCCACGTCGCGGGCGCCGATCTGGAGCGGCAGGACGTAGTTGACCAGGCCGACCACCAGCGGGATCGCCACGAAGAAGATCATGATCGTCCCGTGGGCCGAGAAGACCTGGTCATAATGGTGCGGCGGCAGATAGCCCTCGGACGCGCCGAAGGCCATCGCCTGCTGCAGACGCATCATCACCGCATCGGCGAAGCCGCGCAGCAGCATGATGATGCCGAGGATGATGTACATGATGCCGATCTTCTTGTGATCGACGGTGGTGAACCATTCGCGCCACAGCCAGCCCCAGAGCCGGTATTTGGTCAGCGCGCCGACGATGCCGATGCCGCCCAGCGCGACCACCGCGAAGGTGACGAGCAGGATCGGTTCATGGACCGGGAAGGATTCCCAGCCGAGGCGGCCGAAGATCGTTCGGGTGACGGAAGAATCCATGGTCACTGGTCTTTCTGATCGCGCCGGGTGGTGCCGGGCTGTCCCGGGCGAGGCGCGGTATGATGTTCAACGACGCCCTTTTCATCACCCTCTTTGAACAGGGCGCCTTCGGGCTTTTCGCCATCGGGCGGAGGCGCGTTGCGCCCCGAAGGCATGCCGGAGCCGACGCGATGGTCGTCATGGCCGGTGCCGCCCGCCTGAATGTCGTGGCGCATGACGTCGCTCATGCACGGCGTGCCGGGACGCACGCAACGATTGTAGATGCGGTCGAAGAGGTTGCCGTCGACGGCAGAGAAATAGAGGGCGGGCACGCGCTCGCTCGGCTGCTGAAGCGAGAGGTAGCGGCGGGTGTCGAGCGCGGGGCCGCTCGCCCTCACCCGGTTCACCCAGGCGCCGAAGCCCGCATCGTCCACGCCATAGAGCTTGAAGCGCATGTGCGAGAAACCCTCCCCGCTGTAATTGGCGGACATGCCGTCATAGACGCCGGGCTTGTTCAGCACGGCATGGAGCGTGCTGCGCATGGCGGGCATGGTGTAGATCATGCCGGCGAGCGTCGGCGCGTAGAAGGTGTTCATCTTGTCGCTGGAGGTCAGATCGAACCGCACCTGGCGATCGACGGGCAGGACCAGCTCGTTCACCGTCGCGATGCCCTGCTCGGGATAGATGAACAGCCATTTCCAGTCGAGCGAGACGACCTGGATCGTCATGGGGCGATCATTCGGGGTCGCCGCCTTTTCAGCCGAAATGCGGTTGATCGGGCGGAACGGATCGAGAAGGTGGGTGCTCCACCAGGTCAACGCGCCGAGACAGATGATGATCAGCAAGGGCGCCGACCAGATGATCAGCTCCAGCGAGGTCGAATGGTCGAAATGCGGATCGTAGGTCGCATCCTTGTTGCTCGCCCGGTAGCGCCAGGCGAACAGCACCGTCAGCGCCATCACCGGAACGATGATGACCAGCATCAGGGCCGTGGAGATATAGATGATGTCCCGCTGCTGCAGGGCGATATCACCCGCGGGATTGAGCACGTCGCCCGAACATGCAGACAGCAATGCCGTGAGCGGCAGCAGCGGCAGCAGACGTAAGATGGACCTGGACTTGACTTCGCGCATGGACCTCCGCCTATCCCGGCACGCGCCCCGGCCGACATTGGACATTTTGTCCTATCCCGCCACCGCGCTTTTCTGGTGCAAGGCGCGTTATACCGCAATAACATCGAATTGAAGGCCCGGAGCGAACGAATGAGTGCACCGATTGCAGCGTCGACCTCGACGCCCCTCGAACGGGACGCCGCCATCGTGAATGCGCGCGACCACCAGATCGCACCGGGCGAGATCGCCATCGGCGTGATCGTGGGGCGGACGAGCGAGTTTTTCGACTTCTTCGTTTATGCCATCGCGTCGGTGCTGGTGTTTCCGTCGCTCGTGTTTCCCTTCGTCGATGCGGTTACGGGCACGCTCTATTCCTTCGCCGTCTTCTCGCTCGCCTTTATCGCGCGACCGCTAGGTTCGGCGATCTTCATCTGGGTCGACGGCAAATACGGGCGCGGGGTCAAGCTCACGATCGCTCTCCTGCTGCTCGGCGGTTCGACCATGGCGATGGCCTTCATGCCCGGCTACGGCCAGGTCGGCGCGGCCGCCATCTGGCTGCTTGCGCTGTTCCGGATCGGTCAGGGACTCGCGCTCGGCGGCGCGTGGGACGGCCTTCCCTCGCTGCTTTCGTTGAACGCGCCCAAGGATCGCCGCGGCTGGTATGCGATGATCCCGCAGCTCGGCGCCCCGCTCGGCCTGATGGTGGCGGCAGGCCTGTTCGCCTTCTTCATGTCCACGCTTTCCAGCGCCGACTTCCTGTCATGGGGCTGGCGTTATCCCTTCTTCGTGGCCTTTGCGATCAACGTGGTGGCCCTGTTCGCGCGCCTGCGCCTGGTCGCAACGCCCGAGTTCCAGCGCCTTTTCGAAAGCCGCGAGCTCCAGCCGGCGCCGTTCTGGGCGACGGTGCGCGAGGAGCCGAAGACGATCATCCTCGGCGCCTTCGCCCCGCTCGCCAGCTTTGCATTGTTCCACCTGGTGACGGTTTTCCCGCTGTCCTGGGTTACCCTCTACACCGGCGAGGAGCCGGCCCGTTTCCTAGTGATCGAGATCGTCGGCGCGGCGGTGTGCGTGCTGTCGATGCTCGCGTCGGGTATCATCGCGGACCGAGTCGGGCGCCGTGCCGTTCTGGGCGTCTCGGCGGCCTTGATCGGCGCGTAT
Source organism: uncultured Allosphingosinicella sp. (assembly GCA_934539295.1). GTDB lineage: Bacteria > Pseudomonadota > Alphaproteobacteria > Sphingomonadales > Sphingomonadaceae > Allosphingosinicella. The sequence goes on from CAKTCN010000027.1 coordinate 24,217, forward strand.
AGCGGTTTCGCACCGCAACTGCTGGGCGCGGGCGGGTTCGGCGAGACGGTGTACATGCTGGCCGGCTTCGTCCTGCTCGGCCTCGCATTCGGCCAGTCTTCGGGCGCGGTGAACAGCAACTTTTCGAGCGCACGCCGCTACACGGGTGCCGCGACCACCGCCAACCTGGCATGGCTCATCGGCGCCGGGTTCGCGCCGCTGGTGGCGCTGGCGCTCGCCAGCAATTTCGGCCTCTGGTCGGTCGGCGCCTACCTCCTGTCGGGAGCGATCTGCACGCTGGCCGCGCTCGCGATCAACAAGGATTGGGCACGGCCGTCGGAGGCGTAAAGGCCGGTGCCGTGAAGCTTGCCTTGGTGTCCGGCAGGCACGCGGCCTGCTAGTCAGGCGGGAGCAGCGGTCGATTGGCGCACGATGATGCGGGCCTTGTGCCAGCATTCACGCTCGGCCTCGCGGCCTTCGAGCTGGGCCAGGACCTGAGCCACGCCGTTCCCTGCCATCTCCGCGATAGGCTGGTGAACGGTGGTGAGGCCTGGCCAGACGATGCGCGAAGCCTCCGCATTGTCGAACCCCGCCACCGACAGGTCCCGAGGCAAATCGAGGCCGAGTTCGCGCGCAGCGATCATCGCGCCCACCGCCATTTCATCATTCTGCGCCAGGATCGCGGTGGGACGTTCGCGCCCTGCAAGCAGGCGCTGGGCGGCAGCCTGACCGCTTTCCAGCGTGTACATGCCTTGCTCGATCCAATCGAGCCTCGGCCTAACGCCCCTCTCACTGAATGCCTGCATGTATCCGAGCAGCCTCGCCTCGCTGGACGGGTGCGTGGGATCGCCCTTGATGATGGCGACGTCGCGATGCCCGAGGTCGAGCACATGCTCCGCCACCAGCCTTGCGCCTTCGAGATCGTCGATCAGATTGATCGGGCCGTCGTCCAGCAGCCGGGTGGGTGCGAGCCGCGCAAAGGCGATGCCGAAGGCGTTGAGGTCGGCAAGCACGCGGGGGTGATCGGACGCCGGCGGGGCGAGCACCACGCCATCGAGCGCCGCAGACCGGAGCAGCTCCGCCACTTCGCCCGCATGCTGCTGGACCGAACGGATGGGGAAGACGACCAGCCGGTAGCGCTCTCCCTGGAGCCGCTCCAGAGCGCCCATCTGCAGTTCGACCACATAGCTCGGGCTGGGATTTTCGTAGACGAGGCCGATCAGGTGTGAGCGACGTGTGACAAGCCCCTTTGCCATGAGATTGGGGTGGTAGCGCAGGGCCGCGACGGCCTCCTCAACCCGTTTCTGGACCTCGGGCCGGACGTGCGGCTCCTTGTTCAGGACCCGCGACACCGTCTTGGCAGAAACGCCCGCCGTCTTCGCCACATCGTAGAGCGTGGTACGTTTTGCCATCATCCCCTCACCTTCCTGCTCGGAAGCGGAAGGTCAAGGCGTGCAAGGGTCAGTGGTGTCCCGGGGCATAAGGGAAGGAGATCGCCTTGTACGCCTCCAGCGAGCGTGCAGGCGGATCGTAGCCCGGCGGGATCGGGCGCCTGGCGACTGCCGAGAAGTAGGCCAGGCACGCATCGCGCCACCACTTCGCCTCCTGCTCCTGGATCGCGAGGAAGCTTGCGGTCTGCTCGAAGCGCGCGGCATCCACCTTGCCCTGCAGCGCAGCCCATTGTCGTCGCATGTCGGTCACCTGGGAGACGCCGAGGCTGTAACGCGCCACGAGCTCCTCCCACAAAGTGCGGCCCGAGGACATACGATGGTCCCAGCCGAGGCGATGGAACCAGAGAAGGTAGCGCTCCGGCGTGGTCGCGACATCCGAGAACTGCCGGGCAAGTGCAGGCGCATATTGCGCGACTGCATTGCTGCCACCCGGTCCTCGATCGAAGCCGATGCCGTCGCCGTCGGCACGATGATAGTAAAAGGGGTTCCAGTCCGGACGGCCGAGGTCGTCCACCCATGGACCGGGGCCGAAATGGTGGCCGGTTGCCATGAGGTGGGTCAGGCCCAGCGGGGTCATGTAGTTCACCGCCGCCTCGCGCGACCCCATCATCATGTCCGCCACCGGCTTCACGAGCGACGGATCATCGAAGGTCTGGTGGATCCATTCCTCGGCAATCGTGCGCGCGGAAGCCGCCGGGTCCCAGGCAAGGCGGCCGAACGCGTACCAGTTCGCCTGGTCGAAGATCGACCCGCTCCAGTTACGATCGCTACCGATATTGGCGACGCCGGCCATGCCGGTCAGGCGGTGGCGCTCGAGGCTTCCGTCGACCACCTCGGCCACGCTGGAGCCGCGCCCCTTTGCGTGCGTGTCGGCCTTCAACACCTCTTCCCACGCAGTCCCCAGATAGACGAGGTGGGTAGCGAAGCCGAGATATTCCTTGGTGATCTGGAATTCCGCCATCAGGGGCGTGCTCGGCATCGCGCCGAACAAGGGGTGGAAGGGCTCGCGCGGCTGGAAATCCAGCGGGCCGTTCTTCACCTGAACGAGCACGTTGTCGGCGAACTTGCCGTCCAGCGGCTTGAACTCGTCATAGGCCTGGCGGACGCGATCGACCGGATTCTCGGCGGCATAGACGAAGGCTCGCCACATCACGATGCCGCGGTGCGGCGCGACCGCTTCGGCAAGCATGTTGGCACCGTCGGCATGACTGCGCTTGTAATCCTGCGGCCCCGGCTGCCCTTCCGAGTTCGCCTTGACCAGGAAGCCGCCGAAATCGGGAATGGTTCGGTAGATCTCGTCGGCCTTCGCCCTCCACCAGGCACGAACTGCGGGATCGAGCGGGTCGGCCGTCTTGAGGCCCCCGATCTCGATCGGCGCGGAGAAGCGGGCCGAGAGATACACACGCATGCCGTAAGGGCGGAGCACGTCCGCGACGGCCGCTGCCTTCGCAATGTAGGGTGCGGTGAGGCTGTCCGCCTTGGCATTCACATTGTTGAGGACGGTGCCGTTGATACCGATCGATGCATTGGCGCGGGCGTAGTCGGTATAGCGCGGATCCTTGTAGGCAGGCAGCTTCCACCAGTCCCAGATCGATTGTCCCGCATAGCCCCGCTCGACCGTGCGATCGAGATTGTCCCAATGATTGAGGACGCGCAGCTTGACCCTGGGAGCCGAACTGATGTCGATCGGGTCGCTGCCCTGGCCGGACCGGACCAGACGAAGATAGTGGAAGACGCCGTAAAGCACGCCCGCACCTTCGTTCGCGGCGATGACGGTGACCGCACGACCATCGACCCGCATGCTGCGGATGAGGTAACCCTCGCCCCCAAGCCCATCGAGCGGCAGATCAAGCTTGGCGAGGCGCGGCGATCCCGTGGGCGTTCCGATCAGGATCGCGCCATCACTGATGTCCTGCCCCTTGGTAATGTGTCGGCCGAGCATCCCGCGAAGGCCGAGGCCAAGCTCGCGCGCGGCCGCGTCGATCACGGGACCCGAGCCCTCAAGTAGAAGCGAGGTGGCACGGGGCTGGAACCTGGCCTGAGCATCCTGCGCCAGCGGACGGTAGCGCAGCCACAGATCATATCCGTCCTCGGCCCATGCTGGGGTGGCTGCGATCATGAGCAAGGCGGCCAGGATGCCGCGGATCAGCCGGATACAAGCCTCGCGCACCTTTCCCGTCGGTTCCAGGCTGGCACGACGTTTCACGCGGAAGTCCTCACAGGCCACGTCTTCAATCCTCTACGCTCACCTCGAACGGGCCGACCGGGAGGCCGCTTGCGTCGGTCAGGTTGCAGATGGGACTGTCACCCCAGCAAAAGCGAACGCGTTCGGCGGGCAGGCCTGGCTGTGCAACCAGGCGAACCTCGCTCCCCCCGACCTGCGCATCCACGAAGCGGCAGCTGCCAAGGACCTCGCCACAGAGCTCGAAGGCGATGGCGCTTGCGCCGCTGAATGTCGCGAGGGATCCTTCGACCTTGCCGAACGACACGGTCACCGCGTTGCCGTTGCGCCTGGCGCCGATCACCTCGGCACCCGACGGCGATGACGTGGCGCCATAAGCCAGTGATCGCGCCGCACGGGCGAGCCTTGTGCCGACCTGCTGCTTGGTGACCGGATGTATGTCGATCCGGTCGCCGAGATCGACCGTGACGGTAAGCGCCGCATGTGGATCGGCCATCACCGAGCGTCGCTGCTGGTCGCGCAGCGTTGCGGTGCCGCTCTCCACCGGTTTGGTGGCGGCAGGACCGAAGCCCGCCAGTTGAACCGTCAGGAACGGCAGATCAGGCGCCGCGAACTGGCTCCGCCAATCGCGCATCAGGCTGGTCAGGCGCGTTGCGTAGCTGCCCGCGGCGCCGGTGTCGGATTCACCTTGGTACCAGGCGATACCCTTCAATCCGTATCGGCCCAGCGGGGCGATCATCGCATTGTAGATGGATGAAAGGCCACCATTGCTCTCCCAAGGAGCGCGCGGCGGCGAGCCGGGTGATTTTTCTTCCCGTCGATACTTCCAGGCACCGGCAAGCGGGACGGTCGTGCCGTCCGCCAATCGGATCTGCCGCTGGTCATCCGACCCGCGAAGCCCGCCCTGCGCCCAGGTATCGAGCACGTTCACAACGATCCGGTTGAGGCCGGGCTTCAGCAGGCCGGCGGCGAGGTCGTAGGATTGCCCGTCGCCTCCATAGCTGTTGCCCACCGCCACGCCATTGACCCAGGTCTGGCCGATTTCGTCCGGGCTTCCGATCGAGATCGTCGCCTTCTGCCTCGCTTGAGCCGACGTAAGGCGCACGTCCGTCGCGTACCAGACCATGCCGTTGTAGCTGGCGAGTTCGGGATCGCCCCACTCTTCCCACGGGCCGAAATGCGGCACGTCCTTCCACATGCTCAAGGACCGGGGCTGCCACGGCTCGGTTCCGGGCTGGTTGCCTGTCCTGTTGCGATACCATTGCTCCCAGGCCGCACCGAATCGGCGATTACCCTGCACCGGATCGCGCCGGTAGGCAGCGAGTATGTCGAGCTTCTCAGGCTCATCGCCGGCGGCACGGATCGCTTGCTCGCTCCGCCAGGGATTGATCGCCGTGCCGCCCCAGGACGCGTTGACGAGCCCCAGCGGCACGTTCTCGGCCTTCCGCAGTTCGCGTGCCATGAAGTAGCAGACTGCCGAGAAGTCGGCGGCGCTTTCCGGCGTGGTGACCTTCCACGTCACCGGCGACTTGAACGCGTTCAAGGGCGATGGGCTGGTATCCTTTGCCACGGCGAGAAGGCGTATCCCGGGATCGTTCGCGCCGGCGACCTCGGCTGCGCCGTTCAGCGCGCGCGATACCGGCCATTCCATGTTGGACTGTCCCGAACAGAGCCAGACATCGCCGACCATCACATCTTCCACGGTCTGGCTGAGCGCGCCAGCGGTGGCGACCAGGCGGAACGGCCCGCCTGCACCGCGTGCCGGCAATGCGGCCGTCCACCGGCCCTCCCCGTCGGCGGTTGCGGTCGTGCGGCTATCGCCCAACGCCACCGACACGACTTCGCCCGGTGTGGCCTGGCCCCACAAGGCTATCGGACGATCGCGTTGCAGCACGCCATGATCGCCGAAGATGCCGCTCAACAACGGCGCTTGCGCCGCGAGCGCGGGGGGAGACGCAAGAAAGGCGCAAAGCAAAGCGGCGCGGAACGGCAGGCGAGTCATCGCGCTCCTCTCGGGTTCGACGGGCGGTAGGGCGTAGCAGCGGCAAGCGCATCGGAGATGGTATTGCGCAAGGGCTTCGGCCGGTAGCTCGCATCATAGGGCGTCGGGCGCTTGGCCGCGCCGTCGCTGCGCGGGTCGAGGTTCTGCAGCCAGCTGTAGCTGTCGACCATGCCCCAGGCGAGCACATCGCCCATGCGCGGATAGCTGAGCATCAGGTCGAGATAAGCCTGGGCATAGTCCGCGATCGCGGCGTCGCGCGCCACGGTGTCGCCGGTCACGCCCTTGTCGTTGACGTCGAACTCGGTGATCAGCAGGTCGTAGTCCATGGCGACCACCTCATCGAGGAAGCGGCGCCATTCGACTTCGTCCGACTTGGCAAGGCCGCTGTCCGCCTCGCCTATATGCGCCTGGATGCCGAGCGCATCCACGGGCACGCCGCGTTTGCGAAAGGCCTCCAGCAGGCGCAGCACGCCTGTGCGGTGCGGGGCGCCCCAGGCGGTCCAGTCCATGTAATCGTTGTAGACGAGCTGGGCATGGGGCGCCGCGTCCCTGGCGGCGTGAAAGGCGAGATCGACGGCGCCCTGAGCGGTGAGGTGTCGTGAAAAGGCGGTTTCCCGCATGCCTCCGGTCGAATTGTCGACCGCTTCGTTGACTACGTCGTAGGAGTGGATGCGGCGGCCGTAGCGTGCGCAGACTGCGCGCACATGCTGGGTGATCATCCGCTCGGACGCGGCGGCGGGGTTCGCGCCGAAATCATGTTCGTCCAGCCAGCGAGGCAGCCAGCGTGGGTGATGCCACAGGAGCGTATGGCCGCGCATCGCCAGATGGTTCTGCGCGGCAAAGTCGGCCAGGCGGTCCCCGCCGGCCCATTCGAACCGTTCGTAGGACGGCCTTATCGCCCCCCACTTCAGCTCGTTTTCGGGGACGATGACGCCGCACTCTGCCACAATGATGTCGCGATAGCGGCTGTCGGCATAGGAGCCCGTCCGCGTGCCGGGCGCTCCGCCGCCGACTGCGGAACCGAACCGGCGGCCAGTACGTGCTGCGATCGCATCGAGCGAACTAGCCGCTGGCGAAATCTGGAGAGACTGTGCCGCCCCACGTCCCTTCTCGCCCGCGCAGCCTGCCGCAATGGCTCCCAGGCCCATCGCAATCGCCGCACGTCTGCTTACCGGACCCATGACAGCTTCCAGGATGGTGGCACTCGCACCCGCTGCTTATCGCACGCGGGCGTTAGCCCTAGGGAAGAAGACGCCGCCGGATGAACCGGCGGCGCGAAGGTCGCACCAAGTGCGGGGGGATCAGAAGCTGAACCGGGCAATGGCCGAGATACGGCGATCGTTCATGAACCAGCCGCGCGGGATGATGCGGATGTCGTCCGCCCCGCCCGGCCCTTCGACCGCCACCGACGTCTTGGTGATCGAGTTCGTCAGGTTCACGCCCTGGACGCCCAGCCGGAACTGCGGCGTCACCTGGTAGAAGATCGACGCGTCGAGCTGGCCATAATCTTCCTGGAACACCGGATCGTAGGGCACGATCACGTCGCGCGGTGTCAGCAGGTAGCGGGACCGCCACGAATAGGACGCGCGCAGCGACAGGCCCTGATAGTCGAAGAACGGCGTAATGTTCACATTGTGCTTCGACAGGCGTTCGAGCGGGAAGCCGGAGATGTCGACGTTGGAGACGACCGCCGTCGCGACCGCAGGATCGCCGGGCGGCAGGATCGGCTGCGGCACACCCGTGCTGTCGACATAGGTGTAGTTCGCCTGAAGACCCAAGCCCGAGAAGACGCCCGGCAGGAAGTCGTACGTCTGCTGATAGGCGAGCTCGATGCCCTTCACCTTGCCCTTTTCGGGCGAGTTGAAGTCGCGCGTGACCACGGCCTCGAAGGACTGGCCGTTGTTGCTGTAGGTCTGGCGATCGGTGGCGAACACCACGACGCCCTTCAGTTCCTTGTAGAAGGCCGACACCGTCAGCGAGCCCACCTGGCTGAAATACCATTCCGCGGTGAGATCGAAATTGTCGGACGTCACCGGCTCGAGATCGGGGGAGCCGGCGCGGATGCCGCGGCCTTCCAGCACCACTGCGCTCTCGCCCAGGATGATGCCGTCATTGGGATCGTCCGTTGCCGTGTTCGGCACCACCGACAAGGTAGCGCCCGGCGGCAGTTGCGGCGCGATCGAGATCGGGAAGTAGTTGCGGATCTGCGTCGTATTGGGCGGCGACACGCCCTTGAAATATGCCGCGCGGAACTGGAGCCCTCCACCCACTTCGAGGCGCAGGTTCATCGACGGGAGCCAGTAATCGTAGCTCAGGTCGTAGTCGTTGGGCACGATCGCCCCATTGCTGAACGCACGGGCATTCGCGCGGGCCTGCGGATTGGAATAAAGGAAGGCGCAGCCGGCGGTCAGCGCACCGGTTGGCGGGGTGGTGCCCGGCGCGGGATTGACGCGGTTCTGGATCTCCGTCCGGCAGGTCGCGTCCGATGTCAGCGGATCGGCCGTTGCATATTGGACGAAGCCGCCGCTGGTACGATCGGTCTTGCTGTAGCGGACGCCGACATTGCCGCTGAAGCGCCAGCCATTGTCGAACTCTTCCTCCAGCCTCGCCATGACGTAGGCGGCGTGGTTGACCTCCTCGATCGGGTTGATCTCGCCCGGCAGGTAATAGCTTTCGGCGATGCCCGGCCGCTCGGCCAGGGGCAGCCAGCCGCCCGCGCCGCCGGTGGGCGCAGTGCCCGCGGGCAGCCATTCGTTGCGGATGGACTTTGCGAAATCGATATAGCTGCGATAATCGCCCGCGGGACTACCGGCATAGTAGAGCCGGCCAAGAGCGGGATTGCCGGCCTGACCGCGCAGGAAGTTGTCGAACAGGAACGCGCGGTAGGAGCCTTCCTGCGATATCGTGCCGAGCTGGTCGCCGCCGGCACCGCCGATCGGCTCGTCCAACCAGACGGGTCCGCCATTGCCCCATTGTTCCGACAGCGCGCCCCAATTGTAGGTGGAGTTGCGCGCGATCTGGTCGCGGTCGGCATAGCGATAGCCGGCCCGAACCGCGCTGAGGAAAGGCGTGTCGGGGAAGTTCAGTTCGGCATCTACGCGGAATGCGTCGGAATTGCCCTCCGACAATTCGGCATGGTCCATCGCGGCGCGCCAGAAGCTGTTGAACGGATCGAGATAGCTCTGGTGCGTGCCGGTGAAGTAGGTCGGGTAATTGGCCGCGCCGCCCGGCGTTCCGGTGCAGATTCCCTGCGCATTGAGCGCCGCGCCCTCACACGACTGCGGCGGCACGAACCGGACGGTCGGCAGGTCCAGCCCGTTCAGGTCCATGTACACGTCCTGGTAGCTGGACGACCACAGGCCGTTGTCGAGCACCTCGCCATAGGAGTCCACATGGCTGTAATCGACCGACAGGCCGACACGGTCGCTGACGTCCCATGTCATGTTGAAGCCGTAATCGTCGGTGACGCTGCGATCGATATGCTCGCGGGCCTGGTTGTTCGACTGCAGGCCGAATGCGGGATTGCGCCGCCCGGCAAGAGCTGCGCCGGTCCCTGGCACCGTATTCTGATCGGCGCGCCACCCGGTCGGACCGGTAATCAGGCCCTGGTCGAACAGCTGGTCCTCATCGAAAGTGATGCTTGTGCCGGCACGCGCGCGGCTGTCGCCGTTGCTCTGCACATTGTCCGTGGCGATCTCGATCGTATTCTCGGTCCACGCCTGCCGCGCGTCGGAGCGCATGAACTGGAAGGTCGCCTCCATCGATCCATCGAGCGAGCGCCACTGCACCGCACCCGAATAGCCGTAGCGTTCGCGGTTGATCTCCTGCGTGCCCATCACAGCGCCGCGCGGGAAGATGCCGGTGCCGGTAGGCGTAGTAACCGTTCCGAACGGGACCACGTCCGTGCGCGTGCCATCCGAATAGATGGGCCGGTTACGGAAGCTCGACACCTGGAGGCGGTCGTTGCGGCTGAACAGCTGCGAGTAGACGAAGCTGCCGAGAATGCCGATCTCGCCTATGCCCGTCTCCCAGCGATTGCTGCCGAGAATGGAAACGGTAGGCGCGGACCTTTCGACGAAGTCGCCATAGTTCATCTCGAGCGAACCGGCGAGGTAGGAGCCCTTCTGGTCGAACGGCTTGCGGGTGCGCAGGTTCACGATGCCCGAAATGCCGCCCTCGATCCGGTCGGCCGTCGGCGACTTGAACACGTCCACGCCACCCAGCAATTCGGATGGCACGTCCTGGAAGCCCAGCGACCGGCCGTTCAGCGCCGAGAAGGCTTCGCGACCATTGAACTCGGAACGAACATAGGTAAGGCCGCGAACAGTGGCCTGCGACCCCTCGCCCGAAAAGTGGTCGGGATCGTTGCCGCCCACGAAGCGGCTGATCGACACGCCGGGAATGCGCTGCAGCGTCTCGAGAACGGAACGGTCGGGCAGTGCGCCGATATCTTCCGCCGTCACCGAGTCGACGATCGAGTCCGAATTGCGCTTGATTCCCTGCGCGCTTTGCAGCGCCTGCCGATAGCCGGTGACGACAATCTCGTCCTCGCCCGTCTGGTCCGAAAGGTCTTCAGGGCCGGGCGCAGCATCGGCTTCTACGGTCCGGCCTGGCGCGCCAGCCTGCTGTGCATAGGCAGGACCGGCAATTGCGAGCGCACAAAGCGCCGCAAGCGATACGCCGCCGCGCAGCATCAGGCGTGCATCGGCTCCCCCGGACAACGAACTAGAAACGGTCGACAGGACCATCCGCATCTCTCCCTTATATGTTAGCGCTAACATACCATGCCGCGCCAATCTATGTCCTTTGCGTATTGCATCATCGAGATGCCTGCAAGATGCTTTCTGCTGAACGAGAGATACAGGGTCGCTGGCATCGCTAAAAACGCGCATGCGGGCCCGTGTTATAACAGACAGCAAAGTCCCCGCGCCTGTGCAGTTGACTAGGTTCAGAACCAATCGTTAGTCATCAGGCTGGAGAGGGAGAGATCAGCACAGCATGTCGGATAATCCGATCAGGAAGATTGCGATCGTTGGCGGCGGCACTGCCGGATGGATGGCGGCTGCGACCTTCGCCAAGCTTCTCGGCCCTCATTATGCGCAGGTCACCCTCGTGGAGTCGGACGAGATCGGCACCATCGGCGTCGGCGAGGCGACCATCCCCCAGATGGCGACCTTCAATCGCATGCTCGGAATCGACGAGAACGACTTCATCCGCAGGACCAAGGGCAGCTTCAAGCTCGGCATAGAATTTGTGAATTGGGGCCGTATCGGGCACAGCTACTTCCACCCGTTCGGCTCCTATGGCGTCAACATGGCGGGCGTGTCGTTCCACGCCTTCTGGCTAAGGCTTCATCAGGCCGGCGAGGCTCCACGCATCGAGGATTGGTCGCTGCAGGCCAAGGCTGGCGCGCAAGGGAAGTTCATGCGGTCGGTCGATGCCGGCCCGCGATCGCCCTTGTCCGACATCGCTTATGCGTTCCACTTCGATGCCGGCCTCTATGCCCGCTACCTGCGCGAATATTCGGAAGGGCGCGGAGTCGTCCGGCGCGAGGGCAAGATCGTCGACGTGCGGCTGAAGCCCGACACCGGCTTCATCGATGCGGTCGTCATGGAGGACGGAAGCACGTTGCGGGCCGACCTGTTCATCGACTGCTCGGGCTTTCGCGGCCTCCTCATCGAACAGGCGCTGGAGACCGGCTACACCGATTGGTCGCACTGGTTGCCGTGCGATCGCGCCATCGCGGTTCCCTGTGAAGGAAGCGAGGAGATGACGCCCTACACCCGCTCCACCGCGCACAGCGCGGGCTGGCAGTGGCGCATCCCGCTTCAGCATCGGATCGGCAACGGCCATGTCTTTTCCAGCCGCTTCATGGATGAGGAGGAGGCGACCCGCATCCTCATGAGCAACCTCGACGGCAAGCCGCTTGCCGATCCCCGCCTGGTGCCGTTCAAAACGGGGCATCGCCGCAAGTTCTGGGTCAAGAATTGCGTGGCGCTGGGTCTTGCATCCGGTTTCATGGAGCCGCTGGAATCGACCAGCATCTGGCTGGTGCAAAGCGGCCTGTCCCGGTTGATGGCGATGTTCCCGAGCCTGGATTTCGAACAGGCCGATATCGATCGCTACAACCGGGCCCTCACCACGGAATATGAAGAGATACGCGACTTCCTGATCCTTCATTATCATGCGGGTGAACGCGACGATTCCCCCTTCTGGAACCACTGCCGCACGATGGAGATTCCGGAGCGGCTGGCCGAGAAGATGCGGGTGTTTCGAAGCTACGGGCGCACGTTCCGCGAGAATGAGGAATTGTTCAACGACACGAGTTGGTTCGCCGTCATGGTCGGCCAGCTGATGAAGCCGCGTGGCTACGATCCGGTGGCGAACGTGTTCAGCCTGGATGAGACTCGGCGGCGCCTGGGCGAGATACGCAGCGCCATCGCGAACTCCGCCGACTACATGCCGACGCATCGCGACTTCATTCGCGCGAATTGCGCCGCGTGAGGGGCCTTGTTCTCCTCCTCGCCGCAGCGCTGCTGCCGGGTCAGGCGTCGGCACAAGGCGCCATGTTCGACTGGTTCGAATATAGTGGCAGCGACCCGGCGGATGCCTCGCTCAACGTTGGTGCGAGCCAGTATCGCAATCCGGTGCTGAGCGGCTTCTACCCCGATCCGAGTAACACGCGGGTGGGCGAGGACTATTACCTCGTCACCTCCACCTTCTCCTACTTTCCGGGCATCCCGGTCTTCCACAGCAAGGACCTGGTGAACTGGACCCAGATCGGCAACGCGATCGATCGGCCGGACCAACTCGACTTCGGCAAGCTCGGCGTGTCGCGCGGCGTGTTCGCGCCGACGATCGAGGAGCATGCAGGCACTTTCTACATCCTCAACACCTGCGTCGACTGCGGCGGCAATTTCGTTCTCACCGCAACGAACCCGGCGGGACCCTGGTCCGACCCGATCTGGCTTCCGGACCTCGAAGGCGGCATCGACCCGGCCTTGTTCGTGGACGATGACGGCAGCGCGTGGCTCGTCAACAATGGCCCGCCGGAGGGCACGCCCGAATATGAGGGGCATCGCGCGATCTGGATTCAGGCGTTCGATCTCAAGACGCTGAAGACGTTCGGGCCGCGCAAGGTGCTGATCAACGGCGGCGTCGACTTCTCGAAAAAGCCGATCTGGATCGAAGGGCCGCACATCTTCCGCAAGGACGGCTATTACTATCTCTCCGCCGCAGAGGGCGGGACGGCGGTTGGGCATTCGCAGGTCATCCTACGCTCCCGCAGCGTCACCGGTCCCTACGAGGCCTATCCGGGTAATCCGATCCTCACCCAGCGCGACCTGCCTGAGGACCGGTCCTTTCCGATCACGTCGGCCGGCCACGCCGACCTTGTCGAAACCCAGAAGGGCGAGTGGTGGGCCACCTTCCTCGCGGTTCGTCCATATGTGGGCGATTATTACAATATCGGGCGCGAAGTCTTCCTCCTTCCCGTGCGCTGGGAAGATGGATGGCCGCGCATCACGGGACCGGGCGAGGCGATCTCGAGCGTCACTCGTCGGCCGGATCTCCCCGCCGGAGCGACACCCGCAATTCCCACGTTCGGACCGTTCACCATCCGTGACGAATTCGACGGGAAGGCGTTGCCGCCTTATTGGATGATGCTGCGCAATCCTCGGGAGCGTTGGCACTGGCTGTCATCCGGTTCGCTCCACCTGATGCCCAGGACGGCAAGTCTCGGCGGCTATGGCAATCCCTCCTATCTGGGGCGGCGGCAGCAGCATCTGAACGCCAGCGCCTCGACAGCGATGCGTTTCGCGCCGCAGATAGGAGACGAAGCAGGGATTGCGGCTTTCCAGGGTGACGATCATTTCTACACCTTCGGCCTCTCGCGGCAGGGGCAGGATGTCGTCCTCAACGTGTCGCGGCGGGCCGGCGCGCAAGACCCGGCGAATGGCCGATTAGTGGCCAGCACTCCGGTCGTGATGGCGCAACGTTCGCCGATCCAGCTCAGGATGGATGTACGCGGCGGACGTATCGATTTCCTCTACGCGATCTCTCCCGGCGACTGGCGAACGGTGCTCAGGGATGCGGACGCGACCATTCTCAGCACGCGGACGGCCGGCGGGTTCGTCGGCACCACCTTCGGGCCTTATGCCCTCAAGAAGGATGGACAGGATGCACGTTAAGGCCCTGCCCTTCGTCACCCTCGCTGCCGCCTTGCTGTCGAGCGCGGCGCCAACGACTGCGCCAGCCATTCGCATGAACCAGCTCGGCTTCCGCCCGGCCGACCCAAAGCGCGCCATCCTTGTGTCGGACGTCAGGTCGCCGCTGAAATGGGCGCTGGTCGATGAGGCCGGGACAGTGCGGATGCAGGGCATGTCGCGCCCGTTCGGCGACGCGCCCGAAGCAGGCGAACATATCCACCAGGTCGATTTCGGCGCCTTCGATCAGGCAGGCAGCGGCTACCGTCTCCGCGTCGACGGTCAGGACAGCCGCCCCTTCACGGTGAAGCCTGACGCATTGGCATCGCTCAAATATGATGCGCTCGCCTACTTCTACCACAATCGCGCCGGCACGCCGATCGAGGCGCGTTTCGCCGGCGGGGAGCGATGGGCGCGGCCGGCCGGTCACCCGCGGGAAATTGCGGATTGCTTTGCGGGCAAGGACACGAAGGGCAATGACTGGCCCGGCTGCGACTACGCGCTCGATGTCACGGGCGGATGGTATGATGCCGGCGACCACGGCAAATATGTGGTGAACGGCGGCATTGCGCTCTGGACCCTGCTGAACCTTTACGAGCGTCAAAGTGCCAGGGGCCTAGCGCCCTTCGCCGATGGCCGGCTCTCCATCCCGGAGGCGGGAAACGGCATCGATGACCTGCTCGACCACGGCCGCTGGCAAATGGAATTCATGCTGGCGATGCAAGTGCCCCAGGGCAGGCAGGCGCAAGTGCCAGTGGGCCAGAAGCGTCCGGAAGCGGGTCTGCGCTTCACCGCCATCGATGCAGGCGGCATGGCGCACCACAAGGCGGCGGACGAACGCTGGACCGGCCTGCCGACGGCTCCGCATCTCGACCCCGAGAAGCGGCTTCTTTACCCGCCCACCACGGCCGCCACGCTCAACCTGGCCGCGACGGCCGCGCAATGCGCACGCATCTGGCGCAGCATCGATCCGGCCTTCTCGAGCCGCTGCCGCGACGCGGCCACCCGCGCCTATGACGCCGCACGGCGTAATCCCGAGGTTTATGCCGCCGGCGACTGGCCGGGCAGCGGCAATTATGGCGATGGCGATCTTGCCGACGAATTCTACTGGGCTGCGGCCGAGTTGTTCGCGACGACCGGGAATGACGAATATGCCCGCGCGCTTCGCTTTCCCCCCGGAAAGGCCTTCGCCGAACCAAGCTGGCCCGAAGTGGCAGCCCTCGGCACGATCACGCTTGCGCTGAGCAGCCGGGAGGAGGAGCGGGATGCCGCGCGCGCACGGCTGGTCGCGATGGCGGACGCCTATCTCGCCGATGCAGGGCGCAGCGGGTACGGCATACCCTACGCGCCGTCCCGATATCCGTGGGGTTCGAACTCAACCCTGCTCAACCGCGCAATCGTGCTCGGCTATGCCTACGACTTCACGCGGGAGCTGCGATATCGCGTCGCGGTGAGCGACGCGCTTGACTATGTCCTTGGCCGCAACCCGCTCGATCAATCCTATGTCAGCGGCTATGGCGCGCGACCGTTGCAGAACCCGCATCACCGCTTCTGGGCGCATCAGTCCGACCCGCGCTTTCCGCCCCCTCCCTCGGGCGCTGTGTCCGGTGGCCCGAACTCGATCAGCTTCAGCGACGACATTGCCCGTCTCATGCGCAGCACCTGCGCGCCGCAAAAATGCTGGGTCGATCACATCGGCGCATTCACGATGAACGAAGTCGCGATCAACTGGAACGCGCCCCTCGTCTGGGTTGCTGCGTTCGCGGACGAGCCCTGAACAGGGCCCCTGCTTTCACAGGGACCAGTCCATTCAGCGCTGAACGACGGTGAGCGTTGTGCTCTTGAGCTTTGCGGAATCCGGTCCTGCGGAGATGGTGAAGGTGCCCGGCTCCACGACCCGCTTCATGTCGACGTTCCAGAAGGCGAGATCGGCAGGCTTGAGCTCGAACGTCACCGTCTTCTTTTCGCCCGGCTTCAGCGTCACGCGCTCGAACCGCTTCAGCTCCTTGACGGGGCGAGTCACACTGGCAAGATCGTCGCGCACATATAGCTGCACGACCTCATCGCCGGCACGATCTCCGGTGTTGGTCACGTCAACACTGACCCGGACATTGTCGTCGAGCCCGATGGTGGACGAAGCGAGCGTCGGCGCACCAATGTCGAAGCGCGTATAGGAAAGGCCGTAGCCGAACGGATAAAGCGGGCTTGTCTCGGCGAACAGGTAGCCGCGCCGCGCGCTCGGCTTGTGATTGTAGAATATCGGCAGTTGACCGACATCGCGCGCGATCGAGACAGGCAGCTTGCCACCCGGATTGTAGCGGCCGAACAGGACGTCGGCGACGGCGTTGCCGGTTTCCTGGCCCAGGTACCAGCCCTCGATCAGCGCAGGCGCATTCTCCGACAGATAGTTGACCGAGAGCGGACGCCCGTTGAGCAGAAGCACCACGACCGGCTTGCCGAGCTTGAAGATCTCCTCCGCCAGCTTGTTCTGCGGGCCGATCAGTTCCAGGCTGTTGCGATCGCCGAGATGGTTGTCGGCCCATGCCTCGCGGCTTAATTGCTCGTTGTCGCCGAGCACGAGCACGATCGTGTCGGCCTTGCGCGCGACCTCCAGCGCCTCGCGGCGCAGGCGATCGTTGGTCGCCTCATCGATCAGTTCGACGGCATCTTCCGACCAGCCACGGCTCTTGGTCAGCTTCACGCCTTCGGCATAATCGACCGCGAACTTGCCCTCGTTCCGCATGCCTTCGAGCACGCTGACGACGTGGCGCGGAATGTCGGAATAGCCGCCGATCGGAGTGTCACTGGCATGGGTGCCGATCACCGCCAGGCGCTTGATCCTGGACGCGTCGAGCGGGAGCAAATCCTTGTCGTTCTTGAGCAGCACCATCGACTGGCGCGCAGCCTCGCGCGCGAGGGCAATTGCATCGGGAGTCTCGGTCTTGGCCTGTGCGGCGGCGGCATCGACATAGGGGTTTTCGAACAGGCCGGCGTTGAACTTCAGCGTCAGGATGCGGCGCACGGAATCGTCGATCTGCGCCTGCGTGACGCGTCCTTCGCGCACCAGCCTGGGCAGGTTGTTATAGGCTTCGCCATCCGGCGTCTCGAAATCCACGGTCGCGTCGATCGCGCGCACGGCAGCGTCTTCCAGCTTGTCGAACATCTTGTGGCGTGTGTTGAGTTCGCGGATCGCGAAATAGTCGCTCAGCACCACGCCCTTGAAGCCCCATTCTCCGCGAAGAACATCGTTCAACAGCCAGCGATTGGCGTGGGAGGGAATCCCGTCGATCTCGTTATAGGACGGCATGACGGACATGACCGGCAGTTCCTTGACCGCACGCTCGAACGGCGGGAAGAAAACTTCGCGCAAGGTGCGTTCGGACAGAACGGCCGGGCCGATATTGGTGCCGCTCTCCGGCTGCCCATGTCCCGTCATGTGCTTCAACGTCACATAGACCTTGTCGGAAGCGAGCGGCAGCGTGGTGCCCTGGAACCCGCGGATGGCGGCAAGGCCCATCTCGCCGACGAGATAGGGGTCTTCGCCATATGTCTCCTCGCTACGCCCCCAGCGCGGATCGCGGGCCACGTCCACGACCGGCGCCAGAGCCAGGTTGGCGCCGCGCGCCCGCATCTCACGCGCCGCGACCGAGAATATCTGCTCCTGAATGGCCGGGTTCCACGTGCTGGCCAGTGCGATCGCCTGCGGGAAGCTGGTCGCGCCCGGGGCGACATAGCCGTGAAGCGCCTCTTCATGCATGATCAGCGGAATGCCGAGACGGGTGTTCTCCACCGCCCATTTCTGCGCCGCATTGACGTAGCGCGCCGTGTCTTCCGCATTGCGGTTCACGCTGCCGGCGGCGGCGCCCGCTGCAGGCCCCTGGGTGATCGCGCGTCGATCATAGGGCCTGGAAATCTGTCCGAGCCCGTTCGGAAAGTTGCGGCTCGCCTTGGCGGCGTCGAATTCGCCTTCCGGAGTCTGGATCTTCTCCTTCTCCAGCCAGATCGCGACCATCTGCTGGACCTTCTCCTCCAGCGTCATGCGTGCGAGCAGGTCTTCAACCCTCTGATCGACGGAGAGCGATGGGTTCTTGTAGGGCGCCGATGCAGGAACGGCCGCGGCAGGCTGCTGCGCCGTCACCACCGAGGATGCAGGGGCTGCAGCGGCCAGCAGCGCAAGGCCGGAAATGCCGAGGCAGAGCCGGCTGCGCAAACGAATAGCCTTACCAAAGCCCATAAATCTCTCCATGAAGTGTGCGGGTTCAATCCGTCTGATAGCGCTATCAGCGTAAGTTGGTCCCGTTGCACGGTCAACCGGATAGAAGTCGCGCAGGACGCAGGAGACGCATTTGAAGCAGCCGAGCCGAAGAAGAGGTCGTGGCAACGTAACCGTGCAGGATGTTGCCAAGGCGGCAGGCGTGTCCGCGATGACGGTGTCGCGCGTCGTCAACGGCGTCTCCAGCGTGCGCGAGAGCACTCGCGACGCCGTGATGGAAGTCATCAAGCAGCTCAACTATTCGCCGAACAGCGCCGCACGCAGCCTGGCCGCGGGCGAGGCCATCCAGATCGGCCTGCTTTATTCCAACCCTTCGGCCGCATACCTATCTCAGTTCCTGATCGGCGGCCTGGCCGCAGCGCGGCGCGCGGGGTGCCACCTGGTGCTAGAGGCATGCGAGGACGAGCGGCCAGACCAGCAGGCCGAGGCGACGCGGCAATTTGCCGCCACCAATGTCGAGGGCGTGATCCTGCCGCCGCCCCTGTCTGAATCCGCCGCCGTTCGTGCGGAGCTCGACGCGGTCGGCACGCCGTGGGTGTCCGTGGCGATGGGCCTGTCGCCCGAGCCGAGCCTCAACGTTCGGATCGACGATTTCGAAGCGGCCGCGGCGATGACGCGCCATCTGCTGGATCTCGGCCATCGCAGCATCGGCTTCATCCGCGGCAATCCGAACCAGACGTCCAGCCAGGAGCGCTACCGCGGCTTTGCCTCGGCCCTGGCGGAAGTCGGCCTGGATGCAGCCGCCATGCCGATCGAACAAGGATTCTTCACGTTCAGATCCGGCATCGTCGCGGCCGAGAGGCTGCTCGACCGCCCGCAGCCTCCCACGGCCATCTTTGCGTCGAACGACGACATGGCCGCCGCCGCCGTTGGAGTAGCGCATCGACGCGGGCTGCACGTTCCGCGCGATGTCAGCATCGTTGGCTTCGACGACACATCGCTGGCGACCAGCATCTGGCCCGAACTCACCACGGTGCGGCAACCGATCGCGTCCATGGCGGAGGCCGCGCTCGATCTGCTGCTTGCGCGCATCCGTGCCCATCGCCTAGCAGAGGGTGCCAAGATCGACGAGCAGGTGCTTGATTTCGAACTGATCGTGCGGGATTCATGCGGGGCTCCGCGTCACAACGCCTAGTCGGAAAGCGCCGTATGACGGCGGCGAACCGCCGAAAAGCGAAATGACCTATTTTCTTTCTCGTCGTTAACGCTACCATCCCCGCCAACCCGGGCTCCAGCATCCGGGAGGTTCAGGGGAGAGACATATGCGAGAAGGTGCGCAGAGCGGGACGAATATCGGGCTGATAGGCGCGATCGTCGCAGTGGCCACGATCGGTGGCCTGTTGTTCGGTTATGACAGCGGCGCGGTGAACGGCACCCAGACGGGCCTCACCCAGGAATTCGATCTCAGCGCAGCAGGTCTGGGCTTCACCGTCGGCTCGCTTCTTATCGGCTGCGCGGTGGGCGCATTCTTCGCCGGTCGCCTCGCAGACGTGATCGGCCGTCGATCGGTCATGATCTTCGCCGCCTTGCTGTTCGTGGTCGGCGCGCTCGTCCAGGGCGTCACCGACGTGCACGCGCTTTTCGTGGTCGCCCGCTTCGCCGGCGGCATGGCAGTCGGGGCGGCCAGCGTCCTGTCGCCCCTCTACATCTCCGAAGTCGCGCCGGCCAACATCCGGGGTCGCCTCACCACCGTGCAGCAGGTCATGATCATCACCGGCCTCACCGCCGCATTCGTGGTAAACTACTTCCTGGCGCAGAATGCCGGAAGCTCGCTCGGCGAAATCGGGGGAACGCAGGCATGGCGCTGGATGTACCTGGCGCAGGCCCTGCCCGCGGTCATTTTCCTCGTCGCCTTGTTCTTCATCCCCGAAAGCCCGCGCTACCTGATCAGCCGCGGCCGTGACGAGGCTGCACGCATTGTGCTCACCCGCCTGTTCGGTGCGCAGGAGGCGGACCGCAAGATCGGCGAGATCCGCGCCAGCTTCTCCAGCGATCATCGACCAAGCTTCAAGGACGTGACCGCCAAGGGAACGATGTTCCGCCCGATCGTGTGGGCAGGCATCATGATCGCCACGTTCCAGCAGTTCGTCGGAATCAATATCATCTTCTATTACGGCGAAACGCTGTGGCGCCTCGCCGGCGTCTCGGAAGAGGTCGCACTGGAGCGCAACATCCTGTCGGGCGCCGTCTCGATCGCGGCTGTGTTCGCCGCCTTGCTCGTCATCGACAGGATCGGGCGCAAGCCGCTGCTGATGATCGGCTCGCTCGGCATGGGCGTGACCCTTGGCGCCATGACATGGGCGTTCAGCGGTGCGGGAACGGATGCAGCCGGCAACTTGGTCCTCAGCGGCAATGCCGGCTGGATCGCCCTGCTCGCCGCCAACCTCTACGTCATCTTCTTCAACTTCAGCTGGGGCCCCGTCATGTGGGTGATGCTGGGCGAGATGTTCCCCAACCAGATGCGCGGATCGGCCCTTGCCGTCGCCGGCCTCGCGCAATGGGGCGCCAATTACCTGGTGGTGCAGAGCTTCCCGGCCATGGCGGACGGCATCGGTCTTGCCGGCACCTACATGCTCTACACCGTGGCAGCCTTCATCAGCTTCTTCCTCGTCCGTTCGTTCATCAACGAAACCAAGGGCAAGGAACTGGAGGAAATGGTCGGCTGACCGGCCGAAAGGATAGTGCGGGAGTGCGGCAGCGCCCGCACTCCCCGCCGTGAGAGGATGGTCATGACGCGTATCCCTACCCGCCCCTTCCGCTCACGCGAATGGTTCGCCGCGCCCGGCCGCAGCGACATGGCGGCGCTCTATCTCGAGCGCTTCATGAACTATGGGATCACGCCCGACGAGCTTCGCAGCGGCAAGCCGATCATCGGCATCGCGCAGTCGGGCAGCGACATCGCTCCGTGCAATCGCATCCACCTGGACACGGCCAAGCGCGCGCGCGAGGGCATTCTTGCGGCCGGCGGCGTGCCGATGGAATTTCCTCTTCATCCGATCTTCGAGAATTGCCGACGTCCCACGGCCGCACTCGATCGCAATCTCGCCTATCTTGGCCTGGTCGAAATCCTCAACGGCTACCCGATCGATGCGGTGATCCTCACGACCGGCTGCGACAAGACCACGCCGTCGTCGCTGATGGCGGCATCGACCGTCGACATACCCGCAATCGTTCTGTCGGGCGGACCGATGCTCGACGGCTGGCACGAAGGCGATCTCGTCGGATCCGGCACGGTGATCTGGCGCTCGCGCCGCAAGCTGGCAGCTGGCGAGATCGACGAGGAGGAGTTCCTGCGCCGCGCCATGGAGAGCGCTCCCTCCGCAGGGCATTGCAACACCATGGGCACAGCATCGACGATGAACTCGATCGCGGAAGGGCTCGGCATGAGCCTGCCTGGTTGTGCGATGATCCCGGCGCCCTATCGCGAGCGCGGCCAGATGGCGTTCGAAACCGGCCGGCGCGCGGTCGAGATGGCCTATGAGGACCTGCGCCCTTCCAAGATCCTCAGCAAGGCAAGCTTCCTCAACGCGATCAAGCTGCTGACGGCAATCGGCGGGTCCACGAACGCGCAGCCGCATCTCGTGGCCATGGCGCGGCACGCCGGCTTCGACATCACGCCGGACGATTGGCGACAGGGCTACGATCTGCCGCTGATCGTCAACATGCAGCCAGCCGGCAGGTATCTGTCCGAACGCTTTCATCGTGCGGGCGGCGTTCCTGCCGTGCTCGCCGAGATGCTCGCCAATGGTGCGCTGGACGGCGATGCCATGACCTGTACCGGCAAGACGCTGGCCGAAAATGTGGAGCATGTGGAGACCAAGGACCGGGAAGTGATCCTTCCCTGGACCGCGCCGCTGAAGGAACGTGCAGGCTTCCTCGTCCTGTCGGGCAATCTTTTCGACATGGCGATCATGAAGACCAGCGTCATCAGCGAGGAATTCCAGGGGCGTTACCTGTCCCGCCCTGGTGCAGAGGGCATGTTCGACGTCCGTGCGATCGTGTTCGACGGATCGGACGACTACCACCACCGCATCGACGATCCCGCGCTCGACATAGACGAGGATTGCATCCTGGTGATCCGTGGCTCGGGCCCGATCGGATGGCCGGGCTCGGCCGAGGTGGTGAACATGCAGCCGCCCGCGCATCTCATCCGCAAGGGCATCATGAGCCTTCCGACGCTCGGCGACGGGCGTCAGTCGGGAACGTCGGACAGCCCGTCCATTCTCAACGCCTCACCGGAAAGCGCGGCAGGCGGCGGGCTTGCCTGGCTGCGCACGGGTGACACGATCCGCATCGATCTCAATCGCGGCCGGTGCGACGCGCTGGTCGATGCCGACGAGATCGCCCGGCGCAAGGGGGAAACTGCCCCTGCCATTCCCGACAGCGCCACGCCGTGGGAAGAGCTCTACCGCGAAAAGGTGGGGCAACTCGGCGACGGCGGCGTGTTCGACTTCGCGATCAAGTATCGCGGCACCAGCGAAAAGCCGCCGCGGCACAATCACTGAGCAAGCTACTCGCCCGGCGTCGGTGATGCCGGGCGAAGTGTGACTTGGCTTTCGAGAAAAGCGCGCCCGTTCAGCGCCAGCCGGCGTCCACGAAATATTCGTGTCCGGTGATCAGCCGCGCGTCATCGGACGCGAGGAACATGACGATCGCGGCGACATCCTCGGGCACCAGCCGGCCCTTGAGGCACTGGGCGGCCACGATCTCCGCCTCGCCTTCGGGCGTGTACCATTTCAGCTGGCGCGGCGTGCGGACATTGCCCGGAACCACGCAGGTGACGCGGATCCCCTCGGGACCAAGATCGCGCGCAAGCGAGCGTGTCATGCCCTCGATCGCGGCCTTCGCGGTCTGGTAGAGGGCAAGCTCGGGCAAGCCCAGGTGCCAGGAGATGGAGCCGAGATTGACGATGGCGCCGCTCCCCTTCTCGCGCATGCCCGGGATCACCGACTGCGCACAGAAGAACTGGTGGCGCAGATTGACGTTCATGCGCTCGTTCCAATAGGCCTCCGTCACATCCTCTATGCGGTGCCGATCGTCATTGGCGGCATTGTTGACTAGGATATCGAACGCCCCTTCTTCGTCGATGATCGTGGCGATCGTCGCCTGAAGCCGCGCAATGTCGGTAAGATCGACCCGCTCGAAGCGGACCGCCGCCTCGCTCCCGCTCAGTTGCTCCACAAGAGTCCGGGAATCGTCCTCTGCGATATCGAAGAAGGTCACCGCCGCACCTTGGCGAGCGAAGCCTTCGACCAGGCCGGCACCAATCCCGGAGCCGCCGCCCGTGATGAGGACCCTCTTGCCCCTCAGGCTAGGATAGATCGCGCGGCGATCGCCAGTGGCAGCGAGGGACAAGGGGTCAGCCTCCGACATAGATGTTTCCAATCCAGGTGAACTCAAACAGACCGCCGACCGCGGCGTTGCAAGCGGATATCATGCACCCACGCCCGGCCGCATGCGACACTCAGACCTTCCCGCCAAGCAGGCCTCGCGAGGCGAGATTGGTCATGAGATCGCGAATACCGAAGCGCCAGGCGGGTGCCTGCTTGGAGGTGGCCACGCGGTTCACCAACGTGCCGATGCGCGGCACGGAGATGCTCACGACATCGCCCGCCTTGTGCGTGAAGCCCATGCCCGGTGCGTCGCGGTCCTGAACAGGCGCGAACAAGGTGCCGAGAAACAGGGTGAAGCCATCCGGATATTGATGCTCGCTCAGGGTCTGGCGGATCAGCTCGGTCGGATCACGGCTGATCTGCGCCATCGAGCTGGCACCGGTCAGCGTGTAGCCATCCTCGCCCTCGATCACCAACCGGACCTCCGCTTGGCGGACATCCTCCATCGTGAAATCTTCGTCGAAGATACGGATGAACGGGCCGATGGCGCAGGACGCATTATTGTCCTTCGCCTTGCTCAGCAGCAACGCGCTGCGCCCCTCGAAATCGCGCAGGTTGACGTCGTTGCCGAGCGTCACGCCGACGGGGCGCCCATCGGCATTCACCACCAGCACCAACTCGGGTTCGGGATTGTTCCAGCTTGAATCGGATCGCACGCCGATCTCGGCGCCCGACCCCACGGCTGCAAGGACCGGTGCCTTGGTGAAGATCTCCGCATCCGGGCCGATCGCGACCTCCAGATATTGGGACCACATGCCTTCTTCGATCAGGGCAGCCTTGAGCCGCGCCGCTTCCGCCGATCCCGGGGTAACCGACCGGATGCCGCTGCCGACCTTGTCCTCAAGGCTCTGTCGCACGGCCAAGGCGGCAGCGCTGTCGCCCCGCGCACGCTCCTCGATCACCCGTTCGACAGCGGACACCGCGAAGGTTACTCCTGCCGCCTTGATGACCTGAAGATCGATCGGTGCAAGCAGGCGGGGAGCGGAGCCCGTTGCGTGTGCCGGCTGCAATGACGAGACGGGGAAAAGCGCACTGCCTTCCAGTTGGGCAAGGTCATCGCGCTCGAGCAGATCGGAGACGGTGGGCGCGAATGCCGAAACATCATACGCCGTTCCGCCACGCACGAGCACCGGGGTAGGTCCAGCATCGAGCATGACGCGGCCCACCAGAAGTGCGCGCTCATGATCGACCGGGAGCAACCCCGATGCGAACTGGTCTTCCAAGCCCCGACTCCCCATCTGCTTTTCTCTTGATAGCGCTATCATCAACTTCTAGGCTGTCTGTCAAGCATAGTCGGGGCCGCTTGTCCGATACGCATCGCAGACGATGTGCCTGCCAGGCGCCTTGATCAGACAAGGAGAAGGACATGTTGGACGGTTCGAGCCTGATTGGCGGTTCGGTTGCGGGTGGTGGCGGTGCGAGCTTTGCTGCCGTG
>CAKTCN010000028.1 GCA_934539295.1 uncultured Allosphingosinicella sp.
TTATTGACCTGCGCGCCATGGCACTTCTCAGTTAGAAGGTGCGTGGCCGGAACGATCCGGCCGTGGGCGAAGCGAAGGGAGCAGATCATGAGCATCATCACGACGCAGGACGGGACCGATATCTTCTACAAGGATTGGGGTCCAAAGAGCGCCCAGCCCATCATGTTCCACCATGGTTGGCCGCTCTCTTCCGACGACTGGGACACGCAGATGCTGTTCTTCCTGCAGCAGGGCTTCCGCGTCGTTGCGCACGATCGCCGCGGACATGGCCGGTCGGCTCAGGTCGACTTCGGTCATGACATGGCACATTATGCCGCCGACGCCTCTGCAGTTGCCGAGCATCTCGATCTTCGGGGCGCCATTCATGTCGGCCATTCAACCGGCGGCGGCGAAGTCGCGGCCTATGTGGCGCGCCACGGGCAACCACAGGGCCGGGTAGCCAAGGTCGTGCTGGTCAGCGCAGTGCCGCCGATCATGCTGGATACCGAAGGCTATCCCGGCGGTCTCCCGATCGAAGTGTTCGACGGACTTCGGGATGGTCTTGCGGCCAACCGCGCGCAATTCTTCCGCGATGTCGCTTCAGGCCCGTTCTACGGCTTCAATCGCCCGGGCGCCGAAGCAAAGGAGGCGGTGGTCGACAATTGGTGGCGGCAGGGCATGATGGGCAGCGCGCTCGCCCATTATCACGGCATCAAGGCTTTCTCGGAAACCGACCAGACCGAAGACCTGAAGGCGATCACGGTGCCAACCCTGGTGCTGCACGGCGACGACGATCAGGTCGTGCCTTACAAGCATGCCGCTCTTCTTCAGGCCGAGTTGCTGTCGAACGCCATTCTGAAAATCTATGAAGGCTTCTCCCACGGTATGCTGACCGTGAATGCGGACGTGCTCAACGCCGACATCCTGGCCTTCGTTAGGGCTTAGGCATTCCGGCAATCCCGGCAGGCGGATGTGACATCCGCCTGCCGGCCGATGCTGGTCGAGTCAGGCGAAGCCCACCTGTCGCAGCCACGCCTCACAGAGTTGCGGCCAGATCGTGACCGGCTGGTCATTTGTGTCGAGCGCGAAGCCGTGCGGGGCGTCGGCGAATAGGTGGAGTTCGGCCATGCCACCTGCCGCGATCAGGGCCTTGTGAAGGCGATAGGCATTCTCCACCGGCACCACGTTGTCATTGGCGGAATAGGTGATGAAGGCCGGCGGCGGTGCGGCGAGCAGTTGCACATCGGGCTGGAGCCGATCGTACATCGCCTGCTTCTCGACCGGCGGAAGCGGCGGCTTGTCGACCACGATCGTGCGGCCCTTGGCATTGGTCGAGATGGGCGCATAGCCGACGATCAGTACGTCGGGACGCACCGCGTGCTCTTCGAAAGGGCTGGGTGCCGAAGTCCATTCGGACGGATATTCGGCAGCGAGGCAGGCGGCGAGGTGGCCACCCGAGGACAGGCCGACCACACCCACCTGGTCGAAGCCGGCGGCGCGGATCGCGCGCATTGCCTCACGTGCATCGTCAAGGGAGGCGGACACGCCTGTGTCGGTCTGCGGAAAGCGGTGAACCAGCACGAACGCATTGTAGCCGAGCCCGGTCAGCCAGCGAGCGACCTGCACGCCCTCGCGGCCGACCATCAACTGCGTGTAACCGCCCCCGCCGAGCACCAGCATGGCGCGGCCATTGGGGCGCTCGGGCGCGTAGCCGAAAAGCCAGGGGCGTTTGACGGCGTCCACGACCGCGCTCTCCGGCGAGGTGGCGGGATCGCGAAAGGAGAAGGCGCCCTCAAGCGGCGTGTCGGGCCAGAGCGGCTGAGCCATGTCGGCGGCAAGCATCAGGGTCATCAGATTCCGTGCATTCTCGATGAAGATGCTGCTCGCTACCGTATCGCAGGCTCGGTGTCGCGGGCCCTGTGCATGCGTGGGAGGTTCGACCTGACCCTCCCACGCAGCGCTCTCAGAACTTCACCTGGCCGCGAACGTACCAGAAGCCGCCGTTGAAGCCGAACGGCGCATCGCCCAGGTAACGCGATCCCGTTACGGTCGCGTCGGTGAATGCGTAGAAGTTCTGGGTCGGCAGACCGGCGGCGCGGAAGTTCCGGTCCGGGTATTCGTCGAACACATTCTCCGCGCCGACCGCCAGGCGGAACATCTCGTTCACCTGATAGCTGAGCTCCACGTCAAAGGTGACTTCGTCGCCGAAGGTCAGGTCGCCCCCGTTTGCGGCTACGTCGTAGGAGGTGATCTTCCCATAATATTGGCCGCGCAGCATGACAGAGAGCGGACCCATGCTCCAATTCTCCGTCAGGTTGGCACGCCATTTGGGCGTCAAGTTCTCGATATCACCGCGCCGCTCGCGCGTGATGATCGTGGGGTCGAATTCGGTCACCTCCGTCTCGTTGTAATTGGCCGCGAAGACCGTGTTGAAGCGGCCGTAGCTGCTGTTGGCCGTATGGTTCACCACCAGGTCGATACCGCGGGTGCGGGTATCGAACGCATTGGTGAAGTAGCGGACCCGACCAAGGCTCGCCCAATTCGCCACCCCGAGCGCACGAAGCTGATCGCGTTGTGCAGCCGTGGTGATGTCGAAGTTACCCGATAGGCCGATACGATCGCTGACATCGATCTGATATCCGTCGAGCGTTATGGTAAGGGCCGGCATGGGCGTGACGACCACGCCCGCGCTGAGGTTGACCGACGTTTCCGGCTCGAGCGGGGTCGCGCCGAAGAAGGCGGCAGCCGGATCGCTAGGCGGCAGGGTCGCCGTTTCGACCGGATTGCCGCCGACGAAAGCCGTTGCGATGTTGGTGGTGAAGCTCTGCCCCGGCGTCGGTGCGCGAAAACCCGTGCTGGCCGCGCCGCGCAGGGCAAAAGCGGGGCTGAACTCGTAGCGCGCCGTGCCCTTGACGTTGGTGGTGCCGCCGAAGTCCGAAAACTCCTCGTGCCGCAGCGCCGCGGCAACGGTGAACGCCTCCGTAAGGTCGACCTCTACGTCGAGATAGGCGGCGTAGCTGCTGCGGGCTTCGTCGACTGTGGCGTTGGGGCCATAGCCTGGGAAGCCGTTGGCGCCGACCTGCTGCGTTACGTTGAAGGTGGTGCCGTTCGCGCGTTGCACGGTCTGAAAAGCGAAAGGCCCGACAGTGTAGGACGCTTCGTCACCAAGGCCGATCTCATAAGCCTCCACGCGATACTCGCCGCCAAATGCCACGTTGAGCGCGCTCGATAGCCCGACCTCGACCGGATAGACAACGTCCGCGTTGAAGTTGGTTTCGCGCTGCTCCAGCCGGCCCAGGTAGAAGCTTGTCGGGGATGCCGGGCCCATGGACGGGTTGACCGTATTGTCCATGTAATAGTCGATGCGGCTCTGGCCGTAGCTTGCGCTCAGGTCATAGGTGAAGCCCATGGCCGATGCGCCGCGGTAGCCAACGGCAGCGGACAGGTCGGCATTCTCGCCCTTGAAGCGCGGCGTGAAACCGGACGGGAAGATCGATGCGAAGTTGAAGGTGCGCCCGGTCGCGCTGTAGTTTCCGTTGGCGAGGCGATCGAGATACAGCGTCTCGTACACGCCCGAGGCATAGCCGTAATTGGCGGTGCCGGTGCCGAAGCGGTCGGGACCGGCGACAGTGATCGGCTGGCGGTAGTTGAAGTCGATCTCGGTGTGGGTCTTGCCCCAATTGCCGAAGAAGTAGAATTCATCCTCGTCACCCGCCGGCATGCCTGCGTTCACGAAGATGCGACCGGACTCCACCAGCGGATCGCCGAGGATCTGCGCCGGATCGGGGATGCCGTCGGCAAGATCGGGACGTGCAAGCGCCAGTGCTGCCGCGCCGGCCCGCTGCACACCCCGGCTTGTCTGCTTGGAATCCACATATTCGGTGCTGACGCTGATGAAACCGCCGGCCAGCGCAAAGCCGAAATTGGCGGCGAGCTGGATGTTCTCGCCGTCGCCTTCGTAGAATTGGCCATAACGTGCAGTGGCAGTGATGCCGTCGCGATTGCGTCGAAGACCATAGTTGATGACGCCCGCGATCGCGTCCGATCCATATTGGGCGGCAGCGCCGTCACGGAGGACCTCGATCCGCTCGATCGCGATGGAAGGGATCTGGGCGAGGTCCGGCCCCTGTGCACCTGCTGCCAGTGAGCCGCCGCCCAGTTGCACGAGCGCGGAGCGGTGGCGGCGCTTGCCGTTCACCAGCACCAGGATCTCGTCGGGCGGCAGGCCGCGCAGCGTCGGCGGGCGGACGAAGGCCGAGCCGTCGGATGTCGTGAAGCGCCCGACATTGAAGGACGGGATGAGGTTACGCAGCACCGAATTCATGTCAGACGGTGCCTGCGAGGCGAGGGTTCCGGCATCGAAAACGTCGATAGGCACGGCGGACTCGCTGACCGTGCGGTCGGCACGGCGGGTGCCGGTGACGATGATTTCTTCTTGCGGGTTGTCGATCACGCCAGGAGAGGTGGTTTCCTCACTGGTAGCGCCATCGGAATCCGCCGGTGCAGGTGACTGTGCCAATGCAGGAGAAGCCATCGCTACTCCCAATGCAAACATCGATACGCATCCAAGTCTACGCATTCTGGCCCCCATATTATATGTTCTGGTGAGCCTCTCCCGATTATGTTTTCCCCCAGTAATTTACAAAATTATAAAGAACTAAATGACCTCAATAAGATATTGCGCAATATCTCTAATTTTCGCTTGAATCTTTGGCAACAAAGCAAGGTTAATGCAGAAACATCGCGAGCTATGTTGTGCTGTATCCTGCATTCGGTTCTTCAATCTGGCGCGCTTGATCGAAAGAGCGGCCGCGCTTATCTCCTTTCACGCGGCAGCAGACCGCGAAGCTTAGGAAGGTGCCTGCCTGGTAAGGGCAGGCGCGAGGAGGTTGCCATGACTGACACTTGGTATGCACGGCTACGCGCTATTTGCCTGTCTGCGTTCGCAGCCGGCGCCGTCACCCTTTCAGCGCCCGCCGTCGCCGGCGGTGACGACATCGTCGTCAGGGTCGGAGAGGCCGGTACCGTCACGCGCCTGACCACTGTTTCGAGCGCCGGACTTGATCTCGGCTCGGCAGAAGGCCGCCAGATGCTGGACAGCCGCATAAAGCGTGCCGCCCAGAAGGTCTGCGGCTATAACAGCATGCATGGGCTGCGTAGCCCTGCAACCTATACCGACTGCGCCGATCGGGCGGTAGGCGACGCTCGTGCCCAGGCCAGCCAACTTGCGACATCGCGGGCAGGCGGCGGAACCGGGCAGGGCGCGCGCTGAACCCTTGCTGCGATCTGCCCGGTCCAACAGCAATTCGAACCGGGCAGGAGCCTGCGGCGAGGATCATATTTGCCGCCCGCGCCATCGTCAGGCCGTCACCACGTCGCCGACCGCCATGCGGAAGCTCTTCATCTCGTCCGCCGACCCGACCGTCACGCGTGATATCGTGGGCCAGATCTGCCAACTGCGCCCGATCTGCACCTTCCGCGCGAGCAGAGCCTTTTGCACATCGGCCGCAGGGCGGTCCTTCCAATCCACCATGAACATGTTGGCCTCGCTGCCAGGATGCACGGCAAGCCCTTTCTGCTGCAGGAAGGCGATCGTTTCCTCGCGGTTGCGGATCATCTCATCCCGGCGCGCCTTGATGAGCCCGGCCTGGGTGTAGGCGGCATTGCCGCATGCCACCGCCGGCATCGGCAGCGTGCCCGACACCTGGTTGCCGTCGTATCGTGCCATCTGCTTGTGCACGTCCGGATGCGCGAAGGTGAGGCCGAGGCGCATGCCGGCCATGCCGAACAGTTTGGAAAATGTGCGCATCACGATCACGTCGTTGCGCTTGGCGGCGAGATAGGCCGCGCTCGGCCGTTCCGAGAAGTGCAGATAGGCCTCGTCCACCAGCAGCACGGAGCCTGCCGGCTTGTTCGCGGCCAGCCATTCTATGTCGGCTAGCTCCGTGACTGTCCCGGTCGGATTGTTCGGTGTGCACAGATAGTAAAGGCCTGCGTCCGGCGCCGCGGCAAGCATGGCGCGGACGTCGGCGCCCTTGCCGGGAACCTGCGGCACCTTGACCGTCGGCGCATTCAGCCAGGCCGCGGCACGCCAGGCGGACTCGAAGGTCGGGTCCATGGTGACGAGGCTCTTGGTCGGCGAGCAGAAGGAAATCACGCTGCGAACCAGCGGATCGCCCGAACCCGGCCAGGTCTGGACATACTCCTCCGGAATGTTCTCCACGGCCGCAACCGTCTTGATGAGCTTCCCGCGCTCGTCGGCGGGGTCGTAGCGATTGCCCTGCGCAATCACCTTGGCAGCGGCGTCGGCCGCGACCGGGAAGGGGCCGGCCCAGCATTCGTTCGCGCCGATGCGCACGGCACCGATCACGCCTCGTGCCGCCTGGCTCTGTGCGGCTGCGGTTCCGATGACGCTGGTGTTGATCAGAGTGCTCGACCCGATCAGCGCCGCGATGGCGCCGAACTGACGGCGGGAAAACCCGCGATCGAGTAGCTCTTCCTGAACCTCGTTCTTGAACATGACCTGGCCCCTTTTTGTTATGCGTTGATCCATCACATGCTCGTCGCGTCCCGGAACATGAGGATCGCAACCAGCATCAGGTAAGCGGCGAAGAATTTCTTGAGCAAAGGCGCGGGCAGCATGTGGGCCGCGCTTGCCCCCAAGGGGGCCGTCAGCATCGACATGGCCGAAATCGCGACGGCAGCGATGAGGTTGACGTAACCGAGCGATCCCATGGGCAGATGATGCTCGCCAAGGCCAATCAGGATGAAGCCGATCGATCCTGGAACCGCGATAATGAAACCGACGCCTGCCGCCGTCGCGATCGCACGATGGATGGATCGGCCGCACAAGGTCATCACGATGATGGCGATGGTGCCGCCGCCGATGCCGAGCAGCGAGGAAAGGGTGCCAAGCCCGCCTGCCACCGACACACGCGCAAGACCCTGGGGCATCTCGTCGCTGATCTGCTGCCTGGCGAGCACGGGAAAGAAGAAGTGGAGCGACATCAGGAATACGTTGATCGCGAAGGTCATCGCCATGACCCGCCCATCGACGAAGTGGGCCAGCACCACGCCCGCACCGACGCCCAGCACGATCCAGGGAGCCCAGCTGCGCAATATTTCGAAATCCACGGCGCCGCGCCTGGCATGGGCCTGGACCGAGCGAATGGAGGTGAAGATGATGGTTGCGAGCGAAGTGCCGATCGCAACGTGCGGCCGACTGGCAGCATCTCCGCCAAGAAACTGCAATGTGGTGAACAGCGCGGGAACTACGACAAAACCGCCACCTATCCCGAAAAGCCCGGCGGCAAAGCCGGCAACGAGACCTGCTCCAAGTAGAGCCATGACCGGTGCAATCAGATCAACGGAAGCGCCTAGATCAGGCATCAATGCGGCCCCCCGCATCGATCTTGAAACTACATCGCGCGCACAGCGGATACCGCTTCATGGAACCTCCTCAACCAAGCAATAGCTTGCGGCCGATCGGGCTTCCTTCTCCGGACTATTCTGTTCTGTAACGGAGAGGCTATGGAAGGCTTTGCAGCCTGTCAATCTACTGAAATAGATTTGTCACACCTGTTTCAAGCATGACGTATGTGCCCTTTGGCGCGGGCGTAACGCCGCTTATAAGGTGGCCTTTCTTGCCACGATGTGGAGCAGGACATGGTGGGGGGACGGCATGAATCCTGTTGAAACGTTCGAACTCGTTCTCGTTCTGCTCGCCGCAGTGATCGTTTTGCACTGGGTGGCCGATCGAATCGCGTTGCCACCATCGGCCGCACTGCTCGTCGGAGGCGGAGCCTTGGCCTTCGTTCCCGGACTGCCCGAGTTCTCGCTGGATCCGGAACTGGCGCTGGTGCTTTTCCTGCCGCCTTTGCTGCTCGACGGTGCCTACTTCACCGCGTTCGGGCGTTTTCGGCGTCACCTGCCGGGCATTATCTCATTGGCGCTCGGCGCAGTGGTGTTCACGACCCTCGTGGTCGGACTGGTCACCCACTGGCTGGTTCCGGCCTTGCCGATGGCGGCATGTTTCGCGCTCGGTGCCATCGTCTCGCCTCCTGATGCAGTCGCCGCACGTGCGGTGTTGCAGCGGGTGACATTGCCGAGGCGATTGCAGGCGCTGCTTGAAGGCGAAAGCCTGCTCAACGATGCGACGGGTCTTGTCCTGTTCCGCTTCGCCGTCGTTGCAACGCTCAGCGGCGCCTTCGACGCCGCCTCTGCGGTCGGCAGCTTCATGTTCCTTGCCATAGGCGGGGTGCTGGTGGGCGCGATCGTCGGCGGCGCCTGGATGCTCGTGCTCCGCCGCCTGCGGGATCAGACGCTGGTGGTCGCCACATCGACCTTGTTGTGCTGGTCGGCTTATCTGGCAGGCGAGGCCGTACATGTCTCCGGCGTGATTGCGACCGTGACTGCCGGGCTCGTCTTCGGCTGGTACCAGCATGTGATCTTCCCGGCACGCGTGCGGCTTCAGGGCCATGCTTTCTGGCGCACGTTGGTGTTCAGTCTGGAAGCGTTGATTTTCATCCTCATCGGCTTCTCGCTACGCGGCACGCTTGAACGGGTGGGTGGCATCGATGAGGTGGTGAGCGGTCTGGCAGTGCCTGTCATGGGCGTGCTGGCGGCGGTGATCCTCGCCCGGTTCGCATGGGTGTTCGGGATCGACGCGGCACTTACAGGCCTGCATCGGGCAGGTTGGAAGCGCGCCCGCCCATTGGGGTGGCGCAAGGCCAGCGTGCTGGGGTGGACGGGGATGCGCGGCGTCGTGACGCTCGCCGTTGCCCTTACGCTGCCGCAGGAGATGCCGGGACGCGACCTGATGCTGGTGGCATCGTTCGCCGTAATCCTGGTAACGGTCGTGGTGCAGGGCGGAAGCCTTGCCTGGCTGATCGCGCGCGTGAAGCCTGCGGACGACGACCCGCCGGCCCAGGTGGATCTTCCCTCCGCCGAAGCGGCAGTGGCACATGCCAAGCTCGTCGCGGCAGAGGAGCATGCCTATGGCGCCGACGGCACATTGCTGCACCCGCAGTTGCTTAATACCTACCGCAAGCGGGCCGAGGCCACCGATCGCTATGCAGAGGATGCCACCACCTTCATGGCGGACATCCGATCGCACTTCGACGTCATGCTGATCGCGATCGCGGCGGGCCGTGCCGAGTTGCTGCGCCTGCATCGCGAGGGATGCATCGAGGATGAGGTGCTGCACGATCTCGAGCGCGACCTGGACCTCGAGGAATTGGGCATCATCTTCCAGCGCGGTGATTGATCAACCCGGCGGGGGCGAGCAGCACGAACCAGGTGGTGTTGTCGGGATCGTCCTGAACGTCGCGCGCCAGCATCTCGAGCCCATAGGCGCCTGCCGCCCATTCGGAGGCGAGTACCGCCTTGGCGGGATCGGCCAGCATCTGCGCAGCGACGGCGGTATTGATCGCAGGCTCCGGGGTCAGACCGAGGCGCTTCAGACTTTCCGCGCATTGCTGGAGCGCCATGGGATGGCTCACGGCCGTGTGGATGGCGGAAAGCGAGGCGCCGGGCAGGCCCAGCAGGTGCATGCGCACGGGCAGCGGATTGCGGGACAATTGCGCAAGGTCTGTCCTGGCAAGCAGTGCCTGCACCTCCGGCACCAGACCAGCGCGGCTGTTTTCGACGGGCACGATGCCGCGCTCGACCTCGCCCGCCTCGACCGCCTCCGCGACGGCGTCGAAGGTCGGGTAGGCGACGGGTTCCAGCCCCTGCGCGAAGGCGAGGGCCGCCTGATGGCTGAAGGCGCCGGGCACGCCCTGATAGGCGACCTTCATGCGATCGGCGCACCAAGGCGGCGCATCAGGTCGACAAAGGTGGGGAAGCTGGTCGCGATCATGCCTGCGCTGTCGACGCTCACCGGCCGCTCCGAAGCAACGCCGAGGACAAGGAAGCTCATGGCGATACGGTGATCATGGTGGGCGGCCACCGATCCCCCGCCTCCTGGATTGCCGCCGACGCCTTCGACGATCAGGTTGTCGCCATCGTCATAGGCCTCCACGCCGCAGGCATTGAGGCCTGCAATGATCGCGGCAAGGCGGTCGCTTTCCTTGACGCGAAGTTCAGCCAGGCCGTGCATGACGCTGCGTCCGTGGGCATGCGCGGCTGCGACGGCGAGGATCGGATATTCATCGATCATGGACGGCGCACGATCAGCCGGCACTTCAACGCTCTGCAATCGCGAGAAGCGGGCGGTAAGGTCGGCAATTTCCTCGCCGCCGCTGCTGCGCCGGTTCTCGATCGTCAGGTCGGCGCCCATTTCCTGCAAGCTCGTGAACAGCCCGGTGCGCAGCGGGTTCACCATCACCGAACGGATGGTCACCGCAGAGCCTGGCACCGTCAGCGCGGCGACGATCGGGAAAGCCGCGGAGGAGGGGTCGCCCGGCACTTCGACCCTCGTGCCCGTGAGGCTGCGGCGGCTGCCGAGGCTGATGCGATCGCCATCCACCTCGACATCGCAGCCGAACGCGCGAAGCATGTTCTCGCTGTGGTCGCGGCTACGAGCAGGCTCGATCACCGTGACGTCGCCTTCGGCGCCAAGCCCTGCGAGCAGGATGGCCGATTTCACCTGAGCGGAAGCCTTGGTGTTGAGGAACTCGATACCGTGCAATGCGCCGCCATGAACTGTCACAGGAAGCGTGCTGCCTTCGGTCCGCGCGCCCATCTGGCGCAAGGGGCCGAGCACGCGTTCCATCGGGCGGCTGCTCAGCGATGCATCGCCGGTGAAGGCCGCTGTGATGGGAAAGGCGGCGGCTGCGCCCATCAGCAGGCGTGCCCCCGTGCCCGAATTGCCGCAATCGACCGGCGCATCGGGAGTGCGCCATCGGCAACCGCGGATGCGCCATTCGCCCTCGCCGACCCGGTCAACTTCGGCGCCGAAGGCACGCACGGC
Source organism: uncultured Allosphingosinicella sp. (assembly GCA_934539295.1). Classification (GTDB taxonomy): domain Bacteria; phylum Pseudomonadota; class Alphaproteobacteria; order Sphingomonadales; family Sphingomonadaceae; genus Allosphingosinicella. Next base: position 10,892 of record CAKTCN010000028.1, read on the forward strand.
CTTGGCCGTGTGCAGCACGTCGTCGCCTTCCAGCAGGCCCGTGACGTGGGTCTCGCCTGCCGCAAGCCCGCCGAGGATCAGCGCGCGGTGCGACATCGACTTGTCCCCAGGCACTTCGATGACGCCGGTGAGCGGCGGCGACGCGGCCGCCTTCAGCCTGTCCGAGCCGCTCATGCCGCGTTCGACGTCAGGCGGGCTTCGCGGGCGAGGAGGTCGGCGACCTCTGCCGCGACATCGAGCGCCTGCTGCTGGTTGAGGCGCGGGTCGCAATGGGTGAGATAGCGACGCGGAAGGTCGGCCTCCGACAAGGGATCGCTGCCGCCCAGGCATTCGGTGACATTGCCACCGGTCATCTCGAGGTGGATGCCGCCGGCATGCACGCCTTCGGCTTCGGCCACCGCGAAGAAGGTTTCGACCTCGGTGACGATGTCTGCGAGCATGCGGGTCTTGAGCCCACCGGCGCTGCGCGTGTTGCCGTGCATCGGATCGATCGACCAGATGACGTTGCGGCCGGCGTCGCGCGTGGCGCGCATCAGGCGCGGCAGGTGCTCGGCCACCTTGTCGGCGCCGAAGCGGCCGATCAGGATCAGGCGTCCTGCCTTGTTGGCCGGGTCCAGCTGGTCGATCAGCCGCAGCATCGCATCTATGTCGAGCGAAGGGCCGCACTTGAGGCCGATCGGATTGGCGATGCCGCGCGCGAACTCGACATGGGCGCCGTCCGGCTGGCGCGTGCGGTCTCCGATCCAGATCATGTGCCCGGACGTCGCATACCAGCTCTCGCTCGCCTCGTCGAAGCGGGTCAGCGCCTGTTCGTAATTGAGCAGCAAGGCCTCATGGCTGGTGAACATCGACACGGGGCGCGCAGGCTCGTGCAGGCCGACGCGACTCTGGATCGCAGGCAGGTCTGCATAGGATGCGGCGGCATAAGCGTGCAGCAGTTCGATCGTCACCTGGGCCTGGCGATGGGCGTCGAGCAATCGGCGCGGGTCCGGGATCCGGCTGGCTGGCGTGAAGGCGGGCCCGTTGACCGCGTCGCCGCGATAGCTCGGCAGCGTCACGCCGCCGACGGTCTCGTCACCCGATGAGCGCGGCTTGGCGAACTGGCCGGCGATGCGGGCGAGATGGACAACTTCGCCGCCGCTGCGCGCACGGATCATGGCGCCCATTTCGAGCAGCAGATTGAAGGTGGTGCGCACCTTGTCCGCGCCGAACTCGGCAAAACTCTCTGCGCAATCGCCGCCCTGGAGCAGGAATGCCTTGCCCTGCGCAACGCGGGCGAGCGAGGCGCGCAGGTGGATGATGTCCTGGATGGCGACCAGGGGTGCTGATCCGGCGAGCCGCGCCTCCACCCGCGTCAGCGCTTCGGGATCGGGGTAGGCAGGCAGTTGCGCCACCGGGCGGGTACGCCAGCTTTCGGGCGTCCAGCCAAATACTGGCGACGCCTCCTCCGATTCCGTGCGGCGGCCGGCAAGATGAGCGGGGAGAGCCTCGATGGTGGACGCCGCATCCTGCACGCCGACGCGCCCGATTGCATAAGCGATCGGCTCCTCATCCTTGGTGGTGATCACGTCGAAGATCGACAACTCGCCGGCCGGCCTCGTGACCGGGTGAGGCAGGATGGCGATCGCCTCCTCCTCGCGGGCGAGGCGAAGTGCCTCCGACGTGTTCGCCGCCCAGCGAACGGGCGCGGCGGAACCGAAATGGGCGCGCACCCGCGCCTCCATCAAGGCGGGCTCGGGCGTGGGCGCTATGACCAGTTGGACGGGTGCCTGCACCTGCAGGGAGTGCGACATGATCTCGCGCCAGATATGAGCGATCAGATCGGGCTGCGCATGGTGCGCCTGACCGTTGAGGCGAGCGACGACCTCTTCCTCCCGGCGGCGGCGGATCTTGAGAAGGCGGCTGTCATCGGCTTCCTTGCGTGCGGCGATGGCGTCGGCGGTCGCAAGGCGGCGCTCGATCAGTTCCAGGATGGAATCATCGAGGCGGTCGATCTCGGCGCGGAGCGCGGCGAGCGTTGTGTGGTCCAGTTCGGTCATGTCTCAAATCTCTTCACCTACGGGCAGCCTCGGGGGCGGCGCGCGGCTTTCAGCTCGAATAGATAGGGAATGGGTGTAAAGCGAGTATTCCGGCCGCCCTCAGGCGTACCGGCCGCTAAACGAGCCGAGATAATAGACAGGGGCCATCAGCGCGGAGGAGTGATCCTGTCCTTTGCTCATGAAGTTGGCTCCTGACCCACGCGCATGGTTCACGCGATGCCGCCTAGCTGCCGGGCCGAGGGTTGCCTGTCAAGATGGGATACAATCTTGTTGTTGTGAGATGCGACTGGGACACATAGACCGTGGCCATGGCGACGCAGGTGACAGACAGGGACGGGCAGGGGGCGGTTGGGCTGATCGCATCGGCGCGGCGCATCACGGTCAAGGTTGGCTCCTCGCTGCTGATCGATGCGCAAGGCAGGAGCGCGCGCAACCAATGGCTTTCGAGCCTTGCCGAAGACGTGGCGATGCTGCGCGGCGTGGGCAAGCAATTGGTCGTCGTGTCCTCGGGCGCCGTGGCGCTTGGCCGGCATCATCTCGGGCTGAAGCGCTCGCCGCGACTTGAGCTCAAGCAGGCGGCGGCGGCGGCTGGCCAGCCGTTGCTGATGCAGGCCTGGGAGCGGGCATTGTCACATCATGGGATCCCAAGTGCGCAATTGCTGCTGACGGTGGGCGATACCGAATCGCGGCGGCGCTGGCTCAATGCGCGTGCGACAATGGACGTGCTGCTGGCGCAGGGTGCGCTTCCCATCGTCAACGAGAATGACAGCGTCGCGACCGACGAGCTGCGCTACGGCGACAATGACCGGCTGTCGGCACGTGTGGCGCAGATGATGCGGAGCGACCTGCTCATCCTGCTGTCGGACGTGGACGGGGTCTATACGGCCGATCCGTCGCGCGACCCGGACGCGCGGCACCTTCCCTGGATCGACACGATCACGCCGGAGGTCGAAGGGTTCGCTGCAGGCGCGGCGACGGCTGGCGTCGGCACGGGCGGCATGGCGACCAAGATCGCCGCGGCGCGGATCGCGCAAGGCTTCGGTTGCCACACGATCATCGCATCGGGCCGCGACGCACGGCCGCTGGCGCGCCTGGCAGACGGCGCGCGTGCAACGGTGATCGCCGCGGTCGGATCGCCTGCCGGCGCCTACAAGCAGTGGATTGCGGGCACCCTGGCGCCGGCGGGGGCGCTCAGCGTCGATGCCGGCGCGGTGCGTGCGCTTGGCCTCGGCAAGAGCCTGCTGCCGGCCGGCGTGACGGCGGTCGAAGGGCAGTTCGGAAAGGGTGAGTGCCTGCGCATCCTCGGCCCGGCAGGCGAGGAGGTCGGGCGCGGGATCACCCGATACGCCGCCGGCGAGGCACAGGCGATCATTGGCCTGCCGAGCGACAGGATCGAGGAGCGGCTCGGCTACGCCGGGTCCGACGTGCTTATCCACCGCGACGACATGGTGCTGATGTGACGCTGCAAGAGACGATGAACGACATGGGCCGGGCGGCCCGCGCTGCGACCGCTGCGCTGCGCAAGGCCTCGGCGAAGCAGCGCAGCGACGCGATCCGCGCAATGGCGCACCACCTGCGCGCACGCGCCGGCGAGGTCATTGAGGCAAACCGGGCCGACGTGGCCGAGGCAAGGGGTATGATCGACCGGCTGCGGCTGGACGAGGCACGTGTCGAGGCGATCGCTGCAGCGCTGGAGGAGGTGGCGGAACTGCCTGACCCCGTGGGTGCCGAGATGGCGCGATGGCAGCGGCCGAACGGGCTCGACATCGCCCGGGTGCGCACGCCGATCGGCGTGATCGGGATGATATACGAAAGTCGCCCCAACGTGACGGCGGATGCGGCGGCGATCTGCATCAGGTCGGGCAATGCGATCATCCTGCGGTCGGGGTCCGACGCGCTGCGAAGCGCGATGGCCATCCATCGCGCGTTGGCAGACGGACTTAGCGAGGCGGGCCTTCCGCAGGCGGCGGTGCAGATCGTTCCGGTCGCCGACCGCGCTGCCGTCGGCATGATGCTGGAAGGACTGGACGGAAGCGTCGACCTCATCATCCCCCGCGGGGGCAAGGCCCTCGTCGAGCGCGTGCAGAAGGAGGCGCGGGTGGCGACGCTGGGCCACCTGGAGGGCATCTGCCACACCTATGTCCATGCCTCGGCCGATCCGGCGATGGCCGCGGCAGTGGTCGCCAATGCCAAGATGCGGCGGGTGTCAGTATGCGGGGCAACGGAAACGCTGCTGATCGATCGTGCCCGTGCCGCGACCTTGCTGCCCATCATCGCTGAAGCGCTCGGCGATTGCGAGTTGCGTGGTGATGAGTCGGCACGCGCCATCCTGCCGATGAAGGCGGCTGCCGAAGCAGACTGGTCGACCGAATATCTGGAGCCGATCCTGTCCGTGCGGGTGGTGGACGATGTCGCGGACGCGGTCGATCATATCGCGCGCTATGGCACCGGCCATACCGAAGCGATCATCGCGGAGGACGAAGGGGCGGCCGCGTTATTCCTCGACGAGGTCGACAGCGCCATCGTGGCCTGGAACGCGTCCACCCAATTCGCCGATGGCGGGGAGTTCGGGTTCGGCGCGGAGATCGGCATCGCAACGGGGAAGCTTCATGCCCGCGGGCCGGTGGGGCCGGAGCAGTTGACCAGCTTCAAATATGTAGTGCGGGGTAGGGGGCACGTGCGGCCGTAATCGCGTACGACCACGGAAGACTTGTATCCAAATATGCGGACTAGCCCCTTTTCTCGCTTGACCCATCCTCATCTGGTCGGCATGTTTGGGATCCCAACAGGGGATTAGAAGATGCTGACGCCGCAGACACTCATGCTCACGCTCGATGCCGCTACCGGCCTCGCTGCGCATGGGGGCGGGCTCCTCATTACGACCATTATCACCATCACCACCGGGAAACCGGGGGCGAGCGGCTGACGACGGTCAAAGACCCAAGTTTCCGACCCGCCTCCTGACCGGAGAGCGGGTTTTTTTGTGACTTTTCAGGTTCGAAAGCGAGTGAGACGATGAAGCAGGGAGTGGAAGGCGCCAAACGGCTGTGCGTCCTCAAGTTCGGCAGTTCGGTGCTGGGGCGGGAGGAAGATTATCCGGTGGTTGCCTCGGAAATCTATCGCCACATCCGCGAAGGCGAGAAGGTAGTTGCGGTCGTCTCCGCTCTCGCCGGGCAGACCGACGCCTTGTTCGACCAGGCCGCACGTGTCGGGGCGGAGGCATCCGCGCCCCTGGTCGCTCGCCTCGCCCGCGTTGGAGAGTTGCACTCTGCTGCCCTGATGGCGCTGGCGCTCGCCAAGATCGGCGTCAACGCATGCACGCTCGACCCCGACGAGATGGCGCTGTGCGCAGAGGGCGACGCGCTCGATTCCAACCTCAAGTCGCTTGATGCCGATGCGGTCTGGGCCAAGTTGGCGAACCATGACGTCGTCGTCGTTCCCGGCTTTACCGCAGGCCATGCCGAACATGGCGTGGTGACCTTGGGACGCGGGGGCACGGATCTCAGCGCCGTCTTCTTCGCCGACCGCCTAGATGCGCATCGCGTGCGCCTGATCAAGGACGTGGACGGCGTCTATGACGAGGATCCCGCCAAGAACCCGCTGGCCGAGCGCTATGCCGAACTCGGCTATCACCAGGCGGCGAAGGCCAGCGCCGGCCTGATTCAGCCCAAGGCGATCGACATGGCCGAAGCACAAGACGTGCTGATCGAGATCGCGTCGCTCGGTGCGGGCGAGGCGACGACCATCGCCAACCTGCCCGCGCGCAAGTCGCTACCACCAAAGCCCGAGCGCCTCAGGGTGGCTCTGCTCGGCTGCGGCGCCGTCGGCGCGGGCGTGCTCGCCTGCCTCAAGGACTGGCCGCACCTGTTCGACGTCAATCCGGTGCTGGTGCGTCGTTTGGACGAGCAGAGCGCGGACGCCGTGTTCACCGACCGGCTGGAGGAGGCCTTTGCCGGCCGACCCGACATCGTGATCGAATGCATGGGCGGCGCGGATCATGCTGCCGACGTCATGCGCCAGGCCTTGCGCTGGGGCGCGCATGTCGTCAGCGCCAACAAGGCAGCGGTCGCCAAACATTACGAGTCACTGCACGCCTGTGCCGAAGCCGGCGGCGGATCGCTGCGTTATTCGAGCGCGGTGGGCGGCGGCGTTCCCGTTCTTGAGGCGCTCGGGCGCATGAAAAGCGAGGTGGCTGCGGTCGAAGGCGTGATGAACGGCACGTGCAATTTCCTGCTCAGCAAATTGGGCGAAGGCTGGTCTTTCGACGATGCGGTGAAGAAGGCGCAGGAACTGGGCTTCGCCGAGGCCAATCCGGCGGCCGACGTCGATGGGCATGACGCGGCGGACAAGCTGTCGATACTGGTGCGCGAGGCGTTCGGTGTCGCGCTGCCGCCGGATCGTATCGCCAAGCAATCGCTGCGTGACGTGACGCCGGAGGCGGTGACTACGGCGAGCGAAGCGGGCAAGGTACTGAAGCAGGTCGGCCGCTGTCGGCTGCTCGCCGATGGAAGTGTCGAAGCGGCCGTGCAGATCGAGGCGCTCCCCGCCGATCATCCGCTCGCCGGTGCGCGCAACGAGGAGAATTGTTTCCTGATCCTCGACAAGGTCGGCGAGACGCTGCATCTTCACGGCAAGGGTGCCGGGCGCTGGCCGACCGCGGCCTCCGTGTTTGCGGACGTGATGGACGCGCAACGGTCACTGCTTGGGCGTTCGGTCGAGGAGGCAATTGTGCCTCAGCCTCTGCTGATGCGCGCCTGAGGAGATTGAAGATGCACAAGGCAGCGGCAAGTGCCCCGGCGAGCATCGGCAATGTCGGTGTCGGCTTCGACATCATGGGCCAGGCGTTCGACGCTGCCCGCGACCGCGTGGTGGCGGTGCGCGAGGATGCGCCGGGCGTGAGGCTGGGCGAGGTATCGGGGCTCGTGACGAGCCTGCCCGACGATCCCCGCAGGAACACGGCGCTCGCAGCGGCAGAGGCGGTGCTGGCGGCGGCTGGCGCGCGGTTCGGGGCACGGCTGTCGATCGACAAGGGCGTTCCGATGTCGGCGGGCATGGGCGGGTCGGCGGCATCGGCCGTAGCGGGCGCGGCGGCGGTCAACGCCTTGCTCGACGATCCGTTTGCCGAAGAGGAATTGCTGCCCTTTGCGTTGGAGGGAGAGCGTGTGTCGTCAGACCCGCCGCCTTGGGACAACGTCATGGCGGCGCTGCATGGTGGGCTGGTGCTCGCCGTTCGAACGGACAACTTCATCGTGCAGCGCCTGTCGGTACCGCAGGGGATCGTGGCGGTATTGCTTCACCCTTCGCTCCAGATCGAGACGCGGGCGGCACGCGGGCTTTTGCGGCCCGAAGTTTCAATGGCGCAGGTGATCGAGCATAGCCGCCGTGTCGCCGCCTTTGCGGCGGGTTGCGCTAGCGGGGATTACGGGCTGATCCGGGCAGGCCTTGAGGACGTGCTCGTCGAGCCGCAACGGGAGCATCTCATGCCGGCTCTGCCGCAGGTTAAGAAGGCGGCGCTGGAGGCGGGAGCGCTGGGTTGCTCCTTCTCCGGATCCGGACCGTCAGTGTTCGCCTGGGCGCTTGAAGCCGAGGCTGAGCGGGTCGAAAGCGCCATGTCATGGGCGTTTGTGGATGCGGGCATCGCCGCGCGCGCCTATCGTGCGCCGGTGGGTTCCGCGGGTGTTCGCGTGGAGCGGGTCTGGGAGGCGGTGGCCTGATGAGGTTCGTAAGTACGCAGGGTCAGGCGTCTGCGGTGTCGTTGAGCGATGCGATCCGGGGCGGCGCGGCGCCGGATGGCGGGCTGTACATGCCGGACGCTCTGCCGCAGCCCGATTGGTCGAAGCTGTCGGGCGACATGGCCCTGGCCGATTTCGCGGCGGAGATGCTGAAGCCCTTCTTCGCAGGCGATGCGCTCGAGGCGGAGCTTCCGGCGATCTGCGCGGAGGCGTTCGACTTTCCCGTGCCGATCGTCACGCCCGATCCGGCGCGGCCGTCGCTGAGGGCTCTGGAATTGTTCCACGGGCCGACCGGCGCGTTCAAGGATTTCGGCGCGCGTTTCCTGATGGCCTGCTTCGACCGGATCGGCGATCCGGCACGGCCATTGAACGTGCTGGCGGCGACATCGGGCGATACGGGCGGCGCTGTCGGTTGCGCGGCGGAGGGACGCCGGGCGGTGCGGGCGACGATTCTCTATCCTAGGGGACGCGTGTCGGCGTTCCAGGAATTGCAGCTGACCTGCTGGGACGATCCGGTGCGGGCGCTGGAGGTGGATGGCGATTTCGACGATTGCCAGCGGTTGGTGAAGGCGGCGTTCGCAGATGCGGGGCTGTCAGCGGCGCACAATCTGACGTCGGCCAATTCGATCAACATTGGGCGTCTTATGCCGCAAATGGCCTATTCGGCGCATGCAGCGGCGCGGCTTTTGGACGAGGCGGGCGATACGCCGAACTTTGTCATTCCGACCGGGAATCTCGGTCATGGCTTCGCGGCGCTGTATGCACGCGCGATGGGTGCGCCGATCGGGCGTGTTGTTCTGGTGACCAATGCCAACCGCACGCTGGCCGATTGGCATGCGAGCGGCGACTATGCGGCGCGCGCATCGGTGGCGACGATCGCCAATGCGATGGACGTGGGCGCGCCGAGCAATTTCGAGCGGCTGGTGGCGTTGGAACCTAGCCTTCGCGACGTGCAGGTCGATCTGGTCGAGGATGATACGATCCGGGCGCGGATCGTGTCCGAATATGTGGCGAGCGGATATGTGTGGTGCCCGCACTCGGCGACTGCGGTCGAGGCGTATGAGCGGTTGGCCGACAAGGATGGTGTGTGGGTCGCGGCCGCTACAGCGCATCCGTTCAAGTTCGCCGACGTCATCGAGCCGCTGATCGGGGTCGAGGTGGAGGCGCCGGCGGCGCTTGCGGCTATCCTTGGGCGAGAGGCGGAGAAGGTGAGTATTCCGGCCGAGTTGTCGGCGCTGGCTGGTGCGCTGGAGAGCGAGAAGAGCATGGCTGCCTAATCACAAGGCCGGATGGCATTTCAGCTATTCCCCCCTCCGCTCATCCTGAGGAGGGGCTGAGCGAAGTCGAAGACCCGTCTCGAAAGACTGCACTGTCCTTCGAGACGATGAACAGGTCGGATTGTCTCCCAGACAATCCTGAAACATGCGGGGCATGTTTCACCTGTTCATGTCGACAGCCTCAATGGCTCCTCAGGATGAGCGGAAGGGAAGAATACCCACAACATTCCAGCAGTCTGAATGCCGGTGCGACCTACCCCTCCCCGGATTGGGAGGGATCAGTCAGGTTCAGGCGTCGGCGCCGCTCGTGAGGGCACCGTGCGATGCCGAGCCTACCAGGCGGGCGTATTTGGCATAGGCGCCGGTGATGCCTGGCTTGAGGCGCGTGACCTTGGCGGGGCCTCGCGCCCCCAAGTCCGCATCCGTTTCGATCACGCGCTTGTCGACATCGATCACCACATGGTCGCCACTCTGCAACAACGCGATCGGACCGCCTAGCGCCGCCTCTGGCGTCACATGCCCCACCATGAAGCCGTAGGTTGCGCCGGAGAAGCGCCCGTCCGTCACCAGCGCCACGCTATCACCCAATCCTCGGCCCTGGATGGCAGCGGTGATGGCGAGCATTTCACGCATGCCGGGTCCGCCGACCGGGCCTTCGCCGCGGATGAAGACGATGTCGCCCGCGACGATGCCGCCATGGGTCAGCGCCTCGAAACAGGCTTCCTCGCCGTCGAACACCTTGGCCGGGCCTTCGAAGCGCAGCTTGCCGTGGCCGGCGAGCTTCACTACGCAGCCTTCGGGCGCGATATTGCCATAGAGGATGCCGAAGCCGCCCCGCGCCTTGATCGGCGCCGCCGCGGTGACGATCACTTCCTGGCCCTCCGCCTCGGCCGCATCGGCGAAATAGGAGAAAAGCGAGCGGCCGGTGACGGTCGGCGTGTCGGTGATGAGGCCCGCCTCCATCAGCCGCCGGCCGAGCAGGGGCGTGCCGCCCGCCGCCGACATGTCGGGCGCCATGAAGCGGCCGCCGGGCTTCAGATCGGCGATCACGGGGGTGGCGCGGGAGACTTCGTCGAACAGGTCGATGTTGAAGTCGGCCTCCGAGATCCCCGCCTCGCGCGCGATGGCAAGGAGGTGGAGGACGAGGTTGGTCGAACCGGCCGTGGCGGTGCCGGCGACCGTGGCGTTGCGCAGGCTTTCCGGCGTGATCAGGCTACGCGCGTTCCGACCTTCCTTCACGGCCTCGACGACCGCCCAGCCGGCCTCGAACGCGGCGGCGGGCTTGTCGGGGTGGACGGCCGGCACGTCGTTGAGACCGATCGGGGAAAGGCCGAGGAAGGACAGGGCCAGTGCCATAGTATTGGCAGTGAACTGGCCTCCACACGCGCCCGCGCCGGGACACGCCGCCTTTTCGACCGCGAGCAGCTGGCCATCGTCGATCTTGCCGGCGCTGTGGCTGCCGACCGCCTCGAACACGTCCTGGATGGTCAGCGCTTTGTCGCCCAGTTTACCCGGCATGATCGATCCGCCGTAGAGGATGACGCTCGGCAGATCGAGGCGGGCGGCGGCCATGGCGGCGCCAGGAATGGTCTTGTCGCATCCGACCAGGAACAGCACGGCGTCGAGGCTGTGGCCGCGCACGGCGAGCTCGGCGGAATCGGCGATCGCCTCACGGCTCATCAGCGACGCGCGCATGCCGGGCGTGCCCATCGAGATGCCGTCGGTCACCACGATCGTGTTGAAGTCGACCGCGGTGCCGCCTGCTTCCTCGATCCCGCGGCGGGCATGTTCGGCCAGGCTACGCAGATGCATGTTGCAAGGGGTGACGGTGGACCAGGTGTTGACGATCGCCACCATCGGCTTGGACATCGCCTCGTCGTCATAACCGGCGGCGCGGAGCATCGCGCGGGCGGGTGCGCGGGCGGCGCCGCCCAGCATTTCGAGCGAAGGCCTGTTTTCCTGTGACATGATCTACTCTTTGTGGATGGGATACATTCGCATGTTCGTCCGGAGACGTCGGACGATCTTTTCTGCTTGGAGCAGTGTTTTCACACTTGCCCGCTCCGCGCAACGCGGCATATACAGAGGCCAGACGGGATCCCAAGTGGATTCTCCAACTTTGTTGAGGCCGATCTTCATGAAGCTCGTATCGAGCCGTGTTGAAAATGTAACGACGGCGGCGCTGGCCTCCGGCGGCCTCCTTCTTCTTACCGTACTTATTGGCTGCCATAGGGGCGCGGCGCACTCTGCTTGAGGTCACACAAGACCGGAAACCAGAAGACCCCCGCTCCCCACCCGGAGCGGGGGTTTTTCTTTGTACACGAAGGAGAACTCAGGGATGGAAAAGATCTACAGTGGGGATGACGCCAATCCGTCGGCGTTGAAGAGCGGCACGATCGCGGTGATCGGCTATGGCAGCCAGGGCCGCAGCCATGCGCGCAACCTGCGCGACAGCGGCTTCGACGTGATCGTCGGCGCACGCAGCGGCGGCGGCGCGGAGAAGAAGGCCAAGGCCGATGGCTTCAAGGTCGTGTCGGCCGCCGAGGCGGCGGCTGCGGGCGATCTCGTCGCGCTTTTGACCCCCGATATGTCGCATCGCGAAGTCTATACCAACGATATCGCGCCCAACATCAAGGCAGGCTCCACCCTGCTCGTCGCCCACGGCTTTTCGGTCATCTATGGCGAGGTGAACCCGCGCGCCGACATCGACGTGATCCTGGTCGCGCCCAAGGGGCCCGGCGACCTGGTGCGCCGCGAATATGAGATCGGCCGCGGCGTGCCGTCGATCTTCGCCGTTCAGCAGGACGTGAGCGGCAAGGCCAAGGACAAGGCGCTGGCTTATGCCTGGGGCATCGGCGGCACCACCGGCGGCGCGATCGAGACGACGTTCAAGGAAGAGACCGAGACCGACCTGTTCGGCGAGCAGGCCGTCCTGTGCGGCGGCGCCAGCGAGCTGGTGATCGCGGGTTTCGAGACGCTGGTGGAAGCTGGCTACAAGCCCGAAATCGCCTATTTCGAGTGTCTCCACGAACTCAAGCTCATCGTCGACCTGATGTATGAAGGCGGGATCGAGAAGATGCTGCACTTCGTGTCCGAGACGGCCAAGTACGGCGACTTCGTCTCCGGCCCGCGCGTGATCAATGCCGAGACCAAGGAGCGCATGCGCGAAGTGCTGCGCGACATCCAGAACGGCAAGTTCGCCAAGGCCTGGATCGAGGAGAACCAGAACGGCAAGACCGAATATCAGAAGATGTACGACGCCGATCTGGAACAGCCGATCGAGAAGACCGGCGCACGCCTGCGCCGCCAGATGGCCTGGTTGCAGGACCAGCCCGAAACCAAGGCAGCCTGAACTATGTCCGCAGCCCCCGCGCCCCAGCCCGCACCCGAAAGCGAACCCGTCACCGGAGCCCGCCTCGTCGTGGAGGCGCTGGAGCGCGAGGGCGTAACCACCGTATTCGGATATCCCGGCGGTGCGATCATGCCCTTGTATGACGCGCTGCCGGGGTCGGGCCTGGAACATATCCTGGTCCGGCACGAGCAGGCGGCGGCGCTGGCGGCCGATGCCTATGGCCGGGTCACGGGCCGGCCGGGCGTGTGCATCGCGACGTCCGGGCCGGGTGCGACCAACCTGGTCACCGGTATCGCCAATGCCTTCATGGACTCGGTGCCGATGGTGGCGATCACGGGGCAGGTCGCCTCGCCGTTGATCGGCACCGACGCGTTCCAGGAAGTCGATATCTTCGGCATCACCCTGCCGATCGTGAAGCACAGCTACATCATCCGCCGCACCGCCGACATTCCGCGGATTTTTGCCGAAGCGTTCGAGATCGCGCGCAGCGGGCGTCCGGGGCCGGTGCTGATCGACCTGCCGAAGGACGTGGCCGTGATGGCTGCTGCGCCGGACGCGTTCGAACTGGAACGGGCCGAACCTGCACCGTTGGATGAGATCGCCATCGCCCTGGCCAACGCGATGATTGCGGAGGCGAAGACACCAATCCTCTATTTCGGCGGCGGCGTTTCGATCGCGCGCGCCGAGCAGTCGCTGCGCGCCTTTGCCGAGCGGACCGGCATTCCTGCCGTCGCGACCCTGAAGGGGCTGGGCGGTATTCCGACCGATGCGCCGCAGTTCCTCGGCATGCTGGGCATGCACGGCACGCGCGCAGCCAACATGGCGATCGACGGCAGCGACCTGTTGATCTGCGTCGGGGCCCGCTTCGACGATCGCGCGACCGGCAAGCTCGACACGTTCGCATCGAAGGCCAAGGTCATCCATATCGACGGCGACCCGGCCGAGATCGGCAAGCTGCGCCGGCCCGAATGCGGCATTTCGGGCGACATGAACGCAATCCTCGACCGGCTGACCGCATGGCCGGCCAATGCCGATGCCTGGAAGGCCGAGTGCTCGGCAGCCAAGGCCGCGTCCGCTTGGGATTATGACGCGCCGGGCAAGGGCGTCTATGCGCCGGCCCTGCTCAAGCAATTGTCAGAGGCCGCCGGCGACAAGGCTATCTTCACCTGCGATGTCGGCCAGCACCAGATGTGGGTGGCGCAGCATTGCCGCTTTTACCGTCCGCAGGCGCACCTGACCAGCGCCGGGTTGGGCACAATGGGCTATGGCGTGCCCGCAGGCGTCGGCGCGCTGTTCGCCGAGCCGGACGCAACCGTGATCACCGTCACGGGAGACGGCTCGATCATGATGAACATACAGGAGCTGGCGACCATCCGCCGCTACCGATTGCCACTTAAGATCCTGCTGCTCGACAATAGCCAGCTCGGCATGGTGCGGCAATGGCAGGAATTGTTCTTCGAGGAGAATTTCTCCGAAGTCGATCTCTCGGACAATCCCGACTTCGCCGATGTCGCGCGCTCTTTCGGGATCGAGGCGTTCACCGTCGATCACCGCGCCGAAGTGCCGGCCGCGATCGAACGGCTGCTCGCCACGCGCGGGCCGATCCTGTGCCATGTCCGCATCGACCCGCGCGAGAATGTGTGGCCGCTCGTGCCGCCAAACCGCTCCAACATCGAGATGATGGAGAAGGGCAAGTGACCGGCCGGATGCGCATCGAGTTCCAGCCAGCCGAAGGCGCGGTCGTCCGGCTGATCGGCCTGATCGAGCGGCGCGGTTTCCAGGTGCGCGGCCTCGGCATGGCGCAAGAGGATGACGATCGCGCCAGCCTGGTCGTGGAGCTGGACGCGCGCGACCCGACGCGCAGCCTCCAGACGCTCGACCTTCAGCTTCGGCGCATTCAGGGCGTCCGCAACATTTCCATCTTCACTCCGGCAGCAGGTGCTGTGGCATGACCCAAGACCGTATCCGTATTTTCGACACGACCCTGCGCGATGGCGAGCAGGCGCCCGGTTTCTCGATGACCGAAGAGGGCAAGCTGCGTATCGCCCGCGCGCTCGCCGACCTGAAAGTGGACGTGATCGAGGCGGGCTTTGCCGCCGCATCGCCAGGCGACGCCCGTTCGATCGCGCGCATTGCCGAGAAGATCGAGGGGCCGACCATCGCCTCGCTCTGCCGTGCCACGCGTGGCGACATCCAGGCAGCCGCCGACGCGCTGAAGAATGCGCCAAGGAAGCGCATCCACGTCTTCATCGGCACCAGCCCGCTCCACCGCGAGGCCAAGCTGCACATGAGCCGCGAAAAGGTGCTGCAGACCATCCACGACATGGTCGCCTTCGCGCGCGAGCATAGCGACGACATCGAATTCTCCGCCGAGGACGCGATCCGCACCGAGCGCGACTATCTGGTCGAGTGCCTGGCGGCCGCGGCCGGCGCGGGTGCGCAGATCCTCAATGTACCCGACACGGTAGGCTACACCACGCCCGATGAGATTTACGACCTGTTCCGGCATCTGTGCCAGCATGTCGATCGGACGGACGACGTGATCTTTTCGACCCACAACCACAACGACCTCGGCATGGCGGTGGCGAACAGCCTCGCGGCCGTGCGCGGCGGTGCGCGCCAGGTCGAATGCGCCGTCAACGGCATCGGCGAGCGGGCGGGCAATTGCGCGCTGGAGGATGTGGTGATGGCGCTCAAGACCCGCAGCGACTTTTACGGGATCGGAACGGACATCGACACGACCAAGATCATGGCGGCGAGCCGTGCGCTGTCCGCCGTCACCAACAGTCCGCCGTCGCGCAACAAGTCGATCGTAGGTGCCAATGCCTTTGCTCATGAATCGGGCATCCACCAACATGGCATGCTGCAGAACCGCGAGACGTACGAGATCATGAAACCCGAGGATATCGGCCTTTCCACCGAAGGCATCGTTCTGGGCAAGCATTCGGGCCGCGCGGCGATCGCTTCGCGCGCCAAGGCGCTGGGCTTTACGATCGAGGGCGAGCGGCTGGACCGCGTGTTCGCATCCTTCAAGAGGATCGCGGACGAGGTCGGCATCATCGACACCGCCCGCCTGCTCGCCATCCTGTCGGAGGAAGCAAGCGGTGCCGACAAGAAGCTCTGGAAGCTCAACAAGGTCGACATCCGCGCGCCCGTTTCGGCCAACGCCCACCCGGTCGCGCGGATCGAGATGGAGCATGGCGAGCGCGGGCGGGTTACCGATTTGGCATCTGCCCCCGGCGCGTTGGATGCGGCTTTCCTGGCGGTCAGCCACATCATGGGCGTGGAGGCACGCGTCGATCAGCTCGAGATGCAATATGTGGCGGCCGAGCCCGGCGAGGCTGCCGAGGACGAGCAGGGCGCCAACGTGCTGGTCGAGATCGCCGTCGAGGTCGAGGGCGAGATCTATGGCGGCCGTGCGCGGGCGCGCGACATCCTGCCCTGCTGCGTGTCGGCTTATATCGACGCAGTGAGCAATGCCGAGGCGGTCCGCCGCGTGCGCGCCAATCGCCCACCCGCCACCGTCACCCCGATCCGCGAGGTAGCGGCAGCGTGAGCAGCGACATCAGCGACATTATCGTCCTGCCCGGCGACGGCATCGGCCCCGAAGTCGCCGCCGAGGCAGTGAAGTGTTTGGAACTGGTATCGGAGCGGCTCGGCCTGGGCTTCCGCTTCGCCGAACATGATTTCGGCGGGATCGCCATCGACCGGCACGGCGTGCCGCTGCCCGACACGACGCTGGAGGCATGCCGGGATGCCGATGCGATCCTGATGGGCGCAGTTGGCGGACCCAAGTGGGACGGTGCGAAGGAGCGGCCCGAGGACGGCTTGCTCAAGATCCGCAAGTCGTTGGGCTTGTTCGCCAACTTGCGCCCGGCCAAGGTGATCGAGGGGCTGGAGCATCTGTCACCGCTACGCGCGGACCTAGCCACCGGATCGGACGTGCTGGTGGTGCGTGAGCTGACCGGCGGCCTCTATTTCGGCGACAAGCAATTGGGCGAGGACGCGGCGTCGGATAGCTGCGCCTACACGCGCGCCGAGATCGAGCGGATCGCGCATATCGCCTTCCGCGCGGCGCAGCGGCGTTCGGGGCGTGTGACGTCGGTCGACAAGGCCAATGTGCTCGCCACGTCCAAGCTGTGGCGGCGCGTCGTGGGCGAGGTGGCGGCGCAATATCCGGACGTGGCGCTCGACCATCTCTATGTCGATGCGGCGGCGATGGCGCTGGTAACGGGACCGCGCCGCTTCGACGTGATGCTGACTGAAAACCTGTTCGGCGACATTCTTTCGGACGAATTGTCGGTGATCGGCGGCTCGATCGGCCTGCTTGGCTCGTCGAGCCTCTCCGCCGACGGGCCGGGCATCTACGAGCCAATTCATGGGTCGGCGCCCGATATTGCCGGGCTGGACATCGCCAATCCGGGCGGCGCCATTGCCAGTGCGGCGATGCTGCTCGAGGATCTGGGGCATGGCGCTGCAGCCGCGGCGCTGCGCAGGGCGGTTGAGCAGGTGCTGCTGGACGGCACGCGCACGGCGGACCTGGGCGGATCGGCGCGCTGTTCCGAGTTCGGGACCAAGGTGCGCGAGGCACTGGCCGTGCTGCTGGCGGAGCCGGTGGCATGAAACCGACCACGCTCTACGAAAAGATCTGGGACAATCATGTCGTCGAGCGGCGCGCCGACGGCACCTGCCTCATCTACATCGACCGGCACTTGGTCCACGAGGTGACCAGCCCTCAGGCGTTCGAGGGGCTGCGCATGGCCGGGCGGCGGGCGCGCCGGCCCGACCTGACGCTGGCGGTCGCCGACCACAACCTGCCGACCACCGCGCGCGTCGATGCGCGCGGCATGCGCCTGCCCATCGCCGATCCGCGCAGCGCCGAGCAACTGGCCGCGCTGGAGGCGAATGTCGCCGATTTCGGCATCCCCTATATCCAGGCGACGGCGGCGGCGCAGGGCATCGTCCATGTGGTGGGGCCGGAACAGGGCTTCACCCTGCCGGGCACGACCGTGGTGTGCGGCGACAGTCACACCGCGGCGCACGGCGCGATGGGCGCGCTCGCCTTCGGCATCGGCACCAGCGAAGTGGAGCATGTGCTCGCCACGCAGACGCTGTTGCTGAGCCCTTCGAAAACGATGGAAGTGCGGGTCGAGGGGCGGCTCGGCTTCGGGGTCAGCCCCAAGGACGTGATCCTGGCCGTGATCGGCCGGATCGGGGCTGCGGGCGGCACGGGCTATGTGATCGAATATCGCGGGTCTGTGTTCGAGGAGATGAGCATCGAGGGGCGTCTCACCGTCGCCAACATGTCGATCGAGGCCGGCGCCCGTTCCGGCCTGTTCGCGCCCGACGAGAAGACGTTTGCATATCTCAAGGGCCGTCCCATGGCGCCGCAGGGCGAGGCGTGGGATGCTGCGGTTGCGCGCTGGAAGACGCTGCGTACAGACGAGGGTGCGCGGTTCGACGCCAGCGTCCGGATGGATGCGTCCGAGATTGCGCCGACCGTCACCTGGGGCACCAGTCCCGAGGACGTTGCGCCGATCACCGGCGTAGTGCCCGACCCGGACAGCTTCGCCGATGCGTCGAAGCGCGCGGCGGTTGCAAAGTCGCTCGATTATATGGGCCTGACGCCGGGCACGGCGCTGCAGGACGTGAGCGTCGAGCATATCTTCATCGGCAGCTGCACCAACAGCCGCATCGAGGACCTGCGCGCCGCCGCCGACGTGGTGAAGGGCCGCACGGTCGCAAGCGGGGTCAAGCAGGCGCTGGTCGTGCCTGGGTCCGGCCTCGTCAAGCGCCAGGCCGAGGCGGAGGGGCTGGACCGCATCTTCACCGAGGCCGGATTTGAGTGGCGCGAGCCCGGCTGTTCGATGTGCCTCGCCATGAACCCGGACAAGGTGCCGCCGCAGGAACGCTGCGCCTCCACGTCCAACCGCAACTTCGTCGGCCGGCAGGGTCCCGGATCGCGCACGCACCTCCTGTCGCCCGCCATGGCGGCGGCGGCCGCGGTGACCGGTCGGCTGACAGACGTGCGCGACCTCCTCGCCCGCACGGAGATGGCGGCGTGAACCCTGTCACCTGTGTCGAAGGCCGCGCCTATCCGTTCGGGCGCAAGAATGTCGACACGGACGTGATCATCGGTGCCGAGCATCTGAAGACGATCGTGCGTCGCGGGCTGGGACGCCATGCGTTCGAGACGGTGCGGGCGGAGGCGGGCAATGTGCTGGACGATCCGGCCTATGCGGGTGCGCCGATCCTGATCGCGGGCGACAATTTCGGGTGCGGGTCGAGCCGGGAGCATGCCGCCTGGGCGCTGGCCGACATGGGCGTGGAGGCGGTGATCGCGCCGAGCTTCTCGGACATCTTCTCGGGCAATGCGTTCAAGAACGGCATCGTCGCGGTCGTGCTGCCGCAGGAGGCGGTGGACCGGCTGATGGAGGTGGCGCGCGAATTGCCGCTGACGGTCGACCTGGAGACGATGACGGTGACCTCGCCGCTCCAGGATCGGTTCGAGTTCCACCTCGACCCGTTCCGGCGCGAGTGCCTGATGAACGGGCAGGACGAGATCGGGCTGACGCTCGCAAGCGAGGCGGCGATCAGGGCCTACGAGGAGCGGGTGGGGGTTTAGAACCCACTATGTCATTGCGAGCAAAGCGAAGCAATCCAGAGCGGCCTCAGAGCCTCACTGGATTGCTTCGTCGCTACACTCCTCGCAATGACGGAGCGGGGGTAACGAGCGCCGGTTAGCGCTTAACGGCGGTGGCCGCCATCAACGGCGTCGCGGACCGTGTCCTTGAGGCCGCCCCAGGCATTCTGGGCCTTGCCTTCGGCCTGGTCGGCCTGGCCTTCGCGCTTGATCTTCTCGTCACCAAGGATGTTGCCGATGCCTTCCTTGATGTCGCCGCCGACCTTCTTGAGGCTGCCCTCGGTGCGATCCGGGTCGATGCCTTCGCGATGATTGTCCATGTTCATTCTCCGTAAGAGGTTTGGACGATCAACGAAGCGAGCGCCGGCTTTGTTCAGAAGGATGCGACGGGCCGTTGACTCAGGCGGTCCGCGCCTCCGCCTCGATCCAGGTGCGAAAGGATGCGAGCATTGGATCAGCCCTCTCCCTCTCGGGATAGACCAGGTAATAAGCTTCGTCGGTCGCGAGCGGACGATCGATGATGATCACGAGTGCGCCGTTCTCCAGTTCAGGCTGGATCAGATATTTGGGAATGAGCGCGGCGCCGGCCCCTGCGGCGGCGGCATGGGCGAGCATGAGGAAATGTTCGAATCGGGCGCCGGTGGCGGCAGGTGCCTCCAGCCTCTCCGCGGCGAACCAGCGTGTCCATGCATCGGGACGCAACGCCTGAACGAGCAGCGACTTGCCGAGCAGGTCGGACGCGCGCGCAACCGGGTTGGCGGCCAGCCAGGCCGGTGCGCAGACCGGCACTGATTCCTCCTCGAACAGAAAGACGTGGTCGGCGCCGGGCCAATCGGGATGGCCGAAGTGGATAGCCGCGTCGAAATCCTCCTGACCGAAGTCGAACGGTGCGACGCGCGCGGCAAAGTTGACGATCAGTTCGGGATGCTGCGCGGTCAGCCGCGGCAGGCGCGGAGCGAGCCAGCGCATGCCGAAGCTGGGCAAAGTGGCGATGGCAAGTTCGTTGCCGGGGCGCCGGTCGATCAGGCGATGCGTGGCGGCGCGGATGCGCTCCAGCGCCGGGGCGATCTCGTCGGCATATGCACGCCCATCGGCATTCAGTGCAACACGGCGACCGGCGCGGTCGAACAAGGGTGTCTGCAGCCAATCCTCCAGCAAGGCGACCTGGCGGCTGATCGCGCTCTGGGTGAGGCCGACCTCGGCGCCCGCGCGCGAGAAGCTGCCGGTGCGCGCGGCGGCGGCGAAGCTGTTCAGCGCGCTCATTGGCGGCAGCAGGCGGCGGGGTTCGCTCATTCCAAACACTCATCAGGATATGAAAGCTTCTGATTTGCGCATGAAGGCGGATCGGGAGCAGAAAGGCAAGCGGAATGAAGGAGTCTCGTCATGCCTGATGCGAATGAGAGCAACATTCACCGGCTGGTTGCCGCGGTGGCGGGCGAAGATGCCGCACGCACGACCTTCTCGCAGCTGATGCTGGACGAGAGCCTGGTTGCCGAGCGTGGCGGACAGGTGTCCCGCGCGTCCTTCGCCATGGCGTTGAACGCCTTGCTCTTCGCCGACCTGCTGAAGCGCGTGCCGAGCGGCAGGCGCTATGTCGATCATGCTCTGGCCAAAGGTGGGACGGTCTGCTTCGACCATGGCGCGCTCCGCACCATCCGTTTTGCCGAGGGTGCGACGGGTGACCTTCCCGGCGGGATCGACGCCTTTTCGCGGATCCTGGAGCCACTGGGCTATGAGGATGCGGCACTCTACCCGCTGCCCAAGCTCGGCATGACGGGCCACGCCTTCCGCCATCGCGATCTTCCTGAGGCGATCCCGCAATTCTTCGTCTCCGAACTGCATGTGGACCGGTTCGACTTCGAAGATGCAGCGCGGCGGGTCTTCGGCACCTCGCGTGACCCGATCGATGCGGCGACCGCTGCTGTGCTGGCGGACTTCGCGTCAACCGGTTCAGCGGACTTCGATCGGGCCGTCGCCGCGCTGCCGGTGATCGCCGGCGCGTTCGATCGTCAGCACGACGTGCCGGGCGTCGCCGATTACGAGGCGCTGCTCGCCCAGTCGGGTGAGGCGGCGTGGATCGCGACGGAGGGCAATGCCTTCAATCATGCGACTGATCGCGTGGCGGACGTCGATGCGCTGGCCGACGAGCTCAAGGCTGCCGGCTGGGACATGAAGCCTGCCGTTGAAGTGTCGAAGAGCGGGCGAGTGCGCCAGACTGCGCTGCGCGCCGATCCCGTGGAGCGACGATTCATCGCCGAGGATGGCAGCGAGGTCGTTCGCACAGTGCCCGGCTCCTTCTACGAGTTCATCGCGCGCGACGTGGATGCGGAGACCGGCAGGCTCGACCTCGCCTTCGACAGCGGCAACGCGACCGGCATCTTCGGCATGACCAAGGCCGCCTGAACCATTTTCATCTGCGGCCCGACGGGACTAAGAGCGGGCGCAGAGCATATCGAGGATTGAACATGTCCGACAACATCATGGGCGTCTACAACCGGGCGCCGATCGAGGTGGAGCGGGGCGAGGGCGTCTGGCTCTACGACCGGGATGGCACCGAATATCTGGACTGCGTGGCCGGCATCGCCACGGACGCGCTGGGCCATGCGCATCCCAAGCTGGTTGCCGCGCTGCGCGAGCAGGCCGACAAGCTGTGGCACGTGTCCAACATCTTCCGCATTCCCGCGCAGGAGCAGCTCGCCAGGCGTCTGACCGGTGCGACCTTCGCCGACGTCGCCTTCTTCGGCAACTCGGGCTCCGAGGCGATCGAGGCGGCGCTGAAGACTGCGCGGCGCTATCACAGCCAGAAGGGTCATCCGGAGCGGATCGACGTGATCGGCTTTGCCGGGTCCTTCCACGGCCGCACCTATGCGGCGATCAACGCAGCGGGCAATCCGTCCTACGTCGAGGGCTTCGGTCCGCGCCTGCCGGGTTACATCCAGCTCAGCGTCGACGACCAGGCCGGCATCGAGGAAGCGATCGCGCGTCCGACCACGGCGGCTTTGCTGGTCGAGCCGGTGCAGGGCGAGGGCGGTGCGCGGGCGTTGACCGGAGAGTGGCTGAAGCGGGTGCGCGAACTGTGCACCCGGCATGGCGTGCTCCTCATCTATGACGAGGTGCAGAGCGGCATGGGCCGCACGGGCAAGCTGTTCGCGCACCAATGGTTCGAGGGCGTCGAGCCCGACATCATGGCGATCGCCAAGGCGTTGGGCGGCGGCTTCCCCGTCGGCGCCTGCCTCGCCACGGCCGAGGCAGCGAGCGGCATGACGGTTGGCGTTCACGGTTCGACCTTCGGTGGCAACCCGCTCGCCATGGCGGTCGGCATCGCGGCGTTTGACGAGATCGCCAGTGAAGAGACGCTGGCGCATGCGCGCGATGTCACGGAGGCGTTCAAGCAGCAACTCGGCGCGCTTGCTGCCCGCTATCCTGACATCGTCGTGGAGCTTCGCGGCAAGGGGTTGCTGATCGGCATCAAGCTGGTCGATGCAGTCAACAATCGCGACTTCATGGCGCTGGCCCGCGACCAGAAGCTGCTGGTTGCCGGCGGCGGCGAGAATTGCGTGCGCCTGCTCCCGGCGCTGATCATCAGCCATGAGGAAGTGGCCGAGGTCGTAAAGCGCATCGAAGCGACGTTCGAGGTGGTGCGCGGGCGTCAGGCCAAGGCGGCCTGATGCTGGCAGTCCGCCCGGCCGGGCCGGCCGATCTTGATTCATTGATGGAGCTTGCGGTCCTCTCGGGCCGCGGCTTCACCAGCCTGCCCGCGGACGAGCCGGTGCTGGCCGCGCGGCTGGAACTTTCGGCGGCAAGCTTTGCGGGCAGCGTGGCGCCGGCTGAGGCGTGGTACACGCTGATGCTGGAGGATACGGACACCGGCCGGGTCGAGGGCGTCGGCGGGATACGTGCAGCAGTTGGCGTCAAGCGACCGCATTTCTCGTTCCGCGTGGTGACGCTCGCCCAATATAGTTCTGCGATCGAGACGCGATTCGATCACCAGGCTTTGGTGCTGGTCAATGAATGCGCAGGCTGGACGGAGGTCGGATCCCTGTTCCTGCGGCCCGAGCGGCGCAGCGGCGGTGCGGGGAGTCTCCTCGCCCGATCGCGCTACATGCTCATTGGGGCTGAGCCTTTGCGCTTCAACCAGACTGTCATGGCCGAGCTGCGGGGCTGGTTCGACGAAGGCGGCCATTCGCCCTTCTGGGAAGGCGTCGCGTCCAAATTCTACCGACTGCCGTTCGACGAGGCCGACCGCATGACGACCTCGACCGACGGCCAGTTCATTCTCGACCTCGCGCCGCGCCATCCGATCTATGTCGAATTGATGGAGCGCAATGCATGCGAGGCGATCGGCCGCGTCAACCGCGAGGGGGAGCCTGCCGCGGCGATGCTGGCGCGCGAAGGTTTCGAACGTTCGGGACTGGTGGACATATTCGACGGCGGTCCGACCATGACCTGCGCCCGTGACAATGTGGCAACGATCCGCAACGCGCGCGATTACCGTGTGGAGGTGGACGCCACCGCACAAGGTGACCTGATGCTGGTTGCCACCTCCGGCATCGAGAATTTCCGATGCGTGCGTGCCGCCGCCATCCGCGAGGGCGATGTTGCGGCAATCACGCCAGAGACCGCCCGTGCGCTTCGCGTCGAGAGCGGCAGTCGCATCAGGGTAAGCGCGGGATGACGTCCCTCCGATCGATAGATCCGGCAACTGGCGCTATGGTCTGGGAAGGTGCGACCGCGGGCGCCGACGAGTGCCACGCGGCGATCGCCAGAGCGCGCACGGCTTTGCCGAAGTGGCGGAGCGATCCCGTCGAGGAGCGGATCGCCGTCGCGCGGCGCTATGCCGAGGTGCTGGGTGCCCGGCGCGATGACCTTGCCGAGCTGATTTCGCGTGAAACGGGCAAGCTGCTGTGGGAGGCGCGCGCCGAGATCGGGTCGATGATCGCCAAGGTCGAGGTGTCGATACTGGCGCAGGCCGAGCGGGCGGGCGAGCGAGAGGCTGGCACCGCCTTCGGCCGCGCGGTGCTGCGCCATCGCGGGCATGGCGTGATGGCGGTGCTCGGGCCGTATAATTTTCCCGGTCACTTGCCCAATGGCCATATCGTACCCGCGCTGCTGGCGGGCAATACGGTCGTGTTCAAGCCCTCCGAGGTCGCACCAGCGATCGGCGAAGCGATGGCGAAGGCGTGGGCAGAGGCGGGCCTGCCGCACGGCGTGCTGAACCTGATCCAGGGCGGCCGCGAAACGGGCGAGGCGCTGGTCGCCGGCGATATTGACGGGCTGCTCTTCACCGGATCGGCAGGCGCGGGCGCGGCGTTGCGGCGGGCCACGGTGGAGCGGCCGCATGTGATGCTGGCGCTGGAGCTTGGCGGCAACAACCCACTGGTGGTGTGGGATTCGCCGGAGGAAGCGGCGTCGATCATCGCCCAGTCCGCCTTCGTCACCACCGGTCAGCGCTGCTCCTGCGCGCGGCGGCTGATCGTGCCCGAAGGCGCGGTTGGCGACGCCATCGTAGAGGCGGCCGATGCGCTAGCCGGGCGGCTGCGCATCGCTGCGTGGGACGAGGCGGGCGAGGCGTTCATGGGCCCGCTCGTATCGGACGCTGCCGCCGATGGCGCGCGTGCAGCCGTGGCGCGGCTGGAAGCGCTGGGTGCGCGGGCGATCCGTCCCTTCGCTCTCGTCGAGGGTCGCAGTGCGGCCTTCGTCACGCCCGCAGTCTACGATGTAACCGGGATCGACGCGCCTGACGCCGAGATTTTCGCGCCGGTGCTGCAGGTGATCCGCGTGCCCGATTTCGACGCGGCCATTGCTGCGGCGAACGCAACCATCTTCGGCCTGTCTGCCGGCTTCGTCAGCAACGACGAGGCTCTGTGGAGCCGCTTCGTCGAGGAAAGCCGCGCGGGCGTGGTCAACCGCAACCGCCCAACCACCGGCGCTGCGGGCAACATGCCGTTCGGAGGGCTCGGCTGTTCCGGCAACCACCGGCCGAGCGCATATTATGCCGCGGATTATTGCGCGTATCCGATCGCCAGTTTCGAGGCGGACAGGGTTGGCGAAGTGGAGGTTCCGGGGGTAGAGCGCGGGGCATAGGCGCCCTCAGCGGCATCGAGCCGCTTCGGGCGCACCCCTCACCCTAACCCTCTCCCGCAAGGGGAGAGGGGATGTTGGAGATTCTCCCATGAAGACCCGCGCCGCAGTCGCCTTCGAAGCCAAGAAGCCGCTCGAGATCGTTGAGCTCGACCTGGAGGGGCCGAAGGCGGGCGAGGTGCTGGTCGAGATCATGGCGACCGGCATCTGCCATACCGATGCCTATACGCTCGATGGCTTCGACAGCGAGGGCATCTTCCCTTCTGTTCTCGGCCATGAGGGAGCGGGCATCGTGCGCGAAGTGGGCGCGGGCGTGACCAGCGTCGTGCCGGGCGATCACGTCATCCCGCTCTACACGCCCGAATGCCGTCAGTGTAAGTCGTGTCTCAGCGGCAAGACGAACCTGTGCACCGCGATCCGTGCCACGCAGGGCAAGGGCCTGATGCCCGACGGCACCACGCGCTTCAGCTACAAGGGTCAGCCCATCTACCATTATATGGGCTGCTCGACCTTCTCGAACTTCACCGTCCTGCCGGAGATCGCGGTCGCCAAGATCCGCGAGGACGCACCGTTCAAGACCAGCTGCTATATCGGCTGCGGCGTCACCACGGGCGTAGGCGCGGTGGTGAACACGGCCAAGGTGCAGGCGGGCGAGAATGTGGTCGTGTTCGGCCTCGGCGGGATCGGCCTCAACGTCATTCAGGGCGCCAAGCTGGTCGGTGCGGACAAGATCATCGGCGTCGACATCAACCCGGACCGCGAGGAATGGGGCCGCCGTTTCGGGATGACGCACTTCCTCAACTCCAAGGGGCTGAGCCGCGAAGAGACGATCGCGAAGGTGCTGGAACTGACCGACGGCGGTGCCGACTACAGTTTCGACGCGACCGGCAACACCGAAGTGATGCGCACCGCGCTCGAGGCATGTCATCGCGGCTGGGGCACCAGCATCATCATCGGCGTGGCCGAGGCGGGCAAGGAGATCAGCACCCGCCCGTTCCAGCTTGTCACGGGCCGCAACTGGCGCGGCACGGCATTTGGCGGCGCCAAGGGGCGGACTGACGTGCCGAAAATTGTCGACTGGTACATGAACGGCAAGATCGAGATCGATCCGATGATCACCCACGTCCTGACGCTGGACGAAATCAACAAGGGCTTCGACTTGATGCATGCGGGCGAGAGCATCCGCAGCGTCGTCGTCTACTAAGGGGAAACAGGCATGTTCAGCCATGTTGCGCTTGGCGCAAATGACATCGAGGCGTCCCGCGCCTTTTACGATGCCACGTTGGTGGCGCTCGGTGGTCAGCCCGGCGGCAGCGATCCGCGGGGCAAACTGGTCTACCTGCACAGGGGGGCGCTGCTGATCGTCGGTGCGCCGATCGATGGTGAGCCGGCCTGCCATGCCAATGGCGGCACGATCGGCTTCGCGGCCGACAGCACAGCCATGGTCGATGCCTGGCATGCCGCCGGTGTCGCGAACGGCGGCACTAGCGTCGAGGACCCGCCGGGTATCCGGCAGATGTCGATGGGACCGTTATACCTTGCCTATTTGCGCGACCCTGCGGGCAACAAGCTGTGCGCCGTTCACCGCGTGACTGCCTGAGCCCTGCCACTGGCTCCGGTCGTCGATCAGTTGTCTCGGCGGCGTCGTAATCCGAACCGCCCGCGCTTTCGCTCACGCTGGCCCATCACGCGGTCGCGACGCATGCGATAGGCGGTGTGCCAGAACATGTAGCCGAACATGGCCACGATGACGGCGGGTAGCGCGAGATAAACCATGCCGCTTGAAGCGGGTGGGCGGCGTTCAGGTTCCAGGCTTGGCGGAAGTTTCCGGCTTCTTGCCGCCGCCAACGATCCAGCGATCGATCTCCGACTCCAGCACCGGTAGCGGCACGGATCCGAGATTGAGTATGATGTCGTGGAACCAGCGCTGGTCGAAGCTGCTGCCCAGCTTCGCCTCGGCATCGGCACGTTTGCGGCGTATGGTCATCTCGCCCAGCTTGTAGGCGAGCGCCTGGCCCGGCCAACTGATGTAGCGGTCGACCTCCGTGTCGACCTCGTGCCGCGACAAGGCGGTGTGTGAGGACAGGTAGTCGATCGCCTGGTCGCGCGACCAGCCATAATGGTGGATGCCGGTGTCGATCACCAGCCGCGCGGCGCGCCACATCTCGTAGGAAAGGCGGCCGAAATCCTCGTAAGGCGTGCGGTAGATGCCCATCACCGTGCCGAGCCATTCGGTGTAGAGGCCCCAGCCCTCGCCATAGCCCGAGAAATAGGTCTGCTTGCGAAAGTCAGGGCGGTCCGGCCCTTCCAGCGCCAGCGCGGCCTGGAAGCTGTGGCCCGGCGCGCATTCGTGCAACGTCAGCGCGGGGATCTGGAAGAGCGGGCGCGCGGGCAGATTGTAGGTGTTCATCATGCACGCCTCCAGCCCGCCGCGCCCGGCCGTGTAGAAGGGAGCGATCGCGTCGGGCACCGGACGAATGGTGAAGCGATAGCGCGGAAGAGTGCCGAACGCGTCCTTGAGCTCGCCGTCCACGCGCTTGGCGACATAGGCGGACACGCCCATCAGTTCGTCGGGAGTGCGTGCGTAGAATTGCGGGTGGGTGCGCAGGAAGGCGAGGAACTCCTCGAAGCTGCCCTTAAAGCCTGCGCGCACCATCGTATTGCGCATCTCCGCGTCGATCCGGGCGACTTCCTTAAGACCCATCTGGTGGATCTGCTCAGGCGTCAGGTCCAGCGTGGTATATTGGCGAATCTGCGCCTGATAGAATGCCTTGCCCTCCGGCATCACCTCTGCCGCCAATGTGGTCCGGGCGCGAGGCAGATATTCGGTGCGGAAGAAGGTCAGCAGATTGGTGTAGGCTGGCACCACGCCTTGTGCGATCGCATCGCGTGCCTCGGCGCGCAGCCTCTCCTGCTCGGCAGAGGGGATGGTCGCCGGCATCTTGTCGAAAGCGGCGTAGAACGGGTTCTTGGCCGGATCCGCAACGGCGAAGGCAGCGATCGAGGCGTCGCGACCTTCCAAGGTTGGACGCGGAACGCTGAAGCCGCGGGCAAGGCCGCTGCGCATGTTGACGATGTGCTCGCCGAAAAAGCGCGGCAGGTCGCGCATGCGGCCGATGTAGCGGCGATATTGCGCGGCCGTCATGAACGGTCCGCGCGCGTCCAGATACGACCAGAAATTGCTGTCGGCGTTGAACGGCATCTCCCACGTGCGGAACGGACCGTCGGCAACACGCGCCTCCAGCGTGGTGCGGAACACGGCCGCGTTTATCCGCTCCTCCGGCGAGAGTTTCGCCACGTCGATGCGGTCGAGGTTGGTCAGCATTCTGGTCCAATATGCGACCCGTGCCTGTTCGGACGCGGCATCGACGCGGGGAAGGCGGTCGCCATCGACCCAGTCATCCTCTTCGCGGATCTGGGCATATTCGCCCTGCCGCCAGGTCCATTCGGCATTGTACAGGTTGCGCAACGCCTCGTCAGCGGTGGCAGGCGGCGACTGGGCGAAGGCGGGTTGAGCGGCGAGAAGGGCGAGCGGGAGCAGGATGCGGATCATGGCGGCACATTGGATCGACGCGCTGCCGATGCCAAGCCTGCCGTTCATGCACGGTCCGCCTGTTCGCTGCTAAGGCCGCTGCATGGGTGGAGGGAATCGCATCAAACACATGGTCCTGGGGGCGCTGGCGCTCGGCTGGCCGAGTATCGCGGCGGCGCAGGCATTGCCTCAGCGCGTGCAGACGCCCGTAGAGGCCTATGCGCAGGATGCGGCCGAATATGCCGCCCGTTACGCGGTGCCGCAGGAAGAGGCGGTGCGCAGGCTGCGCGCGCAGGAGGAAAGTGTCGCCGCCACGGACCGCATCCGGGAAGAATTCGCGGCGCGGCTTGCCGGCATTTCGGTCGATCACCAGCCTGGCTTTCGGATCTCGGTGCTGCTGACCGGTGACGAGCCGGTGCCCGCGCGGACGATCTTCGCCGGCGGTGTGGCTGTGCCGGTTGTGTTCCGCACCGGCGCGCGCGCGACCCGGGATCAGGTGATCGCGGCCCTGCGCGCCAATCAGGCGGCTCTCCGCGCCATGCTGCCGGCACCGCCAGGGCTCGGGCTGGACGAGCGTACGGGCAAGCTGGTCGTGACCATGAGCAGTTCGGCGGTTGCGCGGATGGGGTCGGACCTGCTGCCCCGGCTGGAGGCGCAGACCGGCGTGCCGGTGCGCGTGCGGCTGGTGGATCGCGATGGCGACGCAATGGTGGAAGGCGGGTCGCGCGTCGAAGGCGTGGATCCGGCGTGCGGCCGACGCCATGCCTGCACCTCCGGCTTCGTCGTGACCGACGGCGCGCGCACGGGTGTCGCAACGGCAGCGCATTGCCCCGACAGCCTCTCCTATGTCGATCCGGAACGAGGGACGGTGCCACTCGACTTTGTCGGCCAGTGGGGCTGGGGCTACCGCGATGTGCAGATCCATCTGGCCGATGAGACGCTGAAGCCGTTTTTCTACGCCGATGCGGGCAAGATCGCGGTTCGTCCGGTGACGAGCTGGCGCAACCGGGCGAGCACGCGGGCAGGCGATGTCGTCTGCCATCGCGGCGAGAGCACCGGCTACAGCTGCGCCGAGGTGGAACTCACCGAATTCGCACCGCCAGGTGACCTGTGCGGCGGACCATGCGAGCCGCTTTGGACCACGGTGGCCGGACCGTCATGCCGCGGCGGCGATAGCGGCGCGCCGGTGTTCAACGGCACCGTCGCCTTCGGCTTGCTCAAGGGCGGCAGCTATCGCGCGGACGGCACGTGCAATTATTACTTCTACATGTCGACCGACTATCTGCCGGATGGCTGGCGGCTGCTGCATCAATGAGGCGAGGTGACGGCGCCTGCCGCCGTCACCCGCCGCATTGGGTCTGCGGCACGGCCGCGCTTGCCACGCGTACGTCCGAGATCGAGAGGGACAGCCGACCTGCCGTCGTGAGCGCGAACGGCACCGTCACCTGGCGCGGATCGAAGCCGTCTTTGACAAAACAGCGGAGCGGCACGACCATCGTGCGCCACTCGCCGGGCGCTGCACCCGCCAGGATGCCCGTGAGTGGTACGGCGGAACTGTCAGCGCTGCCAGTCATGCCAAGGGTGACGGGCCCGGAGGGAGCCGTATTTACCCGATATTCGACGATCAGGCTGAGTTGACCGGTGAATTCGCGCGACAGGTCGAGCGGCCGGCCGTCGATTGCGATGGTGGCAGGGCCGCTGCCGTCCCAAGCCAGCGTGCGGGCGTCCTCCTGCGCGCGGCGATCGGTACCGGAGATGCGCAGGCGGCCGTTCGGCGTGGCAGCGGCATTGCCGGTGATGCGCGTGGCCGTACCCCCGTCGACCAACTGGAACGCCGATCCGGCCTGCAGACCCGAACGCCCGAACACCAGTCCAGCCGACGATGTTTCTCCTGCGGGACGTTCCTCCGAAAGCCGGCCGAGATCGCCATTGTCGGCATAGGACAAGCCAAAGCCATAAGCGAACAACGGGTCATAGTTCGCGTCGCCGCGATTGAGCACGGCTTGCTCCACGCGCTTGGGCCAGCTGAAGGACAATCTTCCCTTGAAGTCGT
Source organism: uncultured Allosphingosinicella sp. (assembly GCA_934539295.1). Taxonomy (GTDB): domain Bacteria; phylum Pseudomonadota; class Alphaproteobacteria; order Sphingomonadales; family Sphingomonadaceae; genus Allosphingosinicella. Next base: position 41,601 of record CAKTCN010000028.1, read on the forward strand.
GCGGCACTGCGCCGCTGCGGCTCTTGAAGAGGAGGTCGGCAACGCCGCCGCCTTCACTGCCGGGCAAGAAGGCAGCCACGAACGCGTCGGACGCGTTGATCTCCGGATTGACCCAGAGCGGACGGCCCGAGAGGAAGACCGAAACGGTCGGTATGCCGGCTGCCTTGAGACGCTTCAGCAGTTCCAGGTCCTTCTTGTCCTCCGGGCTAAATTCTACCGTCGGGCGATCGCCCATAAACTCGGCATAGGGAGCTTCGCCGAACACGACGATGGCGACATCCGGCTTGGTCGAGTAGCGGCCTTCGACGCTCAACGTCGCCCTGCCGCCCGCGGCGCTTACTGCCTCCTTGATGCCGCCCCAGATCGATTGTGCGCCCGGGAAGTCGCGGTTGGTCGTGCCGGTGCCCTGCCAGGTGAGCGTCCAGCCACCCGATTGCTTGGCGATGTCGTCCGCGCCGTCGCCCGCGACGAGCACGTTCGCATCGGCGGCGAGCGGCAGGAGCTTGTTCTGGTTCTTGAGCAAGACGAGCGATTCGCGCACCGCCTGCCGCGCCACCGCGCGATGTTCGAGCGATCCGAGCAGTTCTAGCTGTCCGCCATAGGGCCGGGCCGATGGCTTCGGCTTCTCGAACATGCCGGCGCGCAGCTTTACCCGCAGGATCCGGCGTACGGCGTCGTCCAGCCGGGCCATCGGGATTTCCCCGGACCGCACCTGCGCCAGCGTGTTGTTGTACAACTCCTTCCACCCGTCCGGCGCCATGAACATGTCGAGCCCGGCATTGATCGCCGCGGCGCAGGACGTGTTGGAGCAGCCCGGAACCTGGCCGTGGGCATTCCAGTCGCCGACCACGAAGCCGTCGAAGCCCATCCGCTCCTTCAACGCGCCGGTCAGGAGGTCGCGGTCGCCCGTCACCTTTTCGCCGCGCACGCTGGAGAAGGAGGCCATGATCGTCTGCACGCCCGCCTCGATCGCGGGAGGATAGCCAGCACCGTGGATGTCGCGCAATTCCCGGTCGCTACCCTGGAAGTCGCCCTGGTCCTTGCCGCCTGCGGTGCCGCCGTCGCCGACGAAATGCTTGGCGCTGGACATCACCTTGCCCGCGCCGAGGAAACCGGGCGTGCCGGCGCGGCCCTGCAACCCTTCCACCATCTCGGACGCATAGGCGCGTACGATCTCGGGATCCTCCGAGAAGCCTTCGTAGCTGCGGCCCCAGCGATCGTCGCGCACGACGGCGAGGGTTGGGGAGAAATCCCAGTCGAGGCCCGTGGCGACCATCTCCATGGCCGTCACTTCGCCGATCCGGCGGATGAGGCCGGGGTTCCGCGTCGCGCCGAGGCCAATATTGTGCGGGAAAAGCGTCGCTCCCACGATGTTGCTGTGGCCGTGTACCGCATCGCTTCCCCAGATCACGGGGATGCGCAACTCGCCCGCAGGACGGTTCATCGACGCGTCCCAGAATTCATCGGCGAGCTTGACCCAGTCGGCCGCGGGTCCGGTCTCGTTTCCGCCCGGCGACGAATTGCCCCCATTCAGCACCGAACCGAGGCGATAGCGGCGCACGTCCTCGGGCGTGGTGCTGGCGATATCGCCCTGGATGATCTGCCCGACTTTCTCTTCCAGGTTCATGCGTGCGAGTATCTCGTCGGCGCGACGCTCGATGGAGGCATCGGGCGCAACCCTGCTCTGCACCGCCGGCCAGTTGCCACCCGCACCTGCCGTCGTGCAGGCGGCAGTGGCTGCCAGCAACAGGGCAAGCATCCCGGTCCTTGCAGTCGTGCCGGCCGAGCGCGCGCGCTTCTTCATCGTCATCCTCCCGTTTGTTGCGCACGTTCGTGGACCGACGCACGCGATTGACAGCGTTATCAACGAATGGTGACGGGCCCGCAACCGCCTTCAGAATGAGAGCGAAAGCGCGTTCTCCTTGAGGCACATATAAAGATATGTTTATATGTCGAAATGCCTCTGACCGATTCAGCTACCCCGACCATGTTCGCCGATCTTCCCGGCGACTTTGAGGTCTCGTTCGAATTCTTTCCGCCCAAGACGGAGAAGATGGAGGAGACGCTGTGGGCCTCCGTCGAGGCGCTGTCGCCACTCAATCCGCGCTTCGTGTCGGTGACTTACGGTGCCGGCGGCACCACGCGCGAGCGGACCCATGCTACGGTGGCAAGGATCGCGCGGGAGACGGAAATACCGGCAGCGGCGCACCTCACCTGCGTCGACGCGACCCGTGAGGAGATCGATCGGATCGCCGAGGAATATTGGGCGGCGGGCGTGCGGCATATCGTGGCGCTGCGCGGTGATCCGCCGCGCGAGGGGGAGAAATATCGGACCCATCCGGGCGGCTATGAGAATGCGGCGGATCTGGTGGCCGGCCTGCGCAAGCTGCACCCGTTCGAGATATCGGTCGCGGCTTATCCGGAATGTCATCCGGACTCCGAGCATGCGACCGCCGATCTCGACAATCTCAAGCGCAAGATCGATGCCGGTGCCAACCGGGCGATCACCCAATTCTTCTTCGAGCCCGAAACTTTCTTCCGCTTCCGCGACGATGCCGCCAAGGCGGGGATCGATGCCGAGATCGTGCCGGGCATCATGCCGGTTATGAGCTTCGCCAGCGTTCAACGCATGTCCAAGATGTGCGGCACCGCCGTGCCCGCGTGGATGGAAAAGCTGTTCGAGGGTCTGGACGACCATCCCGCCGCCCGGCAGCTCGTGTCGGCGACGCTGGCGGCCGAACTGTGCCGCAAGCTCTACGAAGGCGGCGTGCGGCAGTTTCACTTCTACACGCTCAACCGGGCGGAACTGAGCTACGCGATTTGCCACTTGCTGGGGCTGAGGCCGCGGACGACGGCGCGAGTGGAGGCCGCATGATGGGCGCACGCGAAAAGCTGATGGCCGAGGCGGCCAAGCGCATTCTGATCACGGACGGTGCCTTCGGGACAGAGATTCAGAACTGGAAGCTGGACGAGGCCGCCTATGCCGGCGATCTCGGCCTCAGCCACGACCAGAAGGGCAATAACGACATTCTGGCGCTGACGCGGCCGGACGTGCCCGCCTCCATCCACCGCGCCTATTTCGAGGCGGGGGCGGACATCGCCGAGACCAACACCTTCTCGGCCAACCGCATCAGCCAGGCCGATTATGGCGCCGAGCATCTCGTCCACGCAATCAATTACGAGAGCGCCAAGCTGGCCCGCTCGATCGCCGACGAGTTCGAGGCAAAGGACGGCCGTCCGCGCTTCGTGGCCGGTGCGCTTGGGCCGACCAACAAGACGCTGTCGCTGTCGCCCGACGTCAACGATCCGGGTTTTCGCGAGATCGACTTCGATCACCTGAAGGACGTCTATCGCGAGCAGATCGATGCGCTGGTCGAAGGCGGGATCGACTTCGTTCTGATCGAGACGGTGTTCGACACGCTGAACGCCAAGGCAGGCATAATGGCGGCGATCGAGGCGGGCGAGGCGCTGGGGCGCGACCTGCCGATCATGATGTCGATGACGCTGACCGACTTGTCGGGCCGCAACCTGTCGGGCCATACGGTTGAGGCATTCTGGCACGCGGTGCGCCATGCGCGGCCCGTGACGATCGGGCTCAATTGCTCGTTCGGGGCCGAGCAGCTGCGCCCGCATGTGAAGACTTTGTCGGGCATCTGCGATACTTTGATCATGGTCTATCCGAACGCCGGCCTGCCGAACGAGCTCGGCGCCTATGACGAGCTGCCCGAGACGACGGCGGCGCTGGTCAAGGAATGGGCCGACCAGGGGCAGGTCAACGTGCTGGGCGGCTGCTGCGGATCGACACCCGCGCATATCAAGGCGATCGCCGATGCGGTAAGCGCACTGCCGCCGCGGGCCTTGCCGGAGCCGCCGGTGCGGACACGTTTGGCCGGGCTCGAACCGTTTACCATGGCGGCTTGAATCTAGAGGTTCCCCGACGAAGGCCGGGGCCCAGACTTCGAAGACCTGTGCAACTGGACCCCGGCCTTCGCCGGGGAACTAGGAAATGCTGATGAACACCACCTCCTCCACCAGCTTCGTCAATATCGGCGAGCGTACCAACGTCACCGGATCGGCGCGCTTCAAGAAGCTGATCATGAACGGCGACTATGCCGCAGCGGTCGAGGTCGCGTTGCAGCAGGTGGAGGCCGGCGCGCAGGTGCTGGACGTCAACATGGACGAGGGGCTGCTCGACGCGCATGTCGCCATGACCACCTTCCTGAAGCTGATCCAGGCCGAGCCCGACATCGCCCGCATCCCTGTGATGGTGGATTCGTCCAAGTGGGACGTGATCGAGGCGGGCCTGAAGTGCGTGTCGGGCAAGCCGATCGTCAATTCGATCAGCATGAAAGAGGGCGAGGAACAGTTCCTCGACCACGCGCGCAAGTGCATGGCCTATGGCGCTGCCGTAGTCGTCATGGCCTTCGACGAGGTCGGACAAGCCGACACCAGGGATCGCAAGGTCGAGATTTGCGAGCGCGCCTACAAGCTGCTGGTCGGTATCGGCTTCCCGCCCGAGGACATCATCTTCGATCCCAACGTCTTCGCGGTCGCGACGGGGATCGAGGAGCATAACAATTACGGCGTCGACTTCATCGAGGCCTGCCGCGAGATCAAGGCGCGCTGCCCGCACGTCCATATCTCGGGCGGCCTGTCGAACCTGAGCTTCAGCTTCCGCGGCAACGAGCCGGTGCGCCGCGCCATGCATTCGGTGTTCCTCTACCACGCCATTCCCGCGGGCATGGACATGGCGATCGTCAATGCCGGGCAGCTCGACGTCTATGACCAGATCGAGCCGGAGCTGCGCACCGCCTGCGAGGACGTGATCCTCAATCGCGATCCCGAAGCCGGCGAGCGGCTGGTCGCGCTGGCCGAGCGCTTCCGCGGCACCGATGCGGTGGCGGAGAAAGCCGCGGCCGAATGGCGCAGCCTACCGGTCGTGAAGCGGCTCGAATATGCGCTGGTGAAGGGCATCGACGCGCATGTCGTGGACGATACCGAAGAGTGCCGGCAGCAATTCGCTCGTCCGATCGAGGTGATCGAAGGCCCGCTGATGGACGGCATGAACGTGGTCGGCGACCTGTTCGGATCGGGCAAGATGTTCCTGCCGCAGGTGGTCAAGTCGGCGCGCGTGATGAAGAAGGCGGTGGCGCACCTGCTGCCGTTCATCGAGGCCGCCAAGGAGCCCGGCGCCAAGGGCAAGGGCAAGGTCATCATGGCCACGGTCAAGGGCGACGTCCACGATATTGGCAAGAACATCGTCGGCGTGGTGCTGCAGTGCAACGGCTTCGACGTGGTCGATCTCGGCGTGATGGTGCCCTGGTCGAAGATCATCGAGGCGGCCAACGAGAATGACGCCGACATGATCGGGCTGTCGGGGCTGATCACCCCCAGCCTCGACGAGATGGTGACGGTGGCCGAGGAGATGCAGCGCACGAACATGACGATGCCGCTGCTGATTGGCGGCGCGACCACCAGCCGCGTCCATACCGCGCTCAAGATCGAGCCGATGTACAAGGGGCCGGT
>CAKTCN010000029.1 GCA_934539295.1 uncultured Allosphingosinicella sp.
CCGCCGCCGACGTCGAGGAAGTTGGCCGGGAACATGCCGTTCAGCTTGATGATGTCCATCGTCGCCATGGCGAGGCCAGCGCCGTTCACCATGCAGCCGATATCGCCGTCGAGCTTGATGTAGGCGAGGTCGTACTTGGACGCCTCCAGCTCCATGGCATCCTCTTCGGTCTCGTCGCGCAGTTCCATCAGGTCCTTGTGGCGGAACATGGCATTGCCGTCGAAGCTGACCTTGGCGTCGAGCACCATCAGCTTGCCATCGTCGGTGACGGCGAGCGGGTTGATCTCGATCTGCTCGGCATCGGTGCCGAGGAAGGCGTCGTAAAGCTTGGACGCGACATTGGCGGCCTGCTTGGCGAGATCGCCGGTCAGCTCCAGCGCCGCGGCGACGGCGCGGCCGTGATGCGGCATGAAGCCGGTCGCGGTGTCGATGTCGATCGACTGGATCTTCTCGGGCGTGTCATGGGCCACCGTCTCGATGTCCATGCCGCCTTCGGTCGATGCGACCATGGAGACGCGGCCGGTGGCGCGGTTCACCAGCAGAGCAAGGTAGTATTCCTTGGCGATGTCGACGCCGTCGGTGATGTAGAGGCGGTTGACCTGCTTGCCCGCGTCACCCGTCTGAATGGTGACGAGCGTGTTGCCGAGCATCTCGGACGCGTGCGCGCGTACTTCGTCGGCGGTCTTGGCGAGGCGGACGCCGCCCTTGGCCTCGGCGCCCAGTTCCTTGAACTTGCCCTTGCCGCGGCCGCCGGCATGGATCTGCGCCTTCACGACATAAAGCGGCCCGGGGAGCTTGCCTGCGGCCTCGACGGCTTCGTCGACGGTGAGCGCGGCATGGCCCGCGGGCACGGGGACGCCGAACTTCGCAAGCAGTTCCTTGGCCTGATATTCGTGGATGTTCATGTGCGGAGTCCCTTGAGGCTGGCCTTGAGGCTGAAAAGGTTTGCGTGGGCCTTAAGCACATACGCGCGCGCAAGGAAAGGCAGCGAGGGGCATGACGCGCGCGCGCGTCTTCGCTATTGCAGCAGGATGCATCCGCTGCTCGGCACCCTGCTGCTTCTCGCCACCGTGCTCGTCATGGAGGGAGTCGCTTACGCCGCGCACCGCTGGATCATGCACGGGCCGGGCTGGTTCCTGCATGCCAGCCACCATCGCCCGCGCACCGGCCGGTTCGAGGCGAACGATCTTTACGCGGTCATCTTCGCCCTCCCGTCGATCGCGCTCATCTACATGGGCGTGCAGGGCCCCTGGGGCGACTGGGCGACCTGGGTAGGCACCGGAATCGCTGCCTATGGCGCGATCTACTTCATCTTCCACGACGTCATCGTTCATCGCCGGGTAGCGCATGGCTACAAAGGCAAGTCGCGCTACATGAAGCGAATCATCCAAGGCCATCGCCTGCACCATGCGGTCGAGACCAAGCACGACTCGATCGGCTTCGGCTTCCTGTGGTCGCCCGATCCCCGCCGCATGAAGGCCGACCTCGCCGCCCGTAGGCAGTCCTTCCGCGCACCGGCGGGCCTCGACCGGCCGCGCTGAACCCGTTCACCCCCTTGCCGCAGGAGCTGCCGTGCCGCCGCTAGCCGTGATCACGATGGTGTATAACGAGGACCGCCGCCTGCCCATGTGGCTGGGCCACTACAGCAAGCAGGTCGGGCTCGAACATTGCTATGTGATGGACCATGGCAGCACCGACGGCTCTGCCGCCCGGAACCGCAAGGTCAACGTCATGCGCCTTCCGCGCTCGCCGCAGGACGATGCCCTGCGGCTGGGGTTCATCTCCGACATGGTGCGCGGCCTGCTGCGCTACTACGAACGGGTTGCCTATGTGGATGCGGACGAGTTGCTGGTCGCCGACCCGACCCGCTTCGCGAACCTCCGCGACTATGCCGAGCAGATGAAGGGGGACGCAGTGACCTCCATCGGGCTCGAGATCGTGCAGGGCGAGGGCGAGAAGCCGCTGGTGCCGGAACTCGGCGTCGGCAAGCAGCGGCAATCGGTGCTTTTCTCCTCCTCCATGTGCAAGACCAACATGGTGGGGCGCGCCGTCAACTGGGCGCCCGGCCTGCATGCGCATGACGAGCCGCCGCGGTTTGATGGCCTGTACCTGTTCCACCTGCGCCATGCCGACGAGAGCCAGGCGATGGAGCGTCTGCAGATCACCCGTGCCATGCCCTGGGCCCGCCCGGACGCAGGAGCGCACCAGCGCGTCAGCGACGAGCATATGCGGGTGCTCCTGTCGCTGTTCGCGCGTCGGCCGCTCGCCGAAGGAACCGGCATCCATGACCCAGAGGGACCGCTGGCTGCCGATCTCACGAGCTTCATCGCCGACACGAGGGCACCTGAAGCCGCCGGTGATCCTTATCGTGCTCCGCTGGGCCGTTATGGACGGGAGCGGGTTCCGATCGATGCCGGGTTCCGCCGGGCGCTGTCCGCCACGCCGCGCTGACCCATTCGCATTTTCGTCGCTGCAGCCGGCACGTTCGTCGCGCCGAGCATGTTGATCGACCGGAACCGCACGGCAGTCGAGCATCGGCGGCGCGGCTTCTCCCGAGCGCTTAAGAAGGCGCTACCGGCCGATCATGGCCGGCCAGAGGGAGAAGAAATCATGTCCGCCGAACGTCTTCGGACCGTCACAACCGCCGTCGCAGCCCTGTTCGTCAGCGGCCTGTTCCTGGCGGCTGCCACGTCGACCACGCCGATCCTCTGAGGATCGCGTTTGTATGGGCGAGATGCCCGCGCGCACGACAAGCAGAACATGCACGCGGGATGGTCGGGAAGCGCAAGCGATCCCGCCACCTGAAGAACCTCGGCAGGCCGTGACGAAACGGCTTCCCGGGGTTCTTCTACATCAGGCTTCAAAGACCCAGTGCGTGTCGTACCGAATCGAGGTGATGCGCGCTGACCTGCACATGGGCGCCATCCTCCATCACCAGCACGTGGGATCGCCGGGAACGGCGTAATTCCACCACCTTCGACGGCCGTACGAACGCCGAGCGGTGAACGCGAATCAGGTCGCTGCCATCCAGCCTCTGTTCCAGCGCCCCCATGGTCGCGCGCAGCATGTGCCCGCGAAGTTCCGTATGCAGGATCACATAATCGCCCGCCGCCTCGATCCAGTCGATCGCCGACAGGGGCACCCGCCGCTGCCCGTCGCGTTCCGGCACCCAGAAGCCCTCCTCCTGCCCATGGACGTGCCCGGTCCGCAGCGCCTCCACCGTCTGTTCCAGCGCCTCGGCGCGTGCCGCCTGCTCGCGCAGGCTCCGGCGTCGTGCGGCGCGCTCCACGGCCTGACGTAGGCGATCCAGCCGCACGGGTTTGAGCAGATAATCGGCGGCATCCACGTCGAAGGCATCGGCCGCAAATTGCTCATGCGCCGTCACGAATACGAGTTCCGGGCGCGGGATGGTGCGGATGTCGGCGGCGGTGCGCAGCCCGGTGCGGCCCGGCATCTGTATGTCCATGATGACCAGGTCGGGCTTGAGCTGCTCGATCGCCTCCAGCGCCTCGTCCCCGTCGCCCGCGGTGCCGACCACTTCGCAGGACGCGATGTCTCCGCAATAGGTGCGCAGGCGGTCGAGTGCGAGCGCCTCGTCGTCGACCAGCAGCACCCGCATCGTTCCGGTTCCTCCATCTGCCTGGCAGGGAGATTAAACCCGCTCGCGCCGCGGCGAAAGCCTCAGCTTGCCGGCGGGTGCCGCGGCAAGGCGATGCTCACGCAATAGCTGCCCGGCCGCGTCGCCACCGTCAGCGACGCGGCATCCCCGTAAACGCTCTTGAGCCGCGCCTGGACGTTGGCGAGGCCGATGCCGAGCCCGCCCGGCTGTTGCTCTTCTCGCTCGGCAGGCACGTCATTCTCGACCGTGACGTGCACCTCATCACCCTCCACCTGTGCGTGGACGGCGATGGTGACCAGGGTACGCGAACGGGCCACGCCATGTTTCACGGCATTCTCGACGAGGGGCTGGATCAGGAAGCCAGGCACCGGCACCTCGCCGGCCTCGGGCGCATAGCTGATCTCGACGTCCAGCCGCCCCTGGAAACGAACGGCCTCGATATCGAGATATTCCTCGGCCAGCGTGATCTCGTCTCCAAGCGGAACCAGCGCGGATGGATCGCAGGCGAGCGATGCCCGCAGGAAGCTCGACAGCCGGTCGGTCATCTGTTCCGCATCCTTGTTGCGGTAGGTGACGATCAGCGCGGAGATCGAGTTGAGGGCGTTGAACAGGAAGTGTGGGTTGAGCTGGTAGCGCAGCGCCGTCAGCTGCGCCTCCTGTGCCGACGAGCGCGCCTCTGCCAATTGCCGCTCGATACGCAAGGCCCGCCGGCGTGACAGCGACAGCTGGAACAGCAGAACGTTGACCGAGAAGACGAGCAGGTAGTTGAACGCCGCGCCATAGCCGCGGCCGAGGTTGCTGGGCAGCGATTCCCAGCCACTTTCCAGATGCTGTGCGACCCATGCCGTATAGACGAGGTCGAACGCGGCATTGACGATGGCGGCGGCCGCGACTGCCGGGACGAGTGCGAGCGCGCGCAATCTGGGACGGCGTTCGACAACGGACCTGAACAAGGCGAACAGCAGCAGGCCCAGCCCGAACGAGACGATGATGGTGCCGGCATCCAGCGCCACGTCGCTCCAGTCACCACCTTTATGGCGGGCAAGGATGAGCGGCAGGAAGATGAGCAGCACGAACAGCCACAAGGCGGCAGTCAGTGCGACTGCCTCGCCCCAGCGCGCATCCCGACGTTCCGCCTGCATCCGCCAACCCCTTGCCAGGCGGCGATAGTGGCCGAGCCGGCCCGTCCTGTCACGATCCATGCCATGTCATTCTGCAGGCCGAACGGCCCTGCACTAGCGCTACGTCCGGCAAGGCACCGGCTGCGGCGTGGCGGTGAATGCGCGCGCCGTTGCGATCAAATTGTTGCGCGGCGATCCTGTGTTGGAGCAGGTTCGAAAGAAAAGAGGAGAGGAATCATGGGACGGTTGGATGCGGTCACGCGCGGCATGGACGTGTCGCCCTTGGCGTCGGTGGAGATACCGAGCCTGGCAGGAAAGGTGAGCGAGGAGGAATGGAAGGTCCGCATCGATCTTGCCGCCGCCTATCGCCTCGTCGCCTATTTCGGTTGGGACGACCTTATTTTCACGCACCTGTCCGCACGAGTGCCGGGTCCGGAGCATCACTTCCTGCTCAATCCCTATAATCTGATGTTCGAGGAAGTGACGGCATCGAGCCTAGTCAAGGTCGACATGAAGGGGCTTCCGGTCGATCCTTCGCCCTTCATCACCAATCCCGCCGGCTTCACCATCCATTCCGCGCTGCACATGGCGCGCGAGGATGCCAAGGCGGTGATGCATCTCCATACGCCGCATGGCCAGGCGGTGTCGGCGCATAGTGAAGGGCTGCTGCCGCTGACCCAAACGGCCATGCTGATCGGCGGCGACCTCGCCTTTCATGACTATGAAGGCGTTGCAGTGGATCTGGACGAGCGCGAGCGACTGGTCGCCAACATGGGCAGCAAGGGCGCGATGCTGCTGCGAAATCACGGCACCCTGGCGGTCGGGGAGAGCGTAGGCGAATGTTTCCTGAAGCTCTATTTCCTGGAGCGCGCATGCGAGGCGCAGATCATGGCGCTGTCGGCCGGTGGCGCGATCAACAACCCGCCCCAGGGATCGCCCGAGGTCACGGCGCAGCAGGGACAGATGGGGCTGAAGATCGTGGCAGGGGCGCTCGCCTGGCCCGCCTTGCTGCGCAAGGCATACCGGCTGGATCCCAGCTTCGCGAGCTGAGCCTTACGCTACGGCAAGAAGGCTGGTTGTCAGGGGATTCGGATGCAATACATGCGGCATGCGCGCATTCATTTTGGTAGAAGCTTGGCGCTTACATGGCCCGCCGGGGAAGGTGACCGGCGGACCGGCGCTGCGAGGTCGAGGCACGCCTCGAAGATCGAAGAGTGGTGCGTTTTGAACCGTTACCCGGTCTATATCGTCGATGATGAAGCGCCGATCCGCACGATGCTGGAAGAGTTGTGCGAGGTCGAAGGCTGGAACTGGCGTGCATTTCCAACCGGGTCCGAATTCATGGAGGCGGTCGGTGATCTGCCGCCGGGATGCGTGATCCTGGATATGCGCATGCCGGGATGGAACGGGATCAAGGTTCAGTCCGAACTTGCCCAGCGCGGCGCGCCCTTCGCCATCATCGCCGTGACCGGCCATGGCGATGTCGAGATGGCGGTGGAGTCGATGAAGCTCGGCGCCATCGACTTCATCGAGAAACCTTATGAGAATGACGCTCTGATCGAGGCGGTAGGACGCGCCTTTGACCGGCTCGGCATGGCCGCGCGCTGACCGGCGCGCGTCCCGCCACGGGGCCGAACCTTCACCTAAATCAATAAGCGCAGGGCACCAGTGCGCCACACGCGCGTTGTGCGCACCAAATAGAAGTGACTGCTTGACCCTTGCGGTCAAGAACCGATCTTCTTTGCTCATGTAGAACGGAAGTGGAGCCTGCCATGGTTCGCACAAAGAATGGCTTTGTGTCCAAGATCGTAGTGGCTGCCTGCCTTGCTATCACGCCTTTGTCTTCGATACCGGCGCAGGAGTCAACTATAACATTCGAACAGGAGGACGTTCTTGAACCGGGGCAATTCGTCTGGAAGCCCGCCAATTTTACGGCAGGCGACGTCGAGGTCGTCGTCAGCATCCCCCTGCAAATGGCCTATGTCTATCGAGGCGGCACGCTGATCGGCATGTCGACTGTGTCCACTGGGAAGCCGGGCAACGACACGCCGGTCGGCAGCTTCACCATCCTGCAGAAGAAGGTGCATCACCGTTCCAACCTCTATGACAATGCACCGATGCCGCACATGCAGCGGCTCACCTGGGACGGCATCGCGCTCCATGCCGGGAAGATCCCCGGATATCCCGCGTCGCATGGCTGCGTGCGTCTGCCGGCGACCTTTGCCAAGCATCTCTACGGCGTGACGCGACTGGGCGCGACTGTGACGATCATCGACGAGGCACCGGGATCGCCCGACGAGGCATTGACCATCGCCAATGCGAGCAGTGCCACGCTGGCGAGCTTCGCCAGCGGCGGCTGAGACTCAGCCGCGTTCCAGCGCCTCGGCCTGTTCGGCGAGTTCCAGCCAGCGTAGCTCGGCCTGGTCGCGCTCCTCGCGCGCCTTGTCGATGGCGCTGGTCAGTGCAGCGAACGTCTTCGGATCGCGCGTGTAGAGATTGGGGTCGGCAAGCGCCGCTTCATCCCGCGCGATGGCCGTTTCGATCTCTTCGATCCGGGCCGGCAACAGGTCCAGGTCGCGCTGGTCCTTGTAGGACAGCTTGGCCGTGCGCCTGGCCGGCGCGGCCTGAGCCGGCTTGCTCGCCGCGGCAGCCGCCTTGGGAGTGGTGGCGTTGCGCTGCCGCTCCCAATCCTCATAGCCGCCCGCCACCACGTCGACCTTGCCCGTGCCGTCGAGGCCGAGCGTGATCGTCACCGTGCGATCAAGGAAGTCACGGTCGTGGCTGACGATCAGCACCGTGCCGTCATAATCGGCGATAACTTCCTGGAGCAGGTCCAGCGTTTCGAGATCGAGGTCGTTGGTCGGCTCGTCGAGCACCAGCAGGTTGGACGGCCGTGCGAACTCGCGCGCGAGCAGCAGGCGGGATCGTTCGCCGCCCGACAGCGTGCCGATCTTCGCCTCGGCAAGGCTGGGGTCGAACAGGAATTCCTTGAGATATCCGTGGATGTGCTTCTTGGCGCCGAGCACGTCGATCCAGTCGCCACCCTGCGTCAGCACGTCGCGCACCGACTTGGCCGGGTCCATCAGGCTGCGCTGCTGGTCGATGATGACGCTGTCCAGTGTCTTGGCGAGACGTACGCTGCCCGCATCCGGGGCGAGCTCTCCGGTGAGCAGCTTCAGCAAGGTGGTCTTGCCTGCGCCGTTGCGGCCGACGATGCCGATCCGGTCCCCCTTGGTGACGCGCAGCGACAGGTCCTTGATGATCGTGCGTTCGCCGAAAGCCTTGCTGATCCCCTTGGCGTCTATCACGACCTTGGTCTGGGCATCGTCGCTGCCGATGGCGAGCTTGGCCGCGCCCTGCGGGCCCAGCATCGACGCACGCTCGGCCCGCATCTCCTTCAGCTTGGCGAGGCGGCCCTGGTTGCGGCGGCGACGGCCGGTGACGCCGCGCTGCAGCCAATGTTCCTCGATCTTGAGCTTGGCATCGAGCCGTTGGGCATTGCGCTCCTCCTCGGCATAGACCTGTTCGGTCCACGCCTCGAAACCTCCGAAGCCGACCTCGGCGCGGCGAATGGTGCCGCGATCCAGCCACAGCGTCTGGCGGGTAAGGCGCGTGAGGAAGGTGCGGTCGTGGCTGATCGCGATGAACGCGCCCGTATAGCGGGCGAGCCAGCTTTCCAGCCAGTCGATGGCGGCGATGTCGAGATGGTTGGTCGGCTCGTCCATCAGCAGCACGTCGGGGTTCATCGCCAGCGCGCGTGCGATCGCGGCACGGCGGCGCTCGCCCCCCGACGCCGTCGCAGCCTCGCGGGAGAGGTCGATGCCGAGCTGATCGGCGATCGCCTCGGCTTCATGCCGCTCCGGCGCATCGTCGCCGGACAGCACGAAGTCGAGCAAGGTTGCGAAGCCGGTTACCTTCGGATCCTGCTCCAGCAGCACGACGTGCGTGCCCGGTTGGATTGTGCGCCGGCCCTCGTCCGAATCGATCTGCCCGGCGATCAGGCGCAGCAAGGTCGTCTTGCCCGCGCCGTTGCGCCCGATCAGCGCGAGCCGGTCGCGCGGTCCGATGAACAGGTCCAGACCCCGGAAAAGCCAGCCGGCGCCTTGGACGAGACCGAGATTTTCATAAGCAAGTACGGGTGCAGCCATGCGGGCCAGATAGGGCAGGGAAGGCGAAAGGTCATCCCCGTCATGCACGAAGGGGCGTTGCCCAATCCCCACAGGTGTAACGGAAATGCGTCGGCGGCGTGCACGTCCGGTTGACGCCGCCCGGCTTTGACGGCCCTATTCATGCGCTATTCAATGCTCCGCGCCTATCCGGTTGAGGAACAACGAATTTCTTGAAGTGGAATCGATGCGTATCCTTCCCGCCATCATCGCTGCTGCCCTGATCCTGCCCGTGGGTGCTGCCGATGCGCGTCCGTCGCGTGGCCGGGATCAGGATATGGCGTTCCAGGCGGTTCGCGAACAGAAGATCCTGCCGCTTCCTTCCATCGAGGGCGCCTATGTGCCGCGCATGAAGGGTGCCCGTTACCTCGGGCCCGAACTGATCGGGCGCGAGCGTTACCGCCTGAAGTTCATGCGCGAAGGGCAGGTGATCTGGATCGACGTGGATGCCCGCACCGGGCGCGAGATCGGCCGGTCGGGCAACTGATCCGCCGGACGAACGGGGCGTTCGTCAGCCCCGCTTCATGAAACCATTGGCAATCGCGCTGGTTGGGCGGCTAGAAAAGCTGTTCATGTTGGTGCCAGAGGCTGGAGGTTTGACGCATGCGGGTCCTGATCGTCGAGGATGAACCCAATCTCGGCCGGCAGCTTCGCGCCACGCTGGAAGGCGCCGGCTATGCCGTCGATCTTGCCACCGATGGCGAGGATGGCCACTATCTCGGCTCCACCGAAAGCTACGATGCCGTTATCCTCGACCTCGGCCTGCCCGAAGTGGACGGGCTGACCGTGCTCGACCGCTGGCGCAAGGAAGGCAAGGCCATGCCCGTGCTGGTGCTGACCGCGCGCGACAGCTGGTCCGACAAGGTGGCCGGCCTCGACGCCGGGGCGGATGACTATCTCGCCAAGCCGTTCCAGACGGAGGAATTGATCGCGCGCCTGCGTGCCCTGATCCGCCGCGCGTCGGGAAACAGCTCGTCGGAATTGATCGCGGGCGACGTGCGCCTCGACACGCGTTCGGGCAAGGTGACGCTGGACGGCGAGCCCGTGAAGCTCACCGCACAGGAATATAAGCTCCTCTCCTACCTCATGCACCACAAGGGCAAGGTGGTGAGCCGGACCGAGCTGATCGAACATATCTACGACCAGGATTTCGATCGCGATTCGAACACGATCGAAGTGTTCGTGACACGCATCCGCAAGAAGCTCGGCCCCGATGTCATCACCACCATCCGCGGCCTCGGTTACTCGCTGGAGGAACCGCGCGGCTGATGAGGGCCGGGTGAAATCCTCGCTCCGCCTGTTCCGGCGCGGGGACCGACACGCGCCGCGACGCCGATCCGGCGGGTCGCTGACGCGGCGCATGATCACCGTGTCTGCGTTGTGGATCATCGTGCTGCTGAGCGGCGGCGGGGTTGCGCTCGACCGCGTGTTGAGGTCCGCACTCACCAACAATTTCGACGCGCAGCTCGAATATGTGCTGACCGCCCTGATCTCCTCATCGGAAATCGGACCGGACGGTGAGGTGCTGCCGAGCCGAGAATTGGCCGACCAGCGCTTCATCGAGCCTTATTCCGGCGCTTATTATCAGGTCACGCGGATCGGGAAGACGTTCAACCAGAATATCGACCTTCGCTCGCGATCCCTGTGGGACCGCCTGCTCGCGGTGCGCGGCACGCACAAGGACACCGAGTTCCACACCTACGACAGCATGCAATTCTCCGAAGAACCGCTGCGGGTTGTCGAAAGCGATGCGCGCCTTCCGGGCTCCAACGAATTGTGGCGTTTCCAGGTGGCGCAAAGCCGTGCCGGGCTGAACGACCAGATCAATGTGCTGCGCAGGACCATGGTCCGCTCCTTCGGCGCGCTGGGGCTCGGTCTCATCATCCTGGCGGCGCTGCAGGCGGTCTACGGCTTGTGGCCGCTGCGGCGGGTGAGGCGTTCGATCGCAGCGATCCGGTCCGGCGAGAAGGCACGCATCGAGGAGATCTACCCGCGCGAGATCGAGCCGCTGACCGGCGAATTGAACCAGTTGCTCGAGCACAATGAGAAGCAGGCCGAAGAGGCGCGCACGCATGCCGGCAATCTCGCCCATGCGCTGAAGACGCCGCTTACCGTGATCACCAATGCCGCTGCCGCCAATGACCCCGAACTGCCGGCGACGGTGCGGCGGGAGGCGGCAACCATGCGCCGTCAGGTGGATCACCATCTTGCCCGCGCCCGCGCCATCGGCCGCCGCTCCAACGCACAGGCGCGCGCAGAAGTCTGGCCGGCCTTGCAGGCTGTCGAACGCGCGGTCGACCGTCTGTACGAGGAGGTCACGATCGACCTCGCCGGCGACAAGGCCGCGGCCGTGCGCGTCGAGCGGCAGGACCTGGACGAAATGCTGGGCAACCTGATCGAGAATGCCGCCAAATATGGCGGCGGTCGCGTATTCGTGACCGTGTCCCGAACTGACGGCTTCGTCGAGATCGATGTCGAGGACGACGGCCGCGGCATACCCGAGGCGCAGCGCGCCAGCATCTTCGATCGCGGCGTGCGGCTTGACCTCGAAAAGCCGGGCACCGGCCTCGGCCTCGCCATCGTGCGTGACGTTGCGGAAATCTACGGCGGCTCGGTGCAGCTGGAGGAGAGCGAGGATCTGGGCGGCCTGCTGGCGCGCCTGCGCCTCCCGCTCTGCACCTGAGCGTCACGCAAGACCTTGCCTTTGATCGCCCGAACGCGCAGAGCCCCGCGGAGATGAGCGCCACCGTCCACCAGATCGGAAGCCAGCGTGCGCCGTCGCTCGATGCGATGGTCCATCTGGTCAGCACAGACCTCAATCAGGTCAACAGCGTCATTCTCGACCGTATGCAGAGCGAGGTCGCTCTCATTCCCGAGCTTGCGGGCCACCTGATCGCGGGCGGCGGCAAGCGGATGCGGCCGATGCTGACGCTCGCCTGCGCGCGGCTGCTCGATTATTCGGGTACGCGCCATCACCGGCTAGCTGCCGCCGTGGAGTTCATCCACACGGCGACGCTGCTCCACGACGATGTGGTCGACGGATCGGGCCTGCGTCGCGGCCGGCGCACTGCCAACATCATCTGGGGCAATCCTGCCAGCGTGCTGGTCGGCGACTTCCTCTTCTCGCGCAGCTTCGAGCTGATGGTGGAGGATGGCAGCCTCAAGGTGCTCAAGATCCTCAGCCGCGCATCGGCCGTGATCGCCGAGGGCGAGGTGGACCAGCTGACCGCACAGCGGCGGATCGAGACGACCGAGGACCATTATCTCGGCATCATCAGCGCCAAGACGGCCGCGCTGTTCGCTGCCGCCTGCCGGATCGCCGCCGTGGTGGCCGAGCGGGACGAGGGCGTGGAAGAAGCGCTCGATGCCTATGGCCGCAACCTCGGCATCGCCTTTCAGCTGATCGACGACGCGATCGACTATGCGTCGGACGGCGCCACCATGGGCAAGGACACGGGCGACGATTTCCGCGACGGCAAGGTCACGCTGCCCGTGATCCTGGCCGTGGCGCGCGGCGATGACGAGGAACGCCGGTTCTGGCGCGACGCGATGCAGGGGCAGCGCGTGTCGGACGAGGATCTGGCACATGCGCAATCCCTGCTCGACCGGCACCATGCCCTTGCCGACACGTTCGCCCGTGCGCGCCATTACGGCCAGCGCGCGATCGACGCGCTCGGGCCTTTCCCGGCTGGCAAGGCCAAGGCGGCACTGGTGGAAGCGGTCGAGTTCGCGATCTCCCGCGCGTACTGACCTCCGGGCCGGGCGCGGGACAGACGTAGGGCTGTGACCACCCTGCCGATCCATGCCGTGCTTCCCGATCTGCTCGGCGCCTTGCGCGTGCGGTCCAACGCCGTGCTCGTCGCTCCGCCTGGCGCAGGCAAGACGACCGCCGTGGCACCGGCGCTCCTGTCCGAACCCTGGTGCGACGGCGAAATCCTGCTCCTTTCCCCCCGCCGCCTCGCCGCGAGGGCGGCGGCCGAGCGGATGGCGGAGCTTGCCGGCGAGCGGGTGGGGGACACGATCGGCTACGCCACCCGGCTCGACAGCAAGCGTTCCACCCGCACGCGCATCCTGGTGCTGACGGAAGGTATCTTCCTCAGCCGGATCCAGGCCGATCCCGAGCTTGCCGGCATCTCTGCCGTTCTGTTCGACGAGGTGCATGAGCGCAGTCTCGACAGCGACTTCGGCCTGGCGCTCGCACTTGACGCGCAAGCTGCGCTGCGGCCAGACCTGCGCATCGTCGCGATGTCGGCCACCCTGGACGGCGCCCGCTTCTCCGCCCTGATGGATGATGCGCCGGTGGTGGAAAGCGAAGGCCGGTCGTGGCCGCTGACCCTGCGTCATGTCGGGCGCGCGGCGGAGCGCCGGATCGAGGACGAGATGGCGGGGGCAATCCACCGTGCCCTTGCCGAGGAGGAGGGCAGCCTGCTGGCATTCCTTCCCGGCGTCGCGGAGATCGAGCGCACGGCCGAGCGGTTGGCGGGCTTGCCTGCCGACATCGACATATGGCGCCTGCATGGCACGCTGGAGCCCAAGGAGCAGAGAGCTGCGATCGCGTCCTCGCCGGCCGGGCGACGCAAGGTCGTGCTCGCCACGTCCATTGCCGAGACCAGCCTGACGCTGGAAGGCGGTCGGATCGTGGTCGATAGTGGCCTTGCACGGCGTCCACGCTACGATCGTGCGGCAGGCGTCACCAGGCTCGTGACGGAGCGGGCAAGCCAGGCCGCCGTGACGCAGCGCGCCGGCCGTGCCGCGCGGCAGGCTCCCGGCGTCGCCTATCGTCTGTGGGAGGAATCTGCGACCGCGGCCCTCCCGCGCTTCGACCCGCCGGAGATACTGGAAGCGGACCTCAGCAGCCTGCTGCTCGACTGCGCGCTTTGGGGCGCGACGGATCCACGCAGCCTCAAGTGGATCGATCCGCCGCCACCGGCCGCGGTCGACGAAGCGCGGCGCCGACTGCGCGCCCTTGATGCGATCGACATGGACGGGCGGCCAACCGCACATGGCAAGGCCATTGCGGGCCTGCCGCTGCCGCCGCGGCTCGCCCATATGCTCATCGCGGCCGATGCGCGCGGCTGGGGCGATTTGGCGGCCGAGGTGGCTGTGCTGCTGTCGGAGCGGGGGCTGGGCGGCAACGATGTCGATCTCGAACTTCGCCTCAGGCGGTGGCGCAGCGAGCGTGGAAAGCGCGCGGATGCCGCGCGGGGACTGTCACGGCGATGGTTGCAGTTGGCCCGTTCGGCACGCGCCTCGATGTCGCCGCCCGTCCCGTTGCCGGGGATTGGCGAGGTCGGGCTTTGCGTTGCACTCGCTTTCCCCGACCGGCTGTCCAAGCGCCGAAGCGCAAGCGGAGAGGATTGGATTTCGGCAGGGGGCCGCGGCTTCCGACTTGACGGCACGTCACCTCTTGCGCGCGAGGCATGGCTAGCCGTGGCCGAGGTCGGCGGCACCGCAGCGGGAGCGCGCATCCTGTCGGCCGCCCCGATCGACGGCGTGGCGGTGGAGGCATTGTTCGCCGACAGGATCGAGACTGGCACGCACGTCGCCTTCGATCCAGTTACCGGCAATGTCACGGCAAACCGCGGCCGCCGTCTGGGCGCGATCACGCTTTCGGAAAGGCGGAACGCCGATCCCGCACCGGAGGATGTCGCCAGCGCCCTGGTCGAGGGCGTGCGCGCGCATGGGCTGCAGCTTCTGCCCTGGAGCGAAGCCGCGCGATCGCTGCGCCGCCGCCTGGCCTTCGCGAAGGCGCATGGGGCAGACCTCCCCGACCTGTCGGATGCGTTCCTGCTCGCAACGCTCGACGACTGGCTGCCGATGCTGGTGGCGGGCAAGCGGAGGCTGAGCGATATCGATCGATCCGTGCTGAGCGGTGTCCTGGATGCGCAGCTCGGCTGGGACGGACGCAAGCTGCTCGACCGGCTGATGCCCGAAAGCTTCACCACGCCAGCGGGCAGCAGCCATGCCATCGACTATGAGGCGGAGGGCGGTCCCACCGTTACCGCACGCGCCCAGGCTTTTTTCGGCCTCTCCACGCACCCGTGCGTGGCGAACGGCGTGCCGCTGGTCCTGAGTCTCACCTCGCCGGCGGGACGCCCGATCCAGACCACGCGCGACCTGCCCGGCTTCTGGGCCGGAAGCTGGGCGGCGGTCGCGAAGGAGATGCGCGGCAGGTACCCACGCCATCCCTGGCCGGACGATCCTGCCAATGCCGATCCGACGCTCAGGACCAAGAAGGCGAGCCGCCGGGGCTGACCCTTACCAGTGATACCCGCCGCTGCGCTGGAAGTCGTAGATCCGGCCGGAACGAGAGGTGCAGCTGAAGCCGACCGCCTGCGGATCGGGGCTGTCGCCCGCCACGTTCATGTAGCCGGTCACGTAGAAATAGCCGTCACGCCGCACCACCTCGTCGATGTCGGTGACGCGTGCGGGGTTGTAGCGTGACCCGCCATCCTCGGCTTCGCGCACGCAGGCATCCACCGCACGCTGCTCCGCCTCGTAGCCGGTGTCGCCCTTCTTGGTCAGCGCGGCGGCGAGTGCGGCGACGCCGCCGACCACCAGCAGGCCGCCCAGCACCTCGTCGGCGCCGATGCCGCCGCGGTCCCGGTCGCGATGGTGCCAACGCTCGCCGCGCCTCTGGGCTTCTGCCGGGGCAGCAGCAGTGGCGAGAACCAGGGCCGTCGTCACACCGGCGATCATCTTCGTTGCAAACATCCAATCACTCCCCGGAACTTCGTTGCCGGCAGCGATTTGGCGCCTTGGCAGATGAAGCCGGTCTGAACCATCAAAGGGGCTTCGCGCGCGCGCCCGCTTGGCTATAAGCGGCGCGATTATTCAAAGGGTTGTTGTGACATGGCTGCGCGTATCTTCCGCGAAACCAAGAATGCGATGCAATCGGGCAAGGCGCGCGAAGGCCGCTGGATCCTGGAGTTCGAATCGCATGCCGCGCGCAAAGCGGATCCGTTGATGGGCTGGTCGGGCGGTGCCGACACGCAGACCCAGGTGCGGCTGACCTTCGATACGCTGGAGGCTGCGCAGGCCTATGCGACGCGCGAGGGCGTCCACTATCACGTGGTGCCGACCGCCAGCCGTTCGCTGAAGCTGCAAAGCTATGCCGACAATTTCGTGAAGCCCGGCGGCGTCAACTTCTAAGCCGCCAGGAATCCTGCGCCGAGCAGGAGCAATATCTTGACGTCGATCGCCGAACCGGCGCGGCGACGCTGGTCCACGAAGGCGTGGATGTCGGCCAGCGGCACGCGGTGCACCGTGATGTCCTCGCTTGCGACGCCGCCGCCTTCGCCGACCCTGGTCAGACCCTCCGCGCGGACCAGGTTGAACCCTTCGGACGACATGCCGGGGGACGCGTGGTAACGGCCGAGGTCGACCACCCGCTCGGCGCGGTAGCCGGTTTCCTCCTCGAGCTCGCGGATCGCGGCGGCGGCGACTTCCTCACCTTCGCTCTCGTCGCCGACCAGCCCGGCGGGCAGTTCCAGCGACATGGCCTTCAACGGCACGCGATATTGTTCAACAAGGATGACGTGGCCGGCATCGACGGCCAGGATGACCGCGGCCGTGACGCCGCGCGTGCGCGACACGAACTCCCAGGGGCCTTCCTTGGTGACCTTGATATATTTGCCTTCCCACATGGTGGAGGCCTGTGTGTCGCTCATAATTCGATCAGCTTGTCCGGTAGTTCGTTGGTGTCGGTGCCGGTCTTGGGCAGATATTCTGCCAGCACATGGCCGATCTGCTCGACCGCAAGCGCCATGCCGTCGCCGGGCCGGCCTTCCTTGACCTCGCCGATCAAGGCCGCCATTGCGGCGCCCCACACCTCAGGTGTGACCTGGCTGTGGATCGCCTCGTCAGCCATGATCTCGGCGCGGTGTTCGGCCAGTGACAGGTACAACAGCACCCCGGTGCGGCCGATCGTCCGCCGCTCGGCACTGGCGCGGAACAGCTCCAGCGCGCGAGCATGGACGCGCCGGCTCTTGGTCGATGGCCGGGTCAGCGCCAAACGGATGGACTGCGATCCGAGCACAAGACGGGCAAGGAGGAATGCCAGAAGCTGCATCCCGACCAGCGCGAGCAGGGCGATGCCGTGCCCGACCTGGCTGTTCCAGCCAGCAAATGGGCTCAGCACGGCGTCGATGGCAGCCATGGGCAGCGCGGCGAACGCCAGCGGCGGGACCAGCATCGCCAAAGCGGGGTAGAGAAAGGCGACGTCGGAATAAGCATCCGATCTGGCGGCAACGATGGTGACGATCTCGCCATCGCTGGACCGCTCGGCCGCGGTTACGGCGGCGCTCACCTTGGCATGATCTTCGGCTGTCAGGCGCATCACCAGCTCCCCGAGGCGCCGCCGCCCCCAAAAGATCCGCCGCCACCGGAGAAGCCGCCGAATCCGCCGTCGCCACCGCCGCCGAATCCACCGAAACCGCCACCTCCGTGGTGGGCGCTACGGCTCATCTCGTCGGCGACAGCCCAAAGGATGATTGGCCAGTCGCTACCGCCATAGCGACGCCCGCCCCACGGACCCTTGCGGCGACGCTTGCGCCGCGCCAGCGACATGCCGATTACCAGGAGGACCAAGCCAAGCACCAGCATGCCGCCGATCACGCCGGCCGCATCGCCCGACGATGCGCGGGATTGCGAAGCCTCGGCCACGGCCTCCATCGCACGTTGCTCCGCCACTTCCGGCGGCGCCTGCAATTGCTGGATGATCGCATCCGCGCCGGCGTTGATCCCGCCGGTATAATCATTCTCGCGGAAGCGCGGCAGAATAGTGTTGTTGACGATCAGGCTCGACAGCGCGTCGGTCAGGATCGGCTCCAGGCCATAGCCGACCTCGATCCTGACCTTGCGCTCGTTGGGCGCGACCAGCAGGATCGTGCCGTTATTCGCCTCGCTCTGCCCGATCCCCCAGGCGCGGCCGAGGCGATAGCCGTAATCCTCGATCTCATAGCCTTGAAGGCTCGGCACCGTTGCGACCACCAGCTGGCGCGTGCTCGCTTTCTCCAATGCCTCGAGCTTGCCGGTCAACGCCGCCTCGGCGGCCGGCGTCAGCAGGTTCGCGCCGTCGACCACCCGGCCGCTGAGCTTGGGAAAGTCCTGCGTCGCGCCCGGACTGGCGAACGCGACCAGGAACAAGGCGGCAAGCGGCGTCCAGCGCACGCGCGTGCGCCTCAGCTGCCGTTGCCGAAGTTCACCGTCGGCGCGGTCTGTGCGCCCGCCGTTGCCTCGAACGGCACCTTGGGCTCGGCGCCGTGGAAGATCTTGGCGCCGATCGCGTCGGGGAAGGTGCGGATGCGGGTGTTATAGGCCTGCACCGCCTCGTTATAGTCGGTGCGGGCGATGGCGATGCGGTTCTCCGTGCCCTCCAGCTGCGATTGCAGCGCCAGGAAATTCTGGTTGGTCTTGAGGTCGGGATAAGCCTCCTGCAGCTGGCGCAGCGGCAGCAATGCGGTGGAAAGCTGGCCTTGCGCCTGGCTGAAGCGGCGCACCGCCTCCGGGTCCGAAAGCTGTTCGGGGCTCAAGGTGATCTGGGTGGCGCGGGCGCGTGCCTCCGTCACCTCGCGCAGGGTGCCGCGCTCCTGCGCTGCGGCGCCCTGGACGCTGGCGACGATGTTGGGGATGAGGTCGGCACGGCGCTGATACTGGTTCTGCACGTCGGCCCAGCGCGCATTGACCTCTTCCTCCGCGGTTGGAACGGAGTTGATGCCACAGCTGGCGAGGCTGATCGCCCCGACCGGCGCCAGGAACAAGGTCATGAAACGGTTGCGAGTCACCTCAGCGTCCTCCCTCTTCGAACGTGACCATTGACGTAGGTATTCCGGAACGCCGCCGCAACGGCATTGCCGCAAAAGAAAGCGCTCCGACCACTTGGGCCGGAGCGCCTGACTTGGCTGATGGGCGCGGATCAGCGCGCCATCGGGAAGACCTGCGTCACCTGATGCGTGCGATTGTCGATCTGGTACACGTTCTGGCCGTCCGCGCGGTAATAGACGCCGCTGCCGTCTCGATACTGATTGCGCAGGGTCGCGGGCACCGCGACGAGATTGCCCGGGACGCGCTGCCCGACATTGAGGCCGCAATCGGTGTCCACCGTTCCCGTGGCACGATTGAGAACGCCGGCCAGCAGGCCGCCGACACCCGTACGTACCTCACAGGCTACGCCGTCCTCGACCGGTCCACCGACGCCGGTGTAGCTGCCATTTTCGGCATCCCATTCGCGGTCCCAGGCGGCATAGCGCCCGTTCTGCCCGCCATCGGCGGTGCGCAGGTCCTGGCGGATGTCGCGCATACGATCCGTCAGGTCCTCGCGCTCTGCCTCGGTCAGGCCGTTGCGGCTATATTGCCGCTCCAGCCGGGTAAGCGCAGCGATGTCCGTGCGCAGGGTGCGCGCTTCCGTGCGGTCGATGGTGCCCGCGCTGACGCCGCTTTGCAGCCGCGTGTCGAGCTGCGCGATGCGGCTCGCCAGGCTGGCATTCGCCCGCGTGTTGGCGTTGGTGGTCTGCGCGACCGCAGGAGCGGCCACGGTGAGGGCGCTCGCGGCGCCGATCATGAAAAGGACCTTGTTCATCACGAAACACTCCAAAATAGGCCCCGCCGCATACGGCCGTGCTAACGCATGTGAGTGTTTCCTGTTTCCCCGGCCCGTTTGCAGCCGCCTGATCAGTGCGCCCATCGCTCGGTCAGCAACTGTGCCCTTCCGTCCTTGAGGCTGACCTCCATCGCCGGCTCGTCGCTGCGTCCCGGTGCGAACAATTCGTAGATCACCGTGCCGTCCGTCTGCCGGCTTTCGATCACGCGTTGCGGTTCGAAAAAGCCGGGTGCGGCCCGCGCCGCGGCAATCACGGCGGCAGGCGCGTCGGCAAAGGCGATGTCCCGCTGAATCTCGACCACGCGAAACGCCTCGCCCTCCTGGATAATGTCGAGCTCGACCTCGCTTCCGTCCGGCCGTGTGCCTTCCACGTCGAAATAGACGCGGCCCTCACGCTCCTTGCGCTCGGCCTCCGACACTTTCATGCCCGGCACCGTTTGTTCGATGAGAGCCGCAAGCGGCGCGGGAAGACCGTCAGCGGCGACTTCGCTGACGTTGGTATCCGGCCCCTGAGCGAGCAGGCCGTTCCCGGCCGCCTCGTTCGCATCCGGGCCGTTGGAGCAGGCGGCAGTGCCGATCAGTGCCACGCCGATCAGGATCGTCTTTGCGTCCATGTCATCCTCCCCTGTTCTTGTTGGGGCTGAGCCTAACGCAGTCCCTTCCGCGTTCCCAGCCTCATCGCCGATAGAGGTAGTCGTCCGGAAGGCCGAGCCGGCGGCAGGATTGCACGGCGGGCGAGGAGCGGATGACGATCCGGTCGCCGGCACGGGCCACGGCCTTCACGACGGCGCGTTCCCACGGGCGCAGGTCCCAGCGCGCACCGAGCCGCAAGCGGCTGCGGACCCACGGCGGGAGCAGGTCCACCGCGGCCTTGATCAGCAATCGCTGCACCGGCCGCATCGCGACCGGCAGCGCCGCCGTTTGGTCCATGATCGACAGGAATTCGAACACGATGGGCGAGGGGACGAGCTTGTCCTTCATGCGATCGAACAGCGCATCCAGCTCCGCCTGCGATGCAGGTGCGCCGGTCGCCCCGTAAAGCTGCGCGGACGGCTGCGCTTCCACGAACAGTGCATCCCGCTGCTCGATCGAAAGCGGCCGCACGAACCGGTGATAGGCCTCCATGAAGCCGAAGCCGGCCGTTGCCTGCACCCATACCAGCAGTTCCGGGTCGTTCGCGTCATAAGCGATGCCCTCGCTGGTGGTGCCGGTGACACGCCCGTGCATGCCGACCACGCCGCGGATCATCCGTTCGGCGACCTCGCGCGGGCCATAGACGGTGACCATGGCGGCGAGGCCGGTGCGCTGCAACCGCGCGAGTGCATCCTGGCGAAAGCTGCTATGCTGCCACACGCCGTCGCGTACGCGCGGCTCGCCCATTTCCAGCAGCACGGCGGTGATGCCGCCGATGAACAGGGCAATCGGGCTCTTGAACACGCGCCACGATACCGAATCGGCTGGCACCAGCGCCTGCGCCCCTGCCGGTGCGCCGAAATCCACCTTCGGACCGGCGCTCGGCTGCAGGAAATCAATCGCGAACGCCTCCACACGGCGCTGGACGGTGCCCGGCAGTGCGATGGCGTTCACGCGAGCGGCGCTCAGGCGCGGCTCGAACCGGTCACGCCGGCGTCGATCTCGATCCCGGACGGTGCCTCGCCATGGTCCGGCTCGTCTTCGTCCAGTTCGCTGTCATAGTCGCCATAGACGCCGGTGAAGCCGGGATGGGCGGCAAGCTCGCGGATGGCGGAGGCGTCATATTCCTGCAGGTCCTCCCCGCCGACACGCAGCGTCAGGCCATTCTGCTGGTCGGCCGGCATTTCCAGGAACGCGCCCACCAGTTGCTGGACGACGCCCTGCGCTTCCACTTCCTCGCCCGCACCGGTGCGGCGGATGAGGTGCGCTTCGCGATCCCATTGAATATCAGACATGACGAACTCCTGAAGGTTGCAGCCCCGAACGCCCGTCGGCCACCTTCGGCTCCGTTAGACGCGATCGTGGTGGTGGAGATCGCAGTCGGCGCCGTCCCCTATCTCGATCTGCAGGGTCACATGGCCGATGCCGAAGCGGTGGTGCATCACTTCTTCCGCATGGCGAAGCAGCGCGTCGCCAGGGTGTCCGGCCGGGATCAGGAGGTGCGCGGTCATCACCGTCTCAGTGGTGCTCATCGGCCAGATGTGGAGGTCGTGCACCGCCACAACGCCGGGGAGGGCGGACAAGGCGGCTTCCACCGCCTCCGGGTCGATGCCGGTGGGAACCGCGTCCAGCGACATCGCCACGGCGTCCTTCATCAGGCCCCAGCCGCCCCAGAAGATGATCAACGCGATGGCAAGGCTCACCGCCGGGTCGATCCATGCCGCGCCGGTCAGCGTGATGGCGAGCCCCGCCACGACCACGCCTGCCGACACCCCTGCATCCGCCGCCATGTGGAGATAGGCGCCGCGGATGTTGATGTCCCCCTTGCGGCCGCGTGCGAACAGCAAGGCGGTGGCGAGATTGATGACGACGCCGGCAGCGGCCACGGCCATCATCGTCCGGCCCGGCACCTGCGGCGCGCTGCCCAGTCTCTGCACCGCCTCCAGCACGATCGCGCCCAGCGCCACCATCAGCAGCAGCGCGTTGGCGAGCGCAGCCAGGATGGTGGATCCCCGCAGGCCGTAGGTGAAGCGCCGGCTCGGCGGGCGGGTCGCCAGCGATGCACCGATCCATGCCACGGCCAGTCCCAGCACGTCCGAAAGGTTGTGGCCGGCATCGGCCAGCAGCGCCATCGATCCGGTGATCAGGCCGTAGCTTGCCTCGATGATGACGAAGATCGTGTTGAGCGTGATACCGATCGCGAAGGCCCGACCGAAATCCGCAGGGGCGTGTCCATGCCCATGATGACCATGACCATGACCATGGCCATGCCCATGCCGATGCCCATGATGCCCATGTCCGTGATGATGCGCGTGCCGCCCCTCGCTCATGATCTGCGGTCTAGCAAGCGGATGCCCCCTTATACTAGCCCGGCTGCCAGCCCGGTGCGGCAAGCTCGAACCCTTCGAAGCGGAAGGCGGGGGAGACGATGCAGGACACCAGTGCCCAGCCGCGATCGGCATGCGCCGCCTGCCAATGATGCGCGGGGATCAGCAATTGCGGGCTCTCGTCGCGCAGTATGTCGGGACCGAGACGCAGGCTCTCCACCGGCCCGGCATCGCCCGCCGCGCGATCGAGGCGAAGTGCGCCGCCGGCATGCCACAACCACAATTCGGCCGCGTCAACCCGGTGCCAGTGCGAGCGCTGGCCCTCCTCCAGCAGGAACAGGATGGCCGTGGCGCTACCGCGATCCGCCGGCTCGTCCGCCCGCCAGGTTTCACGATACCAGCCCCCTTCGGGATGCGGCTGCAGGCCGAGCCGTTCGATGATCGCGCGCGCCTCGCTCATGGCCGCATGTCGCTCTGATCGTGGATCTGCAGGGCGTCGCTCTCGGCCTCGGTAAGATCGCCGCCCTTGCCCGCGAAGGCGGCGCGCAGCTGGTCCATGTCGAGTGAACGCTCCCAACGTGCCACCACGATCGTCGCCACCGCATTGCCGGTGAAGTTGGTGAGCGCGCGGCATTCGCTCATGAAGCGGTCGACGCCCAGGATCAGCGCCATGCCCGCGACCGGGACCGCCGGCACCACCGACAAGGTCGCGGCGAGCACGATGAAGCCCGACCCCGTGACGCCCGCCGCGCCCTTGGACGACAGGATCGCCACTGCCATCAGCAAGGCCTGGTCGCCGATGCTGAGATCGGTGTTGGTCGCCTGCGCGATGAACAGGGCGGCAAGCGACATGTAGATGTTGGTGCCGTCGAGGTTGAAGGAATAGCCGGTGGGCACGACCAGGCCGACGATCGGCTTGGGGCAGCCCGCGCGCTCCAATTTCTCCATCAGCAAGGGCATCGCGCTCTCGGACGAGGACGTGCCGAGCACCAGCAGCAATTCGTCCTTGATGTAACGTACGAGCCCAAACAGCGAGAAACCCGCCGCCCGCGCGACCAGCCCCAGCACCACCACCACGAAGATCAGCGAGGTCAGGTAGAAGGTCGCGATCAGCCCGGCGAGATTGGCGAGCGTTTCCACCCCATATTCGCCGATGGTGAAGGCCATGGCGCCGAAGGCACCGATCGGGGCGGCGTACATCAGGATATGCACCATCCGGAACACGACGGCGGTGATCGTGCGCAGGCTGTCCAGCAGCCGCTCGCCCTTGGCCCCGATCAGCGCGAGCGCGATGCCGAACAGGATGGCGACGAACAGCACCTGCAGGATCTCGCCCGACGTGAAGGCGCTGACCGCCGTTTCGGGGATGATGTGCAGCAGGAATTCGGTGATGGTGCGCTCCTGCGCCGCCTTCACATAGCCCGACACCGCGCCCTGGTTCAGCGTAGCCGGATCGATATCGAGGCCGGCGCCGGGCCGGACCAGGTTGCCGACGATCAGCCCCACGAGCAGCGCCAGCGTGGAGAAGGTCAGGAAATAGGCCATCGCCTTGGCGCCGACACGGCCAAAGGCCTTGAGGTCCGACATGCCGGCAATGCCCGTCACTACCGTCAGGAAGATGACGGGCGTGATGATCATCTTCACCAGCTTGATGAACGCGTCGCCGAGCGGCTTCAGCCCGCGGCCGAAATCGGGAAAGATCCACCCCACCAGGATGCCGAGCGCGATACCCACCAGCACCTGGAAATAGAGCGTCTTCCAGAACGGCTTCCCGCCTGCGGCAACCGCCATCGTCATCCTCTCGTCATATCGGGCCGCACCATAGCAGGCGATGCAGCGCTTTGTGCAAGCCATGGCTCCTTTGACCCGCACCGGCGTTCGTGGCGGCAGGTCATTTCGATGCAGGAGTTTTCAGCATGCCCAAGACGCTGTCCGACATTTCGGAGAAGATGCGCGACATCGATTATGTGATGCTGTCCACCCGCACCGAAGGCGGCGCGGTCGGTGCGCGCCCGATGAGCAACAATCGCGACGTCGATTATGACGGCGACAGCTTCTACTTCACCACCGACGATACGCTGATGGTGAAGGATATCGCGCGCGATCCGCAGGTCGGCATCTCGGTCCAGGGCAAGTCCGGCATCGTCGGGCAGCGCCCCTTCTTCGTGGCGGTCGAGGGCCGAGCCGAGCTGATCCGCGACAAGGCCGCGTTCGAGGCGCATTGGACCAAGGATCTGGAGATCTGGTTCAAGGACGGCGTGGACACGCCCGGCCTCGTCCTCATCAAGGTGTCGGCGGTGCGGATCCACTATTGGGACGGGCAGGACGAAGGCGAGATCGCGCTCTAGCTCTCGCGCTTGCCGCCGAAGCGCTTCTCGACCCGGTCGAAGAAGGCGCCGGCCCGGCCGCGCGAGTAGATAAGGCCCTGGTAGAGGGCGAGCATCAGCCGGCCGGCGCGGAAATAGAGCTCCGGCTTGCCCGCCTTGGTCGCGGCAAGGAACAGCCGGTGGCTCCACGCGCTGATCCGCCCGCGCGTCCAGTAGACGAGCTTGCGTCGCCAGGGCAGGCCGTCCGCACCCGGCGCCACCCGCTTGAGCGGGCGGCGCGCCGGGCCGCGGCGGGCAAGGCGGAAGGCCAGGCCTTCGCGCCGCTGCCGGAACCCCGCGGCCTGTGTCTGCACCACGAATTCGGCATCCACTTCGCTCAGCTTCAGGCGCTGCCCAGCGACTGCCTCGTCCACGATGCTGCGCAGCATCGGTGATCGCACCACCACCACATTGGTGCCCCATGGATCGGACGAATAGGGTTCCAGCCATGCGTCCCCGAACGAAATGTCGGCCGTTTCCGCGACCACGTCGTCGCAGAAATCGCAGGCCGAATTCTGGAAAAAGCCCGAGCCCCAGTCGCCTTCCACCAGGTGCCACCAATCCTGTTCGGGCTTGTCCCCGCCGCGCAGGGTAAGCTGCGTACGATACCAGTTGGCCGGGCGCTCGGCATCCTTGGTGCGGAAGTTGACGGCCTGGACCACATCCGGCGCCTTGCCCATCTGCAATGCGAAACTGTCGACCAGCTTCGCGCTCTTCATATGCCCGCAATAGAGGCCGAGCGTGTAGGTAACGCGCTGGGCGATCACCGGGTCTTCGCGGCGGAGCAGGTTGATCGCCTTGATGAAGCAAGGGACGCCGA
The DNA here is from genome assembly GCA_934539295.1 of uncultured Allosphingosinicella sp. Taxonomy (GTDB): domain Bacteria; phylum Pseudomonadota; class Alphaproteobacteria; order Sphingomonadales; family Sphingomonadaceae; genus Allosphingosinicella. The sequence continues at coordinate 25,653 of CAKTCN010000029.1, forward strand.
TCACCGCATAACGGCCGGGCCGGGCGCGAATGGCGGTGATCACATCCGACAATTCGATCGGGTAGTAACGCGACTTGGCGCCCTGCCGCACCTCCGCTTCGCTGCGCGAGATGCGGTAGCCGAAGAAGCGACCTTCGGCGTCCGGATCGGTCGCCGCGACATGCGCAACACCATCCACCATGCCGCGCCGGATCAGTTCGGCCGCGACCCACGTCACCATTCCGCCCGAACTGCCCTGCGTGCGGAAATCCTGTTCGGCGACATGGCCGACATAGGCCGTCTCGAACCGCCCTACGCGTCCGTCCACATGCGCGGCATCGGGGTAAAGCGCTGCGGCGATCTGGTCCTCGTCGCGTGCCTTTGGCGAGAACGGGCAGGTGCGCGAGAAGCCCTCGTCAGGAGTGCGGTACCATTCTGCAGGACCGGACGGCTTCAGTTGTCCGAACTTGTCCCAGCGCATCGCGGCGCCCTTGTCGCGGCCATTTGCTGCGCAGCTACCGCAGCCGATGCACAATCCTGCATCGACAATGTCGTGCGGGCTGATCGCGCGGCCATCAGCCAAGGACATGGTCGAGATACCTGTTCGACTGCTCGCGCAATTGCGCGATGCGCTGCCCGATTGCGGGGTTAAGGGGCGTACCGAGCAGTGCGTCGAACCGCTCCGCCCCGTCGCTCTCGGACGTCAGGTGCGTCTCCCCGCCTAGCTTGGACATGAGGTTGCGCACCTTGTTCGACCGATATTCGGACGTGACGCAGGCGAACGGCTTGTTGTTGAGCAACGCGAACACCGTGCCGTGGAAGAAGTTGGTCGCCACTGCCTCGGCACCGGCGATCGCCCGCGCAAAGTCATGCGGTCCCGCATCGATGCGTTGTTCATGCGCGAAATCGTTGCGGTAGCCGACGCTGATCAGGCGGACACCGTGGCGATCCGCCCAGTCGCGCACGCCGCGCGCATACCAGTCCGGGAAGCCATGGCCGTAGACGACGGCATAAGGGCTCGCGGTTTCCTCGCCTTCCACCATCGGCGGAAACTGGAGGCATGGATCCAGCACCAAGGCCGGATCGATGCCCAATGCATCGCGGACGATGGTGCGCGAATTGTCGTCGCGCACCGAGATCGCGTCGAAGCGGCGCAGCTTGTCGGCCCACCAGGGATCGAGCCCTTCCGCCGCATCGTGATTGCCGAAGCTCGCCGCATAGGAGGCGATACGCGCAGCGGGCACGCCCTCGCCATAGAAGATCGGCTTGCCGCCATACCAGGGATGGCGCTGGTTGAAGACCTCGTCACTGCCGACCAGCACCAGGTCGAACGGGTCCAGTTCCTCCGGCCGATGAAGCGAGAAGCGCCGTGACGCCGGCAGTGAGTCGGCCGCCTCCAGCACCTTGCGCGCCTTGCGCTTGTAGGCGGGGAAGTCGGCCCGTGCCGTGCGTTCGGGCAGGCGCGGCTGGAACGCGCAGCGCCATTCGACCCAGTTGATCTCCGGGCTGTCATGGTCCAGCAGCACCGCATGGTGGCCGCGGGCACGCAGCCCCTCGACCAGGCAGCGCGCCTGCCAATAGGAGCCGTAATTGATGCAGCGATGGAACGTGAGCACCCCGATTTTCTGCCCTGTACCTTCATTCGTCCCGGGCAATATCGCGGCCTTTCTGCTCGTCCTACCGGCGGCTGGCCAATGCGCGGGTTCCGTCATGGTTCCTCATGCGACCAATCCTCTGGCACGGCGTTAAGGCGGCATGACCCGATCAGCAACCGACGTGATGCACGACATCATCCTTTCCGCGGTGATGGACTCGGTTGATGCGTTGAAGGCGGCGTCGAAGGGCCTGCCCAACACCTTGCTGCGGGACATCAACGCCATCCACGCCAATGCCGCCTTCCAGGACCTGCCGCCCGAATTGCGCACGGCAATCACCAACAGCGTGCGGGGTGCGTTCAATCGGCTGCTGAAGGAAGGCTATACCGTCTCCACCGGCAAGCCGCCGGCCCCGTCCGGACCTCCGCCGCGCCATCCCGGCGGCGAGCGCCGTCCCGGCCCGCGCCCACCTGCCAAGGGGCCGCGTCCGCAGGGCCGTGGGCCGCGCCCGCCGCGCAAGCCGACCGAGCGCTAGAAGAGCGTTTCCCAGCCAAGCCGGACGGTGCGCGGACGCAGCGGAGTCGATTGCAGTTCCTCGACCACGTCGAAGGGTGATCCGAAGGCGAAGCGATTGCCGACGCTGTCGAACAGGTTGGTGATCGAAAGCGACAGGGCATGGCGGCCCCGCGACAGGCGGGCACCTGCGCTGACGTCCAGCCAATTGCCCTGTTCCTGGCCCAGGATCGCGCCGATGCCGAGCCGCGATTTGCCGGTGTAACGCGCGCTCGCATGCAGGCCGAGGCCGAGGTCCGGCGCGATCTCGCGATCATAGGCGATGCCCATGCGGCCGCTCACGTCCGCGACGTTGGGCAGCGGCGCACGCGTCGTGATGATGGTGCTGGGTGCCGGATTGGTGACGATGCTGTCATTGGCGATGCCGGCCAGTTCGACGTGCAGATTGTCGCCCGGCCGCCAGCCGAGCCGCACGTCCAGCGTGTAGATGCGGCCGTCGCCGATATTGGCCGTGGTCGGAAACCCCGACAGGCTGATCGTGTCGGCCTGGATATCCTGCCAGCGCGTATAGGCGATCGATGCGGAAGCGTCGAAACGGCTGCGGCCCGGCCGGCCGTAGCGCAGCCCCGCCTCGAGAGCGCCGAGATCGTCGGGCCGGAACATGCGGATGAAATCGCCCTCCACCGCCATGCCGCCCGGCCTGAAGCTTTTCTGGTAACGCGCGAACAATGTCAGGTCGTGGCCTGGCTGATAGGCAAGCGCGAGCGAGGGCAGGAACGCCGTCTGCTTGCGGCTGCCGACCGGCGGCCCCGCCACCGGCATCAGCACCATGGCCGGCAGGTCGAGCGCGCCGCCCGCCAGCCGCGAGTGGGTGAGCCGGGCGCCGGCCGTGGCGATGAAATGCGGCGACAGGCGCAGGCTTCCTTCCCCGAACAGGGCCGCTTCCTCGACCCGGTTGCTGACGCCTGTGCGCGGCGTGCTGCGCAGCAACGGGCCGGCATCGCGCCGTTGTTCGGCATCGTTGCTGATGAACGTGACGCCGACCAGCCAGCCACTCGAATCGGCGCGCCCGCCCGACAGGCGGCTTTCCGCCGACAGGAGTGAGACACGCGTTTCCTGGTCGAACGCGCTTGCCGCGCCGCCCGATCGGGTCGCGTCATAGCGTTCGGCGATGTCCTGCCGCACGGCGCCAACCGCGCTCACGAACTGCGTGTCGCCCCAGTCCTTGGTCACGACCAGCTCGCCGAGCAGATAGTCGCTGGAAAATGGCTGCTCGGTCGCGCTGTCGCGGGTGAGCGGCGGCAGGTCGGCATGGGCGAATTGCGCGTCGCGGCCGCGAATGCGCTGCCCGGTCGCGCCGATGTCGAGCGTCCACCCGCTCGGCGCCGCAAGCCGCAGCCCGACCCTGCCGCCGATGGTGCGGACCCTGTTCACATTGTTCATGCCCCGGCCGACATCGTCGATATAGCCGCCTTCGCTCAGGCCGTAGGCGACGGCACGCACCGCCAGGTGGTCGCGTACCAGCGGGAGGTTGAAGCGCAGCGCCGCGTCCGCGCCCGGATCGCCATGCCAGGTCGCCGACCCGCCGATGCTGATCGCAGCTTCCGCCTGGCCGAGCTGTGGCCGGGCCGGCGTCACGCGGATGATGCCGCCCAGCGAGCCTGCGCCGTAAAGCGTGCCCTGCGGCCCTTGCAGCACCTCGATCCGGTCCACGTCGTAGAGGCGCAGGTCCGGATCGGGCGCATTGTAGTTGAGCCGCGTTTCGCCGAAATACTGGCCCGCGGTCGCCTGCGTGGGTCCGTTGAAGCTCGAATCCGCGATGCCACGGATGAACAGCTTGTTCCGCCCCGATCCAAGATGCGTGGACGCGATGCCGGGCAGCCGGCCGGCCAGCGCTTCGGTGCCCTGCAATCCACCTTCCAGGTGCGGATCGTCGCCATCGACGATGTCCACCGGTCCGCCATAGGCCGACAGGAGCACGGACCGCCGCGTGCCGGTGACGATGATTTCCGCATCGTCTTCGCCCGTGCTGGGCGACGGGGATGGAGCGGGCCTCAGAGGCGCAGGCCTCGCCCAGGCCTGCGGGGGCGGCGGCAGCCGGCGCACGATACGGAAGCTGTTGGCATCGATCGGAAGATGCCGTGCGGGCGTGCCGCGCAGCATCTTCTCCAGCGCCTGTGCGGGGGTAAGCCTGCCCCTCACGCCGTGGACGCGCAGGCCTGCAAGCCGCGGGTCGGCGACGCCGATATTGATCCCGCTCTGGCGGCCAAGCGTCACCACTGCGTCGCCCAGCCGTCCGGCAGGCACGTTCACCGCCCGCCGCTCGGCCGCGGCGGCAGGGTGATGCACACATAACAGAATTGCGGCCGCCGTGGCCGCCCCGAACATTCTCACCGGCGTTGCCATCTCATGATCAAGCTGGCCCGATTCCCAGGTGTCCCCTCCCCATCGCAGGCCTGCCGCGACGAAAGCGGCATCAGCCGGTGAGGTCAAGGATAGACGTCGTGCGCACCGCCGCCCGCGAGTTTCGGGGAAGGCCCGACGAAACCTTCCCCGGCACTCGGGGGGCGAGTGCTTGAGCCCCGATACTCGAAGGGCTCATGGGGCAAGACGGCGCCGGCAGCCCGGACCCGCACTGCCGCCCGCGACTTTTTTCGAAGGCTTGCATCGGACGCCGCTTCGGTCGCATGTCCCCGCCGTGGCCGTGGAAGCAACAGGGACGGCGGGCGGGCTCGAGGCCGTTCTGCTGGAGAATCGGGAGCGATTGCTCCGGTTTCTGCGCGCGCGCGGTGCGGGCGACGAGGCCGAGGACCTGTTGCAGGAATTGTGGATCAAACTTCGCAGCACGCCCGGCACGCCGATCGCCGATCCCGCATCCTACCTGTTCCGCGCCGCCAACAACCTGATGCTCGACCGCCGCCGGTCGATGCTGCGCTCCTCTGTGCGCGACCATGGCTGGAGCGAGCTTTCGTCCGGCCCCGATGCGCAGGCGCCGGGCGGCGAGCGTGTGCTGATCGCGCGCGAGCAATTGGCGGCGACCGACGCGGCACTGGACGCGCTGGGGGATCGCACCGCCCACATATTCCGCCAGTTCCGACTCGAAGGCGTCAGCCAGCGCCAGATCGCCGCAGACCTCGGCCTCAGTCTCAGCGCGGTCGAGAAACATCTTCAGAAGGCCTATCGGGCTTTGATCGACCTCCGGGAGAATAAGGATGCGGGATGAGGCGATCGGCGGCGTCCTGCTGGTGAGGGCACATTGATGACGAACCGGGATCATGTCGAGGAACAGGCGATCGGGTGGCTTGTCCGCCTGCGCGATCCCCTGTTCGACGACTGGGACGGTTTCACCGCCTGGCTGGAACAGGATCCGCGCCACACCGACGCGTATGAGCGTGCCGCACTGGCCGACGAAGCGGCGGTGGAGGCGCTCACCGCTCCGCAGCCGCGCCCGATCCTGCCCGCTCCCGAAAGGCGCGCTCCCAATCGCCGCCTTGCCCTCGGCGCGATGCTGGGCGCGTCGCTGGTCGCCTTCTTCGGCCTGCAGACGCTGCGCTCCGCCAGCCATGTGATCGAGACTGCGCCCGGCGAGCATCGCAGCATCACGCTGGCGAGCGGCGACCGCATCGACATGAACGGCGGCACCCGGCTCATCCTCGACGGCGACAATCCGCGCTTTGCCGAACTGGACGCTGGCGAGGCCCTGTTCACCGTCCGGCATGACGAGGCCAATCCGTTCATCGTCGAAGCCGGCGGTACGGTGCTGCGCGATGTCGGCACCGTGTTCAACGTGACGCAGGGCGAGAACGGACTTCATCTCGCCGTGTCCGAAGGCGCCGTTGAATATGATCCGGAGGGGCAGCGGCTGCTGGTCTCCGCCGGGCGGGCGCTGCGCGCCACGCCGGGTGCTCAGCCCCGGCTGCTTGAAGTCGCGGCCTCCGATGTTGCGGGCTGGCGGCAGGGGCGGCTTGTCTATGCCGGTGCCCCCTTGCGCGACGTGGCGGCCGACCTGTCGCGCAATCTCGGCGTGCCGATCGCCGTCGAGGGCGATGGCGCAAGGCCGTTCGTCGGTGTCATCCAGCTGGATCGCAGCGATCCCGCCTTCTACCGGCGGCTGGGGCCGTTGCTGGGCGTCGACGTGCGCCAGGCGGGCGACGGCTGGACCCTGGTCGCCCGTTAAGCACCGCTTCCACCAGCAAATTTCATATAAGCCGTGCGGGTTTGGCGCCGCGGTGCCGTCCTGAGGTGCAGGGGGGAAGGCCGGCTTCGCGCGCCTTCCGTAAATCGACACCGATGGAGTTACCATGCGTAGCCTGCTTGCCTGCACCTGCCTGACACCGATCCTGTTCGCTGCCGCCGTTCAGCCTGCCGCCGCCGAAGTCACCGTGGCGGCCGCCAGCACGGCACCGCTCAACACCGCCACCGCCGCCAACGGCGCGCCGGCCGACGTGCGCATCACCACGGCAGGATCGATCAAGCTCACCGCCGGCACCGCGCTCACCATCGGCAGCAACGATGATGCGCGCAACGAAGGCACCATCGAGATACGCGACGCCAACGACGCCGCCGGCATCGTCGCGCTGCCGGGCCTCACCGGCAACATCGTCAACAGCGGCATCATCACCATCGACGAGACGTACGAGGCGAAGGACGCCGACAACGACAAGGATCTCGACGGACCGTTCGCGCAGGGCGCGCGCCGCTTCGGCATCCGGGTCGCGCCCGGCGGCACCTTCACCGGCAACGTCACGCACAGCGGCACCATCCTGGTCGAAGGCAACCAGTCGGCCGGCATCGCGCTCGACAGCCGCCTTGCCGGGTCGCTGACGAGCACGGGCAAGATCACGGTGGTCGGCACCGATGCGGCGGGCATCCGCGCCGGTGACATCACCGGCAACGTCATCCTCCACAATGCGATCGTCGCACAGGGCCAGAATGCGGTCGGCGTGGCGCTGGACGGCGACATCGGCGGCCGCCTGGTCGTGCAAAGCGCCATCACGACCAGCGGCTATCGCTATCTCACCGCACCCGACAAGGTCGAGCTGCTCGATGCCGACGACCTGCTGCAGGGCGGGCCGGCGCTGCGTATCTCGGGCGATGTCGCGGGCGGCGTCTTGCTGGACGTGGCACAGCCCGACAACGTCGCCACCGATCCCGACGAGGACAAGGACGGCGTTCCCGACGCGCAGGAAACCAGTGCCAACGTGACCAGCGCCGGTTCCGCCGCCGCCATCCAGGTCGGCGCCACCAGCGGCAACGTCACGCTCGGCGCCGTCGCGGGCCAGGCGAACGGTCACGGCTTCGTTATCCGCGGCTCGGCGACGGGCAGCGGCACCTTTGCCGGGATCGACGGCAATGGCGTTGTCCTTGGCGGAATGGGCGGCACCGTCAACGTGGCGGGCGGCATCACCGTGAACGGCACGGTCGCCGCCGCTTCAAACGCCGCAAACGCCACGGCCCTGCGCATCGGCAGCGGCGCCACGGTGCCCGAACTGATTGTCACCGGCACGGTCGGCGCGACCGGCGGAAAGGCGCTCGAATCGCGTGTCACCGCGGTTCAGATCGACGCCGGCGGATCGATGACGAGCATCAACAACAGCGGCAACATCGCGGCCCAGGCGGCAGAGAAGGGCACCGCCTTCGCCATCCGCGACAATGCCGGCACGGTGAACTTCATCACCAACACCGGCGACATCCTGGCCAGGACCGGCGCGGCGGAAGGCAGCGCGGTCGCGATCGACGTCAGCGCCAACAATCTCGGCGTCACCGTCCGGCAGCTCGGCGTGGGTCAGAACGATACGCCCAGCATCACCGGTGACCTGCGCTTCGGTGCCGGCAACGACACGCTGCAGGTGGAAAAAGGCACGGTTGCAGGCAATGCCAGCTTCGGCGCGGGCGCCAACCGCCTGGTCATGACCGGCGCGAGCGCCTTTGCCGGTGCCGCCCGGTTCGGGGCAGGCAATGACATCGTGTCGATCGGCGACACCGGCCGCCTGCTGGGCGAGGTCGATTTCGGCGGCGGTACCGACCAGCTGGTCCTGACCGGCACCGGCGCACTCGTCGGCACGCTGCGCAACAGCGGCGGCGTCGCTGCGCAGGTCAATGGCGGCGCGCTGCTGGTGGCCAATGAAGGCGACGTGGCGCTCGCATCGCTTGCCGTCACCGGGAACGGGACGATCGGCGTCAGCATCGATGGTGCCAAGGGCACGCACACGCGCTACGTGGTCGGCGGTGCGGCAAGCTTCGCCGCCGGATCGAAGCTGCTCGTCACGCTCGCCAACATCCGCGAGGCGGAGGGCAGCTACGTGGTGGTGGATGCCGGCACGCTCACCGGCGGCACCAACCTCGCGCCCGACGCCGCCGCGCTGCCGTTCCTCTACAAGAGCGCGCTTTCCGCCAATGCAGCCGCAGGTGAGGTCACGCTCACCGTCCAGCGCAAGTCGGCAGACGAACTCGGCCTCAACCGTTCGCAGGGCCAGGCCTATGCGGCGATCTACGACGTGCTGGACAATGACGCCAAGGTCGCGGCCAGCTTCCTGGCGATCGAGGATGGCGAGACCTTCCGCTCCAACCTGCGCCAGATGATGCCCAACCATGCCGGCGGCGTGTTCGAGGCGGTGACGCAAGGATCGCGCGCTACGGCACGCTTCCTCGCCGATCCCGATTTCTCTTATGCGCAGCAAGGCGGCGTCGGCTTCTGGCTGCAGCAGGTGGCGTGGGGCACGTCCAAGGATCTCGGCCAGTCGTCGGCCTATGACATCACCGGCTGGGGTGCGACGGGCGGCGCGGACGTGGCGCTGGGCGGCCTCGGGCGGGTCGGCCTTACGCTCGCCTATCTCACCGGCCGCGACGCCGATGGCGGCACCGACAATGAGGTGACCAGCAGCCAGTATGAGCTTGGCCTTCACTGGCGCGGCAGCTGGGGCGGTGCGCTCGCCTTCGCCCGGGCGTCGGCTGCCGCCGTCAACTTCGAAGGCCGCCGCGCATTCGGCGGCGCGATCGGCGAAGAAGCGGTCGAACGTGCCAACACCGCCGACTGGAGCGGTCGCCTCTACTCGGCGGCGAGCGGCCTGTCCTACGAACATCAGGCCGGCCGGCTCAGCATTCGTCCGGGTGTCTCGATCGACTATTACCGCCTGGCGGAGGACGGCTATGCCGAAACCGGCGGCGGCAAGGCGTTCGATTTGGTCGTGGAGGAACGCGACAGCGATGAGCTGGCGGCCAATGCCACTCTGACGGTCGGCTACGACCTCGCACAGGGCAATGCCGAGCAGGCCCGTATCCGGGTGGAGCTGGAAGGCGGTCGCCGGCAGATCGTCGGCGGCACGATGGGCCAGACGATCGCACGGTTCGAAGGCGGCGACGCCTTCGCGCTTGATCCCGAGGCACGCACCGACGGCTGGCTCGGCCGCCTGCGCCTGATGGGCGGCTTGTCGGGCTTTATGCTCGGGGGCGAGGTCAGTGCCGAGGAGCAGCAGGGCCGGGCCGCCGTCGCCGCGCGCGCCAGCCTGCGCCTGGGCTTCTAGGCGCTACCGAACCACCGGCCCTTCGATCCTCCCCTTCGCGTCGAGCGCGAAGCAGGATCGAAGGGCAGGGGTGGAGGTTTCCCGACTTCGCTCGAAACGGACGGGGCGGGAGATCAGCCCGCGAACGGCGGCGGGGTCTGCTGGTGCTGCACTACTCGCCATTCATCATGGCCGAGGCGGCGGTAGGTGGAGGTGCAATAAGCCTCGTAGGGCGGAGTGCCTTCGCGTTCCGCCCGCGCCTTGTAGGCGATCACGATCAGCCCCTCCTGCGGGCGCGACACGCGCTTGTCGCCAAGCTCCACCTTCGTCCATCGCGGCGTATTGGTAACGGCCTCGATCGCCTCACCGCCGCTCATCACGAACGGCAACTCGGGCAGCACCATCAGGCATTGTTCGTCGATCGAATGGCGGTAATGCTCCGCGTCGGCGGTCCAAAGGCTTTCCTCGAATTTCCAAACCCGCTGGTCTTCCATGTCGGTCTCTCCGATGCTTTGACGGGCAATGCAGGTGGCGGGCCCTTCGTTCCGTCCGGGAGGCAGGATGGCGCGGCGCGTGGATGAATCGTTGGCGAGGGAAGGGGCATGATCGCCGATCCCTTATTCTATCTTGCGGCGATCCCCGCCGTGATCCTGGTGGGCCTGTCGAAGGGCGGCTTTTCGGGCGTCGGATCGCTGGCATTGCCCGTCATGGCCCTCGCCATCTCGCCGGTCGAGGGTGCGGCCATCCTGCTGCCCTTGATGCTGTTCCAGGATGCGGTCGGCGCCTGGGCATTCCGGCGCGATTGGGATGGCGGCATCCTTGCGGTAATGCTGCCCGGCGCAGCGGCGGGCACCCTGCTCGGCTACCTGCTGGTGCGTCATGTGTCGGTGGATGCCGTGCTGTTCGCGCTCGGATTCATCTCGCTTCTGTTCGCCTTGCACCGGTTGTGGGTGGAACGGCATGGGGCGATCGTGGCGCCCTCGACATCGCCCGGCTGGGTCGGCGCGCTGTTCGGCCTGCTGTCCGGTTTTGCCAGCCAGATTGCACTGGCCGGCGGCCCGCCTTTCCAGATGTGGGTGGCGCCGCGGCGGCTGCCGCCGGCGGTGCTGGCCGGCACCACCGCCTTGTTCTTCGCCGCCATCAACTGGATGAAGGTGCCCGCCTTTGCCGCGCTCGGCCAGTTCTCGGGCTCCGGCCTGCTGACCAGCGCCACCTTGCTGCCGGTGGCGCTCGCTTCGACGATGGCGGGCGTGTGGCTGGTGCGCCGGATCGATCCGACGCGCTTCTACCGGCTCATCTACATGCTGATGGCTGCTGTCGGCCTGCGGCTGATGTGGTCGGCGCTCGCCTGACGGGTCATCCGATCAGCTTGTCCTTGAGGTCCAGCGCGAACTGCTTGGCCGTCCGGCGCAGGCCCTGCAGGCCGTGGTGCTTCTCGGCATAGGCCCGTGCCTTGCGCGACATCTTCTTGCGCAGCCTCTCGTCGCCCAGCAGCAGGCCGATCGCATGCGGCAGGGTGTGCCGGTCGACCAGGAAGCCATGCTCGCCTTCCTCGATCCCGCCCCACACGGTGGACCGGTAGGCAATGGCCGGGGTTCCGGCCGCCAGCGCTTCGATCATGGAGCGGGGAAGCCCGTCCATGGTCGAGGTATGGACCATGATCCTGGATCGCAGCAGGGCATCGGCCACGCCGTCCTTGTTGAGCCGGCCGAGTACGTGGATATTCTCGGGCTTCGCGATCAGCTCGCTCCATTCGGCAGGCATCTTCTCGCCGCCTACCAGCGCGATCTTGTAGTCGGCCGAGAAGGGCAGCAGGTCGACCTGGTTCTTCCTCTTCTCGTGGAAATTGCCGACGTTGACGATGTCGTAATCGGGCTTGGACGGCCGTTCCTTCTTGACCAGCTCCGGATCGATATATTTGGGCAGGATGAAGGCGCGGCCCTGCTCGACGAAGCTCGGGAAGAAGGACCGCAGCTGCTCCTTATATTCGCCGAACACGAACTTGGCCGATTCCAGGATCTTGTCGCGCACCGATCCGCCGATGATGAAGCCGAACGGCACCTGCGGCAGGCGTTCGTGGACGAAGCTGGAGATGTCGTAGCTCAGGCCCTTGAACACGATCACGTCCGGCTTGAACGCGGCCACGCCTTCGGCCAGCGCGGTCGATACCAGCCGGTGGGGCACCGGGTTTTCGGCATCGGGCGGGCAGAAACGGGTGCGGATGCGATCGCCAAGATATCGCTCTTCCTCCACCTGCTCCCCGCGGAACATCCGGAAGACTTCGACCTCCACGCCAAACTCGCCCAGATATTTGGAAAAATTGAGTTCGCGGATCGCGCCGGCCATCGACCGGTCCCAATGGCACATAACCAGTGCAAGGCGCATGCGCGGAAAATCCCCCTGTTTTCACAGCCGATTGGCCGTGATTCCCCGACGCGCTCGACTAGGGCAGAAAGCACTTGTCCCGCAATAGCTGCACTGCGGTGCGGCGCTTTACTTCTTGCGGCTGAAATCCACCGAAACGACGTTGGATCCGTCGCCGGCCGGAGTGACGACCGGGGCGTCGTTCTCCGCCTCCTCGTGCGGCTCGGGCGTTCCGTCGGACTGCGCCTGGAACTGGAGGCCGAAATTGACCGCCGGATCGACAAAGCCCGTGATCGCGGAAAACGGGATCACCAGGCGCGACGGCGTCTGGTTGAACGACAGGCCGACCTCGAACCCGTCGGCATGCACCTTGAGGTCCCAGTAACGGTTCTGGATGACGATGGTCATCTCGTCCGGAAAACGCTCGGTCAGGTGGCGGGGAATGTCCACGCCGGCGGCCTGCGTCTTGAAGGTGATGTAGAAATGGTGGTCCCCGGGCAGGGCGCCGCTGGTCGCCACTTCGCCCAGCACGCGGCCGACAACCGCGCGCAGCGCCTCCTGCACGATCTCGTCATAGGGAATCAGGCTGTCGGGCGTCTCTTCACTCATGGATAGGACTCGTAGCGGGGCCGCCCACCGGGTCAAGCGCGTTGCGGCGACCGGGTCGTCGCGGCTAGGATGAGGCGAAAGGACCGCCATGCCGATCGACGCCACCCTGCCTTACGACCCCAGCAACATCTTCGCCCGGATTTTGCGCGGCGAGATACCGGCAAAGCGCGTCTACGAGGACGATCACGCGCTCGCCTTTCACGACATCAACCCGCAGGCTCCGCATCATGTGCTGGTCATCCCCAAGGGGGCGTACGTGTCGTGGGACGATTTTTCCGCCCGCGCTGCGGATGCGGAGATCGCCGGCTTCGTGCGTGCCGTGGGGCTGATCGCGCGCCAGGCTGGGCTGGTCGAACCGGGCTATCGCCTGCTCGCCAATGTCGGGCCCGACAGCGGCCAGGAAGTGCCGCACCTCCACGTCCACATCTTCGCCGGGCGCCCGCTCGGGCCCATGCTCAACACCTAAAGCTATTGCGCCGCGGCATTTAGCGGCTAGGCTCCCCCGCTTGGAAACAATCGGCGGCCGCGAAGCTGCCGTCCAAGGGGACCTTCATATGATTTTCGGGCGCGTAAAGCCTCTCGACGCGATCTTGGCCACGGCCGAGAAGAAATCGCTGCACCGCTCGCTTGGTGCCTTCCAGCTCACCATGCTCGGCATCGGTGCGGTAATCGGCACCGGCATCTTCGTGCTGACGGCGGAGGCCGCGCAAAAGGCCGGGCCGGGCATGATGCTGAGCTTCGTCATCGCCGGCGTGGTCTGCGCCGTGGCTGCGCTCTGCTATGCCGAAATGGCGGCGATGGTCCCCGTGTCGGGTTCCGCTTACACCTATTCCTACGCGGTCATGGGCGAGCTTGTCGCCTGGATGGTCGGCTGGGCTCTGATCCTCGAATATGCGGTCGCGGCCGGCGCCGTCTCCGTGGGCTGGTCGGGCTACATGATCGGCTATGTCGAACATGCGTTCAGCGTCGACGTGCCCGATGCTTTGACGCTCGGGCCGCTGGACGGTGGCAGCATCAACCTGCCCGCCATGATCATCGCGCTGCTCGTCACCCTGCTGCTGATCCGCGGCACCAAGGAATCTGCAACCGTCAACGCGCTCCTCGTGGCGATCAAGATCATCGCGCTGACCGCCTTCATCATCCTCGCCATTCCCGTCATGAACATGGAACAGTTCGATCCGTTCGCGCCCATGGGCTTCGGCGGCATCTCGGCGGCCGCGGCCTCGATCTTCTTCGCCTATGTCGGCTTCGACGCGGTATCGACCGCGGCCGAGGAGACCAAGAACCCGCAGCGCAACATGCCGATCGGCCTGATCGGCTCGCTGGGCATCTGCACCATCTTCTACCTGCTCGTCGCCTCGGGCGTGATCGGCACCGTGGGTGCGCAGCCGGTAACCGGTCCGGGCGGCGCGGCGCTGGAGCCCGGCAGCCGCGAGCTTGCCGCCCAGTGTGGCGCCATCGCCGACCAGGCGGTGGTCTGTTCGAAGGAAGCACTGGCCTGGACGTTGCGTGAGATCGGCTGGCCGCAAGTCGGCAACCTCGTCGGCCTCGCCGCCATCCTGGCGCTGCCTTCGGTTATCCTGATGATGATGTTCGGCCAGACCCGCATCTTCTTCGTGATGAGCCGCGACGGCCTGCTTCCCGCCGCTTTCTCCAAGATCCACCCGCGCTTCAACACGCCGCACGTCATCACCATCCTGACCGGCATCTTCGTGGCTTTGTTCGCGGGCTTCTTCCCGGTCGGCGCGCTCGCCAACATCTCGAACTCGGGCACCTTGTTCGCCTTCGCGGCCGTGTCGATCGCGGTGATGTGGCTGCGCAAGTCGGACGCTACCCGCGCCCGCCCGTTCCGCACGCCGGCCATCTACATCGTCGCGCCGCTGTCGATCGCGGGCTGCGCCTATCTGTTCTTCAGCCTCGACACGCGCAGCCAGCTGCTGTTCGCCGGATGGGCGCTGATCGGCCTGTTCGTTTATTTCGCCTACAGCCGCTCGCGCAGCCATGTCGGCCGCGGCATCATCGACGTGCATGAAGCGGACGCCGACGCCCCGCCGCAGCCGGTCCCGCCGATCGGCGACGCGCACACGCCGGGCTACAAGGACGCCTGATGTGAGAAAGGCCGGGGATCGGTCCCCGGCCTTTTTTCTGCCTCTGCCTCCCAGTGTTCCTGCGAAAGCAGGAATCCAGGGCGAACTCAGTACTGGGCTCCTGCTTTCGCAGGAGCTCGCCGGGCGGTTCAGCCGATCGCTTCGGCCACCAGCGCCTTCAGGTCCGCCTCGGGACGCGCGCCGAAGTGGGAGATCACTTCCGCCGCCGCGATCGCGCCCATGCGCAGGCTCGCCTCCAGCGAACGCCCGCCGGTGAGCCCGACCAGGAAGCCCGCGGCGAACAGGTCGCCCGCGCCGGTCGTGTCCACGACCTTGTCGACCGCCTCGGCCTGCACCGAAACGCGCGTGCCGTTCTCGACGGCGATCGCCCCGGCCTCGCCGCAGGTGGCGACCAGCAGCCTGACCTTGTCCTGCACCGCCGCGACCGCCGCCTCGAATCCGTCGGTGCGGGTGAGAGCCTGCAATTCCTCCTCGTTGCCGAACAGGATGTCGATCAGCCCTTGGTCGATCATGGACCGGAAATCGTCGCCATGCCGCTCGATCACGAACACCGCCGACAGGGTCAGTGCGACCTTCCGGCCTGCCTCGCGCGCGGTCAGGATCGCCTGGCGCATCGCGGCGCGCGGCTCTTCCGGATCCCACAGATAGGCTTCGAGGTAGAGGATCGATGCCGACCGGATCAGCTCCGGATCGACCGCCTGCGTCGGCAGGTAGTGCGACGCGCCAAGGAAGGTGTTCATGGTCCGCTGCCCATCGGGCGTGACCAGGATCAGGCAGCGCCCCGTCGGCGGCTCGCCCTCGCGCGCGGGCACATGGACGTCCACGCCCGCGGCCTTGAGGTCATGGTTGAACACCTGGCCCAGCTGGTCGTCCGCGACCTGGCCGATGAAGGCGCAGCGCGCACCCAGCGCCGCCATGCCGGCCAGCGTGTTGGCGGCCGACCCGCCGCTTACCTCGCGGCCCGGACCCATCTTGTCATACAGGTCCGTCGCCTTCGCCGTGTCGAGCAACTGCATCGCGCCGGGCGTCATGCCTTCGGCAGCAAGGAAGTCGTAGTCGGCGCGGGCGATCACGTCGACGATGGCGTTGCCGATCGCGACCACGTCATAGCTGGCTTGGGTCAATGGTGTTTCCGTCGCTGGAGGGAGAAAGCCGCCGCCTAGCCGCAGCCCGCATGCCGGTCAACGCGAAGCGATTGACGGCGCCGAAACGAGCGCACATGCAGGCGCCCATGCGTAACATCGCCCTGGCGCCCGCTACCGCCTTTGCCCTGCTCGCCGGCTGCGTTTCGGCGCCGGAAGCGCCCCGTACCGCCGCTCCCACGCTCCCCACGGCACCACCGCCCGCGACGATCGCCGGGCTGGAGGACGTGATCGGGCACAATGCCGGAACGCTCGCCCGCCTGTTTGGCCAGCCCGACCTCGACATTCGCGAAGGCCAGGCCCGCAAGCTGCAATATTCGAGCGAGGTGTGCGTGCTCGACACCTACCTCTACCCCCGCGCGGGCGGCGGCGATCCCCTCGTCACCTGGGTGGATGCCCGCCTGCCGGACGGCCGCGACGTGGACCGCGCCTCCTGCGTGGCGGCTCTGAGGCTGAAATAAGCGCCTTCACCCCGACAGCATCCGTTCGTTTCTAAGGACGTCGAGGAACCTGGCTCAGACGCCTGCGGTGCGTATCTCGGCTTCGCTCGATACGAACGGGTCAGGGGTGCGTGACTGAGGCTGCACATCGCGCCGGATACGATCCACCGCCCACCCGGCGGCTTCCGCCACCACCGGATCCTCATCCGCCATCAGCGCCTGCAATCGCGGCACGAACTCCTCCCGCCCGCTATTTCCCGCCGCGATCGCCGCATTGCGCACCATCCGCCCGCGCCCGATCCGCTTGATCGGCGATCCGGCGAACACCTGCCGGAACCCGGCATCGTCCAGGTCCAGCAGTTCCGCCAGCCGCGGCGCGACCAGTTCGGCGCGCGGCACGAATGCCTGGTTCCTGCGTGCGGAATCCGCGAACCGGTTCCACGGGCACACGGACAGGCAATCGTCGCAGCCATAGATGCGGTTGCCCATCGCCTCGCGATGCTCGTGCGGGATCGGACCCTTATGCTCGATGGTGAGGTATGAGATGCAGCGCCGCGCATCGAGCCGGAAGGGCGCGGGGAATGCCCCCGTCGGGCACGCGTCGAGACAGGCCGAGCAGCTGCCGCAATGCACCCGGTGCGGCAGCTCCGGCTCCAGCTCCAGCGTGGTGTAGATGGCGCCAAGGAACAGCCAGCTTCCATCCTGCCGGCTGACGAGGTTGGTATGCTTCCCCTGCCAGCCGAGCCCCGCCGCGGCGGCCAGCGGCTTCTCCATCACCGGCGCCGTGTCCACGAACACCTTCAATTCGCATCCCGCCTCCGCGACCAGCCAGCGGGCGAGCGCCTTCAGCGCCTTCTTGATGACATCATGATAGTCGCCGCCCTGGGCGTAGACGGAGATGCGGCCGTGATCGCCCGCGCTGGCCAGCGCCAGCGGATCGACGGCGGGCGCGTAGCTCATGCCGAGCGATATGACCGATCGGACCTCCGGCCACAGCCCGCGGGGGGTCGCCCGGCGCGTCTCCGTTTCCTCCATCCAGATCATGTCGCCATGCGCGCCGTCGGCCAGCCACCCGCGCAGTCGCGCTGCTGATTCGGGTGCGGCCTCGGCCGGTGCCACGCCGAATGCGGCAAAGCCCAGCCGGCGTGCCTCTTCCTCCAGCCTTTGGCGCAGCTTGGGCTTGCCTTCGTCCATGCAGGGTGGTTACCACATTGATATTGCAGGGGGGAATGCAGTGACTGATCTTGCGATCGAGGCCAAGGGCCTGGTCAAGTTGTTTGATGGCAAGCGCGCGGTGGATGGCGTGGACATCGCCGTGCCCGAGGGCACCATCTACGGCATCCTGGGCCCGAACGGCGCGGGCAAGACCACCACCATCCGCATGCTGCTCGGCATTATCGAGCCGGACGAGGGCGACCGCACCCTGCTGGGCCACGAACGCCCGCTCGATGCCGCCGGGATCGTCGGCTACCTGCCCGAGGAACGCGGCCTCTACCCGGCCATGACCTGCCGCGAGGCGGTGGCGTTCATGGGCGCCCTGCGCGGCCTGCCGCTGGACGTGGGCCGCAAGCGCGCCGAAGGCATGCTGCGCGACAACGGGCTTGGCGATTATGTGGACAAGCCGATCAAGACCCTGTCCAAGGGCATGGCCCAGACCGTGCAATTGTTTGGCACCATCGTCCACCGGCCCAAGCTGATCGTGCTGGATGAGCCCTTTTCGGGCCTCGACGCCATCAACCAGGAACGGCTGGAGCATCTGATCCGCGAGGAAGCGGCCGGCGGTGCCACCATCATCTTCTCCACCCACGTCATCGCCCATGCCGAACGCTTGTGCGAACGCATCGCGATCATCGCCGGTGGCAAGGTCCGGTTCGAAGGGCGCGTGTCCGACGCGCGCGAGCGGCTGAAACCGCAGGTCCGCCTGCGCACGCGCCAGGCCGACGGGCCGTGGCGCGCCGCCTTGCCCGCGGATGCCGCACACGCCGACGGCGCCTGGCTGTTCGAACTGCCGGCAGCTGGTATCGAGCCGCTCTTGAAGGCGCTGCTGGAAGGGGGCGCGGGAATCGAGGAATTGTCGATCGAACGGCGCGGGCTCCACGACGCCTTCGTCGCCATTGCCGGTGCCGCTGCGGCACAGCAGATGGGCCAGTCTCAACCCGACCTGGAGGCCGCATGATGAGCAGGCTCGTCCAATCCGCTTATGTGATCGCGCGGCGCGACTTCATGGCGACCGTCATGTCCAGGACGTTCCTCCTGTTCCTGATCGCACCCTTGTTCGTGATCGGCATATCGATCCTGTCCGGCAATCTCGGCGCCTCCATGGCGCAGCAGGACAACAAGGCCACGGTGGCGGTGGTGGCGACGGCCGCCGACTTCGCGCCCATCAAGAACGCGCACGACCGCGTGCAGCAGGCGTTCGACGGCGAACTCCCCGACCTCATCCGCGAGGAACCGGACTATAGCCTGGAAGGCCAGGTGGAGGATCTGCTCGGCGCGCGTGACAAGGAAGTGCTCGCCGTGCTCACCGGCGGCATCGAACGGCCGCGCCTCACCGGCGCGATCAGCGAGACGGGCTCGGTGCGCCGCGAAATGACGCTGGTGATCGAGGAAGCGCGGCAACGCGCCGCCCTTGCCCGCGCCGGCACGGCGATCACGCCCGTCACCATCGAATTCGTGAAGGTGGATGAAACCGCCGGGTCGACCGCGTCCCAGCGCACCATGACGGGCAGGGCGGGGCAGCTGATCCTGTTCATGCTCACCATCTTCCTCGCCTCCATGCTGCTGTCGCAGCTGATCGAGGAGAAATCGAACAAGGTGATCGAGGTGCTGACCGCCGCGGTGCCGATCGACGCGATCTTCTTCGGCAAGCTGTTCGCCATGCTCGCCATATCGGTGGTCGGCATCGTCGTGTGGGGCATATGCGGCGTGGCGGCCTTCGCCATCTGGTCGGAAACTGGGCTCGACATGGCGGCGCCCGCGATCGGCTGGCCGGTCTTCATCCTGCTCGGAATTGTCTATTACGCCTTCAACTACCTGCTGCTCGGCGGGCTGTTCCTTGGCCTGGGATCGCAGGCCGCAACCGTGCGCGAAGTGCAGACGCTCAGCATGCCTGTCACGATCGGGCAGATGCTGGTCTTCTTTCTCGCCTCCATGGCGATCGGCGCGCCCGACAGCATGATGGGCCTTGCCGCCGCCATCTTCCCGTTCAGCTCGCCCATGACCATGATCGCGCGCGCCGCGCAGTTCGACGAAATCTGGCCGCACCTGCTCGCCATCGCATGGCAGGTCCTGTGGGTGTGGCTGGTGGTGAAGCTCAGCGCCAGCCTGTTCCGCCGCAACGTCATGAAGTCCGGCAGCCCGCACGACACCGCATCGCGCCGCCGCTTCGGCGGACTTGCAAGGCGCTAGGCCGATGCGCATCTAGGGCGCATGCTGAACCTCGTCTCCCTGCTGATCGGCGCCGTCGCCCTTCTCCTCGCCATCCCGGCCTTCGTGCCCTTTCTGGGCTGGGCGAACTGGTTCGTCATTCCCGTGGCGGTGGTCGGCCTCGTCGTCGGCATGCTGTCCAGCAGCAACACCGGACGCAACGTGAACCTGGTCGTCCTGATCGTCTGCACCCTGCGCCTCATGCTGGGCGGCGGCTTCATCTAACCCCCCGGTCTAGCGCGAGCGTCGAGGCCCGGCCTCGCGCACGAGCGGCGCTGAATCGCAAGGAACGACCGGAAAGAGGTGGGAATCGGAGTGTCTTCTTGCAAACTCACGGTAATATAAGCAGACATACCGAATGTTGGCTTCAAAGCAGCGGCTCATCTGGTGGGTGCTGGCAAATGGCCTCGGCATAGCGTTTTTCTTAGTGCTCGCATCCAGAGCATGGATCGAGCCAGAACTCGCGACTGAAGCCGGTGCGAGTGCCGGTGCTTTCATCGTTTGGGGCGTTCTTGCGCTTCCCATTCTAATCATGTTTTTCCTTGCGCATCTAATTGTCAGCGTGACGGCGCTAACTAAGAAGCCGCGAGCTGGGGCTCGGGTCTTGGCGCTCACAACTGCTTGCTGGATAGCAGCTGCTATATACGACAATGCGCACCACGGCATCTGAACGGCAGCTAGCAGGTGGGCGCTAAGGCCTCTTAGACATCCACTATTGGGTACAAAGCTGCCCTAGACCAAACAGGCCAGAATCGATTTTCCTACAGCCGGTTCTCTATGGCATGAGCAAGCGACAGGCTCATTCTCATCGCAGGACTGATCGAGACACTCGATCAAGAATCTCTTCATTGATCGAGTGGATTTTCCCCGCAGCGTGACTTTCGCGACCTTTGGAGCTCAGAACAGCAATGGTGCCAGGATCATCACGATTCCCAGCAGCGCTGCTGCCCAGACCAGGGTCCGCACCTTGGGCACGCCATAGCCGTAAAGCGGCAGGTAGATGATCCGCGCCGTCAGCCACAGGATCGCACCCCAGGCGCTCCATTGGCTGTTGGCACCGGTCACTTCCACCGTCAGCACCGCGGCGATCACGATCGGGAACGTTTCGAAGAAGTTCGCCTGCGCCCGTTCCAGCCGGCCGCAGACCGGCGCCAGTGGCGGCAGCGTCTCGTCGCGTGCGCCCATGTTCCATGTCTTGCCATATTGGCGCGTCTTGAACCGGATGGTGGCGAAGATATGCACCAGCGCGAGCACGCAGCCCCAGGCGAGGACGGTCAGTTCGGTGGACATGGTTCAGCTCTCCGGTCGGGTAAGGACGAACGTGCCGACGATCACGGCGACGATCGATGGAATGGCGGACAATGGCCAGCGCATCATGACTGCTCCCATCCCGGCGCTCGCCAGCAGGGCGGCCGACGCGGCGACCTTGCCCCTGCGACTGATCGCGCCATGCTCGCGCCAGGCGCGGATATGTGGGCCGAAGCGCGGGTCGGCCACGATCCGGGCCTCCCATTCGGGGTTGCTC
>CAKTCN010000030.1 GCA_934539295.1 uncultured Allosphingosinicella sp.
GAGCCGGTGGCGGAAATCCTCAACACGCTGATGGCGGAAGCGGCGGCGGCGCTGGACAAGCGCGCGGCGTAGCGGCCCACGCCCAGCCCTCCTGCCCTTGCGTCATCCCAGCGAAAGCCGGGATCTTCCAGCCGCAGGAGACCCCAGCTTTCGCTGGGGTGACGGTGTGGGGGATGCACGTGCTTCGACAGGCTCAGCACGAACGGAGTTAGGGGGTGCAGACCTCCCCATCCCCTTCGACCTGAGCCTGTCGAAGGGCGTAACCCAGCCACCACCCTGACACTTGCCGCGGCCCAACCGATCGTTTCGAGCGAAGTCGAGAGACCTGCCCCGGCCTCACGCTCGAAGCGGACGGATGTAGGTGTTCCGATCCGGTGCCCGGTTGCTAGAACCGCCGCCGCAGCTGCACCGCCAGTTCGCGCGGCGCGTTGGGGTAGCCGATGCCGCCGACGCTGCCGGTGTTGAAGCGCCGGTCGGCGAGGTTGGTCGCGGCCAGCGTCACGCTCCACGCGTCGATCTCCACGCCGACCTGCGCGTTGAGCGTGGCGGCGTCGGTGACGCGGTGCTGCGGTTCGTTGCACAAGGCGATGTTGTAGGCGCTCGACCTCGCATATTCACCGCCCAGGCGCAGCCGCCCGCCGGCGAGCGGGGCGGTGTAGGCGCCGCGCAACGTGTAGCGCAGGTCGGGCGTGAAGCGCAGGTCGAGGTCGAGCTCGTTCGGCACGAAGGCGGTGCAGCGCGGGCTTGCACCCAGGCGGGTGAAGCGGTCGGACAGGGTCGATACGAAGCCCCCGATCTCCAGCCTGCTGAGCGGGCGCGCGGCGACCTCTATCTCCACGCCCGAAATGCGCGCGTCTCCGACATTCTGGCGGAAGATTTCGGGCGGGATCGTATCACCGCGCGAGGCCGAATAGACGATGTTCGTATAATCGTTGGAAAAGACGGTGGCGTTGACGCGTAGCCGCCGGTCCAGCCATTCGGATTTTACGCCGGCTTCGTAGGACCAGACGGTTTCGGGCGCGATCGCACCCTGGCGATTGAGGACGAAGTCGATGTTGCGCGCGCGGCCGTCGAAGCTGCCGGAGCGGAAGCCCTTGGAAGCGGAGGCGAAGACGGTGGCGTCAATGCCTTCGCGGTCGAAGCTGTAGTCGATCGCGAAGCGGGGCGAGAGGTCGTCCCACTGCCCCCTGATAGTGCGTGCCGCGACGCGGCCATCGGGAAGCACGTAGGTGGTGCCGGGCGCGGACAGGAAGCGCACGCTGTAGGCCTTGCTCTCATCGGTGTAGCGCAGGCCTGCGGACAGGCCGAGTGCCGGAAGCGGACGCCAGGCGAGCGAGGCGTAGGCCGAGGCGCTGCGCGTATCCAGCCGCGGCTCGTAGGGCGACCAGTTGCCGGTCCCGCCCGCCCCCCGAGACGGCGAGGCGAAGAAATCCTCCGTAAGGTAGCGCGCGTCCGGGCCGCTCGGCACCGCCGCGCTTACGGCCGTGAGCTGGTCGTTATGCTCGCGGAAACCGAACAGTCCTGCGGTCAGGCTCAACGGATCGCCTGCCTCACCAAGGCCGAGCTGCAGTTCCTGGCTGTAACTATGCTGGCGCTGGTCCTGAAGCAGGATGACGTTGGCGAGGCCCGGCGCATTCGCGGTCTGGTCGAAGCCGATACGCGAACGGAGCGCGCGATAGGCGGTGATCGACGAAAGGCTGAGCGCACCTTGCTGGTAGCGCACGGTCAGCGACGCGCCGCCGGTGCGCGTGTCGTTGAGCGGCATCGTGTCGGCGCTGGTGAAATTGTCGATGTCGCCGTTGGGGCGCGCGAAATCGTTCAGGTAGCGGCCGGGGGTGTTGGGGTCCGGCAGGAAACGCTGCGGGAAACGCGGTGCCGACCCTTCGTCCATATAGTCGCCGCGCAAGGTGACGCTGAGCGCAGCCGCCGGCTCCCACAACAATGCGAAGCGCCCGGCCTGCACATCCTGGCCGTTGACGCGCGCGCCGTTGGTGAGGTTACGCCCCCAGCCGCGCTGCAGCCGGGAGATGGCCGACATGCGGATCGCGGCATTGGGCGCGATCGGCAGGTTCAATGTGCCGCGCAGGTCGAAGCGGCGATAGCTGCCGACCGTTACGTCCGCCGCGCCATCGACACGGTCGAGGCTCGGTGCGCGCGTCACCAGCTTGATCGCGCCGCCGCTGGTGTTGCGGCCGTACAGCGTGCCCTGAGGCCCGCGCAGCACCTCGATCCGCTCCAGGTCGAGGAAGTCGAACAATGCGCCCGTTGCGCGCGGATGGAGGACGTCGTCGACATAGACGCCGACCGGCGGGTCGTTGGTGAAGATCGAATCGCCCTCGCCAACGCCGCGCAGGAAGACGAGTGCGCCGGACGTCGTGCCGAAATTGCGGTTGAGGTAAAGGTTCGGGACCTGCGTGCCGAGGCGGTCGAGCCCGCGCATGTCCTCCGCCTCGATCCTGTCACCGGAAATGGCGGTGACCGAAACCGGCGCGCGCTGCAGGTCGTCCTCGCGCCGCTGCGCGGTGATGGTGATCGCCTCCAACTCGTCCGCCTCCACGGCAGGCTGGTTGGCGAGGAGAGCGGCGAGGGGCAGGATTAACATGATCGAACTTCCTTGCGCGAACGACGGCCCCCCTTGGAGATGGGGCGAACACGGGATGACGTGACAAAAGGCCGGCTCGCGCGTTCTATCGGGCACGATCCGGACTGCGGTTAGGCACGGATTCAGGCGTCTATGCTATACAGGGCGCAAAGGAGAGACTCATGTTTCGCAAAATCGCATCTTTGCTGCTGGGCGCGATGATCGTCGCGACGCCGGCAGCGGCCGCCAAGCTCACTCCGGAGGCGGAGCTTACCAAGGCGCTCGAGGGCCGCGTGGCCGGCGAAGCCAAGCGCTGCATCCCGCTGAGCCGCGTCCAGTCGAGCACCATCATCGAGGGTGTCGGCATTCTCTATCGCGACGGCAGCAAGCTGTATCTCAATCGTCCGGTTTCCGGCGCCAAGTCGCTGGACGACTGGGACATATTGGTGACCAAGACGTTCGGATCGCAGCTCTGCTCGCGCGATGTTGTGCACTTGGTCGATCCGGGTTCGCGCATGCCGTCGGGCTTCGTATTCCTGGGCGACTTCGTGCCCTATACCAAGCCGGCCAAGGCCAAGTAAGCGGCTGACGGCGCTGGCTGCGGGATGTCTATCCTCGCAGCCAGCGCATCAGTTCGTGAAAGGGGATCACCTGGTTGAAGGCGATCCCGCCCGTATTCTCCCGGAACCAGCGGATGGTGCCGTCCACCGGACGAAACTTCTCCAGCGACAGGACCACCGCCTCGCCCACGACCAATGGGTGGTCGATCTCGATCCTCACGCCGCCCTGGCTCATGTTGCGCGTGTTGACCGGGTAGAAGCGCGCACCGATCCTGAGTTCGCCAAGCCGGTCGACGTCGACGCGCGGCATGCGCGGCCGGCGTCCGCCTTCCTGGGCAAGGTGGCTGGCCAGCAATCCTTCCACATCGATCTTTTCATCGAACTGGACACCGATATCGCCGTCGCATGCCCAGGTGATTGTGCCATGCGTCTGGTCGTCGGTCTTGAGCTCGACGCAGATCCGGTCGCCGACTTCAGGTCGCGAATAGACGTGGGCGCGCAGACCGCCTTCGGACACGTTGCGGATCAGGCAAAGCTCGCGCTCGCCCTCGATGGTGATGATCCCGACGCGCAGGGTGGTCAGGCGCCGGGCGAGCGAATCACGCGTTCGCGGCTGGTCGGCGGCGGCAGGCGCAGGATCTTTCGCTGGCATGCCGAACTCGCCTTTTCCCTCGATGGCTGACGGACGTTTACTAAGCTACGGGACTTAAAAGAGAGTTACGCGCTCAGAAGCTCTGCTCTGCATAAATGCGATCGATACGCCCGTCCCATTCGCCTTCGAACCGTTCCAGCAGCATATCGGCCGGCGTGCGACCCCGCGCCACGATCTCGCGCAGCGGATCGAGATAGCCCGACTCGCTGTCTCCCGAAGGGCCCAGGCGACCGCGGGCGTTGAGCCCGGCGCCGGCAATGTCGAGCACGCGGCGGGCAAGATCCTGCAGCGTGCCGCCGCCGGGCACGTTCGCCTTGAGGCCAAGGCGCGGCACGGAGTCGCGCAGCGTCTGCCGCTCGTCCAGCGTCCAATGCTTGACCTCGTCCCAGGCGGCATCGAGCGCCCGGTCGTCATAGAGGAGGCCAACCCAGAAAGCGGGCAAGGCGCAGATGCGGTTCCAGCGGCCGCCGTCGGCGCCGCGCATCTCCAGGAAGCTCTTGAGGCGCACTTCGGGGAAGGCGGTGGAAAGGTGATCGTTCCAGTCGCCGATCCGTGGACGTTCGCCGGGGAGGGCAGGCAGCTTGCCGTCCAGGAAGTCGCGGAAGGACTGGCCCGCGGCATCGATATACTTGCCGTCGCGGAAGACGAAATACATCGGCACGTCGAGCGCGTAGTCGGCATAACGTTCGTAGCCGAACCCGTCCTCGAAGACGAAGGGCAGCATTCCGGTGCGCCCTGGATCCGTATCGGACCAGATATGGCTGCGATAGGAAAGCATGCCGTTGGGCTTGCCCTCGGTAAAGGGCGAGTTGGCGAAGAGCGCGGTGGCCAGCGGCTGGAGCGCCAGGCCGACCCGGAACTTCTTGGCCATGTCGGCCTCGCTCGCATAATCGAGATTCACCTGGATCGTGCAGGTGCGCAGCATCATGTCGAGCCCCATGCTGCCCACGCGCGGCATATGGTTCAGCATGATGGCGTAGCGACCCTTGGGCATGATCGGCAACTCGGCACGCATCTTGTCCGGCCACATGCCGAGGCCGAGGAAGCCGAGGCCGAGTTCGTCGCCCACCGCCTTGACCTGTTCGAGGTGGCGGCCGGTTTCGGCGCAGGTCTGGTGGAGGTTCTCCAGCGGGGCGCCGGACAGTTCAAGCTGGCCGGCCGGTTCCAGGCTTACGTTTCCGTCCGCGCCCTTGAGCGCGATCACGTTGCCGCCTTCCATCACCGGTTCCCACCCGAAGCGGGTGAGGCCCATCAACAGGTCGCGGATGCCGCCGGGCTCGTCATAGGAAGGGGCGCGGTGATCGGCGGTGCGATAGACGAACTTCTCATGTTCGGTGCCGATGCGCCACGCATTGGCCGGCTTCTCCCCCTTGCTGAAGACCGACAGGAGATCGTCCCGGCTCTCGATCGGCGGGTCGAACGTGGTGGAAGCCTCGCGCGTGGTCATTCCGGCCCCTTAGCCGCGCTTGTGTTCACCTGCCAGCAACATTCGCTTACCAGTCGCCGGCGGCCGCCATCCATAGCGCCGTGGCCGAGATGGCAGCCGTGTCGGCGCGCAGGATGCGGGGGCCGAGGCCGACCGCTTTGGCCTGCGGCAGCGCGCGGATCGCCGCGCGTTCCTCGGGCATGAAGCCGCCTTCGGGGCCGATCAGGATCGCGGCGGGTCCGGGCTGGATCGCGGAAAGGAACGGCGCGCCGCCTTCCTCGTCGGCGAAGATGAGGGCGCGGTCGGCGGGCCAGTCGCGCAGCACGGCGTCGAGCTTGCGCGGTTCGTCGAGGGTCGGGAGTGAGGTGCGTTCGCATTGCTCGGCCGCCTCGATCGCGTGCGCGGTGAGTCGGTCCAGGTTGAGCTTGTCCACGATCGTGCGGCGCGTGATGACAGGCACCAGCCGCGCGACGCCGAGTTCGGTCGCTTTCTCCACCAGCCAGTCGATCCGCCCGCGCTTGATGGGGGCGAAGACAAGCCACAGGTCGGGCACCTCTTCGCGCGGGCCGAGCTGACGATCGACGCGCAGGGTCACGCGCTTTTTGCCGGCTTCGGTAAGGGTGGCGAGCCACTCGCCGGTCCGGTCGTCGAACAGCTTTACCTGTGCACCTTCGGCCAGACGCAGCACGGCGGCCAGGTAGTTTGCGGGCGGGCCGTCGAGGCGGAGGTCCAGCCCCTCCGACAGAGGCTGCGGGACATAAAGGCGGGGCAGGCTCGCGGGCGGCCAGGCAGGAGTGGCGGGCATGGAAGCGCTTATAGCGGCCCCTCTCTCCTTGCGGGAGAGGGGTTGGGGTGAGGGGGCGTGAGCCGGAAGGCGAGCGAGGCGCCGAAAGGCGCCTTCAGCGGCATCGAGCCGCTTCAGGCACACCCCTCACCCTACCCTCTCCCGCAAGGGGAGAGGGAATATTCGCTTAAGCCGAATGGCACTGCACGCTAAACGGGCCACCATGACCGACACCGATATCGTTCCCGACAGCGAGCAACAGGGCCTGATCGGCGCCCTGCCGCGCAGCTGGCGGCCTTATGCGTCGTTGATGCGGGTGGACCGGCCGATCGGCGTGTGGCTGCTCTTCTGGCCGGGTGCCTGGGCGGTCGCGCTGGCGGGGATCAGCTGGAATGGCGCGGCGCTGATCGGGTGGTTCGCGCTGGGATCGCTGGCGATGCGCAGCGCTGGCTGCGTGTATAACGACATCGTCGATCGTGATCTCGACGCGCAGGTGGAGCGCACCCGCCTGCGCCCGCTGGCCAGCGGGCGGGCGTCGCTCAAGGGTGCCTGGGCTTTGCTGATCGTGCTCAGCCTGGTCGGGCTGGTCGTCCTGCTACAGTTGACCGGCCTCGCGCAAATCGTGGCGCTCGGCAGCATCGCGCTGGTTGCCGCTTATCCATTCATGAAGCGGATCACCTGGTGGCCGCAGGCGTGGCTCGGCCTAGTCTTCTCCTGGGCGGCGATCGTCGGGTGGCCAGCCATGACCGGCGTGATCAGCGCCCCGGGCCTGCTGCTCTATGCCGGTTCGGTGCTGTGGGTGATCGGCTACGACACGATCTATGCGTTGCAGGACCGCGAGGATGATGCGCTGGTCGGGGTGCGTTCCTCCGCGCTGGCGCTTGGCCGGCATGCGCGGGGCGGGGTGACCGGCTTCTACCTCGGTGCGCTGCTGTTCTGGGTGGGCGCGATCTGGGCAGTTCGGCCCGATCCGCTGGCGCTCGCGGCATTGCTGCCGGCCGGGCTGCATCTTGGCTGGCAGGTGGCGACCTTGCGCACGGAGGATGGCGCCGATGCGCTTGCCAAATTCCGGTCCAATCGCTTTGCCGGGCTGCTGATGTTCCTGGCCTGCCTGGTGGTCGGCGCCACCGCCTGAATTGCATTTGGCGGCCAGGCCGCTAAGCGACGGTCCATGCTCACTGCACAACAAGCAGAGGCGCGCGCAGCCGCCCTCGTCGAGGCCGCGAAGAAAGCCGGCGCCGATGCCGCCGACGCGCTCTATGTCGCCGATGGCTCCACCGGCATCCATGTCCGCCTCGGCCAATTGGAGGATGTGGAGCGTTCGGAGGGTGAGGAGATCGGCCTTCGCTTCTTCGTCGGCAGTCAGTCGGCCAGCGTGTCTTCATCCGACCTGTCGGACGATGCGCTACAGGCGCTGGTGGAGCGCGCCGCCGCCATGGCGCGCGAGGCGCCGAAGGACGCTTATGCCGGCCTGGCGCCCGCAGAGTGCCTGCTGAGCGGCGATCCGGTCGATGTCGACGGCGACGACGGGCAGGATCCGGCGCCGCAGCGGCTGAAGGAGATCGCCCTGGCGATGGAGGAGGTCGCGCGATCCTTTGTCGGCGTGACCAACAGCGAGGGTGCGAGCGTGGCCGCCGGGCGTTCGGTCATCGCGCTGGCAACCAGCCACGGCTTCTGCCGCGGCTACACGAGCAGCGGCTACAATGCGTCCGTGAGCGTGCTGGCGGGTTCGGGCAGCGACATGCAGCGCGATTATGCCAGCCATGCCGTACGCCATTTCGAGGATCTGGACGATCCCGAGGAGCTCGGCCGGCGCGCAGCCGAGCGGGCGGTGGCTCGCCTCAATCCCGCCAAGCTGTCCAGCGGTGCCATGCCGGTCGTCTACGACCCGCGCGTGGGCAGCAGCCTGGTCGGCCACCTGATCGGCGCGATGACGGGCGGCGCAGTGGCGCGGCAGACCAGCTTCCTCCTCGGCCATGAGGACGAAGCCATATTCGCGCCCGGGATCACGATCTGCGACGATCCGCACAAGCGTCGGGGTCTGCGGTCGCGGCCGTTCGACGGCGAAGGGCTGGAAACGCATGCGCGCCGGCTGATCGACGGCGGTCGGCTGACCGGCTGGCTGCTGGACAGCGCGTCGGCGCGACAGCTTGGCCTTGCGCCGACGGGGCATGCGACGCGCGGCGTCGGCGGCCCGCCGGGTGCGGGGGCGAGCAACGTGGACCTGCTGCCCGGCACGATGTCGCGGGACGAACTCATCGCCGACATCAAGCTCGGGGTGCTGGTCACCGAACTGATCGGCCAGGGCGTGAACGTGATCACCGGCGATTACAGCCGCGGCGCGTCCGGCTTCCTGATCCGGGACGGGCAGGTGGCGGAGGCGGTGGCGGAGATCACCATCGCCGGCAACCTCATCGACATGTATCGGGGCATGACGGCGGCGGACGACCTGGAGCAGAGGCGGTCCGTGAATGTGCCGACGCTTCGGATCGACGGGATGACGGTGGCGGGGGCTTAGGCGGGATGGATACCTCTCCCGCCCGCTCATCCTGAGGGGCGGCTGAGCGAAGTCGAAGACCCGTCTCGAAGGACGGCACTGGTCCTTCGAGACGCCATTTCGACAAGCTCAATGGCTCCTCAGGATGAGCGGCTGTGGGAGGCTAGCGCATAAAGGCACCCGGGTTCTCCACTTCGCTCGAAACGAGCGGAGTGGAGGAAGGCGCTTCTATCTTCCGCCCGCCTCCAGCAAGCGGCTCGGCGCGACCAGTTCCCAGCTTGTCGCCACGCGATCGGCCACGAGGTCCCAGTCTGCCGCGTCGCCGTCCAGGCGGATGCCGACCCAGCCGGACGCGCCGAGGTAAGGCGGCTTGTAGTAAGTATCCGGATCCGCCTCGATGAGCATCGCCTGTTCGTCCAGGCCGCTCGTCTTGACGATCGCGGCCGTGATGCCATCGCCGTGCACGTCGTGCCAGAAATAGGCGAAGAACCTGCCCTTCTCGATGTGGAAACCGGGCGAGCCGTGTGAAACGCGCTCGGCGGCTTCCGGCAAGGAGAGGCAGACGGTGCGCAACCGCTCCAGCACCACATCCGGTTCGGGGCTCATGCGACCGGGCCGATGCCGAGCCGGGGAATCTCGATCTTGGGACAGCGGTCCATGACGACCTTGAGCCCGGCCGCTTCGGCGCGGGCGGCGGCTTCCTCGTTCACCACGCCGATCTGCAGCCACACGGCCCTGGCGCCGGCCGCGATCGCCTCGTCCACTGCCTCCCCGGCGGCCTGGGGACGGCGGAAGATGTCCACCATGTCGATCGGCTCGCCGATCTGCGACAGCTCGCGCCAGACATATTCGCCATGCACATGCTCGCCGGTGATCTGCGGATTGACCGGGATCACGCGATAGCCCTGGTTCTGCAGGAACTTCATCACGCCCCAGCTCGGGCGGTCGGGCCGGTCGGACGCGCCCACCATGGCGATGGTGCGGGTGCCGGTGAGAAGATCGATTATGTCCTGGTCACGGGTGAGCGGCATGGCTTGTCTCCCTTTTGCCGCCGTAACAACCGTCAGGCGCCGCTTCGGTTCAGCTTTTCGACCAGGCGATGGGCGATCGCCGTGAACAGTTCCGCATCCGGGCCGTCGCCGGCGGCAGGTGGCGTGCCTGCGTCCGACGCCTTGCGGATCGACAGGCGCAGCGGCACGCGGCCGAGCATGTCGATGCCGAGTTCGGCCGCCGCAGCCTCCGCACCGCCTGCGCCGAACGGATCGGATGCCTCGCCGCAATGCGGACAGATGTAGCCGGACATGTTCTCCACCAGGCCGAGGATCGACACGTTCATCTTCTTGAACAGGTCGATGGCGCGGCGCGCATCGATCAGTGCCAGATCCTGCGGGGTGGAGACGATCACCGCGCCTTGCGGCCGCCACTTCTGGATCAGCGAGAGCTGCACGTCGCCGGTGCCGGGCGGCAGGTCCACCACCAGCAGCTCGGCATCGCCCCAATCGGCGTCGATCAGCTGCCCCAGCGCGCTTGCCGCCATCGGCCCGCGCCAGGCGAGCGCCGTATCCTGCGCCACCAGTTGGCCGATGGAGAGCATACGGATGCCGTGCGCCTCCCCCGCGATGATCTGCTTGTCGCGCGCTTCGGGCTTGTCGAGGCTGCCCATGATGCGCGGCTGGGAGGGGCCGTAAATGTCCGCGTCGATCAGGCCGACCTTGCGTCCCAGCCTGGACAAAGCGAGCGCCAGGTTGGCGGACAGGGTCGACTTGCCGACCCCGCCCTTGCCGCTGCCGACCACGATCAGCGTGCGATCCACCTTTTCCGCCGTTTGGGCGATCAGCACCTGTTCCACGCCCGGCAGGGCGAGTGCGGCCTGGCGCACCGCCTGCTCCAGTCGTTCCGCTGCCTCTGGCGACAGTCCGGTGACGTCCAGCAGCAGGCGGACATTGCCTCCATCGACGCGCGGCGCCAGGAGGCGCGTGCCGGCTATGTCCTTCAATGCGGCGGAAATGCTGTCGGGTGTCTGGCTCATGCGACCGGCGATAGGACCCTTTCACAGGCTTGCCACTGTTTTTCCGCGGATCGCCTTCCTATAAAGGTTGCATGATCAGATTACCCGGGTGGGGCGCGCGCCTCGGCGCCATGATGAACGAGAATCGCGGCGGTCCGTGGGGCGGCGGCTCCGGCGGCAGTGGTGGCGGTTCGGGCGATGGCGGCGGCAGCGGCCCGCGTAACCCCTGGGCAGGCCCGCCGCGCAAGGGGGCTCGCGGCCCCGGCGAAGTTACCTCGCTCGACGATTTACTGCGCAAGAGCCGGGAAAAGTTCGGCGGGCGCATGCCGCAGCGCGGTGGCCGACCCTATTGGCTCTATGGCCTGGGCGTATTCGCCATCCTGTGGATCCTGTTCACCAGCTTCCACCGCATCGGCCCGCAGGAGCGCGGCGTGGTGACGCGGCTCGGCAGCTATTCGGCAACGCTGACGCCGGGCATCGGCCTGACGCTGCCGGCTCCGTTCGACCGCGTGCAGAAGGTGGACGTGGAAGCGATTCGCACCATCGACATCGGCACCACCGAATCCGGATCGGAGAATTTGATCCTGACCGGCGATCAGAACATCATCGATCTCGCTTATTCGGTGCGCTGGAACATCTCGGATCCGAAGCTCTACCTGTTCCAGATCGCCGATCCGGAAGAAACGATCCGCGAAGTAGCCGAAAGCGCCATGCGCGCGGCGGTGGCCGGCGTGTCGCTGGACGACGCGATCGGCGCGGGTCGTGCGGACATCGAGCAGCGCGTGGCGCAGGGCATGCAGCAGATCCTGAACGGCTATGGCGCCGGCATTGCGGTGCAGGGCATCGCGATCAAGCAGTCCGATCCGCCGGCGGCCGTGAACGAGGCGTTCAAGCAGGTGTCGGCCGCGCAGCAGCAGGCGCAATCCTATATCAACGATGCCCGCGCCTATGCGCTGCAGCTGACCGCCAAGGCGCAGGGCGAATCGGCGGCGTTCGACAAGGTGTATGAGGAATATCGCCTCGCGCCCGAGGTTACCCGCCGCCGCATGTATTACGAGACAATGGAAAAGGTACTCTCCCGCGTGGACAAGACGGTGGTCGAGGCGAATGGCGTGACGCCATACCTGCCGCTTCCGGAGGTGCAGCGCCGCGCGGCGCCCGCCCAGCCGCAGGCGCAGGCGCAGCCGGCCCAGCCCCAGGCCCGTGAAGGAGCCGCACGATGATCGCCCGCCTTGGCCGCAATCCGATCGCGCTCGGCATCCTGGCGCTGGTTCTCCTGATCGTGCTCGGCAGCACGCTGGCAGTGGTGCCGGAGACCAAGCAGGCGGTGATCGTCCGCTTCGGCGATCCCGACCGCACCATCAACCGTTACCATGAAGGCGTTCCCTTTGGTCAGACGGGCGCGACCCTGATCGCGCGCATCCCATTTGCCGAGGAGATCCACTGGATCGACAAGCGCATCCTCAGCGTCGAGATGGAGCGCCAGCAGGTGCTGTCCACCGACCAGTTGCGCCTGCAGGTGGATGCCTTCGCCCGGTATCGCATCGTCGATCCGGTGCGCATGTACATCTCGGCCGGCACCGAGCAGCGGGTGAGCGACCAGTTGAAGCCGATCCTCGGCTCCGCCTTGCGCAACGAACTCGGCCGACGTCCCTTCGCGGCGTTGCTCAGCCCGGAGCGCGGCCAGTTGATGGACAACATCCAGGGCGCGCTGAACCGTGTCGCCCGCCAATATGGCGCGGAGATCGTGGACGTGCGGATCAAGCGTGCGGACCTGCCCGAGGGCGCGCCGCTCGACTCCGCATTCCAGCGGATGCAGACCGCCCGTCAGCAGGAGGCGCGCTCGATCCAGGCGCAGGGCCTCAAGCAGGCGCAGATCATCCGTGCCGAGGCGGACGCGGAAGCAGCCAACACCTATGCCGCGGCCTTCGGCAAGGATCCGGGCTTTTACGATTTCTACCGGGCGATGCAGTCTTACGAGACCACATTCGTCAACAACGGATCGGGTCAGGACATGGGACGTTCCACGATGGTCCTGGGTCCGGACAGCGAATATCTGAGGGAATTTCGCGGCGGCCGTTGATGCGGTTGCCGTCTGGGCGCCCGGTTCAATGGGCGTTCAGGCAAGGGGGCTAGCGTGAACTGCAAGTGCCTGGCCGGCAGGGCCGCCCGGGCATATGTCTAGGAGAAGCTGCACAGTGCGTTACGTTTATGGAATCACCGCCGCCCTGCTGTTGGGCGGCAGCGCCGCGACCCTGACGTTCCAGCCGGCAGGCGCACAGGTCGCACAGAACGAGCCGGGCACGATCAACACCGCTGCGCCGCGTCCGGGCGCGCCGATGAGCTTTGCGGACATGACCGAGCGCCTCTCGCCGGCCGTGGTCAACATCTCCACCAAGCAAACGATCACCGTCAGCCGCCAGCGCAGCCTGCCGCCGGGCTTCGAGGAATTCTTCCGGCAGTTCGGCGCGCCGGTGCCCGACGGTGGCAATGGCGGCCAGGGCGACAGCGTGACGCAGCGCGGCGGTTCGCTGGGCTCCGGCTTCATCATCTCGGCCGACGGCTATATCGTCACCAACAATCACGTGGTCGCCCCCGCCCGCGACAATGCCACGGTGGAATCGATCACGGTCACGCTGGCCGATCGCACGGAATATGAGGCGGAACTGGTCGGCCGCGACCAGGCGTCGGACCTGGCGCTGCTGAAGGTCAAGCCGCGCGGCGCGCTGCCGTTCGTCAACTTCGGCGATTCGACCCGCACCCGCGTCGGCGACTGGGTGGTGGCGATCGGCAATCCGTTCGGCCTTGGCGGCAACACCGTCACGGCGGGTATCGTCTCGGCCCTTCACCGCAACATCGGCTCGGGCTCCTACGACCGCTACATCCAGACCGACGCTTCGATCAACTCGGGCAATTCCGGCGGCCCGATGTTCGACCTCAGCGGCAACGTGATCGGCATCAACACGGCGCTGATCTCCCCCACCGGCGGCAATGTCGGCATCGGCTTCGCTATTCCGGCCGAGCAGGCCAAGCCGATCGTCGACGCCTTGCGCCGCGGCCAGCGCGTGCAGCGCGGCTATCTCGGCGTCGGCCTCCAGCCGATCGACGACAGCCTGGCCACCGCCTTGGGCGTGGAGAAGAATCGCGGCGAGCTGATCCGCAGCGTGACGGCTGGCGGCGCGGCGGACCGCGCGGGTATCCAGCAGGGCGACGTGGT
The DNA here is from genome assembly GCA_934539295.1 of uncultured Allosphingosinicella sp. Lineage (GTDB taxonomy): Bacteria > Pseudomonadota > Alphaproteobacteria > Sphingomonadales > Sphingomonadaceae > Allosphingosinicella. Next base: position 13,726 of record CAKTCN010000030.1, read on the forward strand.
CATCACCGTCAACAATCGCCCGGTCACCCCCGACGAGCCGCTGGCTTATATCGTGTCGAACACCCCGGTCGGCACCCGCGTCCCGATCGAGCTGATCCGCGAAGGCCGGCGCGTTACGGTCAATGCAACCATCGGCGAACGGCCGAGCGAGGAAGAACTCGCCCGTCAGGCGGGTGTCGAGCAGGAGCAGGAGGTCACCGAGACACCCGAGGACCAGCAGACCACCAGCCAGCGATCGGCGCGTGAGAGCCTTGGCGTCACCGTCCAAACCCTGACGCCGGAGATCGCGCGTTCGCTGCGCCTCACGGACATCAACACGCGCGGCGTGGTGGTCGCATCGGTCAACCCGTCGAGTGACGCGGGGGCCAAGGGCCTCCGCCAAGGCGACGTGATCCTGACCATCGACCGCCGTCCGACCCGTACGCCGGAAGAGGCCGCAACCGCAGTGCAGGCCGCGCGCGCTGCCAACCGCAACTCGGTCCTGTTGCTGATCCGGCGCGGAAACACACCGCCGCTCTACATCGGCGTCGAGCTCAGCCGCCGCTAAGACAAAGAAGGGGCGCCACAACCTGGCGCCCCTTTTTCATTGTGCGTACCTACGCCGTGACGCGATGGCCCGGTCCGCCCTGGCCGGTGATGGTACCGCGCCTGGCTGCATCGTTGGGTGACAGCGCATCCACAAACTGCCGAGCGCTACGGCTCCAGCTGAATGTGGCCGCATGCTGGGCACAGGCGCCGCGATCCAGCCCCAGCGCCGCCGTGATCGCGTCGCCCAGATTTTCCGACGTGACGCCGCTGCGCGCGTCCAGCACATCTGCCGGCCCCGGCACGGGAAAGGCGGCGACGGGCGTTCCGCATGCCAGTGCCTCGATCATGACCAGGCCGAACGTATCGGTGCGGCTTGGAAACACGAACACGTCCGCACTGCGATAGGCCGAGGCCAGTGCATCGCCAAACAAGGGGCCGGTGAACAGTGCATCCGGATAGGCGCTCTTGAGCCGCGCCAATGCGGGGCCATCGCCCACCACCACCTTGCTGCCCGGAGACCCGGAGGCGAGGAAGGCGTCGATATTCTTCTCAACCGCCACCCTGCCGACATAAAGCTGGATGGGACGCGCCAGCCCCGCCATCGCCGGGTGGGTCGGGCCGTCGGGCCGGAAGTGGGCGAGATCGACGCCGCGCGACCAGTAGCGCAGTCTGTCGACACCATGGACCATCAACTGGTCGGCGATGCTGGGCGTAGCCACCAACGTCGCAGCCGCCGCCGCGTGGAACCAGCTTATATATCGCCAGAACCAGATCGCCGGCAGGCCGGTCCGCTTGGCGAGGTAATCGGGAAATTGCGTGTGATAGGCAGTGGTGAAGGCCAGTCCCTTGCGCCGGCACCAGCGGCGCGCGGCAAGGCCGAGCGGTCCTTCGGTGGAGATGTGGATCGCATCCGGCCAGCTCCGCTCGATCGCCTCCGCTACCGACCCCGGACGTGCCACCGCCAGCCGGATTTCCGGGTAGGTCGGGCAGGGTATGGAGCGGAACAGGTGCGGCGCGATCACCGACACTTCGTGGCCCATCGTCTCCAACTCGGCCTGGGTACGCTCAAGCGTGCGCACCACTCCATTCACCTGCGGTGCCCAGGCGTCGGTGACGATCGTGATGCGCATCAGGCGGCGAGCGCAAGCGAGGGGAGTGCCGCCCGCCTCTCGATCTCCCGTGCCCAGTGCAGGATTTCCATGCGGCCGTCGAAATGCTCGACCAGCGCCGTGCAGCCTTCGACCCAGTCGCCGTCATTATAGTAAGTGACGCCGCCGAAATGGCGCTGCTCGGCCGTATGGATGTGACCGCAGACCACGCCGTCCACGCCCTTCGCCTTTGCCTCGTGCGCGACTGCGTCCTCGAAGCGGCCGATGAAGTTCACCGCATTCTTGACCTTGTGCTTGGCATGCTTCGACAACGACCAATAGGGCAGGCGCAGACGGCGGCGCACCCAATTGACGACGACGTTGGCGCGCATCAGCAATTCGTAGGCAGCGTCGCCCAGGAAGGCGAGCCACTTGTGCCCCATCACCACGGCGTCGAATTCATCGCCGTGGAGCACCAGCAAGCGGCGCCCATCGGCGGTGACGTGGATGGCCTTCTTGCGGATTTCCACGCCGCCGAAGTTCATGCCCGCAAACTGCCGGAACATCTCGTCATGGTTGCCGGGGATGTAGATGACGCGCGTGCCGTGCTTGGCGCGCTTCATGATCCGGCGAACGATCGCATTGTGCCGTTCCGGCCAATAGAAGCGCTTCTTCATGCGCCACCCGTCGATTATGTCGCCGACCAGATAGAGCGTCTCGCTGTCGACATGGTCCAGGAAGTCGAGCAGCATCCCGTCGTTGCAGCCGCGCGTGCCGAGGTGGATATCGCTGATCCAGACGGTGCGATAAAGCCTGCGCTTCTCGCCGGACGGGCCTACGCTCTTGTCGACCTTGGAGATTGTCTTGGCAGTGTCGACCGAAGCCTTGAGGATGGTAGCCATAATCCTCCCCGCAATGGAACATGCGAAGAATGACCGATCATTGTTACAGCGCTGCGGAGCGGGGATGACGTTTTGACTTCACCGGCCGAAATCATGCCGCCCGTCATGGGGGCGGGCATGGGATTCCTGCTGGGCACCGTGGTCGGCAGCTTCACCTCCACGATCCTGCTGCGCTGGCCGGCAGGACGCCCGGTCAGCGGGCGATCGGCCTGCGACGGATGTGGACGCGTGCTGGGGGTGGCGGACCTGTTCCCGCTCCTGTCCTTCGTGGCCGCGCGTGGACGATGCCGGGCCTGCCGGACGCCGATCGATCGCCGCCACTTCGCGCTGGAACTGGCATCGGCGTTCATCGGCGCGCTTTCGCTCTGGCTCCAGCCCGGTGCGGCGGGCTTGCTCACGGCAGTTTTCGGATGGTGGCTGCTGCTGATCGCGGCGATCGACCTTGAGCATCAATGGCTGCCCGATCGCCTGACCTTGCCGCTGCTTCCCGCCGGACTGGTGGCGGCGTGGTCGGGAGTGGGGCCGATGCTTGCCGACCGGTTGATAGGTGCGGCAGCCGGCTTTGCCATCCTCGCGCTGCTGCGGGCCGGCTACCGGCACCTGCGCGGGCGTGAAGGCATGGGGGGCGGGGATCCCAAGCTTCTTGCAGCCATCGGCGCCTGGCCCGGCTGGCAGGCGCTGCCGTTCCTGCTGCTCGGGGCGGGGCTGGTCGGCCTTGCATCGCTCGCCGCCATGCGCCTGCGCGGACAGACCGTCGCGGGCGACACGCGCCTGCCGCTCGGCAGCCTGATGGCAGTGGCGGCATGGCCGCTCTGGCTTATCGTTGCTATGTAACCACCATGTCACGCCACCGTCTTAGCCGGGCCGCATGAAGGTGAAACTGCCGCCCGCCATCGACCGCCTTTCGCTTCGGGAGAAGCGCCTGCTCGGCGTCGGTGCGCTGACGGTGCTGGCTTTCCTGGCCTATATGCTGGTGCCGGCCGGGGATGATGCCGGCGTCGAACTCGCGCAAGCGCCTGTGCCTGCCGCGGGAGTGTCGCCTGCTGCGACCTCCAGCCCTCCCGCCGTATCGGTGATGCCTGCTCCGGCCGCGTCGCCGGTCGCTCCGGCACCTGTACCGCCAGCGGCGCCGGCGTCGGCACCTGCCGCCGCAGCCGCAGCGTCCGGCGGCTTGGTGCTCCAGGGAGTGTTCGGCGGCAGCCCACGTGGCGGATCGGCGATCCTGCTGCTTCCCGGCGGCCAGCAAAGGCGCGTGCCGGTGGGCCGCGAGGTCGCGCCGGGCGTGACGCTGAAGTCCGTGGGATTCGACTATGTCATATTGGCGGGTCCGAACGGGGACCAGCGCCTGGAACTCCGGCGTGCAACCGTGCAGGCCGTGCCTGCCAACTCCACCGCAACTGAATAAAGAAAAAGACGGGATCGGAAGGGGCGGCGCTAGAAAACCCTTTCGATAGAATGATCTGAGTCGTTTATTACAGAACGAAGACAGTCGATTGCCATCGAGATCCGGGGATCGACGCACTCACTACTGTGTTCGCCTGTAACATTACCATCACAGAACAACCCTAGCTGAAGCGCCAACGGAATCGCCCGAGCGATCCGGCAGCGCTTACCCAGACCACTAAGGGGGTTCTTTGATGTCTACCTTGCGCACGGTTCTTCTGATCAGCACGCTCCTTCCGCTCGCCGCCTGCGGTGCCGACGATGTCGCATCGCCCGGCGAAGGCGTGATCGTCGCACCGCCGGCGCAGCCGGGCACGCCTACGTCGCCGCCGCCCCCGCCGCCGCCTTCCTCCGGCCCGGCCGCCGACTGCCCGACCGGATTCGCTGACCAGGGCGTGATCGGCAATCACCGTGCCTGCCGCGTGCCGAACGCGATCGTCACCGATCTCGTCGTTCCCGCCCGCGCCGGCACCGCCTACATGCTGGCCGGCCGCGTAGATGTCGGCGTCGATGTCGGCGGTGCGGCGACCCCGCTGTCGACCGGCCGTTCGGCGATCCTGACCATCCAGCCGGGCGCGATCCTGTTCGGCAATGGCGGCGATGCCGACAACGACTATCTGGTCGTCAACCGCGGATCGCGCATCAATGCGGTCGGCACCGCGACCAAGCCGATCATCTTCACCTCGCGTGAGAATGTCGCCGGCACCGCCACCGACACCAGCCAGGGCCAGTGGGGCGGCATCATCCTTGCGGGCCGCGCACCGATCAGCAACTGCAACACCACCGTCGACGGCGGCACTGCGGGTTGCCAGAACGTCGTCGAAGGCACCGGCAATGCGCTCTATGGCGGCGAGCTCGCCGGCGACAGCAGCGGCAATTTCCAGTATGTCCAGATCCGCTATTCGGGCGTCGCGATCAGCACCAATAACGAGCTGCAGGGCCTGACGCTGGCCGGCACCGGTTCCGGCACCACCGTCGATCACATTCAGGTGCACAACAGCGCCGACGACGGCATCGAAGTGTTCGGCGGCCGCAATAACGCCCGCTACCTGATCATGACCGGCACCGACGACGACGCACTTGATACCGACGTGGGCCACCAGGGCGCGTTCCAGTTCGTGCTGGCCGTGCAGCGCGCCGGCAATGGCAGCTCCGACCCGCGCGGCTTCGAAATTGACTCGAACGGCAGCGAGGATGCGCTCCCGCGCACCGACTTCCGCGTCGCCAACTACACGCTCATCCAGCGCCTGACCGCCTCCACCCCGGCTAATGCCGCGGCCATCCACCTGCGCGGCGGTACCGATGCGACGCTGGTCAACGGCGTGGTCGTCCATTCGGGCAACAATTGCCTCAACATCGACGGCGCGGTGTCGGGTTCGACCCGCACCACCGTTCGTCCGGCCGACGCTGCGCTGGCCGATCGCGGTCCGCCGCAGTTCAATTCCAACTATTTCGCCTGCCAGGCGGCGGTCACCGACGACGGCAACGTCACGGCGGCGGAGATCCAGGCGGTGCTGTCGGGCGGCGCGAGCAGCGGCAACCAGCTTGCCGGCACGGCGGCCAATGCGGTCACCGGCACGTTCATCACCGGCAATACGGGCGTCACGCCGTTCAACGCGTCGACGATCAACTTCGCGGGCCAGGGCTTCCTGGTGAACACCAGCTACATCGGCGCCGTCCGCGACGCCAACGACACCTGGTTCCGCGGCTGGAGCTGCGACTCGACGATCGCAAGCTTCGGCAGCTCGGCGACCTGCACGGCACTGCCGAACGGCGCCTGACCTGCCTCAACGTAGCGGGGCGGTGCGCAAGGGGGTGCGCGCCGTCCCGTCCGTTTGCTGGACCCTTTCACTGGAAGCCGTCATGAAAACACCGCTCGCGCTGGGCTCGGCCCTTCTCTTCACCACCTTCCTGACCATGCCGGCCTTTGCGCAAGGGTCGGCACCCGCCGCCCCGGCCTCGCCCGCAGGCGCGACGCCGATCGGCGACGATCCGTCGCAGGAGGAAGAGGTCGAGATCTCCGTGCCGGGCGGCGGCGGTGACGAGATCGTGATCACCGGCACGCGCGGCGCCAATATCGTGCGCAGCACGCCGGAGATCGTCTCCGTGCTCAGCAATGCCGACATCGCCCGCACCGGCGAGGGCGACATTGCCGGCGCGCTCCAGCGCGTGACCGGCCTCAGCGTCGTCGGCGACGGGTTCGTCTATGTGCGCGGCCTCGGCGACCGTTATTCGCTGTCGCTGCTCAACGGCTCGCCGCTGCCCTCGCCCGAGCCGCTGCGCCGCGTGGTGCCGCTCGACATCTTCCCCAGCCGCATCGTCGCCAGCGCGCTGGTGCAGAAAAGCTATTCGCCCAATTATCCGGGCGAGTTCGGCGGCGGCGTGATCAACCTCACCACCACCGCGACCCCGCGCGAGCCCTTCTTCCAGGCCGGCGTGTCAGTCGGCGGCGACAGCGAGACGACGGCGCGGCTCGGTTATACCTACTACGGCAGCGAAACCGATTTCCTCGGCTACGATGACGGCGTCCGCGATATCTCGGGCGCGATCGAGCAGGCCGGCCGTGCGGGCCTCGACGTCACCAACGTCGACGACATCACGGCCCTGTCCAATGCCGAGACCACGTTGCTCCAGCGCAACCGCGACATCCCCGCGAACTTCAGCGCCGATTTCAGCGCAGGATCGCGATCGGACATACGTGGCGCCACCGTGGGCGTGATCGCCAGCGGCGGCTACAGCTCGACCTGGCAGGTGCGCGACGCGCTGCAACAGTCCACGACCAGCGTCACCGGCGCGATCGAGGAGGAATTCCGCACCGTCCTCACCGACAACCGCATCCTGGTGAACGGCCTGATCGGCATCGGTGCGGAGATCGGCGATCACCGTATCCGCCTCACCAACGTCTACATTCACGACACGGTGAAGCAGAGCCGGCTTGCCGGTGGTTATAATATCAACGTCACCGGCGTGCCGCTGGCGGGGCAGCCCGCGCCGCAGCTGGAGCAGAACACCTCGTGGTTCGAGCGCGAGTTGTACGACCTCCAGGGCGTGGCCGAACTCGATTTCGGCGCCGTTGATCTCGACCTGCGCGGTACCTGGGCCAAGACGCGCCGCGACTCGCCGTACGAGCGTTATTTCGGCTACACCTACAATCCCGAGATCGGCGACTATCAGAACCGCCTGACCGGATCGGATTCCGAGTCCGCGACAATCGCGTTCAGCGAACTCGACGAGGAAGTGATCGCGGGCGGGGCCGACCTCAGTTATCGCCTGCCGTTCGAACGCGCGGTGACGCTGACGGCGGGTTACGCATACACCGACACCGACCGCACATCGTCGCGCTACTTCTTCCGTTTCCGCGGGCCGGGCGGCAACAATATCGACCCGCTCGTGTCGCAGCTGCGCCCCGACTATCTGCTCTCCGATTATACGATCCGCACCTATGGCATCGAACTCGACAACCAGTCGGCTTCGCAGGCAGCCGCGCTGTACGACGCGACGCTCAGGATTCACGCCGGCTATGCCATGGCCGAAGGTGAACTTACCGAAGACCTGCGCCTTTCGGGCGGCGTGCGGTACGAGACCGCCGACCAGACGATTTCGGCCGGCACCTTCTCGCGCACCTTGTCGAACGACTACTTCCTGCCGGCGGCGACGCTGACCTGGAATGCGCGCCCCGACGTGCAATTCCGCCTGAGCGGGTCGAAGACCATCGCCCGGCCGCAGTTCCGCGAACTCGCGCCGCAACTCTACCAGGATTTCACGTCGGATCGCGAGTTCATCGGCAATCCGTTCCTGGAGGACAGCCAGCTCTACAATGCGGATGCGCGCGTGGAATGGTATCTCGGCCGCGACCAGCGCGTCAGCCTCGCCGGCTTCTACAAGAAGATCGACAATCCGATCGAAGCGGTCGCCTTCTTCCAGCCCGACGGCACGCTCCAGACCGGCTTTTCCAACGCACCGGAGGCGCAACTGTTCGGTGCAGAGGTCGAGGCCCAGAAATATGTCCCGCTGGACGATTTCGGCACCGGGTTCGCCAACAAGCGACTGGTCCTGATCGGCAACTATACGTTCACCAATTCGGAACTGCGTGTGGGTGACGAGCAGGCGATCAGCCCGATCGTCGGCGCCACCTTGTCGCCGACGCCGATCGCGGCCAACCTGATCTTCCCGGACGGCGCGCCGCTGGCGGGCCAGTCGGATCACCTCGTCAATCTCCAGATCGGCGTCGAGGATACGGAGCGTCTTTCCCAGGCGACGATCATGTTCACTTATGCCAGCGACCGCGTCACCAATCGCGGCCCGGTCTCGTCGGGCGTGCGCCTGCCGGACCTGGAGGAGCGTCCAGGCATCCGCCTCGACTTCGTGGCGCGCGAGGAATGGCAGTTCGGCGGCGTGCCCGTGGAGGTGAAGTTCGAGGCCCGCAATCTGACCGGCACCCGCTACCGCGAGTTCCAACAGTTCGACAGCGGCTCAATCGAGATCAACACTTTCGACGTCGGTACCAGCTTCAGCCTCGGTGCTTCCGTCAAGTTCTGATCCTCGCTGGGCAACGGACGCTTCATTCAACGTCCCGGCGGACGCGCTCAGGCGCGCCCGCCGGGGCTTCGGATCGGCGAAGTGATTGAATCGCCGACTTATTCTTTCGGCCAATTGTTTAAGCAGGCCGAAACAAACACGTCACAAAACAGAAGTTTACTTGTCATCCGGCGAGGCTAATCATCGGCCTCGCCCGGGAGTCTAACATGCGTATCGCTTTGGATCCGCGGGCGCGCCGGTTGCTTCGGCGCGTCCCGCATACGAACGTCTACACGGCTGCGGAGCTTGCGCTCCTGAGCTTGCTTGCCATTCAGTGCGCCCGGCTGGTTTGGACTGCCCTGACGCCCGTGGGCCCGGTCGGCGACTGGCGCGCGGCTGACACGCTGCGGCCCTTGCCCCAGGCTTCCGTCGAACTGCTGGGCAGTTTCGATCCCTTCTTCCGCATGGCTGCCGCGTCCGGACCTGCCGTGGTCACGGCGCTCGAAATCAAGCTGTTCGGCGTTCGCGAGGACCGCGCCACCGGCCGCGGATCGGCAATCGTCGGCACCCCTGACGGCGTCCAGAAAAGCTATGCCGTGGGGGAGGAGATCATGCCGGGCGTGACGCTGACTGCCGTGCGGTTCGACGGTGTCACCATCACGCGCAACGGCGCCGAGGAGCAGGTGTATCTCGACCAGTCGACGCCTGCCGACGTCGCCGCACCGCAGGGACAGGTTGCGCCCCCGCCGTCGCCTGTTACCCAGCCGGTGCTGCCGACGCCCGCACCTCAACCGGCACCGCCTCCGACGCCGACGGGGGCGCCACGATAATGAAGCGCTTCCTGGGTTTCGTGATTGCCGCCGCGCTCGTCGCCACGCCGGCGCAGGCGCAATATGTGCTGAACCTTCGCGATGCGGACGTGCGCGCCTTTATCGAGGATGCAGCGCGGGTGACCGGCCGCACTTTCATCATGGACGCGGCCGTGCAGGGCAAGGTGTCGGTAGTGACCGAACGGCCGCTGTCTCGATCCGAATATTTTGAGCTGTTCCTGGCCACGCTGCGCGCCAACGGCCTGGTCGCCGTGCCGATCGCGGGCGGTGCGTTCCGCATTCAGCCGGTCGCCACTGCTGCGACCAGCGCGTCGCGCGTGCGGACCGGCAGCCCGAACGGCTTCATCACCGAGATATTCCGCCTGCGCAGCATCGAAGGTCCGGCGGCGGCCGAAGCGGTGCGTCCGCTGGTCAGCCGCGAAGGCTCCGTCACCTCCAGCCGCAACTCGGTTGTGGTCGCCGACTTTGCCGACAATGTCGCGCGCATCCGCGCCATCATCGCGTCCATCGACCGTGACACGTCTTCGGCGCGGATCGTGCCGCTTCAGAATGCCGGCGCGCGCGAGATTGCGGCGGCACTCGCGGCGCTCGGCGGCGAGGGTGGCCGCGTCTCGGTGGTCCCGATCGACAGCTCGAACGCCATCGCGATCCGCGGCGATGCCGCCACCGTGCAGAACTTCGTGGAGATCGCCCGCGACCTCGACGTGCGCGCCGCCAGCGGCACCGAGGTGCGGGTCATTTTCCTCGAACATGCCGATGCCGAACAGATCCTGCCGGTGATCCAGCAGCTGCTCGGGCAATCATCGTCCGGTCCCACCACCAGCGGCATCACTCGCCCGGCTACGCGCAGCACGTCGACCGGCTCGAGCGGCACCGATAGCCCGCCGCTCCAGGCGCCCGCGCCTGTCGCATCCGTGTCGTCCGGTGGGGGCAGCGGCGCCAGCGTGTTCGGCGGGCGCCCGGCGGTCGTGACCCGTTTCGAGGGCGCCAATGCCATCGTCATCGCGGCGCCGACCGAACTGCAGCGCCAATTGGGCGAGGTCGTCCGACAACTCGACACGCGCCAGCAGCAGGTGCTGGTCGAGGCGGTGATCGTCGAAATTTCGGAGACGGCGGCCAATCGCCTGGGCGTGCAATTGCTTCTCGCCGGGCTGGAGGGCAGCAACATCCCGTTCGCGGTCACCAATTACTCGAACGCGTCGCCGCCGATCCTCGACATCGCCGCACCGATCCTCGCGCGCGAGATCGGCCTCAGCGGCAATGACGACGATGGCGACGATGGTGATGACGACACGCCCAGTGGTGGGATCAGCGACGCGCTGAACGAACGCGCGCTCACCGCGCTCGGTGCCAGCGGCAGCTTCGCCGGCCTGGCGGTGCGATCGGGCAATGCGATCCTCGGTGCCATCGTGAACGCGGTGAAGTCGGACTCGAACTCGAACCTGCTCGCCACCCCTTCGGTCATGACGCTCAACAACCGCGAGGCGCATTTCCTGGCCGGACAGGAAATTCCAGTGACTACCGGCGAGGCGCTGTCCGACAATTTCGACAATGCCTTCCGCACCGTGCAGCGGCAGAATGTCGGCATCACCCTCGACGTCAGGCCGCAGGTCAATGCGTCGGGCGCGATCCGTCTCGACATCCGGCAGGAAGTGAGCTCGATCGCCGGGCCGGTTTCGACCAACTCGGCCGACCTCATCGTCAACAAGCGCGAGATCGAATCCACCATCACGGTGCAGGATGGGGAGATCGCGGCGCTCGGCGGCCTGCTCAACGACAATGAGCGGCGCACGATCGAACGCATCCCCTTCCTCGGCGACATTCCTGTGATCGGCAACCTGTTCAAGTCGAAGGGGCGCCAGCGCGAGAAGACCAACCTGATGGTCTTCATCCGCCCCACCATCATGCGCAACGCGGACGATACGCGCGCCATGACCGCGCGCCGATACGACACGATCCGCAACCAGCAGTTGATCGGCAACCCGAACGTGGAGCCGAGCATCGACCAGCTGGTGCGCGATTACATGGGCACGGTGCCGCCGCGCGTCGTTCCGCAACAGCCGAGCGACCTGGTCATCGCGCCCGTTCCGATCCCGCCCAGCGAGGTGCCCCGGCAATGAGCGATACGGCAGCCCTGGAAACGCCGCTTCCGGTCAACATTCCCTATCCGTTCGCCAAAAGGTTCGGTGTGGCGCTGACGGGCGAGGCGGGGGGGCGGCTCCGCGTGGCGCTGCGCGAAGGCGCTGATCCCCGGGTCCTGATCGAGGTGCGGCGCTATCTGGCGCAGGGCTTCGACGTCGAGTTTTCGGGGCCCGAGGCATTCGACCGCATCTTGTCGGAGCGCTACGCCCTCGACGCGTCGGATGCAGCGGGATCATTCGCCGAGGATGATCTCGGCCATCTCGCCGGCGACATACCCAGCGCCGACGACCTGCTCGACAGCGCAGACGATGCACCCGCAATCCGCCTCATCAACGGCATCATCGCGGACGCCGCGCGCCAGGGCGTGTCGGACATCCATATCGAGCCCTATGAGACCGGCCTGGTCGTGCGCATGCGTGTCGACGGTGTGCTGCGCGAAACCCTGCGCATGCCGCCGCACGTGGCGCCCGTGGTGGTGAGCCGCATCAAGGTGATGGCGCGGCTCGACATCGCCGAGCGGCGCGTGCCCCAGGATGGGCGCATCGGCCTGACGCTCGGCGGCAAGCTGCTCGACGTGCGTGTCTCCACCCTTCCCAGCCGCGCCGGCGAGCGGGTGGTGCTGCGCATCCTGGACAAGGAGAATGCCGGCATCGGCCTCGACGTGCTCGGCATGCCGGAAAACGTGCACCAGCTGTTCAGCGGCGCGCTCAATGAACCCAATGGCATCGTGCTCGTCACCGGCCCGACCGGTTCGGGCAAGACCACCAGCCTTTATGCGGGCCTGCGCCAGCTGAACGACGGCACGCGCAACATCCTGACCGTGGAGGATCCGGTCGAATATGCGGTGGACGGGGTCGGGCAGACCCAGGTCAACCCGAAGGTGGGCCTGACCTTCGCCAGCGGGCTGCGCGCCATCCTGCGCCAGGATCCGGACGTAGTCATGGTCGGCGAAATCCGCGACAGCGAGACGGCGGAGATCGCCGTGCAGGCGTCGCTGACCGGCCACCTCGTGCTTTCCACCGTCCACACCAACGACGCAGTCGGCGCGATCACGCGTCTTCGCGACATGAAGATCGAGCCGTTCCTGCTCGCCTCGACGCTCCGCGCCGTCATCGCCCAGCGCCTGGTGCGCCGCCTCTGCCCCAATTGCCGGGAGCCGGTGCAGGCGAGCGGGTCGGCAGGCGCCTTGCTCGGCTTCGATCCCGGCACCATCATCTACGAGGCGCGCGGCTGCGGCGAGTGCGGCAACAGCGGCTACAAGGGTCGGATCGGCGTGTTCGAAGCGGTGCGGATCGACGACACCGTCCGCCGCCTCATCAACTCCGGCGGCGACGAGGCGGTGATCGCCAGTCACGTCTTCCGCAGCAATCCCAACCTCGGCTCGGCCGCGCGCAAGCTGGTGCTGGACGGCGTCACCACTGCCGAGGAAGCGGTGCGCGTGTCGCGCCGTGACGGCGACGATGCCTAGCTTCGACTATCTCGCGCTCGACACGTCGGGCCGCGAACGGCGCGGCGCCGTGCAGGCGGCCAGCGCCGAGGATGCGCGCGCCGCGCTGGGCAAGCGCAGCCTCTATGTCGTCAAGGTGGAGGAAGGACGCGGCACGGCGTCCGCGCCGCCGCTTCTGTCGGGCGGCTTCCTGCGCAAGAAGAAGCTGGGCGCCAAGCAGCTGACCTTGTTCACCCGCCAGCTCGCCACCCTGATCTCGGTAACTCCGCTCGAGGAATCGCTTCGCACCATCGGCCGCCAGTCCGAGCAGAGCCATGTCCGCGACGTCATCCTGTCGGTCCACGCCGCCGTGGTCGAGGGGCGCCGCCTGTCGGAGGCACTCGGGCGTGAGAGCGCGAGCTTTCCGGCATTGTACCGCGCAATGATCTCCGCCGGTGAAAGCTCGGGCACGCTTCCGCAGATACTTGACCGGCTTGCCGACCTGCTCGAACGGCAGGCGCAAGTGCGCTCGAAGGTGCTGACCGCGCTCGCTTACCCCATCATCCTGTCGGTCGTCGCGGCGCTCGTGGTCGCATCCTTGATGATCTTCGTGGTGCCCAAGGTGGTGGAGCAGTTCGACACGGTGGGGCAGGAACTGCCGCTGCTGACCCGCATCGTGATCGCCCTGTCCGACTTCCTTGCCAATTGGTGGTGGGCACTCGTCCTCGCCATCGCCGCGCTTTCCGTGCTCGCGATGCGCGCGCTCAGGGACGAGGCGTTCAGGCTGCGGTTCGACAGCGCGTTGCTCCGCCTGCCCCTGTTCGGGCGGCTGATGCGGGACCTTCATGCCGCACGCATGGCCCGCACCCTGTCGACCATGGTCGCCAGCCGCCTGCCGCTGCTGGAAGGCCTGAAGCTGACCACCGGCACCATCCACAACCGCGCGCTGCGCAACGCCACCGGCGGCATTGCCGAGGCGGTGCGGACCGGAGGCAGCCTTTCGGCCGCGCTGCGCCGCGCTGCCGTCTTCCCGCCCTTGCTCGTCTATCTGGCGGCGAGCGGCGAGGCCGCGGGCAAGCTCGACATCATGCTGGAACGCGCCGCCGATTATCTGGAACGCGAATTCGACAGCTTCACCGCTACTGCCTTGTCCCTGCTGGAGCCGGCGATCATCGTGATCATGGGCGGCATCGTCGCTTTGATCGTGCTGTCGATCCTGCTCCCCATCCTGCAACTCGATACGCTTGCGAGCGGAGTATGAACATGAAGACGCGTTTGCTTTCCCTTCGTCATTTCAGTGGACGCCGCAGCCCGCGTCGCCGGCTTTCTGCGCTCCGCCGCATGTCCGGACCTTGCCGGGCTGAGGGCAAGGGAGAGGAAGGCTTCACCCTGGTCGAACTGATGGTGGTGATCGTCATTCTCGGCCTGCTCGCCACCGTAGTCGTCATCAACGTCATGCCCGCGCAGGACACGGCCCGCGTGAAGAAGGCGGAGGCCGACATCGCCCTGCTGGAGCAGGCGGCCGAAATGTACCGCCTCAGCAAGCTCGATTATCCCACCACCGATGCAGGCCTCCAGGCGCTGGTCAGCGAGGGCTTCGTCAAGCGGCTGCCCGACGATCCGTGGGGCAAGGCCTACAATTACGCCGCGCCGGGCCGTGAAGGACGGGCCTTCGACGTCTATTCGCTTGGCGCCGACGGACGTGAGGGCGGGGAAGGCGACGATGCCGACATCGGCAACTGGAAGAGCTGATCGCTCCACCGGGGGTTTCACCCTTGTCGAGCTGTTGATCGTGCTCACGATCCTCGGGCTGCTGTCCGCGGCTGCCGTGGTGGCCATGCCGGACGGGCGCGGCAGCATGCGCGGCGAAGCGGAGCGGTTCGCCGCCCGTGCCGCAGCCGCACGCGACCGCGCCGTGATCGAGGCGCGACCGATGGCACTGGTGATCGAGCCTGGCGCCTATGCGCTGCAGCGCCGCCGCGGCGCGCGCTGGGAACGGCTGGAAACCTTCGATTGGGGCGAGGATGTGCGGGCAAGCGGCGAGGGCATGATCGTGTTCGATCCGACCGGCATCGGCGATCCGGCGCAGGTCGTGCTGAGCCGCGATGGCGAGCAGGCGGCGGTGGCGTTCGGCGCCGATGGAAGCGTGCGTGTCGGCGGCTAGATCCCGCCGCGGGGGCGAGGCCGGCTTCACGCTGGTCGAGATGCTGGTGGCGCTTGCCATCTTCAGCCTGGCCGCGCTCGCGCTGCTGAGGCTTCAGGGTGCATCTGCATCCTCGACCCTGATGCTGCGCGACCAGGCGGTGGCGCAGATCGTCGCACGCAACCTGGCCGTCGAAGTGTTGAGCGATCCGGCACCGCCGGCTTTCGGCAATAGCGGCGGGCAGGTCGTGAACGCCGGCCGTGCCTGGATCTGGACCCGCCGCGTCGGCCGGTCGCCGGACTCGCGCATCCAGCAGATCGAGATCGGCGTCGCCAACGCCGCCGGCCGCAGCGCCGCTACCCTTACCGTGTTCAGGCGGACGGCGTGATGGTCAGGTCCGGCAGAAACGAAAGCGGCTTCACGCTCGTCGAACTCCTGGTCGCGCTCGTCATCTTCGGGATGCTCTCGGCCGCGGGCGTGGCCTTGCTGTCCTTCACCGTGCGCGCGCAGGAGGTGACGGACGAAAGCGTCACCCGCGTTTCAGCGCTTCGCCGCGCCGATGCCCTGCTCCAGGCCGATCTGGGTCAGGTGGTGGCGCGCCTGCCGCGCGATGCGTCGGGAACGCGGCAGCCCGCATTCCTCGGCGGACCGGGTACGGACGACATCGCCTTCGTGTTCGTGCGGCGCGGATGGGAGAATGTGCGGGGATCGCCGCGCTCCTCGCTTCAGAAGGTCGAATATGGCCTTGATGCCGGTCGCCTGGTCCGCCGCGCCTACCCGCATGTCGATGGTGCACAGCCGATGGCGCCTGTGGTGGTGCTGGAGGGGATCAGCGGCCTTCGGCTGCGCTATCGCGACATTGCCGGCACGTGGCGCGACCGGTGGGATCCGGCTGCCCCCAACGATCTGCCCCGCGCCGTCGAAATGGTGATGGTCTTGGGCGGCCGTGAGGTGCGCCAGCTCTTCCTGACGGGAGCGCTCGCATGAGGGTGCCGGAGCACGAGCGCGGTGCCGCCTTGCTAGCCGTGCTGCTGCTCGTCGCCGTGATCGGCGCGGTATCGGCCACCATGCTGGGCAAGATGCGGCTGCAGACCTCGCTCGCCGTCAACAGCCTCGCCGCCGCGCAGGCGCGTGCCTTTTCGCTGGGGCTGGAATCGCTGGTCACGTTAACCATCGACGATCTCACCGCCGACAGCCGCGACCGCACCACGCTGATGGGCGGATGGAACGGCGCCACCCGCCGCTATCCGCTGCCGCACGGCCGGGGGCTTGCCGAGGTGACCGTGCGCGACGGCGGCAATTGCTTCAACATCAACAGCGTGGCGCAGGGCGACGCGATCCAGGGCCTGGCCGCCCGCCCTGCCGGCATCCAGCAATTCACGGCGCTGATGCGCGTGGCGGGCATTGCGGAGGGCGATGCGGCACGTGTCGCGGCGGCGGCGGCCGACTGGGTGGACAGCGATGTCGACCCGGTGTTCGGTGGCGCCGAGGATCAGGCCTATGCCGCGAGCCAGCAGCCTTATCGCACCGGCAACACCCTGTTCGCGGAGGTCAGTGAGCTTCGCGCCGTTGCAGGTGTAACGCCCGAAATCTACGCGCGCTTGCGCCCCTTATTGTGTGCGCTACCGGTGGCAGAGATGTCGCCGATCAACGTCAACACCCTGCTGCCAGACCAGGCGCCGCTGATCGCGATGCTCGACCCTTCGCGTGTCGGCGTCGACAAGGCGCGCCGCATCATCGTCGAGCGGCCGGCCGAGGGTTGGGAGAGCGGCAACGCCTTCTGGGCGCAGCCGATCCTCAAGGACGGGGTCGCACCCCAGCCTTCCGTCATGCAGACGCAGGTGCGCACCGTCTGGTTCGCCATGGACATGCAGGTCGCGATCGAGGATGCGGAACTGGTCGAAACGGCGCTCGTCGACGCACGGGTGCAGCCGGCCCGGATAGCCATGCGCCGCTGGGGGGCGGACGATTGAACGACTTGCTGCTTCTTTTCCTCGGCCGCCCGGCCGGTGTCGAACGCTGGCTTCACCTGGCGAATGGCGAGGTGCGTGCACGCGGCGGCGCGAACGACCCGCTGCCGCTGCCCGACCCCGCCATGCAGGTGGCGGCGATCGTGCCGGGCGAAGACGTGTCGCTCCACTGGCTCGAACTGCCGGCCGGCCTCGCCCCGGCGCAGGCGAGTGCGGCCGCGCGGCTGCTGGCGGCCGAGCTTTCGGCGCAGCCGCTCGAGGAGCTGCATGTCGCCGCAGGTCCGGATGTGGAGGGGCTGCGCTGCGTTGCTCTCGCGCCCGCGATCCGCATGGAAAGCTGGATCGCGACCTGCCGCGCACTCGGCCGTGACCCTGATCTTGTGCTGCCCGAACCTTTGCTCCTGCTGCCCAGCGATGATGCGGTGGTGCGCCTCGACACGCTGCCGCTGCCGCTGTTCAGGGGTTTGAACGACGCCTTCAGCATCGAACCGGAACTCGCGCAAACCGCCATCGGCGGTGCGAAGGTGGAACTGATCGACCAGGCGACGTTCGAGGCCGAGATGCCGCAGGCGATCGCCCGAGCGCCGGTGAACCTGCGTCAGGGTGCCTTCGCGAAGGCACGCCAGTGGCGGATCGGGCGTCGCTTCGTGCGGCGCATGATCCTCTTTGTCGCGGCCCTGCTGCTGGTCACCGCCGCCATCCAGGTCGCGCTGATTCTGCGCTACACGTTCGCCGCCGACCAATTGGATGCGGAGGCTGCGGCGCTTGCCCGGCAGGCATTGCCGCCGGGCAGCGCACCCGTCGATCCGGTACGCCAGCTCGACCGCCGGCTGCTCGAAATGCAGGGTAGCGGTACCGGCTTCGGCACACTTGCGACGGGCCTGTTCGACGCGATGAAGGCCACGCCCAATGCCGAACTCGCCGCCTTGCTGTTCGAAGGCGGGGCGATGCGCGCCACGGTGGTCGCCGATACCCCGGACACGCTTACCGGCCTTCGTTCGCGCCTGGAGGGGCAGGGGTTCAGGGTCGAAAATGGCGCGGCTTCGATCGTGAACGGTCGCCAGGCCATAGAGATGATCGTGAGGGGGCGCTGATGTCCGGCTGGTGGAAAGGGCGCAGCCCACGTGAGCAGAGGCTGCTTCTTGCGGGCGGTCTGATCGCGCTTGCGGTACTCGCCTGGCTGCTGGTGGTCCGTCCACTGAACGACGGGCTCGCAGAGGCGAAGGCCCGGCACAATGATGCGGTTGTCGCGATTGCGGAGGTGCGCGCCGATGTCGCCGCCCTCCAGGTGATGCGCGGGCAGGGCGGGCCGGCACTGACGGGGCCGGTGGACGCGCTGGTCAGCGCCGCCGCGGCGGAGGCCGGTTTCCCGGTCACCCGGCTCGACCGTCCGAGCCCTGCCGAGGCGACCCTCGCATTGGAGGCCGTGCGTCCGCAGGCATTCTTCGCCTGGGTGGGGCAGATGGAAACGCAGCGCGGCGTGCGCGTCGAACGGCTCAGCGTTTCCGCCAATGCCGATCGGACGCTTCGTGCCCAGGTGACCTTCCGGGCGAAAGGCGGGTGATGCGCTTCAGGCTCCCCCTCGGTCGCAGCCTCCTGTTCGGCTGCGTATTCCTGTTCGCCATGGTGGCCTTGCTGCCGCTCCGGCTGGCGATCGGCTGGCTCGGCTATGACGATGGCGGTCTGTCGGCGCGCGAAGCCGAGGGCAGCATCTGGATGGGCGCGATGAAGGAAGCGCGGTTCGGGTCGGTGCCGATCGGCGACGTCACCACGGGTCTTCGCTCGGCACCTCTGCTTCTCGGCCGCGCGCGCGTGGATCTTGAACGGATGGGCGAGGCCGATCCGCTGCGTGCCTCGCTCACCGCCTCGCGCCACGCATTCGGGCTGGACGACGTGAAGGGCGCCTTTGCCGCCGGCGCGCTGTTCGCCCCCTTGCCAATCTCGCGGATCGAACTGGACGACCTCACCGCCCATTTCGCCAATGGCGCATGCGCGAGTGCGGAAGGGCGCGTTACCGCACAGGTTGCAAGCGAAGTCGCGGGCGTGTCCCTGCCTGGCGGCTTCAGCGGTAATGCGCGGTGCGAGACGGGCATGCTGCTGCTGCCGCTGACCAGCCAGTCGGGTCTGGAGACGCTGAATCTCCGCATCGGCGGCGATGCCCGCTATCGGCTTGAACTGGTCGTGCGCCCGCCCAATCCCGAATTGGCCGAGCGTCTGGTCGCAGCCGGCTTCACCCTGGGTTCGGACGGCGCCTACGGCCTCCGCGCCGAAGGCAGCATCGACTAGCTGACCTCTTCAGCGCAGAGGGCTGTCCCTCATCCCTCCGCATCCAGCGCGTAACCCGCCGACCGCACCGTCCGGATCAGGTCCGCCTGATCCGAATGGTTGAGCGCGCTGCGCAGGCGGCGGATATGCACGTCCACCGTGCGCACCTCGATCTCGCTGTCATGTCCCCAGACCGCGTCCAGCAGCCGCTCGCGCGAGAAGACACGGCCGGGATGCTCCATGAAATGCTTCAGCAGCCGGAACTCGGTCGGTCCCAGCGGCACCGTCTTGCCCGACCTTTTCACCTTGTGGCTGGCGACATCCATCTCGACGTCGGCATAGCTCATCACCATGCCGGCCAGCGCAGGCCGCACGCGGCGCAGCACCGCATGGGCACGCGCCACCAGCTCCTTGGGGCTGAACGGCTTGGTGACATAATCATCGGCGCCTGTTTCCAGCCCGCGCACCCGGTCCGCCTCCTCGCCGCGCGCCGTCACCATGATGATGGGGACATTGGCCGTGTCGGGCATGCGGCGCAGGCGCCGGCACACTTCGATGCCGGCAAGGCCCTGCACCATCCAGTCGAGCAGGACGAGATCCGGCGGCGTTTCACGCGCGATGATCAGCGCTTCCTCGCCATCGGGCGTCGTATGGACCTCGAAATCCTCGCGCTCGAAATGCCAGGTCAGCAATTCGACCAGCTTGAGGTCGTCCTCTACGATCAGGATGCGGGTACGGCTCATCGGGCGTCCACCAGGTTGGTCAGGGTTTCGGGGCGGTAGCGCATGGGCGGCAGCTGCTCGCCGGTAACGGAGAAATGGACCACCCGCGCGATGGTGGTGGCATGGTCGCCGATCCGCTCCAGCTTCTTGGAGGCGAGCAGCAGCGACGCCCCAGGGCTGATGGAGGACGGATGCTCTCCCATCACCTCCACCAGCTCGCGGAACAGCTGATCGTGAAGCGCATCGACCTCGTCGTCGCTGCGGCACACCAGGCGGGCAGCCTCGACATCCTGCGCCACGAACGCATCCATGGCACAGCGGACCATCTCGCCCACCGACGTCGACATGGATTTCAGGATGAGCAGGGGGGAGCGGCGGGCAAAGGTCTGGAGCTTGGGCACCTGTTCGGCGACGCCGCGCGCGCAATCGCCCATCCGCTCGATCAGCACGCCGATCTTGAACGCGGCGAGCACCTGGCGAAGGTCGTCGGCCATCGGCGCACGCAACGCGATCAGGCGGATGCAGCCGCGCTCGATCTCCTCGGACAGCGCATCGATGCGGACGTCGCTGGCAACCACGCGCGCGGCGGTGGCTTCATCGCCGCTCAGCAGCGCATTGGCGGCATCGCGCACGGCTGCCTCGGCGCGCCCGCCAAGTTCGGCCACCAGGGCACGGATCTGCTCCAGGTCGTCATCGAACGCCTTCACCGTATGAGGATCGACCCCCGCCATTCGCAACCTTCCGCTTGTCGCCAGTCCGTGAGGTCTAAGCGGGCTTGGCGTGTGGCGTGTGACAGGCAGGTTGCGTTTCGATGACAATGGTCCCGGCCGCGCAAAGGCCGTAACGGGGTGCGCAGGAGGAGCTGACATGACCGATTACAGGATGATCGTGCGCGAAACCGGCGGACCCGATCGCATCGCGCGTGAGTGGGTGGTGCTGCCGCAGCCGGGCGCCGGCATGGTCCAGGTGCGTCAGCACGCGATCGGGCTCAACTTCATCGACACCTATGTGCGCACCGGCCTCTACAAGGCGGTGCTTCCGACCGGCCTCGGCCAGGAGGCGGCGGGCGTGGTCGAGGAAGTGGGCGAGGGCGTTCGCGACTTTCGCATCGGCGATCGCGTGGCAAGCGCTACCGGGCCGCTCGGCGCCTATGCAAGCGTGCGGCACGTGCCCGCGGACCACCTCGTCCGCATCCCCGACGACGTGCCGGATGATGTCGCGGCGGCGGCGATGCTGAAGGGCATGACGGCCGCCTTCCTGGTCGAGCAATGCGCGCGCATACAGGCGGGTGACACGGTGCTCGTCCATGCGGCGGCAGGGGGCGTCGGATCGCTGCTGGTGCAATGGCTTGCCGCCATCGGTGCGCGCGTCATCGCCCATGCCGGATCGGCTGAAAAGGCAGCGGAGGCAAAGGCGAACGGCGCGCATGAGGCGCTGCATGGGGCGTTCGACACGCTGGCCGAACAGGTGCGTGCGCTGACCGGCGGGCGCGGCGTGGACGTGGTCCTCGACGGGGTAGGGGCGGCAAGCTGGGACGCCTCGCTCGCTTCGCTGCGGCGCAGGGGCCTGATGGTGACGTTTGGCAATGCCAGCGGCGCCGTGCCGCCGTTCAGCGCGCTGGCACTGCGCGATGCAGGCTCGGTGTTCGTGACCCGACCGACGCTCGCCGACTATGCGGCGACACCGGAGGAATTGCGCGCACTGGCAGCGCGCCTGTTCGAGATGCTCGGCAGCGGCAAGGTGAAGGTCGAGATCCGTCAACGCTTCGGGCTCGAGGACGCGGCCAAGGCGCACATCGCCCTGGAAGCGCGCGAAACCCGCGGCTCCACGATCCTGCTTCCGTAATCGCCGCCCTCTCTCCGTTCGTTTCGAGCGAAGTCGAGAAACATGTCCAAGGCGGCACGAGGTTTCTCGACTTCGCTCGAAACGAACGGGGAGGGTGGGGCTGGCCCCAGGCGCCTTACAGTAAGATCCGGAACCGCGCCCCTTCCGCATTGAAGGCGTAGATGGACCCGCCATGCGCCAGCACGACTTGTCGCGCCAGGCTGAGTCCGACGCCGGTTCCCTTGGCCTTGGTGGTGAAGAAGGGCAGGAAGATGTCCTGCACCAGTGCCTCGGCTATGCCGGGTCCGTTGTCGCCGACCTCGATCAGCACGCGCCCTTCGGCCGTGCGGCTGATCGCCAGCTTCACGCGGGGCGCGTCGGCATGGCCCACCGCCGCCTCCGCCGCATTGCGCAGCAGGTTGATCAGCACCTGCGACATGAGGTCCGGATCGGCTTCGAACGTCAGGCGCGGCGGCTCCACCCGCGTTTCCATGTGGAGCACATCCTCGGGCCACGTGGCACGGATCAGGGCCTGAAGCTCCGCCGTCCACGCCTCCGCGTCGATGCTGCGCGGACGAACTTGCGGCGTGCGGCTGATCTGGCGATAGCTCTGCACGAAATGCATGACACCGTCGGCGCGGCGGGCAAGCGTTTCCACCGCCGCCCGCGCGTCGGCGACATCGCGATCGCCGCCCTTGTCCGCCGCCGCCATCAGCTTGGCCGCGCTCTGGGCGAGCGAAGTGACAGGCGTCATGCTGTTCATGATTTCATGCGTCAGCACGCGGATGAGATCGCTCTGCGCCGCTATCTCCACGGCATCCAGCTCGCCCTGGATCGGCTGCACCGCCACCACGCGCACCAGCCCGCCCATGCGCTGGACGGCGGCGGCGCTCACCATGGCGGTCTGCGGGACGGTCTCGATCGATAGCGGCAGCAATCGCGATCGTCCCGCCGGCGCCTCGCCCAGCGAGCGGGCAAAGGCCTGGCCATAGACTTCGAAATCGGCGGTGCGAACGCCCTGGTGGCGGATGAACAGGCGCCTTGCCGCCTTGTTGGCAAGTTCCACCTTGTCGTCGCTCACCATCAGCAGCGCAGTGGGTGTGTCGTCCAGCACCGCTTCGTGGAAGCGGTTCGCCTCGCTCAGCCGATGCTGCGCGTCGCGCAGGCGCTGCATGCCGTGGTTGAGCGCCTCGGCTATCTCGTCGAAGCCGCTGCCGCCGCCTGCCCGCGTGAAGCCATGGCTGAGATCGCCGAAGCGCACTGCCTCCAGAAAGGCTGCGAGCGCGCGGTTGGTCTGGGTGACATGACGCCAAAGCGCGGCCACGGCCGCCAGCACGGCTATTCCCGCCACGATCCGCCCGGCCGGCATCCCGTCGCGGGCGATCGACTCCACGAACGCGAAGACGGCGAGCAGCAGCAGCGCCAGGCGCCAGCCGAGCCCCAGCAGGAACGAACGCCTAAAGACCATGCTTTTCCATGCGCCGGTAGAGCGAGGCGCGGGTGAGCCCGAGTTCGGCCGCGGCCAGCGAGATGTTGTAGGCGTGTTTCTTCAGAGCCGCTTCGACAATCTGCCGCTCCGCGCGCTCGAGATTGAGGTCGCCGCCGGGTGCAGGGGCCATTGGTGCCGGCGCGGGCGGAACGGGTGCGGGGGCACGCGCCGACAATGAGAAATCCTCAGCCGTGAAGGCGTCGCCATCGGCCAGGATGACCGCGCGCTCGGCCGCATGGCGCAGCGCACGCACGTTGCCGGGCCACGAATAAGCTTCCAGCGCCGCCGCGACTTCGGGGGGAATGCGCCGGTCCGGCTTGCCATATTTGCGCGCGTAGAGCGCCGCATAATGGCGCACGAGCAACAGTATATCCTCGCGCCGCTCGCGTAAGGGCGGCAGTTGCAGTTCCACCGTGTTTAATCGAAACAGCAGGTCCTGCCGGAACCGGCCTTCGTCGGCGATCTGGTGCGGGGGCAGGTTGGTGGCGGCGATCACGCGCACGTCGATAGGCACCGGTTTGTTGGCGCCCACCGGCGTCACCTGCCTTTGCTCGAGCGCAGTCAGAAGCTTGGGCTGCAGATGGAGCGGCAGATTGCCGATTTCGTCCAGGAATAATGTCCCGCCATGTGCCGCCTGCAATCGCCCGACACGGTCGCTGCGCGCATCGGTGAATGCGCCCTTCACATGGCCGAACAGCTCGGATTCGAACAGGTGTTCGGACACCGCGCCTAGGTCCACCGACACGAACACCTTGTCGGCGCGCTGAGAGCGGTCGTGCAACGCGCGTGCGACCAGTTCCTTGCCGGTCCCGTTCTCGCCCAGGATCAGGACATTGGCATCCGTCGGGGCCGCCCGCTCGATCAGCGAGAAGATGCGGGCGAGGGCAGGCGCGTTGCCCAGGATCGGCGACGTGGCCGATGGCGCGGCGGTCTTCACCGGAGTCGTCGCACCGCGACTGTGACGCAGCGCCGCGGCCGTGCGCACGGTGGCCAGCATGCGCTCGTTCGACCAAGGTTTGGACACGAAATCGGTCGCGCCCCGCTTCATCGCCTCGACCGCGATCTGGACCCCGCCATGGGCGGTGATCATCACCACCACTGCGTCGGGGTCATGCTCCAGGATCGCCTTCAGCCACTGGAAGCCCTCGGCCGCATCGGTGGCGCCGCGCGCGAAATTGGCGTCGAGCAGGATCACGTCGGGCAGCGCGCCTGCCATGTCGCGAACCGCTTCCTCGGGCGAACGAAAGGTGGCGACGTCGCGAAACATGTCGCGCAGCAGCAATCGCGCCGCCAGCAAGATGTCTTCGTCGTCGTCGACAACGATGCACCGGTCGAAAACGTGTCCCCGCTCCACGATCCCTACTCCTAAGACTTGTCCGGAAACGAACAATCAAAATCCGTGCCAGATGTCCGGATGCGGACGCCGGCCAACGGCTGCAAGCAAGAAACAACGGGAATCCGTGCCGACCTTCACTTGGCACGCCTCCTGCTCCTCTTTGGCCAGGATCGAAGAAAGGAGTAGCGGACATGACCTACGCCAAAGCCGGCGGCACCCTGGCTGCCTTGTTACTGAGCCTCGTCCTTCTCGGCGGGCACGCTCCGCCGGCGCCTTGCCAAATCGCCTTGCTGCTTCCTCTCGATCTGCACGGGCTCGGCGCATGACTGTCCGGAACCGGACACGTCACTGTCCGCCAGCGGACGTGACAGCAGCGTCTGGTCTCCACGCATGGCTTGGCACGCAAGTTGCGTCGTCTCCGACCATCCGGGGTGAAGAAGAATGGGCGTGTTGAAGATGAGTGCAGTGGAAGGGCCGAGCGGCGCCATCAACGGCGGCGTGATGGACCGCGTCATAGAGAAGAAGCGGCTGCCCCTCATGGTGAAGGCCAGTGTCGGCGCAGCGGCATCGATCGCGGTAGTCGGCGGCTTCTATGCCTACGCACCCAGCGCCGACAGCCGCAGCATCGCGGCGTCCAGCCTCACGATTTCCCAGGTCGAGCGCGGCCGCTTCGACGACTTCATGCCGCTTCGCGCCCGCGTCACCCCGCTCGTCACCGTCTATCTCGACGCGATCGAGGGCGGTCGGGTCGAACAGGTGCTCGTCGAGGATGGTGCCATGGTGCAGAAGGGGCAATTGCTCGCCGTTCTGTCCAATTCTGACCTGCAATTGAACCTGCTCGCCCGCCAGGCCGATGTCAGCCGCGAGATCAACTCGATGCGCAGCCAGGAACTGGCGCTCGCCCAGACCCGGATGGGCGACGAGCGTGCGGTGATCGAGGCCGAACTCGCCGCCGACAAAGCGCGCCGCCAATATGAGGTGCAGCGCCCGCTCATGGAGAAAGGCTTCGTCTCGGGCCGGACCTTCCGCGACACGGAGGACGAATATCGCTCCAACGCGCGCCGGGCCGCGGTGCTGCGCGAGGCGCAGAAGGTCAATCGCCAGCTCCAGACCAGCCAGCTGGCGCAGCTGCGCGCGTCCAACGCATCGCTCGGCGGCAGCCTCGACATCGCCCGCGAGACGCTGAACGCCTTGAACCTGCGCGCGCCGGTCACCGGACAGCTCACCGCTTTCTCGATCCAGGTCGGCCAGTCGATGAGCCCCGGCGAACGCCTCGGCCAGGTGGACAGCGCCGGCCGCAACAAGTTGGTCGCCTCCGTGGACGAATTCTACCTCGGCCGGGTCCAGCCTGGGCAACTCGCAACGGCCGAGGCGGCCGGCAAGACCTATCGCCTGAAGGTCGCCAAGATCTACCCGCAGGTCCGCAACGGCACGTTCGAAGTCGATTTCCAGTTCCTCGGCGACGAGCCCGGCAACGTTCAGCGCGGCCAGACGCTCGGTCTCAAGCTCATCCTCGGCGATCCCACCGCCGCGGTGCTGATCCCGAACGGCGCCTTCTACAACGAGACGGGCGGCGCCTGGGTGTTCGTGGTCGCCGCGGACGGTGAAACTGCGGTCAAACGCCCCGTCCGCCTAGGCCGCCGCAATGCCGATTATATCGAGGTGCTGGACGGGCTTGAACCCGGCGAGCGCGTCGTCACTTCCCCCTACACTGGTTTTGCCGATCGCGACCGGCTCGACCTCCAATCATGATGAAGGAGCCTCATCTTATGCTCAGCATGCGCGATCTCTCGCGGGTCTACCGCACCGACACGGTCGAGACTACGGCCCTCGCCGGCATCCACCTCGACATCGCCGAGGGCGAGTTCGTGGCCATCATGGGCCCGTCGGGCTGCGGCAAATCGACCCTGCTCAACATCATCGGCATGCTCGATAGCCCGAGCGGCGGCTCCTACCTGTTCAACGGCCAGGAAGTCGCCGGCCTGCCGGAAGCGAAGCTGGCGGAGGTCCGGAAGGAAAATCTCGGCTTCATCTTCCAGAGCTTCAACCTGGTCGACGAATTGTCGGTGCGCGAGAATATCGAACTCGCGCTTCTGTACCACAATGTCTCCGCCGCCGACCGGCGTGCCCGCGCCGACGTGGTGATGGACAAGGTCGGCATCGCCCACCGCGCCAAGCACCGCCCCAGCCAATTGTCGGGCGGACAGCAGCAGCGCGTTGCCGTTGCCCGCGCCCTGGTCGGTAACCCCAAGCTGATCCTGGCCGACGAGCCCACCGGCAACCTCGACACCAATCATGGCGAAGAGGTGATGAAGATGCTCCAGGCGCTCAACCGCGAAGGCTCGACCATCGTCATGGTCACCCACTCGCCGGCCCATGCCGACTACGCCACCCGCGTCGTCAACATGCTCGACGGCCGCGTCCTGCAGGAGCGGCTGCGCGCCGCCTGAGGGCGATCGGGAAGAAAGAGGGGAGAGCAGGCATGTGGCGCAATTACCTGACTGTGGGCTTACGCGCGCTGGCACGTGACCGGGCCTATACGATCATCAAGATCGCCGGGCTCGCGCTCGGCCTCGCCGGATGCCTGCTGATCCTGGGCTACATACGCTACGAGCGGAACTACGACAGCTGGTTGGCCGACCACGACCGCATCTTCCAGGTCCAGTCGATCATCCACCCTCCCGGCCAGCCCGTTGTGCATGTGCAGACCAGCTCGCTTTCCTTTTACGACCGGCTCGCCCCCGATTTCCCGCAGGTCGAGGCCGTCACGTCGGTGGCGGTCGCCAAGACGGTGACCGAGCGCGAGGGGCGTCCGGTCTTCATCGACGCGACGACCGTCGATCCGACCTTCTTCGACGTGTTCGACCTGCCGTTCGCGCAAGGATCGGCCGCGTCCGCGCTGGCCGATACGAACACGATCGTGCTTACCGAGCGGGAGGCGATCCGCTGGTTCGGCACCGCCGACGCGCTCGGCAAGTCGCTCACGCTCGGCGCCGGCGACGGCAAGCGCGACTACAAGGTCGGCGGCGTACTGCGCGACCTTCCGCGCAACACCAATCTGAAGCTCGGCCTCATCTTTCGCCGCGACCTTGGCGCATTGCCGCCGGAGCGGCGCAACTGGTCCAATTTCGATCAGCAGAACTTCGTCAAGCTGCGCAGCACCGCCGATGTGGATGCCGTGAACGCGGGGCTGCCCGCTTGGGAAAAACGTGTCATCCCCACCACCATGGTCGGCGGCAAGCCGGCCGAACTGTCTGAGGCCTTCGACTTCCGCCTGCTCGCGATCGGCGACGTCCATCTCGGCCAGGCGCAGGAAGGCGCCTACGTGCCGGGCGGCGATCCGCGCGCACTCGCCACCTTCGGCATCGTCGCCGCGCTGACGCTCGGCATGGCGTTGATGAACTTTGTCAACCTGTCCACCGCCGCCGCGGCGCAGCGTGCGCGCGAAGTGGGCCTGCGAAAGCTGATGGGTGCCACGCGCCGCCAGCTCGTCCTCCAGTTCGTGGCGGAGGGTGCCGCCGTCTGCGCGGCCGCGACCCTGCTCGGCCTTGCCGCGGTCGAAGTGGCGATGCCCTGGGTCGGCGGACTGCTCGGCGCCGAGCTGCCGATCGCTTATCTTGGCGACGGCGGCATGCTGCTCCCCGCGCTCGGCCTGTTCGGCATCACCATGCTGGTCGGCAGCCTCTATCCCGCGCTGTACCTCAGCCGCTTTCGTCCCGCGCAGGTGCTGCGCTCCGGGCACACGTCGGCCGAAGCGCCTGGGGCGAGGCGGCTGCGCACGGCTTTGGTGGTGGCACAATTCGCCATCGCCATCGGCCTCATCGCCAGCACGGCAGTGATCTGGTCTCAGACCCGGTTCGTCGAGCGTGTGGACCCCGGCTATCGCCGCGACGGGCTGGTGCAGATCGACAATGGCTGGCGCTTCACGCAGGACCCGCGATACCAGGCCGCGCGCGCCGAAATGCTGGCGGTGCCCGGCGTCATCGGCGTCGGGCGCACGGGCCTCGGCCTAGGTTCGGTGATGAAGGCCATCCGCCTCGTGCGCACGCCCGGCTCGTCCACCTTCCTGTCGATGGGCACCTACGGCGTGGATGCGGACCTCCTGCCGACGATGGGCGTCAAGCTGCTCGCCGGCCGCCATCTCGGCGACCGCTTCGCCGCCGACCGGATCAGCGGCATGCCCACGCATATGCTGGTCGCGCGGGGCATCAACGTGGTCCTCAACCGCACCGCCGTCAGCGCGCTCGGCTACCATAGGCCCCAGGCGGCAGTCGGCCGGCGCATAGAGGTCGCATTCGACGGCGGTATCATGGTGCCAGCCACCATCGTCGGCGTGACCAAGGACACGCGCTACCGCACTGCGCGCGAGGCAATCGAGCCGATGGTCTATGGCTACATGCCCGAACATACGAGCCAGGTCCTCGTCCGCTATGCCGCGGCCCGCCCCGGCGAGGTGATGGCGGCGCTGGAAAAGGTCTGGCGCCGGTTCGAGCCCGAAATCCCGTTCGAGGCGCGCTTCGCCGACGACATCGTGCGCGACCTCTATGCGGTCGAGCGTGCGCGCACCATCCTGTTCGCCGCTTTCTCGACCCTCGCGATCCTGATCGCCTGCCTTGGCCTCTACAGCCTCGCCGCCTTCACGACCGAGCGGCGCACCAAGGAGATCGGCATCCGCAAGGTGCTGGGCGCCAAGGCACGCGACATCGTCCGGCTGCTGGTGTGGCAGTTCTCGAAACCCGTCGTCCTTGCCAACCTCCTCGCCTGGCCCGCCGCCTGGTGGGCGATGCGCGCATGGCTGAACGGCTTCGACGCGCGCATCGCGCTCGGCCCCAGTCCCTTCGTCCTTGCGGGCGCGCTTGCCCTGGCCATCGCGGTTGCGACCGTCGCCGGCCACGCGCTGAAGGTCGCCCGCCTCAACCCCATTCATGCCCTTCGCTACGAGTAGGACCCAAATCATGTGGCGCAATTACCTGACGGTCGGCATCCGCGCGCTGGCGAAGAGCCGCACCTATGCCGCGATCAACATCCTCGGCCTCGCTATCGGCATGGCCGCCTGCCTGCTGATCCTGCTGTTCGTGCGGGACCAGTATAGCTACGACCGCTTCTACCCGGATGCGGAGCGCACCTACCAAATCCACACCACCAATACGGACACCGAAACGGGTGCGCAGGACCGCATGCAGATGATCCCCTACGGAACGCTCCGCGCGTTCCTCAAAGATCATCCGCAGGTCGAGACGGCAAGCTACGCCAGCAACTCGCAGCCCGTGCTGCTGGTCAATGGCGAGCCTCGCCAGCTGACCATCACCATGGCGGACCGCGATTTCTTCGAGATCTTCGACATTCCTTTCGTCGCCGGTGACAAGAGCCGCGCACTCGCCGATCCGAGCTCGATCGCCATCAGCGAACGGACCGCCACCTCCTTCTTCGGCACCACCGATGCGATCGGGAAGTCGATCACGACGTTGTCGAAGGATGGCACCACGGATTACCGTGTCTCGGCAGTGTTCAAGGACCTGCCCCGCAACTCCCACCAGCAATTCGGCATGGTGCGGCTGTTCACCCCGCAGGACCTGTTTCCGGGGCAGGAGGCAAGCTGGGGCTGGTTCTCGGGCTATGGCTATCTGAAGCTGCGGCCTGGCGCTGACGCCGCTGTCATCAACGCGGGGCTCGAAGCTTGGAAAAACCGCGTCGCGCCGCGCAGCCAGATCGGCGGTCAGTCGGTGAGCCAAGCCTCGCAGAGCCGTTACGAACTCGTCGCCTTGCCGGACATCTATTTCAGCGGTGCCAATGCCAGCCCCGCGGGGCGCCAGGGCGATCGCACGACGGTCCTGACCTTTGCGGTTCTTGCCGTGCTGATCCTGGTGATGGCCTGCGTCAACTTCGTCAATCTCGCCACGGCGCGTGCCTCGCAGCGGGCCCGCGAAGTGTCGCTGCGCAAGGTGCTGGGCGCCCGCCGCAGCCAACTCGTCACCCAGTTCCTCAGCGAGACCGTGATGGTGGCGGGCGTCGCCATGCTGCTCGCGCTCGCGCTGGTCGAACTCAGCCTGCCTTGGCTGCGCAGCTTCCTGGAGGCCGACCTCGCCTTCACCTATCT
>CAKTCN010000031.1 GCA_934539295.1 uncultured Allosphingosinicella sp.
TGCTCGCATCACCGCGGGCGAGACCGGTCGTATCGGCGACCTGACCGATAAGCTCCTGCTTGTTCATGTACCCCTGCCCCTTCGTAGACTCACATGTCGGCGGAAAGCCGGAACTGCCATCTAAGATCAGGTCCGGCGCGTCTGTCAAAAGGAAAGCGCGACATTTCCCATGCGGAAAGTCGCGCCTTCCATCCACCCGGGCTATTAACCGAGGTTAGTGCCTGATGGCCTGCTCGGCCGCCCCGGCTGCGATCTCCGAGGGCACGGCGGCCAGTTCGTCCGCCTCCGTCCAGTCGATCGCCTCCACCGGCATGGTCAGCGCTTCGCTCAGCACCTCGTCGACGTGCTTGACGGGCACGATCTGCAGGCCTTCGCGGATGTTGGCCGGGATCTCGTCGAGATCCTTCTCGTTCTCGGCCGGGATCAGCACCTTGGTGATGCCGCCGCGCAGCGCCGCCAGCAGCTTCTCCTTGAGGCCGCCGATCGGCAGCACGCGGCCGCGCAACGTCACTTCGCCCGTCATCGCCACGTCGCGGCGCACCGGGATGCCGGTGAGCGTCGAGATGATCGCGGTCACCATGCCGATGCCGGCGGACGGACCGTCCTTCGGCACCGCGCCTTCGGGCAAGTGGACGTGAATGTCCTTGCGGCTGAACACACTCGGCTTGACGCCATAGCTGGGGCTGCGGGCGCGCACGAAGCTGAAGGCGGCCTGCACCGACTCCTGCATCACTTCGCCGAGCTTGCCGGTGGTCTTGATCTGGCCCTTGCCGGGCACGGTCACGGATTCGATCGACAGCAACTCGCCGCCCACCTCGGTCCAGGCGAGGCCGGTGACGGCGCCGATCTGGTCCTCTTCCTCGCCCATGCCGTGGCGGTGGCGGCGGACGCCCGAAAACTCGGCCAAATTCTCGGCCGTGATCTCGACCTTGTCCGCCTTGCCTTCCAGGATATTGCGCAGGACCTTGCGCGCGACCTTGGCGACCTCGCGCTCCAGCGTGCGCACGCCCGCCTCACGCGTATAGTAACGGATCAGCGCGCGAATGCCTTCGTCGGTGAAGGTCAGCTCGCCTTCCTTCAGGCCATGCGCCTCGATCTGCTTGGCGATGAGGTGACGCGTCGCGATCTCGACCTTCTCATCCTCCGTATAACCCTCCAGCCGGATGATCTCCATGCGGTCGAGCAGAGGCTGCGGCAGGTCCAGGCTGTTGGCGGTGGTCACGAACATGATGTCCGAGAGATCGTAATCGATCTCCAGGTAATGATCCTGGAACTTGGAGTTCTGCTCCGGATCCAGCACCTCCAGCAGGGCCGACGCGGGATCGCCGCGGAAGTCCTGGCCGAGCTTGTCGATCTCATCGAGCAGGAACAAGGGGTTGGAGGTGCCGGCCTTCTTGAGATTCGACACGATCTTGCCGGGCAGCGAGCCGATATAGGTGCGGCGGTGGCCGCGGATCTCGGCCTCGTCGCGCACGCCGCCAAGGCTCTGGCGCACGAACTCGCGCCCCGTGGCCTTGGCGATCGAGCGGCCGAGCGAGGTCTTGCCGACGCCGGGGGGGCCGACCAGGCACAGGATCGGACCCTTCAGCTTGTTGGTGCGCGCCTGCACGGCGAGATATTCGACGATGCGGTCCTTGACCTTTTCGAGGCCATAATGGTCCTCGTCGAGGATGCGCTGCGCCTCGGCGATGTCCTTCTTGACCTTGGAGCGCTTGCCCCAGGGAAGGCCGAGCAGCACGTCGAGATAGTTGCGGCTGACCGTCGCCTCGGCCGACATCGGCGCCATGGCCTTGAGCTTCTTCAGCTCCTGCGTGGCCTTCGCGCGCGCTTCCTTGCTGAGCTTGGTCTTGTTGATGCGGTTGGCGAGTTCGGTGAGCTCGTCGCCCTCCCCTTCCTCGCCCTCGTTGCCAAGCTCGCGCTGGATCGCCTTCAACTGTTCGTTGAGGTAATATTCGCGCTGCGTCTTCTCCATCTGCCGCTTCACGCGGCTGCGGATCTTCTTCTCGACCTGCAGCACGCCAAGCTCGCCCTCCATGAAGGCGAATGCCATTTCGAGACGCCGAGCGGGGTTCAACTCCGACAGGAGAGCCTGCTTGTCCGACACCTTGATGGCGATATTGGCGGCGACCGCATCGGCCAGCCGCGACGCATCGTCGATGTCGCCAAGCTGGACGGCGGTTTCCGCCGGTAGCTTCTT
Source organism: uncultured Allosphingosinicella sp. (assembly GCA_934539295.1). Classification (GTDB taxonomy): domain Bacteria; phylum Pseudomonadota; class Alphaproteobacteria; order Sphingomonadales; family Sphingomonadaceae; genus Allosphingosinicella. The sequence continues at coordinate 2,198 of CAKTCN010000031.1, forward strand.
GTTGAGCTTGGAATAATTTTCGAACTGGTCGACGACCGAGCGCATCAGCGCTTCGACCTCAGTACCGGCAGCCTCGTCACTCTCGGTCGGATCGATCGTGGCAACGAGGTGCGCGCCGTCCTCCTGCAGGGAGGTGAGAGTCGCGCGCCGCTGCCCCTCGACCAGTACGCGCACAGTCCCGTCGGGCAGCTTCAGAAGCTGCAATACGGTGGCGACCACACCCAGGTCATAGAGAGCGTCACGATCGGGATCGTCCTCCGACGGGTCGAGCTGCGACACGAGGAAGATCGACTTGTCTGCCGCCATGGCGCTTTCGAGCGCCGCGACGGATTTCTCGCGCCCCACGAACAGGGGCACGATCATCTGCGGAAAGACGACGATGTCGCGAAGAGGAAGAACGGGAAGCGTTTCTGACATTGTAACTCCACTGGGGCGAACGCCCGAAGCTTTGACACCCATATGGGGACAGTGGTCAACCGCATCAATGAAGGCGCGGCTCAAGCCAGCAGCAACGTCATTCCGGGCAGCAGATTGTGAAGCGCGTGGGCTGCGTAGACGGTGAGCACGGCGCCGAAAATGCCCTTGCCGCGCCAGGCGAGCAGCACGGTGGAGAAGATCAGGAACGGCCACCAGATGATAAGACCCCAGCCAGGCTCGGCCAGGCTGTGGAGGATGCCCCACAGCAAGGCGCTGCCCAGGATGGCGGCGGCAGGGCCCAGATAGCGGTTCAGGAGCAGCACCGGCGGTGTCATCAGCAGCGTTTCGAGCAACGGCGCAATGATCACGACCATCAGCAAGGCGCCGATGCCCGATCCAAGCTGCGGCTGCGGCGCGCCGTCCGGTGTGGTCATCAGCAATCCGCCGAGCAGCAGGCTGGGCAGCAGGGTGAGCGGCAGGACCTTGATGAGGTAAAGCCATCGCGGCTGATCGGTGTTGAAGAGAAAGGGCGGCAGCAGGCGCAACGCGCCATTTCGGGCGAGCGAAGGCGTCATTGTGCGGTCGGCTCACCCGTGAAGGCGCTGATCACGGCGGGTCCCCAGAAGTTGGTGACGAAGACCCAGGTGGCGAGGACGACGAAGATGCTGGCCCCGGCCATGACGATCGCGGAGGGAACGTCCCGCGACATGGCGGGCGCACGGCGCCGGGTCCGGATGAACAGCTCGGCCACCAGGAGGTTCGGAACGTAGAAGAAGAACACCATGATCGCGTCGAACCAGCCGGTGAAGGTCGCATTGTGCCCGGTGCCGCCGGCGGCCAGGAACCACAGGCCATATTCCATCCGGTAAAGCCAGGAACCGACCGTGAGCGCGAACAGGCGGATCGCCCAGGCACGGTGCGTTTCGTAGGCGCCGGCACGGGCATGCACATAGGTGCGCCAGGCGGCCGCGATCATCAGCGAGCCGTAAAGACCGAAGCCGAGGTCCATGGGCAGGCCGCCAATCGTACCCTTGGCGAGGATGAAGCCGAGCCCGCCAAGTCCTGCGAAGGCGGCCGACAGAAGATAGAGCCGCCCAAGCCAGCGATGCAGCGCCGGAACGCGCCGCCTGACCGCACCGATCAGCTGGATGGGCCCGAGCAGCAACAATATTCCGCCGGTGAGGAAATGGGCACCGATGGCGAGCGTCGCCACCGGCGATCGCACGTCATGAAGCTCCGGCAGCGACTCGTTCCAACGCGCCGCTGCACCGCCGAAGGCCGTGCCGCCGAAGAAGGCGATGATGTAGGCGCCGAATATGGCGGCGCTCACCCATGTGACGGCAACGAGCAGACGCGCGCTCCAGCCAAGAGCGGCGACGTGCCATGGTCGCGAAAGGCCTGTCGGCACCCCTGCAATCGTCGCCACGTTCTTCGCCCCCGTCGGAAGATCCCTCGATAGTGCGTGTGGCCGCGCCTCGTCCAGCCAAGGGCGCGTCGCCGTCCCCATAATGTCGCCCGGCCGTCATCGGATCGTAACGGCCTCATACCCGAACTGAAACCGCCTGCCCTTAGGGCGCTTCGAAGTTGAAGCAGGGCGGAAGATCGAAAGGGCGGCTGAAGTGCCAGGACCGCCCCGTCGGGCATGCACGCTGAAACTCGAGACATGTGGCGACCAGGCAACGGGCAAGCTGTCCGATATGCGCGGCGCAACCGGGAGGAGCCGTTCGAGGGCATCGAACAGGATTTCAAAGGGGGAAAAGATGAACCGCTTCACCTTCGCAGCGCGGCTGCTCGCGGGCTCCGCCGCATTCGGCAGCGCCGGCCTTGCCAGCGCGCAGACCATCGCGGACGTTCCGGCAGACGAAGACGAAATCGTGATCACCGGCTCCTTCCGCGAGAGCCTTGAGGATGCTCTGCGCGTCAAGCGGCAAGCTGACAGCATCACCGACGCGGTATCCGCGTCCGACATCGGCGACTTCCCGTCCGTCAACGTCGCCGAAGCGCTGCAGCGGGTGCCGGGCGTGTCGATCTCGCGCGAGGCAGGTGAAGGGCAGTTCGTGTCGGTCCGCGGCCTCGGCCCCAATTTCTCCAACGTTACGCTGAACGGTGCGCCGATCGCTTATAACGAGAATATCCGCAACTCCGACCAGAGCGGGCGGCAGTTCCAGTTCCGCGTAATCCCCGCCGACCTCATCAGCGGCATCGTTGTCACCAAGGCACCCACCGCAGACCTGATCGACGGCGGCATCGGATCCAATATCGACATCCGCATCGCCAGCCCGCTCCAGACCGACAGCTTCGTCACAGTGCGAGGATTCCAGCATTATGAGGAGCGCACCGGCGACATCACGCCCAACGGCTCGATCTCCGGCGGCTGGCGCAACGGAGCCGGGAATTTTGGGGTGATCGCCGGCATCTCCTACCAGACCCGCAAGGTGCAGTTCGATCGCTTCCAGCATTTCGGCTATACCGACCGCGTGATCGGCGGACAGACGGTGAGCGTCCCCAACGATGTCGTCACCACGCTGGAGCGCGAGGATCGGCGGCGCTTCAGCGCTATGGGCGGCGTTGAATGGCAGCCGGCAGAGGCGCTGACGCTGAAGGTCGACGGGCTCTATTCACGGTTCAACAACAAGATCCTGGAAGATCGTGTCAGCTTCGAATGGGGTGGCCGTACCGATTTCGCCGCGCGCCTTGTCCCGGGCAGCGCCGTGATCAAGGACGGGGTCCTCTATGGCGGCGAGATCGCGGGCGGACGGATCAACCGCAATGCCGAATTCTCCGAGCAGATGCACGAGAACCTCTTCGTGCAAGGCGGCATCGAATATGATGCGAACGGGTGGAAGATCAGCCCGTCGCTAAGCTATTCGCGTGCCGACAGCGGGCTCGACCTGCCGTTGCAGCGCATCGACGGCCGCACCGCCGACAATCCGGCGGGGCTGCGATACAGCTACGCTTATGGCGACGATCCGGTCGGCGACCGCAAGATCGCCAGCGTGCAGACCAATCTCGACCTCACGCTCGCCAACTCGGCGCCTTATTATCGCTATCGCATCCGGCCGACCAACTCGCTGGACGACGACGTGACGGCTCTGCTCGACATCACGCGCGAGTTCGACATGGGGCTTGGCGGCCTTCGTTTCTCCAGCGTCAGCGCCGGCGGGCAATATACCGACCGCAGCCGCGATTATCAGCGCCGCGACCGAACGCTGTCGGCACGTCCGGGCGTCACCGTGGACGGCAGTTTCGTCGGCAGCCTGGTCCCTGAGAATGTATTCGACCAGACGATAGAGAACCGGTTCGGACGCTGGATGAGCTACACGCCGGGCCGCTTCTACGATGCCTTCACCGTGCCGGGCGAATATGACGGTGTCGATCCGCAGTCCGACGACCTCGTCGCCAACGGCCAGGACCTGCAGCAATCTTATGGCGTGGGCGAGCAGATCTATGCGGGCTACCTGCGCGCCGACTTTGCTGCCGACGGCATCGGTCTCAACGGCAATGTCGGTGTGCGCTACGTGTCCACGGACACGGTGGTCGACGGCACCATCCTGATCGCCGGAACGGGCCCGAACGGCGCGGCGACCACCATCATCGAGCCGGCACGGTTCGAGGGCAATTACGACGAGTGGCTGCCCAGCCTGAACCTCAATTTCGACCTCACCCGCAACCTGGTGGCGCGATTGGCCGCATCACGCTCGCTCACGCGTCCGTCGCTCGCGGACCTTCGCACGGCGACGGTGCCGAACAGTTCGGTTATCGCGGACGTGTTCGATCGCGGACAGGCCGCAATCGACGAACGCTCGCCCTCTTCGCTGAACGGCGTCGGCGGCAACCCGACGCTCAAGCCTTATACCTCTTTCAACCTCGATGCGTCGGTCGAGTATTATTTCGACGGGTTTGGCGGTCTTTCAGCGGCCGTGTTCCACAAGCGGATCCAGGATTTCATCGGCTCGATCGGCCGGACCGAGGAAGTGGTGCTGAACACCCGTGCCGGCGAGACGATCACCGCCGACTTCCTGATCACCCGCCCGCAGAATATCGGGGATGCGAAGGTGACGGGCCTGGAGCTCGGCGCGGCGGTGGACCTTGCCTACGGCTTCGGCGTCGCGGCAAGTGCCACCTTCACCGACAGCGAGGCGGAGATCGAGACCCCGGCGGGCGTGGTGAAGGCGCAATTGCAGGGGGTGTCGGACACCAGCTACTCGATCAGCCCCTTCTTCAAGCTGGGCGCCGTCGAGGCGAATGTCAGTTATACGTGGCGGTCGGACTTCACCACCAACGGCAACATCTCGCCGGGCAGCAACGCCGTGACCAACCCGCTCGAGGCGATCGTGCAGGACGGCTTCGGCACGCTCGACATGAGCGCCCGTGTTCGCGTCACGCCGGAGTTCGAGATCTTCATGGAAGGCACCAACATCCTGGACGAGCGCCAAGCCGCCTATCAGGGTACCGAGACGCGTCCGTACCAGATCCATGAATATGGCCGCAGCTTCAACCTGGGTGTCCGGGCGAGCTTCTAAAGGCCTGGCGCCTGGTCCCCGGCGAAGGCCGGGGACCAGGCGGCGTCGATCACATCGAAGGCTTCGAGTCCCAAAACACTCGCCCCGGCCTTAACCGGGGCGTGCCTTCAATCGACGCAATGACCGTAGCCACGCTCAGTTCTCCCCGCGCACAGGCAGGGGAGACATGTTGGCGAAAGAAAACCGCCGGACGGAGGCTTGAGGCCCCTGCCCGGCGGTTCCTGTTTCAGCCGTAGCGAAGGCGGCTCAGGCCGCGCTTTCGCCCTTCTTCTCGGCATAGACGCGGATCGGTTCCTTGCGACCCTCGACCACGTCCTGGTCGATGACGACCTCGTCCACGCCTTCCATGCTTGGCAGGTCAAACATCGTGTCGAGCAGGATGTTCTCCAGGATCGAGCGCAGGCCGCGGGCACCGGTCTTGCGCTCGATGCCCTTCTTGGCAATCGACGTCAGCGCGTCCTCGGTGAAGCTGAGCTTCACGTCCTCCATGTCGAACAGCTTGGCATATTGCTTCACCAGCGCGTTCTTCGGCTCCTTGAGGATCTTGACCAGCGCGTCGTTATCCAGGTCCTCGAGCGTCGCGATCACCGGCAGGCGGCCGACGAATTCGGGGATCAGGCCGAACTTGAGCAGATCCTCCGGCTCGCCCTGGCGCAGCACCTCGCCGGTGCGGCGCTCCTCGGGTGCGGCGACGTAAGCGCCGAAGCCGATCGACTTGCCCTGCAGGCGGTCGGCGATGATGCGCTCGAGGCCCGCGAAGGCGCCGCCGCAGATGAACAGGATGTTGGTCGTGTCCACCTGCAGGAATTCCTGCTGCGGATGCTTGCGACCGCCCTGCGGCGGCACGGAAGCGGTCGTGCCTTCCATCAGCTTCAGCAGCGCCTGCTGAACGCCCTCGCCCGACACGTCGCGCGTGATCGAGGGATTGTCCGACTTGCGGCTGATCTTGTCGATCTCATCGATATAGACGATGCCGCGCTGCGCCCGCTCGACATTGTAGTCGGAGGCCTGGAGCAGCTTGAGGATGATGTTCTCCACGTCCTCGCCGACATAGCCGGCCTCGGTCAGCGTGGTGGCGTCAGCCATGGTGAACGGCACGTCGAGGATGCGGGCCAGCGTCTGCGCGAGCAGGGTCTTGCCGCAGCCGGTCGGGCCGACGAGCAGGATGTTCGACTTCGCCAGTTCGACGTCGGCGCCCTTCTGGCCATGGGCCAGGCGCTTGTAATGGTTGTGCACCGCCACCGACAGCACGCGCTTGGCATGCTTCTGCCCGATCACATAATCGTCGAGGATGTTGCAGATGTCCTGCGGCGTCGGCACGCCGTCGCGCGACTTCACCAGCGCGGACTTGGTCTCCTCGCGGATGATGTCGTTGCACAGCTCCACGCACTCGTCGCAGATGAACACGGTCGGGCCGGCGATGAGCTTGCGCACCTCGTGCTGGGACTTGCCGCAGAAGGAGCAGTAGAGGGTGCTCTTGGAATCGCCGCCGCTCAATTTCGTCATTCGTCTTCCTTCGGGGTCCGTACCCCTGTTTCGCGCCCCCGCGGCAGAGCATCCTGACCGGCTTTTGGCCCGATCACAACCGCTAAACCACGGGGGCTAAACGTTACGCGGCGCTTTTGGCCGCATCCTCGCCCTCGACCGCAGGGCGCTTGTCGAACACTTCATCGACCAGCCCGAATTCCTTCGCCTCGGTCGAGGAAAGGAACTTGTCGCGGTCCATGGCACGCTCGATCGTCTCGATATTCTGCCCGGTATATTGGGCATAGAGTTCGTTCATCCGGTGACGGATGCGCAGGATCTCCTTGGCCTGGATCTCGATGTCCGATGCCATGCCCTGCGCACCGCCCGACGGCTGGTGGATCATGATGCGGGCGTTGGTCAGGGCCACGCGCATGCCCGGCTCGCCGGCCGCGAGCAGGAAGCTGCCCATCGACGCCGCCTGGCCGATGCACACCGTGCCGACGCGGGGCCGAATATATTGCATCGTGTCGTGGATCGCCATGCCCGCGGTCACCACGCCGCCCGGCGAGTTGATGTACATGTAGATATCCTTCTTCGGATTCTCCGATTCCAGATACAAAAGCTGGGCGGTGATCAGCGTCGCCATATGGTCCTCGACCCCGCCGGTCACGAACACGATCCGCTCACGCAGCAGGCGCGAATAGATGTCGAAGCTGCGCTCGCCGCGGTTCGACTGTTCGATGACGATGGGCACGAGGCCGGAAACGATATCCTGATGATCCATGGTGGCGGAAGGTCCTGTTGGTCTGTTCTTGCCTCCTGAACATCGGCGCTTGCGCGCCGCGGTTCAAGCCCCCGCGGGCGAGGGATCGTATCGGCGGCGCAGTTGATCTAGAGGATGACCCATGACCGGTTCAGCTTTCCCCTCGATCGTGCCGGCGCTTGCCTTCCTGGATTATGTGGGGATCGGCGTGTTCGCCGTCTCCGGCGCGCTGCTGGCGGCGCAGAAGCGGCTGACGTTTGTCACCTTCATCTTCTTTGCGGTCGTGACGGGCGTCGGCGGCGGCACCGTGCGCGACCTGCTGATCGGCGCGCCGGTGTTCTGGATGCACCAGAATTGGGTGCTGCTGATCTGCATGACGGCGGCCGTCTTCGTCTGGTTCGTGCCGCTTCGCAGCCGCAGCCAGCAGGCGCTCGACTGGTTCGATGCCGTGGGCCTGGCCGTTTACGCCACCTATGGCGCAGCCAAGGCGCTGTCTTTCGGCGCGGCGCCGCTTCCGGCGTTCGGCATGGGTGTGATCACCGCATGCGTAGGCGGCATCATCCGCGACGTGCTGGCCGGCGAGCCATCGATCCTGCTGCGCCCGGAACTGTACGTAACGGCGGCCGCCTTGTCCTCGAGCCTGATGGTGATCCTAATTGTCGGGGAAACGCCGAGCCTGCTGGCGGGAGCGATCGCAGCCGTGGCCGGGTTCGCGCTTCGCGCCGCGGCCCTAGCCCGCGGACTCGCCCTTCCCGCCTATCGCGGCTGACAGGCTCGGCAGCGCGAGATAGTGGAGGCGGCGCACCTCGCGGCGGCCGCGCACGACCGTGTCGAGGATAAGACCGCACATGAAGCTCATGAAGGCGAGGATCATGAGGCCCGTGGCAAGGATGGCGGTCGGAAAACGCGGCACCAGCCCGGTCTGCGCATAGGTGACCACGAGCGGAATCGACAGCGCCACCGCCAGCCCCGCCAGGAACAGGCCGAAGCTGCCGTAGAAGAGCACCGGCCGTTCAATGCGAAACAGGTGCAGGATGGTGCGCATGATTCGCCAGCCGTCGCGATAGGTGGAAAGCTTGGACGCCGAACCCTGGGGCCGGGCGCCATAGCGAGTAACGACCTCGCCGACGGGCATCGCCAGTTCAAGCGCGTGGACGCTGATCTCCGTCTCCGTCTCGAATCCTCGCGACAGGGCCGGGAAGCTCTTTACGAAGCGGCGGGAAAAGACGCGATAACCGGAGAAGATGTCGCTGAAGGTCCGGCCGAAGAGGCTGGCGAGCAGGCCTGTGAAAAGACGATTGCCCAGGCGATGGCCGCGACGATAGGCCTCCTCCAGTTCCGACGCGCGCGCGCCGACCACCATGTCGAGCTGCTCATCGACAAGGCGTGCCACCATCTCGGGCGCTGCGCCGGCGTCGTAGGTCGCGTCGCCATCCGCCATGACATAGATGTCCGCCTCGATGTCCGCGAACATCCGGCGCACAACGTGCCCCTTCCCCTGCATCCGTTCGGTGCGGACGATCGCGCCGGCGGCTTGAGCAGCCTGCACGGTGCCATCGGAACTGTTATTATCGTAAACGTAGATGGCCGCGTTCGGCAGTGCCGCGCGAAACGCCTCGACGGTCTGCGATATCGCGGCTTCCTCGTTATAGCAGGGCAGCAGCACCGCGATGCGAAGAGGCCGTGCCTCGAATAAGCTCATTCCCACCCCTGCGGCTTTTCCGGGCTATTACGGCCAAGCGGGCGAAGCGGGCAAGTGTGTCGCGCCTAGCCGTCAGAAAGCCGGCCTTCCTGCGCCTTGAAGAAGAACTGGCTGGCCACCAGCCAGCCCTTGATCGGCCGCAGCGGCAGCACCGTCGTTATCGCCAGGATCGGAAGACTGGTGACGAGATGCACCCATAAAGGCGGGCTGGCCATGATCTCGAGCATGAGGGTGAAGATCACGCCCGGCACACAGGCGAAGAGTTGCGCGAACACGGCCGGTCCGTCGGCAGGATCCGCATAGGAGAAATCGAGGCCGCACACTTCGCAATGATCGCGAATCGTCAGGAAGCCGTTGAAGATGTGCCCCGTGCCGCAGCGCGGGCACCGACCCGCCGGCCCGGTCTTGTGCGGGTCTATCTTTGGCCAGCGACGGCCGCTGGCATCGACGAGGCGATCGTCATTATCTTCCTGCATCTTCGACCACGATCCAATGTTCGCCCGCCTTCCGGGTGGAGGCGAACTAAACCTTATGGGCGCGGTCGGCGATGGGACAATTTGACCCACCGTCCCGGGCCATCGCAGCAGCAACGAGCCCGACGCAGGCCTGGTTCCTAGGGTCCAAAGCAGAACGGCTCCCCTCTGGTGAGGGGAGCCGGCTGGTGATTATTCGGCCTTCTTGGCTGCCTTCTTGGCAGGAGCCTTCTTGGGCTTCTCGGCGGGCGCCTCTTCGGCAGCAGGCGCTTCATCGGCAGCCTGCGCCTTTGCGGCCCGCGCTGCCTCCTTCTCCGCCTTGCGCGCCGCGAGCTCGGCATCCTTCTTCGCCCGCGCCTCACGCCTGGCGGCTTTCGCGGCAGCCTCGTCCTCAGCCGACGGCGCTTCCGCTGCCGTTTCAGCTGCGGGCGCCTCTGCTGCAGGCGCGGCTTCCTCGCTCACGTCGGCCTTCTTGGCCTTCTTCGCCTTCGGCTTGGCCGGTGCGTGGTCATGGTCATGATCGTGGTCATGGCCGCAGCCCGGGCCATGGACGTGCCCGTCGACGTCGGCCTCGATTTCGGCCTCAAGCTGTTCGCGCGTCACGGCGCGATCGGTGATCTCCGCCTTGCCGAACAGAAAATCGACCACCTTGTCCTCGAACAGCGGCGCACGAAGCTGGGCGGCTGCCATCGGCTCCTGCTGCACATATTGCATGAAACGCTCGCGGTCCTGCGGGCGGTACTGCTGGGCGGCCTGGGCGACGAGCTGGTTCATCTCCTGCTGGCTGACCGAAACGCCATTCTGCTGGCCGATCTCCGACAGGAGCAGGCCCAGGCGCACGCGGCGCTCGGCGATCTTCTGATAATCGTCGCGCTCCTTCTCCATCTCGGCGCGGGCGGCCTCGGGGTCGGCCTCGTGGGTCGCCTCATGCTCCAGCTGCTGCCAGATCTGGTTGAACTCGGCCTCGACCATCGACGGCGGCACCGCGAAGTCATGGCGATCGGCGAGCGTGTCGAGCAGCTTGCGCTTCATGTGGGTGCGGGTGAGACCGTTGAGCTCCTGCTCCAGCTGGCCCTTGATGAGGCCGCGCAGCTGGTCGATGCTCTCCAGGCCCATTGCCTGCGCGAAGGCGTCATCGGCCTGCGCCTCACGCGGACGCTGCAGGTCGGTAACCTTGACGTCGAACGTAGCGGCCTGGCCCTTCAGCGTATCGACATTGTAGTCGTCCGGGAAGGTGACGTTCAGCGTGCGCTCTTCGCCCACGCCGACGCCAACCAGCTGATCCTCGAAGCCGGGGATCAGGCGGCCGGAACCGATCTCGACCGACATGCCCTCGCCCGTGCCGCCTTCGAACGCAACGCCATCGACCTTGCCTTCGAAGTCCATGACGACGAGGTCACCGGTTTCGGCCTTGTGGCCCTCCGGCGCGGGGTCGAAGCTCTTCTGGCCCTGGACGAGCTGGTTCAGCTGCTCGTCAACCTTTGCGTCTTCCGGCTCGACGATCAGACGCTCGAGCTTCAGATCGTCGATGCTGGGTGCGGGAAGGTCGGGCAGCGTCTCGAGCGCGACGTCGATCACCGCGTCCTGGCCCGCTTCGCCGCCTTCCTTGAGCTCTACCTGCGGCTGGGTAGCCGGGCGCAGCTTCTGCTCTTCCAGCAGCTTCTGGACGCCTTCCTGGACGGCCGAGTTCAGCGCATCCTGATGGATCGCCGGGCCATGCATCTTGCGGACGAGGTTGGCGGGCACCTTGCCGGGGCGGAAGCCGGGCATGCGGATGCGCGGCGCGACCGTCTTCAGCTCCTGATCGACACGAGCATCGATGTCCTTGGCGGGGATCGTGATGGTGTAGGCGCGCTTCAGGCCCTCGTTCAACGTCTCGACAGTCTGCATTTCAGGCTCAAACCTTCATCCAAAAGGAAAATCTTTGTCGTGGCCACTTCGCGCGAGGGCGAAGCTGGTGCGGGCGAAGGGACTCGAACCCCCACATCTTGCGATGGCAGGACCTAAACCTGCTGCGTCTACCAGTTCCGCCACGCCCGCGCCGGGCCGCCGGTCGCGCGGCTCTATAGCAAGGCAGCGCGGCAAGACAAGTACAAGTCAGCCCGACCGTCCGAATGCGCTTGACCCTGACATGATGTCAAGGATTACACGGCCGCATGAACATCGGACATGTCTCGACCACGTGCGGCGTCAGCCAGCGCATGATCCGCCATTACGAGAAGATCGGGCTGATGCCGGAGCCTGCGCGGCGCCCGTCCGGCTTTCGCGATTATTCGGCTGCCGACGTGGATCGTCTCCGCTTCATCGCCAATGCGCGCGACCTCGGCTTTTCGGTCGGGGAGATCGCGGCCTTGCTGTCCTTGTGGTCCGATCGGGCGCGCTCCAGCGCCGACGTGAAGGCCATGGCGCTGACACGCGCCGAGGAGCTGGGGCGCAAGGCCAGGGCGCTTGAAGCAATGCGCGCCTCGCTCCTCGATCTCGCGCGATGCTGCCAGGGCGACGATCGTCCCGACTGCCCGATCATCGACAGGCTGGCCGCGGGAGACGCCGCATGAGGCCCTTGCTGATCGTCCCTGCGCTTTTCGCCGCCGCCCCCGCCTCGGCGCAGGAGCATGACCATCATGCGGGGCACGCCGCCCCTGCCCCGCCTGCGCAAGCGGATCCGCATGGCGGCCATGAGGCGGCTCCTCGGTCGGAGCACGACATGAGCAGCATGCCCGGCGCGCTCGGTGCCTATCCGATGACGCGCGAAGCGTCGGGCACGTCGTGGCAGCCCGACCTGTCGGTCCACCAGGGTGTGCATGCCATGCGCGGCGACTGGTCGCTGATGGGCCACCTCATGCTGAATGGCGTTCATGACTGGCAGGAGGGTCCGCGCGGGGACGAGAAGAGCTTCGTGTCCGGCATGGTGATGGGGATGGCACGACGGGATTTCGAAAGCGGCGACGCCTTGCAGCTGCGCGTCATGCTCAGCCCCGATCCGCTGATGGGCAGGGCCGGCTATCCGCTCCACCTGGCGAGCGGCGAGACCGCCGACGGCGTCAACACGCTCGTCGACCGGCAGCATCCTCATGACGTCTTCATGGAAGCGTCGGCCAGCTACAGCCATCGCCTGTCGGATCGGGACAGCGTCTTCCTCTATGGCGGCCTGCCGGGTGAACCCGCCTTCGGCCCGCCCGCCTTCATGCACCGCCTGTCCATCATGGATTCGCCGGAAGCGCCGATCAGCCATCACTGGCTCGATTCGACCCACATCGTGTTCGGCGTTCTGACCGCCGGCTGGGTGCATGGCAATGCTAAGGTGGAAGTCTCCCGCTTCCGCGGCCGCGAGCCGGACCAGCGGCGCTGGAATATCGAGACGGGACCATTGGATTCGACGGCGGTGCGCCTGTCGTGGAACCCGGCGCCATCGCTTTCGCTCCAGGCCTCCTATGCCGACGTGAAGAGCCCGGAGCAGCTGACTCCAGACGAGGACCAGACCAAGTGGTCGGCCAGCGCCATCTACACGCGCAGAGTGGGCCAGGACGGCTTCTGGTCCACCACCGCCGCCTGGGGCCGCCGATCGGCCGAGCATGGACAATTGGAAGCCTTCGTCCTGGAAAGCGCGCTCCGGCGCCGCGACTGGACCCTGTTCGCGCGGGCCGAGCACACCGAAAATAACGAGCTTTCCAGCGACGGCGGGCATCATGGCCCCACCCACAAGGTCGGCAAGGCTTCGGTCGGGCTTGTGCGGGACTTTAGCCTGGCGCGTCATGTGAGCTTCGGGTTGGGCGGGCTCTACGCGTTCAACTTCGTGCCGGACGCGTTGGAACCAGCCTATGGCGGCGACCCGAACGGCGCGATGATCTTCCTCCGCCTGAAGGTCGAGTGAGCGGGCGATTGCGCCGCAAGGGTTGTGAGTCGCGCCGTTCGGGCTACATGATCATGTGATGACGGTTACGGCTATGTTCGGCAGGATCAGGGTATGGGGCGTGCTGCTGCTCGCCACGATCCTGGCCCATGCCCTGCTGCCGATCGCGCCTCCGACCGTGAAAACCTCGGGATCTCCGTTCAGCGCGTCCACCCTCGACGTGTCGATCGCCCCGGACCGCAAGGCACAGGTCAGCGAAGCGCGGCAGGTACCAGCGGATGCTGGTGGCGAGATTGACATCCCCGCCGTTTCGCAATCGGTAGCACCGCCGGCCGCACCAAGCCTCCCCATGACGCGCGGTCCGCCTGCCGCAATCCTCGTCGCGCCTGACGACCCCTATCCGGCCGGCGCCTCGCTTTCGCGCGCCCCCCCGCTTTCCTGATCCGGCCTAGCCGGAGTCGCACCCTCGTGCGTTCTCCGACCGACCGATCTGTTCAGGAAAGCACCAATGCCCCACCACACTCCCTTGATCGGCACCATCGTCGCCGGTCTCGTCATCGCCTTCTTCATGGGGGCGCTCGCGCATCGTCTGCGCGTCTCGCCGATTGCCGGTTACCTTCTTGCCGGCGTGATGGTCGGTCCCTTCACCCCCGGGTTCGTCGCCGATGCGGGCCTCGCCTCCGAATTGGCCGAGATCGGCGTTATCCTGCTGATGTTCGGCGTCGGCCTCCACTTCTCGCTGCGCGATTTGCTGGCGGTGAAGAACATCGCCATTCCGGGCGCGGTCGTGCAGATCGCCGCCGCGACCTTGATGGGCATGGGCGTCGGCACGTTCCTCGGTTGGGGTCCGCTCGCCGGCTTCGTGTTCGGCCTCGCTTTGTCCGTCGCATCGACCGTGGTGCTGCTACGCGCCTTGCAGGGCCGCAACCTCGTCGAAACCGAGCGCGGCCGCATCGCGGTCGGCTGGCTGATCGTCGAGGACCTGGTGATGGTGCTGGCGCTGGTGCTGCTGCCTGCGATCGCCTCCGGGCTCTCGGGCGCGCAGGGTGGCCCCTCGCTTCCCTATGTGGTCGCCAGCACCTTCCTCAAGGTCGCGGGCTTCGTCGCGCTGATGCTGATCGTCGGGCGCCGGCTGCTGCCCTGGGCGCTGCATTGGGTCGTGCATACCGGATCGCGCGAGCTCTTCCGGTTGGCCGTCCTTGCCATGGCGCTCGGCATCGCGTTCGGCGCGGCTTATGCGTTCGGCGTTTCCTTTGCGCTCGGCGCCTTCTTCGCCGGCATGATCCTCGGCGAGACGCAGCTCAGCCGGCGGGCGGCCGAAGAGACGCTGCCGCTACGCGATGCATTTGCGGTGCTGTTCTTCGTGTCGGTCGGCATGCTGTTCGATCCCAACGTGCTGGTGGAGCAGCCCTTGCCGCTGCTCGCCACCGTTGCGATCATCCTGCTCGGCAAGTCGCTGGCCGCCTTCGCCATCGTGCGGGCATTCGGCTACAAGGGCGACACGGCGCTAACCGTTTCGGCCAGCCTTGCCCAGATCGGCGAATTCTCGTTCATCCTTGCGGGCCTCGGCACCGATCTCGGCCTGTTGCCGGACGAGGGCCGCGACCTGATCCTCGCCGGTGCGATCATCTCCATCTTCCTCAACCCCTTCATCTTCAACGCCGTGGTCGGCCGCACCAGCGAGGTGCGCCGCAAGGTCGCCGAAGACGCGGCGCGGGTCGAGGAGGAGCATGAGGAAAGGCGCGAGGAGCATGTGGTGCTGGTCGGCTATGGCCGCGTCGGCAAGCTGCTGGCCAAGGGGCTGCATGAGGCGCGCCGTGCCGTGATCCTGATCGAGGATCAGACGGACGTGGCCAAGCAGGCGCGGGCCGACGGGTTCAAGGTCGTGATCGGCAACGCGCTGCAGCCCGACATCCTGCGCGAGGCCGGCATCGAGCGGGCAACCCGATTGCTCGTCGCTATACCGGAGGGATTCGAGGCCGGCGGCATCGTCACCGCCGCCAAGGAAGTCAGCCCCACCCTGCCCACCATAGCGCGCGCGCATAGCGACGAGGAGGTCGCGCACCTCCTTTCGCACGGCGCCGACGAGGTGGTCATGGGCGAGAGCGAGATTGCCAAGCGCATGCTGGCCCTGTCCGCCCCCGACAGTGCGGGGCCGATCCCCGCCGATGACGATTGAGGAGGTGACGCATGCGCAGACGCAGAAAACCGCCGCCGCGCTGGTTCAAGCTGACGATCTGGCTCGGCGTAGCCGCAGCGGCAGCGAGCCCGTTCATGTTCATGGCGGGAGAGTGAGCTCAGCCTACGAGGCGTCGCCGCGGACCTGATCCGGGGTTCGCTTGCCCCAACGAACCAGCGAGCCGATTCGGGCGCTTCCCAATGACCTTCGCGTGTTCCAGCGAAAGCAGGAACCCAGATCCAGCCTCAGACCCAGGCTCCTGCTTTTGCAGGAGCATAGGAGGTGTGTACCTGGAGATTAGACGCTGAGCGCGGCCAGAGCGTCCTCGTCGAGCTTGCCAGCCAGCCCCGGCACCTCATCCAATTGGCGCAGCGCCGTGAAGCGGCCTCGCTCCTCGCGATAGCGGACGATCTCGAAGCCATGGCCCTTCAGGGCCTCGACGGCGTCGATCTCGTCCGCGCTCGCCTCGTTGACGTTGAGGCTCAACCGAGCGCCTTCTTGAGCAATTCGTTGACCACCCCCGGATTGGCCTTGCCGCCCATTGCCTTCATCGTCTGGCCGACAAAGAAGCCGAACAGGGCGACCTTGCCGCCGCGATATTGTTCAAGCTGTCCCGGGTTCTTGGCCAGCACGTCGGCGATCACGGCCTCGATCGCGCCGGTGTCGCTGGTCTGCTTCATGCCGCGTTCCTCGACGATCTTGCCAGGGCTGTCGCCGGTTTCCAGCATGATCTCGAACACCTGCTTGGCGAGGCTGCCCGACAAAGTGCCGTCGGCGACCAGCGCCAGCAGTTCGGCGCCCTGCCCCGGCGTCACCGGACTGTCGGTGATGTCGCGGCCGAGGCGATTGAGCGCCCCGAACAGGTCGGAGATAACCCAGTTGGACGCCGCCTTGCCGATCTCCGCGCCCGACTTTCCGGTGGCGGCGAGCAGCTCCTCGAACCAGCGCGCCGTCTCGACCTCTGCGGTCAGCACACCGGCGTTGTAGGCGGAAAGCCCAAGCTCGCCCTCGTAGCGGCGACGCTTGGCATCAGGAAGTTCGGGCAGGCTCTCGCGGCACTGCGTCAGAAACGCGTCCGAAAGCTCAAGCGGCAGCAGGTCGGGATCCGGAAAGTAGCGGTAATCATGCGCATCTTCCTTCGACCGGAGCGAGCGCGTGACGTTCTTGTCCGGATCGTAGAGGCGCGTTTCCTGCACGACCTCGCCGCCATTCTCCAGCACGTCGACCTGCCGGTTAGCCTCATGCTCGATCGTCGCCATGATGAAGCGGACCGAGTTGACGTTCTTGGTCTCGGTGCGCGTGCCGAACGGCTCGCCCGGCTTTCGGACGGAGACGTTGACGTCGGCACGCATGGAGCCCTGCTCCATATTGCCGTCGCACGAGCCGACATAGCGCAGGATCGACCTCAGCTTACGGACATAAGCCCCTGCTTCTTCGGGGGAACGCATGTCGGGCTTGGACACGATCTCCATCAGCGCGACGCCCGAGCGATTGAGGTCGACATAGGAGAAGTTCGGATGCTGGTCGTGCATCAGCTTGCCGGCATCCTGCTCGACATGGATGCGCTCGACGCCGATCGTCTTGGTCGCGCCGCCGTCCAGCTCGACCTCGATCTCGCCCTCGCCCACCAGCGGATGGTAGAGCTGGCTGATCTGATAGCCCTGCGGCAGATCGGCATAGAAATAGTTCTTGCGGTCGAAACGCGACCAGCGGTTGATCTCCGCCTCGATCGCCATGCCGGTCCGCACCGCCTGCCGAATGCATTCCTCGTTCAGCGTCGGCAGCATGCCGGGCATGGCCGCGTCGACCAAGCTCACCTGCGTGTTCGGCTCGGCCCCGAATGCGGTCGCGGCGCCCGAGAAGAGCTTGGCATTGGAGGTCACCTGCGCATGGACCTCGAGGCCGATCACGACCTCCCATTCGCCCGTTGCGCCCTGAATGCGGTATCCCGCTTCTGTCATTTTCTGCCCTTCATGCGACACCTTCGCCGCTTCGCTTCCGGCCCCCGACGCCTTAGCGCCGGCGACGCCTTCGCCTGAACTTCTCTATCACCCAGTCGACTGCTTCGAATACGACTTCAAAGCAGAATTCGACCAGTTCGACCACTTACCACCATTGCTCCGGACGCTCCTTGAACGCCGCCCGTTCTTCGAAGGCTAGACCCGCGTTCAGCACACCCTGCTCGTCAAGCGGCTTGCCGATAATCTGAAGGCCGAGTGGGAGACCCTGCTCGCTGAGACCCGCCGGCACCGAAATAGCGGGCAGCCCGGCAAGGCTCGCCGGCACTGCGAACACATCGTTCAGGTACATGGAGATCGGATCGTCCGTCTTCTCGCCCAGCCCGAACGCCGCCGATGGCGCGGTGGGGGTGAGGAGCAGGTCGCAATCCTCCCATGCCTGTTCGAAGTCGCGGGCGATCAGCGCGCGGACCTTCTGTGCCTGGTTGAAATAGGCGTCGTAGAAGCCGGCCGACAGCACATAGGTGCCGATCATGATGCGGCGCTTCACCTCAGGCCCGAACCCAGCAGCGCGGGTCGCCTTGTACATCTCGTCGAGATTGCCGTTCTGCGGCGCGTTGCGCAGACCGAAGCGCACGCCATCGTAGCGGGCGAGGTTCGAGGACGCCTCGGCTGGCGCGATGATGTAATAGGTCGGCAGCGCATATTTGGTATGCGGAAGCGAGACTTCGACGATCTCGGCGCCCGCATCCTTCATCCAGGCGATGCCCTGGTCCCAGACGCGGTTGATCTCCTCGGGAATGCCCTCGATCCGATATTCCTTGGGAATGCCGATCCGCTTGCCGCGAATGTCGGCATTGAGCAGCGCTTCCCAGTTCGGCACCGGCAGGTCGAGCGAGGTCGAGTCCTTAGGATCGAAGCCCGCCATTGCCTCCAGCATGATGGCGCAGTCGCGCACGTCCTTCGCCATCGGCCCGGCCTGGTCGAGGCTGGACGCAAACGCGACGATGCCCCAGCGCGAGCAGCGACCGTAAGTCGGCTTGATGCCGGTGATGCCCGTGAAGGCCGCCGGCTGGCGGATCGAGCCGCCCGTGTCGGTGCCGGTCACGCCGGGCGCGAGATGCGCCGCGACCGCCGCCGCCGAGCCGCCCGACGAGCCGCCCGGCGTGATCGCCGCATTGCCGCCGTCGTTGCGCCGCCATGGCGAGATCACGTTGCCGTAGTAGCTCGTCTCGTTGGACGAACCCATGGCGAACTCGTCCATGTTGAGCTTGCCCAGCATGCCCGCACCCGCGGCGAACAGCTTGGCCGTGACACTGCTCTCATAGCGCGGCTCGAAGCCGTTCAGGATGTGGCTGGCCGAGGCAGTGTGGTAGCCCTTGGTCGCGAACAGGTCCTTGATGCCGAGCGGCACGCCCGACAGCGGCTTGAGGTTGCCCTCGCTCCGATCACGGTCGGCCTGCTCGGCCGCGGCCACCGCATGCTCCGGCGTGTCGATGATGAAGGCGTTCAATGCCTTCCCACCTGCCACCGCAGCGTTGAAGGCTTCCGCCACCTCGCGTGCAGAAAAGGCGCCGTCCTTCACGCCGTCGCGGATTGCGGCAATGCCGAGTTCGTTCAGCGCGCTCATTACTCGATCACCTTGGGCACGGCGAAAAAGCCATGTTCCGCCACCGGCGCGTTGGCCAGAACGTCGTCGCGCACGTCGCCGTCATTCACCACGTCCGCGCGCAGGCGGAGCTGGTTCGGGATCACGGCTGTCATCGGCTCGACGCCGGTCACGTCCACTTCCTGGAGCTGTTCGACCCAGGCGAGAATGTTGTTGAGCTCAGGCACCATCGCATCGACCTCCCGGTCGGTCACTGCGATGCGCGCGAGCTTGGCGATGTGGCGCACGGTTGCGGTATCTACGGACATGAAGGCGGCGCTAGCATCCGCCCCCCTCTCCTTTCAAGGCACGATCCTATTCGAAGGGCGTTCCGACGGCTTGGTCACCGATAAAGAGCTGGCGCCGGGTGACTTCGCGAACCTCGACGTCCCCTCGTGCCATGGCAACGCGCTGCTGATCCTCAGACAGATTGTCGAGAGCCACGTGGTTCGTAGCTCCGCCCCCTTCCACTCCGTGCCACTCGCCCTCGCGCTCCTCCAGCACGATTGCGCTATAGTCGCACATGGTCCGCTCATCCGGGCGGCCGACGCACAAGTCGTGGATGACGATGGCCGTGCTTTCGCCCGTGCGCCAGAACAGCTGGCACGCACCTTCCGATCCGCATACGCCCGGCCGTTCGAGAGCAGCCCGCAACGTCGCAGGCACGGCGACCTGCGTCGGGCGAACACGCAGTCGCCTCGACAACGACAGCGCGTCCTTGCGCGAGGACGGAGAGCCGAGTTGCCACCGGGTCTCGGCGGCGAGCGCCCGCTTGGCCTCCTGCCTCAATCCCGGTCTGGACGCGTCTGCGGCGAAGCGGCGAAGCGCAGCCTTCCCGGTCGGCCCGAAGTCGAAAGCAAGCGCGGCCCAGTCGAACTGCTCGGGAGCGACATCGCCGCTTTCGAGACGAGCGATCTGATTGCGCGTGGAGATCGCGCCGAAGTTGATCACCGGCAGCGCGAGCAGAAAGGCGAGCGCGCATACGCCGAGCGCCAGCTGCAGATTGACTCGCCGCAGCGTCGCCATCCAATCACTGCGCCCGAATATCACAGCCAGCGCATAGGCGATCCCCGCCGCAAGCGCGGTGCCGACGAACACCAGAGCCCACAGTCGCTCCGGCGTGAAGCCATGCTGTTCGACCCTCAAACAGGTCGAGGTGAACGCCACCGCGGTCAGCGGAAGCACCGCCAGGCATAGCAGCAGCGCGCTGATCCGCAGCACCCTCAGCTTCGACTCCTCCGCCGCCGAATTGCCGACGATGGCGTTGGCGAGCAGCACCGCCCCGATCACGCAGGCGAGCAACACGGGCGTCGTGGCGCTGGTGCGATCCCACAGGGGCTCCAGCCCGGTGAACGGCAGCGACAATATGAACAGGGTCAGCCCGAGTGCGAGCACCGGCGCCAGCACCGACAGGATGGTCATGACGATGCGCTGGAGAATGCCGAGCACCCGGTCCCGATCGCGCAGGATCGCCACTGCCGCGCCGAATGCAGCACCGGCCACCATCCAGCCGAACCACTCCTTGCGCACCACATCCTTGACGCCGTCCATGCCGATCAGGCTGAACAGCTCGCCCAGCAATTGCGAGAGCAGGAAGGAGATGCCGGCGAACAGTACACCCACGCCGCACAGCACGACATTTCCCCACGCATGGGCATGGGCCGACGCATAATCGCTGGTCCACCGGCCCTGATCGCGCGCCGCCTGGAACACGGGCGCCGCGATGGTGATGGCGAGCAGGACGGCGACCACCTGCCACTCGTCGCTGGCATAGCCACCTGGGCCGCCGTTCCAGTAGAAGACGAAGCCGGCGATCGCGCCGACTGCGGCCGAGAAGATCAGCGACCAGGCCCAGCGCAGCCGCTCAATCGTGAGCGCCAGCGCGATGCCGCTGACGATCACCATCCACGAAGCGGCGAGACGCAGCCGATGCTCGATCCACCCGAAACCGGTGTGCCCCGCATCGACCAGCAGGTAGAAAGCCAGACCGAACAGCGCACCGGCGACCGGCAGGAACATGCTCCGTTCGCGCCAGGGTGCGTGCTCAAAAGGCTCGTTCGTCATCATCTTCTCCCCAGTCTCAGGGCCGTCTTAGCGCCGAGCCGATGCATCCACCATGATGGTGCGGTGAGCATTTGGTGAGGAAGCACTTGCGCCATAACCGCCCATGCTGGTCTAGGCGCATCCAGGTCTGTCGGAGAATCGAATGCTGGCGCGGCGCTTCCTTTGGGTGATTACCGGGATCATCGTGCTGCTATTGATCGGCGCTATCGGGTACCGCCTCTTCGGCAATCAGCTGATCCGCTATACCTACGTCCCCTCCGCGCCGTTCGAGGCAGCACCTGCCCCGGCGCTCGATTATGCCAAGGCGGACAATTGGATCGCGCGGCCCGACATTCCGGACAATCCGTCATCATGGATGCCGAAACCGCCGGAGCCGGGAGAGGGCGGTGTCGAGGAAAACGCGCTTGATCCCGGCAATGTCATGGCTCTTCCTGCCGAGCCGGTGACGCCCGAGCAGCCACGCGCCGGGGCCCGCCGCGCTTCGATTTTCTTCATCCATCCCACCTCCTACCTCGACAAGAGTCGCTGGAATGCCGAGGTGGATCATCCCGAATCGCAGCAGCGCGCGCGGCTGTTCGTCCGCAGCCAGTCCAGCGTGTTCAACCATGTCGGCGATGTCTGGGCGCCCAAGTACCGGCAGGCGACGTTCGGCGCCTTCCTGACCACCCAGGCTGATGCGGAAAAGGCGTTCGACTTCGCCTATCGCGACGTGCTCGCCGCATTCGATCGCTTCGTCGCACAGGCGCCGAAGAACCGCCCCATAATCCTGGCCGGCCATAGCCAGGGCAGCCTCCACCTCACGCGCTTGATGCTCGACAGGGTGGCCGGCAAGCCGATCGCGAACCGCATCGCCGCGGTCTATGCAATCGGCTGGCCGATCTCGCGCACCGCCGATCTCGACCGCATGGGCCTGCCCGCCTGTGAAACAGCCGGCCAGCCCGGATGCATCCTGTCGTGGCAAAGCTTCGGCGAACCCGCCAATCCGGGCCTCATCACCGATGTCTACGATACCACTACCGGCTTCAACGGCAGCCCGCGAGCGGGATCACCGATGGTCTGCACTAATCCGCTGACCGGAAACGCCAACGATGCCGCTCCCGCCTCCGCCAATCGCGGAACCACCGTGCCCAATGCGGAGCTTACCGAGGCGACATTGGTGCCGGGTGGCGCATCTGCACGTTGCGACGTGCGCGGCTTTCTCCTGATCGGGGAGGATGCGCCGGACCTCGGGCCCTATGTGCTGCCCGGCAACAACTACCATGTGTATGATTATGCTTTGTTCTGGATGAACATGCGGCGCGATGTCGAGGCGCGCCTCGACGCGTATCTCGACCGATGATCCATCAGAGCGCCCTCGCCTTTCGCGACGCCCTGCCCTCCGGCGGGCGGCTCATGGGTCTCGATGCGGGCACCAAGACGATCGGCGTGGCGCTGTGCGACGCAATGTGGACGATCGCGTCGCCGGCCGAACTGATCCGCCGCGGGAAGTTCTCCGCCGATCTCGCCCAGATCCGCACCATCGCCGATCGGCAAGCTGTTCGCGGGATCGTGCTGGGCCTGCCGCTGAACCTGGACGGCACCGACTCGCCCCGTACCCAGTCGACCCGTGCCTTCGCCCGTAACCTTCAGCCGCTCGATCTACCCATCCTGCTATGGGACGAACGCTGGTCGACGCAGGCCGTCACCCGCACCCTGCTTGACGCCGACGCCAGCCGCGCCCGTCGCGCCGAACTGGTCGACAAGATGGCCGCAGCCTACATCCTTCAAGGCGCCATCGACGCCCTTGCCGGTGGCTTTCACGGCTTCTAAGGCACGGCTTTAATGCAAAGCTTTCCCCAGCACCTGCTCGGCATCGCCGGGCTCAGCGCCGAACATGCCAACCTCATCCTGGATGAGGCCGAGCAATGGGTCGATTTCAACCGGCGGAAGCGGCGGCACGACGACAGGCTGCATGGCCTGACGCAGATGAACGCCTTTTTCGAGAACTCGACGCGTACGCTCTTCTCGTTCGAGATTGCGGGCAAGAGGCTCGGCGCGCAGGTCGCGAACTTCCATGTCGCCGCGTCCAGCGTGAAAAAGGGCGAGACCTTGATCGACACGGCGCTGACTCTGAACGCGATGCGCCCCGACGTGCTGGTGATCCGCCATCAGCAGGACGGCGCGTCGGCAGAAGTCGCGGCGGTGATGGGCTGCCCCGTTATCAATGCCGGCGACGGGCGCGGCGAGCATCCGACGCAGGCCCTGCTGGATGCGCTGACCATGCGGCGGCGCAAGGGGCGGATCGAAGGCCTCAAGGTCGCGATCTGCGGCGACATCCTCCACAGCCGTGTTGCACGATCCAACCTGCTCCTGCTGCCGAAGCTGGGTGCCGACGTCCGCGTGGTGGGCCCGCCCTCGCTGCTGCCGGAGACGGAGCGGCTCAACGGTGCCACGGCCTTCACCGACATGGACGAAGGGCTGGACGGCGTGGACGTGGTGATGATGCTCCGCATCCAGCGCGAGCGGATGGAGGATGCGGTCGCAGGATCGCTCGACGACTTCCACGCACTCTACGGTCTTACCTGGGACCGGCTCGCCAAGGCCGCGCCGGACGCGGTCGTGATGCACCCAGGTCCGATGAATCGCGGGGTGGAGATTGAGAGCAGCGTCGCCGATGATCCCGCCCGCTCGGCCATCCTGGAGCAGGTGGAGAACGGCGTTGCCATCCGCATGGCGTGCCTGGACCTGCTGATGCGCGAGCGACGGTAGAATCCGTTCCTCCCGCAAGTCGCGGCAGATGATTGGGCGGCCGGTTTGGCCCCCGGCCGCCCGTCCCGGAGGGGACCTCGTCAGACCATGATCGGCCGATCTCCGGCAACGCCGCGCACGAAGCAGCCGCCGCCCTTGCTCTTGATCGCGCGGCAGGTGCGTATCGCCTCGCTCTGGCTCTGGTAGCCGACCGAGAGGCGGAACAGCTTGCCCTTGCCGGGCACGCTGGCCGCAGCACCATGCGGGACACCCTGCAACGCATAGCGACGACGCAGCTCGGACCAGCCCTGGCGCAGGTTGTTGGACGACGCATAGGCACCGAGTTGCACGACATAGCGTGCCGCCGCCGGCTTGGCCGATGAAGACGTTTTCGGCGCGCGCGGTGCTGGCGCTGCCACTTGCACCACTTGAGGGGCGACGATCGCGACCGGTTCCGTGACCTGTTCGTGCGGCAAGGCTGCCTCGGCCACCAGCACGGGTGCGGCAGGTCCGATCTCTCGTGTCTCGGGAGCGAGGGCAAGCTGTGCAGGCTGGCCGGCATCTTCGACCACCTTGACGCCCAGCAAGGCTGCGACCTGGGCAGCCGAGGATGCAGGTCGCGCGAAGCTGGCCCATTCGGCCATACGCATCGCCACGTCCGTGGGGGCTAGATCCTGCTCCGCCGTGATGCGCGCCCGCTGCCAGTCGCCGCCGAGCGCATAAGCCAGTGCGAGATTCTGCCGCACGCGCGCATCGGCGCCGCTCATGCGTGCCGCGCCTTCAAGCATCTGGATCGCCCGCGCCGAGTCTCCGGCCAGCGCGAACGCCAGGCCGAGGTCGGCCGCCGACATCGTATGTGCAAGTTGCTCCAGCCGCGTGAGTGCGCTGTGCCGCTTTCCTTCCGCCATTTCCGCCAGCGCAAGGCTGAAGGCTGCGCGGCCATTGTCGGGCGACAGGTGCAGCACGTCACGGAACGCCTGCTCGGCCGAACGGAAGCGGCCGTTCTTGAGGTAAAGATCGGCGAGCAGCATGCGGTAGCCGAGGTCACGCGGCGCCGCCTCGACCGCGTTCTCGGCGAGGTTTAGCGCGCCGGCAAGGTCGCCGGACGCGACAGCAGCGCGCGCACGCTTTTCATATCCACCCGCCTGCGTCGCGCCGTCCTTCAACGTGGCGGCACCGATGCGCGGCGTGGATGTGCAGCTGGCCAGCGACAGCGACACAGCTACCAACGATATTGCCTGCACCGCGATACGCACGTCCACTTTCCGCCCCCAGAAGGTTCTGGTCAGACGGGTAGACGCTCGGCTGCTAAGATATGGTAAACGTCAGGCGGCCCAGTCGCGGCGCGCATAGCCTTGGGCGTAGAGCAAGGCGGTCAGGTCGCAATGGTCGATCCGCGCACCGGCCGCGGCGGCCGTCGCGGGCTTGGCATGGTAAGCGGCACCAAGGCCCGCCACCTCGATCATTGGAATGTCATTGGCGCCGTCGCCCACGGCCAGCGTGGCAGAAAGTGGGACGCCTGCGCCGGCGGCAGCCTCGACCAGCACCTCGCGCTTGCGCGCCGCCCCCACGATCGGCCGTGCCACCGTGCCGTCCAGCCGGCCCTCGCTTACCCCCAGCACGTTGGAGATGGCCGTGTCGAAGCCGATGGCCTCGGCAACCCGGTCAGCGAACAGGGTGAAGCCGCCAGAGACGAGAATGCAGGTGGCGCCATCGCGCTTCATGGTCCGCACCAGTGCCTCGGCGCCGGGCATGATCTTGACCCGCTCCGCGTGGCAGCGATCGATCACGTCCGCATCGAGGTCGGCCAGCAAGCCGACGCGCGCATCGAGCGCAGCTTCGAAATCGAGTTCGCCGCGCATTGCACGCTCGGTTATCTCGCTCACCCGGTCCTTGAAGCCGGCATAATCGGCCAGCTCGTCGATGCATTCGACGGTGATCATGGTCGAATCCATGTCGGAAATCAGCAGCCGCTTGGTGCGGCCGTCTGCCGGCTGCACCACGACGTCCGTGGCAGGGATCAGTCCCTCGAGAGCCGCACGGGCCGACGCCATGTCGCCCGTGAAGCCGATATCGCAGGCGGTATCCGCCTCGATCCACGAAGGAGCGGAGGGCACCAGCCCTGCTTCGCGAAGCCGGTCGGCGGCCAGCGAAATATCGCCGCTTGCGAGCCGATCCGCTGCTATCAGGGTCGCGATGAACATTCCCAAGTCTCCCTATCCGAGGGTCGCGCTTATTGCGGGGCCGACCGCCAGCGGCAAGTCGGCGCTTGCGGTGGCACTCGCCGAACACACAGAGGGCGTGGTGATCAACGCGGACAGCGCGCAGGTCTATGCCGACCTCCACATCCTCTCCGCGCGTCCGGACGAGGACGACATCGGGCGCGTGCCGCATCGTCTCTACGGCTACCGCGACGGTGCAAACGCCTGCTCGGCAGCCGATTGGGCAGCCGATGCCAGGCGGGAGATCGCCGAGGTGCATGCAGGCGGAAGGCTGCCGATACTGGTCGGCGGCACAGGCTTGTACCTGCGTACCCTTATCGACGGCATCGCACCCGTTCCGTCGATCGATCCAGATGTTCGCAAGGCAGTGCGTGCCATGCCCGTGAAGGACGCGCATGTCGCACTTGCCGCCGAAGACCCAGCCGCCGCCGCAAGGCTTCACCCGACCGACACGACCCGAATCGCCCGCGCCTTGGAGGTGATGCGTTCGACCGGCAGGCCGCTGTCCGAATGGCAGAAGCTGAAGGAAGGAGGCATCGGGGACGCAGTTACGCTGATGCCGCTGATCCTGCTGCCCCCGCGCGAATGGCTCTATGCGCGCTGCGACCAGCGTTTCGAGGCAATGCTCGGTCCGGCAGGCCTGATCGAGGGAGAGCGCCTGATGGCGCGCCAGCTCGATCCCGCCCTCCCCGTCATGCGCGCGATCGGCGTGCCGCAAGTCGCGGCCCTGCTGCGCGGCGAGTTGACGCGGGCGCAAGCGCTCGTCGCTGGGCAGGCGGCAACGCGCCAATATGCCAAGCGCCAATATACCTGGTTCAGCCACCAGCCGCCGCCCGAATGGCCACGCTTTGCCGAGGTGCTGGAGGGCGAGGCTATCGAGCGCGCAATATCTGTCCTGCGCGCGCCTCCTTCGTCCCGGTCATAGGAATCATCACGCTCGCTTTTCGACTTCGCTCGGGACGAATGATGGCGCCTTCGCTAGAGTGACCACATGAAAGCCTTCTTCGAGAAAGACGCCGACCTCTCCCTCGTACGCGGACGCCGCGTTGCTATCTTCGGATACGGCAACCAGGGTCGGCCACAGGCGCTGAACCTGCGCGATAGCGGGGTGGAGACGGTGCTGGTCGCCGCCCGTCCAGGATCGGCGAGCGGCGCCCGGGCGGTTCAGGACGGCTTCGATGTGCTGACACCAGCCGATGCGGCACGTGCATGCGACCTGTTCGTCATGCTTGTCCCGGACGAGGAACAGCCGGCCCCCTATGCAGACGCGATCGGACCCAACCTCCCCCAAGGTGCAGCACTCGTCTTCGCGCATGGTTTCGCGATCCGCTTCGGCCTGATCGCGCCCCGACCCGACCTCGACGTCATTCTGGTCGCGCCGAAAGGCCCCGGCACGGCACTTCGCAGCGCGTATGAGGCGGGCGGCGGGCTCGTGTCCCTCTATGCCGTGCATCAGGATGCAACGGGCGGGGGCGAGGCGCTTGCCCTCTCCTATGCGGCCGCCCTCGGCAGCGGTCGGGCCGGCATCCTCGCCACCAGCTTTGCGGAGGAATGCGAAGCGGACCTGTTCAACGAACAGGCTGTGATCTGGGGCGCCATCCCGGAGCTGATCCTAGCCGGCTACGAAACGCTGACGGAAAACGGTTTCTCGCCCGAAGTCGCCTATTTCGAATGCCTGACCGAGTTGAAGCTCCTCGCCGACCTCATCCAGGCACGCGGGATCGCCGGCATGCGCGAGGCGATCTCTACTACTGCCGAGTTCGGTGCAGTCGTAGGCGGGTCACGCATCGTGGGTGAAGGCACGCGCGCAGAGATGCGCCGCATCCTGACTGAGGTGCAGCAAGGCGCGTTCGCAGATGCACTGATGAAGGACGCAGCCGCGGGCTACCCCCGGCTCAACGCATCGCGGCAGCAGGCTGCGGCACATCCGATCGAGGGGGTGGGACGCCGCCTGCGGGCCTTGAAGCCCTGATCGCCCATTGATGTTGCCCGACGCTGTCGCGCACCGTCGCGACGGCAGGCTTGGACGTCAGCGTCACGGCGATCCCTCCGCTGCTGCGCAGAAAGGCGCGATCGGCCTTCAGCCACTTCGGCACGCAGGTTCGCGGCAGGGTGCGATCGCTGACTACGATGTCGGCCTCGGCACAGGCGCGGGACAAAGGCGCGAAGTCGACCAGTCGTGACGATCGCGTTGCCAGGATGCGCCAGCGCCGGCCATCCCGGACCACTTCTCCGGCGCACATGTCTGCGCTGCACGCCGCCTGCGGCAGGTCCTCGATAGCAGTCAGTTCGCCCTCATAGCCGGCGGTTTCCGACAGCATGTCGCGCACATAGTCGCCTGCACGGTCACGCAGCAGTGCAAAGCCTCCCTGCCCGGTTCGAAGCGCGAGGTGCCGACCGTCGCCCGTGACGATCAGGTCAGGGGCGGGAGTCGCTATCGCCCAGGCCGCGCCGGCCGCGAGCGGCAGCATGCCGAGTCGCCGCCAGCCTGTGCGCCACAGCACGATCCACAACCCGCCCGCCACCATGAGCGCGAAGGCGCCGCGTGGCATGGTCGGCAGGAGGGCCACGGCGCCCGGCGCAGCGGCGGTCGCATGGGCGAGCGAAAGGAGCAGACCCAGCGCCTTGCCGGTAAGCCACCAGAACGGTGCGCCGAGTCCCGCCAAGTCGAGCAGCAGCGCCGCCGCCTCCAGCGGCATGATGACGAAGGTCGTCAGCGGGATTGCGACGATGTTCGCAAGGGCGCCGTAGAAGCCGGCCTTGTGGAAATGGAACAAGGCGATCGGCGCTAATGCGACCTCGACCGCCACGCCGGTGAGGATCAGCCCGAGCAGCCCCCTGCCCGCACGCGCCAACACTCCCTCCTCCTTGCGCGATACCAGCGCGCGAATGCGTGGGTGCTCATGCAGCGCGACGATCGCCGCGATTGCCGCGAAGCTCAGCTGAAAGCTGGGGCCGGCCAGCGACTCCGGCCAGACCAGCAGCACCAGGAGCGCACCCACCGCAAGCAGGCGCATGGTGAACGCTTCGCGCCCCAATGCCATGCCTGCCAAGATCAGCAAGGCGGCGACACAGGCACGCACCGTCGGCACTTCCGAACCGGTCAGTGAGGTGTAGCCGACGCCAGCAACCGCACCCGCGCTCGCCGCGATGGCCGTGAGCGGAAGCCGCAGCGCCAGGGTGGGACTGAGTGCCAGCAGCCGAAGCGTCAGGAGCATGACCGCACCTACCGCCGCCGTAAGGTGCAGGCCGCTGACTGACAGGAGGTGTGCCAGCCCCGACCGGCGCATGGCTTCGGCATCCTCCTCCGAAATGCCGCCTTGGTCGCCCGTCGCCAGCGCCGTAGCCACACCGCCTGCGCTTCCGGGGAGCTTTCCGCCGATATGGTCGGCAAGCGCCTGTCGCGTGGTGGAGAGGCGACTCGCCCAGCCTCGCTCCGACGGGGGTGCGATGACCTCGACGCCGAGTGCACGGCCGGTGCCTCCGATCTGCTGGAACCAGGCAGCGCGGGCAAAGTCGTAGGCGCCTGGCACCGCCATCTCCGGCGGGGGCATCAGCCAGGCGCGAATGCGCAGCTTCGCACCGGGTTGGATGCCGGCCGCCTTCGCCTGATCGACATTGACGCGCAGCCGCGGCGGCAGACCCGTTCCATGCGTGACCACCAGCAACCGGACCAGTTCACGTGCGGGAAGGCGTTGCATCGTCTCGATCCGCGCTTCGAAGGTCGCTAGTTGCGGCCGTTCGAGCCGGGGCGCAGCGATGCGTTCGGCCTTCCACCAGATCAAGCCACAGCCGATCCCCGCCGCCAGCGAGAAGAGCATAGCCGCCTTGCCCCAGCGCGTCCCGCGCCCGGCGGCAAGCCCTGCACATGCCCCGCTTCCCGCCACGAGCAGGAACGCCGTCCAGCCATGAACGTCCGGCAACAGGAACCAGCCCGCTATGCCAAGTCCGAGGCCGACCGGCAGCCACAGGGCAAGCTGATCGCGCTCCGCCTCGAGCCTGGATTCCAGCCTTTGCTGCACCTGCTCACGCACGGCACTTCCACGCGGCTCGTTCGCTATGCTAGGGGCGCTCGCGTCTAAGAATTGCATCAGCACCAGTGTTGGAGAATCCGCGCGTGAGCGCAACTCAGGTCGTAACCCGTTTCGCGCCGTCGCCCACCGGCTTCCTCCACATCGGCGGAGCGCGCACCGCCTTGTTCAACTGGCTCTATGCGCGGCACCATGGCGGCAAGTTCCTGCTTCGCATCGAGGATACGGACAAGGCGCGCTCCACCCAGGCGGCAATCGACGCAATTCTGGACGGGATGAAGTGGCTCGGGCTCGACTGGGATGGCGACACCGTCTTCCAGTCGGAGCGTGCCGAGCGCCATGCCGAAGTCGCACAGGCACTGCTCGCCAGCGGCAATGCCTATAAGTGCTACGCCACTGCCGAGGAACTGGAAGCAATGCGTGCCGAGCAGCGCGCCAACAAGCAGCCGCTTCGCTATGACGGCCGTTGGCGCGACCGCGAGGCGACGTCGGAGGAAGCCGACCGCCCCTACGCCGTCCGCCTCAAGGCGCCGCGCGACGGCGCGACCACCATTGCGGACCAGGTGCAGGGCGAGGTCACTGTCCAGAATAGCGAGCTGGACGACATGATCCTGCTCCGTTCCGACGGCACGCCGACCTACATGCTGGCCGTCGTGGTGGACGATCATGACATGGGCGTCACCCACGTGATCCGCGGCGACGACCATCTCAACAACGCATTCCGTCAGCTCGGCATCATCAAGGCGATGGGCTGGCCGGAGCCGGTCTATGCCCATGTGCCGCTGATCCATGGGCAGGATGGTGCCAAGATGTCGAAGCGGCATGGCGCCACGGGCGTCGAGGCCTATCGCGACGAACTGGGCGTATTGCCGGAGGCGCTCTCCAATTATCTCCTCCGCCTCGGCTGGGGCCATGGCGACGACGAGATCATCTCCCGCGAGGATGCGGTGGAATGGTTCGACCTCCCGCAGGTCGGCCGGTCTCCGTCGCGCTTCGACACCAAGAAGCTCGAGAATCTCAACGGCCATTATATTCGCGAGGCGCCGAATGCCCGCCTGGCTGCGCTCACTGCCGCGCGCTTCGGCACCGTCATCGGCCGCGACCTGCGCGAGGACGAGCTGGCGCTGCTCACGCAGGCGATGGAAGGGTTGAAGCCGCGCGCCAAGAACCTGGACGAAATTGCCGAAGGTGGTGCGTTTCTTTTCAAAACCCGTCCCCTTGACGTGGACGAACGTGCCGCCGCCTTGCTAGAGGGCGGCGCAGCGGACCTTCTCGCCCTTGTCCATGCCAACCTGTCAGGCCTCGCCGACTGGTCGGCCGAGGCGACAGAGCAGGCCGTCAGGGAGGTAGCCGACGCACAGGGCGTGAAGCTCGGCCAGGTGGCGCAGCCGCTCCGCGCGGCGCTCACCGGCCGTGCCACCTCGCCCGGAATATTCGACGTGCTCGTTCTTTTGGGGCGCGAAGAGAGCCTGGCCCGCATCGCGGACCGGATGACGAAGTAAGGAGCTAAGAATGGCCGACAATGCAGCTTCCCTCGGTATCGGCGAGAAGCAGTTCGACTATCCGGTAAGGTCCGGCACGATCGGGCCGGACGTGATCGACATCCGCAAGCTGTATGGCCAGACGGGCGCCTTCACCTTCGACCCCGGCTTCACCTCGACCGCAAGCTGCGAGTCGGCGATCACCTATATCGATGGTGACGAGGGCGTCCTGCTCCACCGCGGCTACCCGATCGACCAGCTCGCAGAGAAGTCGAGCTTCACCGAAGTCGCCTACCTGCTTCTCCACGGCGAGCTGCCGAGCAAGCAGGAGCTCGAAACCTTCGATTACACGATCACGCGCCACACCATGCTGCATGAGCAGCTGGCGAACTTCTACCGCGGTTTTCGCCGTGACGCGCACCCGATGGCGATCATGTGTGGCGTGGCCGGGGCGCTTTCGGCCTTCTATCACGATTCGACCGACATCACCGATCCGCAGCAGCGCATGATCGCGTCGCACCGCCTGATCGCCAAGATGCCGACGATCGCGGCGATGGCGTACAAGTACAGCGTCGGCCAGCCGTTCCTCTACCCGGACAACAGCCTCTCCTACACGGGCAACTTCCTGCGCATGACCTTCGGCGTGCCGGCCGAGCCCTACGAGGTCAATCCCGTGATCGAGAAGGCGATGGACCGGATCTTCATCCTCCACGCCGACCATGAGCAGAATGCGTCGACCTCGACCGTGCGTCTTGCAGGGTCCTCGGGCGCGAACCCGTTTGCGTGCATCGCGGCCGGCATTGCCTGCCTGTGGGGCCCGGCGCATGGCGGCGCGAACGAGGCTGCATTGAACATGCTGCGCGAAATCGGCACGCCCGACCGCATTCCGGAATATATCGCCCGCGCCAAGAACAAGGACGATCCGTTCCGCCTGATGGGCTTCGGCCACCGCGTGTACAAGAATTTCGACCCGCGCGCGAAGGTGATGCAGAAGACGGCGGCCGAAGTGCTCGACACGCTCGGCATCAACGATCCGGTGTTCGACGTTGCCCGCGAGCTTGAGCAGATCGCTCTGAAGGACGATTATTTCGTCGAGAAGAAGCTGTATCCGAACGTGGACTTCTATTCGGGCGTGATCCTGTCGGCGATCGGCTTCCCGACGTCGATGTTCACCGCGCTCTTCGCCCTTGCCCGTACCACCGGCTGGGTCGCGCAGTGGAACGAGATGATCTCCGACCCCGAGCAGAAGATCGGCCGCCCGCGCCAGCTCTACACCGGCGCCGCGCAGCGCGACTATGTGGCGGTGGAAAGCCGGTAAGTCTGAGCAGGCGTGATTGTGCTCCTGCGAAAGCAGGAGTCCAGTCGCTCAGGCCTGCGAAGCTGGACTCCTGCTTTCGCAGGAGCACTCGAGCAGCGGCTTAACCCCTGAACGTCCAGCTCTTCACCGGCTCCCACGGGCCGCCGAGATAGCGCCACAGCGCCAGCCCTCGCACAGCCAGCGGACGCGGTGCGAACCTCGCCAGCATTTGCTGCTGAAGCGCCTTCGCCTCCTTCGGCTCGACCTTGTTCTGGATCGTGACGTGCGCCCGCCATGGCGCCTGATCCTGCGGCGTCAGCATGCCATGCAGCGCATCCGCCAGTTCGGCTCGCATTGCCGCAAGTTCCTCGCTTTCGACGCGCAAGGCCGTCCCGCGCCCCAGGTTCATCACATCTGTGATCGTCGCCCGAGGCGGCTTCAATGCAGCCAGCGCGGCAATCCGGTGCGACAGCTCAGCCTCCATGCTCGGCGGCAGCTGATGAAATAGCGTCAGGTGCGCCGGCACCTGGTTGCGCTCGGGCGGGAAATGCGTGCGGCGCAGGTCCTGGAGCCAGCCATTGTCGCCATCGCCGAACGTGGCAGTGAGGATCAGCGGGGCGCTCAGATCTCGACCTGGCTGCCGAGCTCGACCACCCGGTTCGGCGGCAGCTTGAAGAATTCCATTGCGCTTTCGGCGTTGCGCAGCATCCAGGAGAACAGCTTCTCACGCCACAAGGCCATGCCCGGACGCTTGGACGAGGTCAGCAATGTCTGGCGCGCCAGGAAGAAGCTCGTGTCCATCATCCGGAATTGCGGTCCGCACGTCTCCACCTGCACCAGGGCCGCCGGCACGTCCGATTCCTGCATGAATCCGAAGCGCAGCACGAGGCGGTAGAAGCCGCTGCCGAGGTCCCGCAAGTCGAAGCGCTTCTCGTCCGGCACAAACGGCACGTCCTCGATGCGAACGGTCAGCAGCATGACCCGCTCATGCAGGACCTTGTTGTGCTTGAGGTTGTGCAGCAGCGCATGCGGCACGCCGTCGGGCGACGTGGTCATGAACACCGCCGTGCCGGGCACGCGCGTTGCGCTGTTCGCGGCGGACTTGATGAAGATCTCCGGCGGCATCGACGCCTCCTTCATCCTGGCGAGCATAAGCTTGCGCCCGCGCGCCCAGGTGGTGAGGAAGGTGAAGCAGACGAGGCCGATCAGCAACGGGAACCAGCCCCCATCGGGCACCTTGGTCAGGTTCGCACCGAAATAAGCGATGTCGACGATGAAGAACACGGCCAGGATCGGCACGGCGTAGACCGGCTTCCACTGCCACAGCGAGAAGAGCACCACTGCCAGCAAGCAGGTGTCGATGAACATGGCTCCCGTGACGGCGATGCCATAGGCTGCCGAGAGGTTGCTCGACGTACCGAAGAAGATCACCAGCAGAATGACCATGATCATCAGCGCCCAGTTGATGATCGGGATGTAGATCTGCCCGACCGCCGACTCGCTGGTATGCTGAATGCGCAGACGCGGGATGAAGCCCAATTGAATCGCCTGCTGCGTCACGGAGAAGGCGCCGGAGATTACCGCCTGGCTGGCGATCAAGGTCGCGCAGGTGGCGAGGATGACGAGCGGAAGGCGCAGGCTCTCGGGCGCCAGGAAGAAGAACGGATTGGCCACGGTTGCGCGCGCCGTCTCGGGATCCATCGACAGGATCATCGCGCCCTGCCCCATATAATTGAGCATCAGCGCAGGCATGACGAATGCGAGCCAAGACACGCCGATCGGCTTGCGCCCGAAATGGCCCATGTCGGCGTATAGCGCCTCCGCGCCGGTCACGGCCAGCACGACCGAGCCCAAGGCCAGGAACGCCGTCCAGCCGTCGGTCGCGAAGAAACGCACTGCGTTGAGCGGGTTGAGCGTGTGCAGGATCACCGCCGGATTGTCGATGATATGGACGACGCCGAGGATCGAGACGGTGACGAAGTAGGTGATCATGATCGGACCGAACAGCGCGCCCACCTTGGCTGTGCCGCGGCTCTGGATCATGAACAGGCCGATCAGCAGCAGGATCGCGATCGGCAGCACGAACGGCTCGAAACGCGACTCCACCGTGGTGATGCCCTCCACCGCCGACAGAACGGACATGGCCGGGGTGATCATCGAGTCGCCATAGAAGAGCGCGGTGGCGAACACGCCCAGCAGGACGATGCCCGGCGTCCATTTGCGCCGCTCCGCCTTGCGGTTGATCAGCGCCAGCAGGGCCAGACTGCCGCCCTCCCCCTTATTGTCGGCGCGCATGATCACCGCGACATACTTGATCGTCACCACGATCATCATCGACCAGAAGATCAGGCTGAGGACGCCGAGGATGTGGAGCGCGTCGGGCTCCAGTGGGTGGTGCCCAGCGAAGGTTTCGCGAAAGGCGTAGATCGGGCTGGTCCCGATGTCGCCGAACACGATGCCGATGGCGCCGACGGTCAGCTTGGCCAGGCCCCCGTGATGGGAGCCGGCGGGACGGGAATCGGGAAGGTCTGTCGCGGCGCTATCGGTCATAGGACTGGAGGCACATGCCCTTGCAGAATGTCGTCCAGCGTTTGCGCGCGCCAGGCGGCTGGGCGCTTAGCACCTGCAACATGGCGAGGCAACGGTAGGGATGGTGAGCATAAGGAGGCGGACCCTAGCCGCCGTGCTCCCTCTCCCCGCCGGGGAGAGGGCTTCATTCCCCGAAAAGCGCATCCGCCTCGCTCCGCGTCGGCACGGCGCGCAGCACGAAGCTGCTGTTGATCGTCACGATCCCGGGCAGGCGCCCCAGCTGCTCGCGATGCAGCCGCTCGTAATCGTCGAGGTCGCGGCAGATGATCTTCAGCCGGTAATCCTGTCCACCAGAGACGAGGGCGCATTCCACGATCCCGTCGATCCCCGCCACTGCCGCCTCGAACTTCTCCAGATCCTCCTCGACCTGCGTGCCGAGCGTGATGTCGACCAAGGCCGTGACGCGAAAGCCCAGGCTGCGCTGGTTCAGCCGCGCGCCGTAGCCGGTGACATGCCCCGCCGCCTCCAGCGCCTGTATGCGACGCGTACAGGCCGATTGCGACAAGCCTACCCGTCCCGCAATCTGCGCCACGCTGGCGCGCGCATCCTCCGCCAGCAGGCGCAGGATGTTCCGGTCGATTCGATCCATTCGCGCATGGATGATCAACAATGCCCGCTGGGAACAGCGAAATCGTGCAACCTGCCGCCCGCTCGAGCGTCGTCTTTGCAGGGATTCGCCGGAGCCAGTTGCGCTAACGCTCGGGCATCAGATCATATGGAGACAGGATGATGCGCGTCGGCGTTCCCAAGGAAATCAAGAATAACGAGTTCCGCGTCGGCCTGACGCCCGCATCGGTGGCCGAACTCACCTCGGCCGGTCACGAGGTGGTCGTCGAGACCAATGCCGGCAGCGGCATCGACTTCGGCGACGATCATTATGTCGCCGCGGGAGCGCGCATCGCCGCCACCGCGGCTGAGGTGTTCGCCGCCGCCGACATGATCGTGAAGGTGAAGGAGCCGCAGGCGCAGGAAATCGCCATGCTGGAGCCACGCCACCTGCTCTTCACCTACCTCCACCTCGCCCCCGATCCCGAGCAGGCGCGCGGCCTGATGAATTCGGGTGCGACCTGCATCGCCTATGAGACGGTGACGGCGAATGACCGCTCGCTCCCGCTGCTGAAGCCGATGTCCGAGGTCGCGGGCCGCATGTCGGTTCAGGTTGGCGCCCATTACCTGGAGAAGGAACAGGGCGGCCGCGGCGTGCTGCTTGGCGGCGTGCCCGGCGTGGCGCCGGCGACCGTCACCATCCTCGGCGGCGGCGTGTCGGGCGTAAATGCTGCGCAGATGGCGGTCGGCATGCGCGCCGATGTCACCATCTACGACATCTCCAACACGCGCCTGGCCGAGCTCGACATGTTCTTCGGCAGCCAGATCAAGACCGCCTACGCGTCGCGCGACGCTATCGCCCGCGCTGTCGCCAAGTCGGAACTGGTGATCGGTGCCGTGCTGGTGCCGGGCGCCGCCGCGCCCAAGCTCGTCACGCGCGACATGCTCAAGACCATGAAGCGCGGCAGCGTGCTGGTCGATATCGCCATCGATCAGGGCGGCTGCTTCGAAACGTCGCGCGCCACCACGCACCAGGATCCGGTCTACGAAGTCGAGGGCGTGATTCACTATTGCGTCGCCAACATGCCGGGCGCGGTCGCTCGCACCTCGGCCTTCGCGCTCAACAATGCGACCCTGCCGTTCGTGCTGAAGCTGGCCAACCTCGGCGCCGGCGCGGCGATGCAGGCCGATCGCCACCTCGCCAACGGCCTCAACGTGATGGGCGGCAAGATCCGCCACGAAGCGGTCGCCGAAGCACTGGGCGAAGCTTACTACCCGCTCTGAGCCCATGGAACATGAGGGGAACGTCATCGTTAAGACCTTCAAGTCAAACGAGGATGTTCCCCATGTCAGACAATCCCAAATCCGAACCGCAGGGCAATGCCGAGAAGGATCCGGACGACTGGGTCACCGGCGATGAAGCGATGACGGGCGCGCAGGCGTCGTACCTGAAGACGCTGAGCGAGGAAGCCGGCGAAGCCTTCGACGACGGCCTCACCAAGGCCGAGGCGTCCAAGAAGATTGATGCGCTCCAGCACGAAACCGGCCGCGGCGTGGACCATTGAGCGCAACTAACGGCCTCGTTCATACCGAGCGAAGTCGAGGGGCGCGCCTCCGGGTCAGCGCCGGCACCCCTCGACTTCGCTCGGTACGAACGTAGGTCTATGGTGCGCCGGCTCGGGCGCGTTCGGCCGCCGCCATGGCCCGCAATTGCCCCAGCAGTTCCACCCGCTCGACCAGCATCGGCCGCCAACTCGCCTCCGCAGGCGCATTCGCCAGCAGCGCACGCCACACGCGGTCGCCTTCGTCTAGCCGCCCGCTCTCGATCAGGCTCAGCCCATAGAAGAAACGGGGGGCCGGATGACCCTGCCCCATTGCCATTGCCCGCGCATAGGCAAGCTCGGCGGCCTGATTGAGCCCGCCACCATGCATGGCCAGCGCATAGCCGAGCCCGGTCCACAAGGTCATGTTGCGCGGTTCGCGCTTGAGGCCGGCGCGATAGGCGCCCACGCCTTCAGCCGTGTTGCCGCGCCGCTGGAATGCGTCGGCCAGCACCATCCAGCGGGTGGCGCTGTCGAACTGCGGCAAGAAGTTGTCGCGCAGCGACGCGAAGCCGTTGGGTCGAGCAGCCTCGTGCGTCTCGGTCGTCTTCTGCCGCGACATCATGCCCGGGCGCCCCTGCCAGACATAGCCGGCCATCGCGATCAGCACCGCGCTGCCGAGGAACTGGAGCCTTGCTCCGCGGAAGCCGCCGAACCACCATAGGAGGAGCAGGACGGCTGTGAACATGAGAATGATGGCAAGCCAGGTCATGCCCGCCGCCTCCTGAACCGCCCGCGCGCGATCCAGAGGCCTACGCCCACGAACAGCAGGGGCGCCGCCCACAGGAACCATGTGCTGGCGCCGAGTGGCGGATCGTAGGTCACCCAATTGCCGTAGCGTGCGATCAGCCAGGCACGCACCGCCTCGGGCTCTTCGCCGGCGGCTATCCGTCCGCGCACAAGCGCGCGCATGTCGCCGGCCATGTCGGCATCGCTGTCGGCGATCGACTGCCCCTGACAGACGAGGCAGCGCAAACTCTCCATCAGGTCTCGCGCCTTCGCCTCCTGCGCCGCGTCGGGCAGTTGCCGATAGGCATATTCGGCCGGAGGCACCGCCGACTGGGCCAGCAAGGGCGCAGCCAGGAGCAGGCCCAGGAACGCGATGATTAGCCTCATCGCGCCGCCTCATAGGCTGCGATGAGTTCGGGCAGGTCCTGCTCGCCGATGATGCCGATATGCTGGTGGCGAATGATGCCCTTGCCGTCGACGATGAAGGTTTCCGGAACGCCGGCCGAGCCGAAGGCGAACTGCACCTGGCTAGCCTTGTCCGAGCCGATGTTGCGGAACGGATCACCCCAGCGGCCGAGGAAGGTCGCCACATCCTCCGGCCGGTCGCGGATGGCGATGGCGTCGACCGGTATGCCGCGCTGCTTCAGCGCCATCAGTTGGGGCGCCTCGGCCGCGCAGGGCACGCACCAGCTCGCGAAGATGTTGAGCACCACGGGCTGACCGCTCGCCAGGCCCGCGCGAGTGACGGTGCCCCGGCCTTCGACCATGGCGGGCAGCGCGAATTCTGGCACTGGCTTGCCGACCATCTGCGACTTGATCGTGTCGTCTCTGCCCGCCCCCATGCGGAAGGCGACAAGCACCACGAACAAGGCGAAGAGGCCCAGCGGCACCCAGATCAGCAGGCGCTTCATGCCAGAGCTTCCCGCGGCGCGACCCGCTTCTCCCGCCGCACGCGGCCGACCAGCGACAACAGACCGCCGAGCGCGACCAGGCCGCCGCCCAGCCAGATCAGGGTGACAAACGGCTTCCACCACAGGCGCAGCTGCCAGCGGCCGCCATCACCCGACCGGCCAAGCACGGCATAAAGCTGCCCGTCGAGGACGGTGCGGATATCGGCTTCGCTCGTGTCGGTGACAGGCGCCGTGAAAGTGCGCGCCTGCGGCCTCAACACGAAGGGATCACCCCTGCCGCGCCGAGCGATCAGCGAGGCTTCGACTGCGGTCCAGTTCGGGCCCGCCGTCGGCGCGACACCGCTGAAGCGAATGTCATAGGGTCCGACACGCGCGCTCTCGCCCGGCAAGGCGGCGACCAGCGTCTCCTCGGTGAATGCGCTCTCGGACGCCATGCCGGCGATGCTGACCGCGATGCCAAAATGCGCGACAACCATGCCCCATGTGAAGAGTGGCGTCCGACGCAGCTTGCGGCCCCACAAGGGCGCGAGGCTCGCAGCGCCGACACCAAAGGCGAGCGCAAGGCCGAGCAGAGGCAGGATGCCGATACCGGGAAAGACCAGGAAGAGCGCGAGCAAGCCGCCTGCCGCCAGCAGGATCGGCAGCCATAATCTGCGCACCAGTGCCGCGACCGTATCGCGCCGCCAGCGCAGTAACGGCCCCGCCGCCATCACCGCTACCAGGGTCAAGGCCAGGGGTCCCGCCGTGCTGTTGAAATAAGGCTCGCCCACCGACAATTTCTCTCCGGTCACGGCTTCCAGCGCGAGCGGGTAGAGCGTGCCGACCAGCACGATGCCGAGGATGGCCGACAGCAGGAGGTTGTTCAGCACCAGCGATCCCTCGCGGCTCACCGGGTCGAACGGCGTGCCTTCCTTCACCGTGCCCACGCGCAACCCGAACAAGGTCAGTGCACCGCCGATATAGAGACCGAGCAGCACGAGGATGAAGGTACCGCGGGCCGGATCGACGGCAAAGCTGTGGACGCTCGTGAGGATGCCCGATCGCACCAGGAAGGTGCCGATCATCGACATGGAGAAGGCGACCACCGCCAGCATCAGCGTCCAGGCGCGCAACCCGTCGCGCGTCGCCACCACCGTCACCGAGTGAAGCAAGGCGGTTGCCGCAAGCCATGGCATCAACGAGGCATTCTCGACCGGGTCCCAGAACCACCA
>CAKTCN010000032.1 GCA_934539295.1 uncultured Allosphingosinicella sp.
GCCGTCACCGGGGTCGGTGCCGCCGTCGCCGGGTTCGTTTCCGCCCTCGCCGGGGTCGTTGCCACCATCGCCAGGGTCATTGCCACCGTCGCCGGGATCGTTTCCGCCATCGCCGGGGTCGTTGCCACCATCGCCAGGGTCATTGCCACCGTCGCCGGGATCATTTCCGCCATCACCGGGATCGTTGCCATCGTCGCCGGGCTCGCTACCACCATTACTTGGGTCGTTTCCGCCGTCACCCGGATCGTTGCCGCCGTTTTCGGAGTCACCATCACCGGGATCGTTGCCACCGTCGCCGGAGTCATTTCCCCCGTCACCGGGGCCGCCAACGCTCGGATCGTTGCCATCCGCGCCACCCTCGGGTGCGTCGTCCTGGTTTTCGTCGTCGCCGGCTGGCGTGCCAGGGTCTTCCTGGCCGCCTTGCCCTGCCGCGCCTTGAGCGGGCCCCTGGTTGCCATCCTTGCTGCCCGGGTCGGTAGCGCGTCCAGGAGGCGTGCCGCTTCCGCTCGTCCCCGCAGGCGGCAGGGGCGGCCGCCCCTCCGCCCGCGCGTCGGCGACGCCAAGGATCAGTGCCGCAGCCAGCGATGCACCGCAAAGAAGCGTGCGCTTGCTGCGCGGACCCGTTAACAGATGTGAAACCGGCTGAAGGTCCTCGCAGTCGCCGCTGGCATTTCGATGCATGTCGATCTCCACATGAAGCCTCGTGTAAAAGGCCAGAGATCAACGGTCTTGCGCACTCACTTATCCAAAGATGCACTTTATTGCCCAACAAGAAATCATATAGCTCTTCCGACTGATCAACATGAGTAGCAAAGTGTCGGCGCGAGACTGCGGTGATTACTTGAATTTCGCTCTTATACTCTGGACTTACTCACGAACGGGCGGCAGTCGGGCCGGTCTATGCCCCGTTCGCGCTCCGCTTCGCCGCTCGATCATGCTGACCGGCCACATGGCCGCTCGCCGGACGGGTTACAGCAGGGCACGTTGCGCTCCGGCCTTATGACGCGTCGTGCCTGCTCGATAGCTAAGCACCAGCGCCCGGGACCTCCCCCGCTTCGTTGCCGGTCCGGCCTCTTCAAGCGTCTGAAAACTGGCACAATCCGGATGCCCTTCCTATCTGTTCGATCTAGCCTCCTGGTGCGAACGAAAGTAGAACTGCCCACATGCTGACTCACATTTCCGTCCGTGGCGCGCGCGAGCACAATTTGAAGGGCGTGGACATCGACATCCCGCGCGACACGCTGACGGTGATCACCGGCCTGTCGGGGTCGGGCAAGTCCTCCCTCGCCTTCGACACCATCTATGCCGAGGGGCAGCGGCGTTATGTGGAATCGCTCAGCGCCTATGCGCGCCAGTTCCTGGAGCTGATGCAGAAGCCCGACGTCGACCATATCGAGGGCCTGTCGCCGGCCATCTCGATCGAGCAGAAGACGACCAGCCGCAACCCGCGCTCCACCGTCGCCACCGTGACGGAGATCTACGACTACATGCGCCTGCTGTGGGCGCGCGTCGGCATTCCTTATTCGCCCGCGACCGGCCTGCCCATCTCGGCGCAGACGGTCAGCCAGATGGTGGACCGCGTGATGGCGCTGCCCGAAGGATCGCGCCACTACCTTCTCGCCCCCGTCGTGCGCGGGCGCAAGGGCGAGTATCGCAAGGAGATGGCGGAGTGGCAGAAGGCCGGCTTCACCCGCGTCCGCATCGACGGCACGCTCTATGACATCGACGACGCGCCCGCGCTCGACAAGAAGTACAAGCATGACATCGAGGTGGTGGTCGACCGCCTGGCCGTGCGCGAGGGCATCGAGACGCGCCTCGCCGACTCCCTCGAAACCGCGCTGAAGCTCGCCGACGGCCTCGTCTATCTCGACCCCGCCGATCCGCCCGCCGCGCCCGAAGGCACCGAGCGCACGGGCGTCGCGGCCGAGCTGGAGGAGGCCGCCACCCGCACCGTCCTCGCCGACAACGCGCCCCCGGGCCGCATCGTCTTCTCCGAAAAGTTCGCCTGCCCCGTCTCCGGCTTCACCATCGCCGAGGTCGAGCCGCGCCTCTTCTCCTTCAACGCGCCGCAGGGTGCCTGCCCGGCTTGCGACGGCCTGGGCGAAAAGCTCCATTTCGACCCCGACCTCGTCGTCCCCAACCACGACCTCACCATCAAGAAGGGCGCCGTCGTCCCTTGGGCCAAGTCCAACCCGCCCAGCCCTTATTACATGCAGGTCCTCGGCTCCCTCGCCCGCGAATATGGCTTCGCGCTCGACACGCCCTGGAACCAGTTGAGCCAAGAGATCCAGCACGTCATCCTCCACGGCACCGGCGGCAAGGCGGTGACGCTCACCTTCGTCGACGGCCGCAAGAGCTATGACGTCAAGAAACCGTTCGAGGGCGTGATCGGCAACCTCAATCGCCGCATGCTCCAGACCGACAGCGCCTGGATGCGCGAGGAATTGTCCAAGTACCAGAGCGCCGCCCCGTGCGAGACCTGCCACGGCGCCCGCCTCAAGCCCGAGGCGCTGGCCGTGAAGATCGCCGGCCAGGACATCAGCCACGCCACGCGCCTTTCCGTCGTCCACGCGCTCGAATTCTTCTCCACCCTCGCCGACAAGCTCGCCCCGCAGGCGCAGGAAATCGCCCGCGCGATCCTGAAGGAGATCAACGAGCGCCTCGGCTTCCTCAACAATGTCGGCCTCGATTACCTGAACCTCGACCGCACGTCCGGCACCCTGTCGGGCGGCGAGAGCCAGCGCATCCGCCTCGCAAGCCAGATCGGCTCCGGCCTCTCCGGCGTCCTCTACGTCCTCGACGAACCCTCGATCGGCCTCCACCAGCGCGACAATGACCGCCTGCTCGTGACGCTGCGCCGCCTGCGCGATCTCGGCAACACCGTCATCGTGGTCGAACATGACGAGGACGCGATCAAGGCCGCCGACTATGTCATCGACATGGGCCCCGGCGCGGGCGTCCGCGGCGGCAGCGTGGTGGCGCAAGGCACGCTTCAGGAAGTGCTCGCCAACGAGCAGTCTCTGACGGCCGACTACCTCACCGGCCGCCGGCAAGTGTCGGTGCCCGGGCGTCGCCGCAAGGGCAATGGCAAGAAGCTGACGGTGAAGGGCGCCAAGGCCAACAACCTCAAGAACGTCACGGCGTCCGTGCCGCTCGGCACCTTCACCTGCATCACCGGCGTGTCGGGCTCGGGCAAGTCGAGCTTCACCATCGACACCCTCTATGCCGGCGCCGCCCGCGCGCTGAACGGCGCCCGCGTGGTGTGCGGCCCGTGCGAGAAGATCGACGGCTTGCAGCATCTCGACAAGGTCATCGACATCGACCAGTCGCCGATCGGCCGCACCCCGCGCTCCAACCCCGCCACTTATACCGGCGCCTTCACCAACATCCGCGACTGGTTCGCGGGGCTGCCGGAGGCGCAGGCGCGCGGCTACAAGCCCGGCCGCTTCTCCTTCAACGTCAAGGGCGGCCGGTGCGAGGCGTGCCAGGGCGACGGCGTGCTCAAGATCGAGATGCACTTCCTCCCCGACGTCTACGTCACCTGCGACGTCTGCCACGGCGCCCGATACAATCGCGAGACGCTGGAGGTGAAGTTCAAGGGCAAGAGCATCGCCGACGTGCTCGACATGACGGTCGAGGACGCGCACGAATTCTTCAAGGCCGTGCCCCCCATCCGCGACAAGATGGCGATGCTGGAGGAAGTCGGCCTCGGCTACGTCAAGGTCGGGCAGCAGGCGACGACGCTCTCGGGCGGCGAGGCGCAGCGAGTCAAGCTCGCCA
Organism: uncultured Allosphingosinicella sp.; assembly: GCA_934539295.1. Taxonomy (GTDB): domain Bacteria; phylum Pseudomonadota; class Alphaproteobacteria; order Sphingomonadales; family Sphingomonadaceae; genus Allosphingosinicella. Next base: position 3,781 of record CAKTCN010000032.1, read on the forward strand.
AGGAACTCTCCCGCCGCTCCACCGGCCAGACCCTCTACATCCTCGACGAGCCCACCACCGGCCTCCACTTCGAGGACGTCCGCAAGCTCCTCGAAGTCCTCCAGGCGCTGGTCGAACAAGGCAACACCGTGGTCGTGATCGAACATAACCTGGAAGTCATCAAGACCGCCGACTGGATCGTGGACCTCGGCCCCGAAGGCGGCGACAAAGGCGGCGAGATCGTCGCCGTCGGCACGCCCGAGGACGTGGTCAAGGAGCCGCGCTCCTATACGGGGCACTACTTGAAGCCGCTCCTCACCGCGAAGGCCGCCTCCACCCCCGCTCATCCTGAGGAGGGCTCGAGCGAAGTCGAGAGCCCGTCTCGAAGGACCCGCCTTGTGCGGAAGCGAGAGGCCGCCGAGTAGGGGGTGGCCGTTGCTTCTTGCGTGGGAATTTAGACGAAGCGGGAGGCCGCCAGACTACACCAAAGCTGAGGTTTAAAGCGCTTCTCGCTTAACTCCGGATCCGCCACCCGAAAGCGAGCTCTCATCTTCAGTCGACTGGCGAGTACGGGCGCCAGACCTGAAGCTCATCACGGCGGTCAAGGCCAAGAGCTTTTGAGTCAACGGATTGCACGACGACCTCTCCCTCAGGCCAACCCTCTAGCTGCACGAACGTGAAGCGGTCCGTAGTCGCAAATTCGCTCCACTGCCTGTCTGATCTCGAATGAGCAAAAACCTGAGGAGCAGGTACTTCCTTCTCAAACTCTATAAAGATTAGGACGGCTTCGTTCCGCATTGTGCCGCCGTTATTCACGTACCAAGCGAAGTATCCAACATTTTCCGAGGTGTTTGCAAGCTCAACGGATAAGTCACCGTCAGCGCTCTTCGAGAATACAAGATCTGCCCTTGAGAATAGCGCGGCCCTGTCCAAGGCGTCACGTGATTCTCTATGGCCTCGAAGCCAAAACTCAGTCCATAATGCCATCGTAGCTCCGCCCAGAGCAAAGAGCGCGAAGGCTACGACATCAGACAAGCCGAGCTGGGATATAGCTTTCCAGCCTAAAACAAGAAATTTGTCCCAGCCCTTCTCTGCTGCGAACTCTTCGATTGCCTTGGAAAATACAGCGAGAGCCACGAAGCTTATAACGCCGAAGGCCGTGCTGACCCCATAGCGGAGCGTGGTTTGCCTTCTGTTGTTGCTAATGGGAGGCGCCTCTAGATGCTGTCGACTGGGATCAAGGATGAAGTCGTCCGCGAGCTTTCGCTTTCTGCGTCAGCCGCTTGGAAATAAGCTTCCACTTTTTCTCTTCGTGAGGCGTGTAGTCAGCCAAGGCGTGGGCCGGGTTTGCAGACGCGTCATCAGTGGCTTCCAAGGGATCGTTGCGGCACTCCACTACCTCATCGCCAAACTCGCCAACCGTAACCCCGTACACGGCCCCTGACTGATTGCCGGTGCTTGTATAAAGAGCGTGGGAGCTTGCCGCATCAGTGAGCGAGCTTCGGTCGACTGACATCAACCCCGCGTCATTCGGCTGAGGCTTGAAGCGATCGCTGGCTGGTTCGCCATCGTGAATGCAGTTCGGATGAATTTGCCTAAACAGCACCTCATCCGCGTTCGCGAGCGGCTCACCCATTCGCGTTCATCCGGCTGTCAAAAGCAGACAAGAACACATCATCCATGAAGTCGAATTCTTCAGGCTCGAGCTCACCAGAGCCATTTATCTCAATGCCATACATCTCAACGCCGCCGACGGCACTGAACTCGACTGAATAGTCCCATCCGCCCTGTTCAAAGTCGATGAGGATGCCGCCAGCCTCAGTAGGGTAGAGCCGGAATGCAGCACAATGTGCCGTGCGCTTAGACAGGAATGACTCTGCCGCATTCAGCGCGCTGTCCGTAATTTGAAGGCCTGAGCCATCGTGCCATCCCGCGTTTAGCGCGCGAATTTCAATGAGACGTTTACGGCACTTAGACAGCGCAGCGCTCAGTTCATTATCGACAACGGCAATTTCAAACACATCCGCCACCCTGCGGAAGTGGTCTTGGCTGTCGAGTTCGACAAGCAGTTCGAACTGCACATCCTGCTCAAGACTGCCGTCGAACTCTTCCCTTATTTGCAGGGGGTCAACCGGAATGATGATGTCGCCATGCTCAATCGTTCGGACTGTAACGACGCCCTCATACCCACTTCTGATGTGGGTACCGATTAGCTCTCCGACGCCTTCGAAGCGCGTCTGATAGGTCTCACGTGCGCCGGTAATCAGTTGCTTGCGGCGGTATGCATCGAGCGATACCACCTTGCCGTTCGCGCGGTCAGGTATCTCAATTTTCTCGTTATCGCGGAGCCCAGCACCGAAGCGATTGAGTGCGCGAACTTTCTCTGAACTCAATGCCGAAACGCGCCCGGACTGACCTTCGATCAGGGCAACAACGTCGCCGTACGCAGACTCAACAATCTCCTCAATCTCATCAGCGAAGCCAGGAAGATTGACCTGCGCACTATTTCGGTTCCACTCAAGCTTCGGAATTGCGCTACCGTCCTCGATGGTGATGAGATCGAAGGCGAGGCTTTTGTCGAAGCCCTTTGGAACCCGTGCGCGCTCCGCATGGCGGCGACGCCACTCGTCTTTCGCATACGAAACGAGGAGGTCACGGAAGGCCGGTAGATCAGCCAGCACCTCTACGGGCAGACGCGCATTACGAAAGCGGCTTCCCTTGTAATGCAGGCTAAATATCGTCGGCTCGTCGGGCATCTCTTCCTCAATGGGCGGCATGGAGTATCCCGCTCGCGCACCAACGCCAACTTCTTTTGTCAATCAGGCGGAATCGGCTGAGCGTTAAAGAGCCGTGCAGAGCGGTGGAGCCAAAAAACGGGGGGCGGAGGAGCCTTGCTCCCCCGTAAGACGGACTTCGCGCATCACCCCCGCGCCTCCCGCACCATCCTCTTCCGTTCGCTCTCGTTCGCATAGGCCCAGCGCGTCGCATCCACTCCCTTCGGGCAGGGCGGGGTTGGCGGTGGGGGTGGTGGGGGTTCGTCGTCGCCCGGGCGCATGCCGGTGAGCCAGCGCGGCAGCGTCTCGGTGGTCGACAGCAGGGTGTAATGCGCGTCGCGGCCGGGCGCGGCCACGAACGGGCCGCGGCGGCGGCAGCCGACCCACTTGCACTTGCCCCGCCGGTCGATCAGCGACCATTGCCGCCCCTTGAGCAGGATCAGCGCCTCCAGGTCGACATCGTACAGCTTCATGCACGCGGGACAGGCGAACCGCACGAACGCATGCGCCTCCCACATCGCCGCCACGCTGCGCGTCCATTCGGGCCATAGCCGCGGATCGCTGAGGATGAGCGGCTTGTGCTTGGGCGGCCTTGGTCCTTCCATCGAATCCCAGATGGAACAAAGAAGGAACAGGATCAAGCCATTGCGCGGGGTGCCGGCTTGCCGCGCCGCGAGTCATGCCGCATGGGCGGCCCCATGCTGATCCGCCGCTACATGCCCGCCGACGCCGCCGGCCTTGCCGATCTCTACGCCCGCTCGGTCCGCTTCTTCGGTCCGCGCGGCTATTCGGCGGCGCAGGTGGAGGCATGGGCCGCCACCGCCGACACGGCACGCACCGCCGCGCGCTGTGCGGACGGGCGAACCGTGCTGGTTGCCGTCGACGATCATGGCCGGCTGCTCGGCTTCGGCGACATGGAGGCGGACGGGCATCTCGACTTCCTTTATTGCGCGCCGGACGCGGCCGGGCGGGGCGTCGGCTCCGCCTTGCTCGCCGCGCTGGAGGATGTCGCCCGCGCCCAGGGCAGCACCCGCATCTTCGTGGAGGCAAGCGAACTCGCCCGCCCGCTCTTCGAACGGCGCGGCTACACGCTGGTCCGCCGCAACGACCTCGACCTGGGCGGCGTCGCCATCCACAATTTCAGCATGGCGCGCGACATCCTGCCCTGACCGGCGCGCGCGGCGCGGCGGGGACGGGCGGCAGAATCCACTTTCCTACACATGTGCCGATATGGTTCATGCTGCCCGATGGAAGACAATCGTGAAGCATCGCCCGACCCTGCCTCGACGCGGCCCGACAACCTGCCTGCGCCTGTCAGTCCCTTGATCTTCGATCCGGTGCCGGTGAAGCCGCGCCATGACGGCCTTTCGCCCGATCGCCAGCGCGCCTTCATCGAACATGTCGCCGACGGGCTCACCATTGCCGATGCCGCGCATGCGGTGGGGGTGAGCGTGAAGAGCGTGTACCGCCTGCGGCGCCGCGCCGATGCCGCGGGCTTTGCCGCCGCCTGGGACGCGGCCATGGCCGACCGGCTGAAACGCATCGCCGGCTTCGCCTTCGACCGCGTGCTGACCGGCACGGTGAAGCGCACTTTCTACCATGGCGAGCTGATCAATGAAGAGGTCGTCCATTCCGATCGCCTGCTGCTGTGGATGCTGGAAAAGGGTCACAACCTGCTCGGCAACGATTCCGCGCGTGCGCGGGTGATGGAGGATTGGGATGCCGCGCTCGACCGGCTGGAGGAAGGGGAGGGGAGCGGCGGCGGCCGTTACCGCGTGTGGCAGGACAGGGATCGCATGTGGCTCACCAACTTCCCGCCGCCCGACGGCTTTTTCGGTTATGAGGAAAGCGCGCCCGGCAACCCGGATTATGCGCGCTCCCTGACGGAGGAGGAGAAGGAGGGCAATGCGCTGCGTCAGGAACGGCTGCGGGCGCGGGCGGTCGCGGCGCGCGACGCCTTCTTCGGCACGGCCGATCTGCCCGCGCCGCCGCGGCGCAAGCGGCGGCGTTGATCGCTTCGCTCGATCAATAAGGCGCTTATTGATCGAGGGGATTTTTCCACGGGCCTGACTTTCGTGACCTTTGGCCGCTTGTCAGTCCAGCGCCGCCCGTAACGCCTCGCCGATCGCGCGGCATTGCTCCACGTCATCGTCGACCAGCGGCGCATAGAAGGCCTGGGCACCGGCCATGTCGCCGTTCTCGACCAGGATGCGGGTCAGCATCGCCTCCTCGTAGCCGGCGCAATGCAGCCCGTCGCTGGACTTGGGCCAGCTGCGCACGCTCACCCGCGCCGCCGCCAGTGCGCCGGGCAGGTCGCCCGCCCGTTCCCGCGCCTCGGCCAGGTCGCGGTACAGGAAGGCGCGGCCCACGTCGCGCGGCGGCAGGCGCGTCGCCTTGTCATAGGCGTCCACGGCTCCGGCCAGGTCGCCCGCCGCGTCCAGCGCCTGCCCCAATGCGTGCCAGGCATCTGCACTCTCGGCATTGCGCCGCACATGGTCGCGTGCCGCCTCGACCGGCATATCGCCCAGGTTCACCGGCGGGCTGTAGGCGAGCAGGTCGAGCAATCGCGCGCCCGCATGGTCGGCCGGAATCTGCCCGGCCGCCGCCGCCGCCAGCAGAACGATCGTCAATCCCGTCATCGCCGCACTCCCGATCCTGTTCGCACCATCTCCGCCAGATAAGCGGCAACGCTCAAGATGTTCCGCGCAATTGCCCGAATGCCCGTCTTTGCGCGCCCGCCACGAAGGTCTAGGATCCACCCATGCCGAACCTCTCCACCCACCCCGTCCATCTCGGCCCCGGCGCCACCGCGGTCGCGGAGCCCGAATTCACCGGCATGGACTGGTATGCCGGCTACGAGGCGCGGCACGCTGCGGATGGGCGGCTCGTTTCGCAATATGACTTCACGGAAAGCTGGGGCAGCTGGGAAGTCCATCCGCATGGCGCGGAGCTGGTCATCTGCACCGCCGGCGCGATCACCCTGCACCAGCAATGGCCGGGCGGCTGCGACGTGCAGGTGACGCTCGGCCCCGGCGACTACGCGATCAACCCGCCCGGCGTCTGGCACACGGCCGATGTCGCGCCCGGCGTCACCGCCACATGCATCTTCATCACGCCCGGCGAAGGCACCGAACACCGCCCCGCTGAACCGCGCACGGCCCCGGCAGGGAAAGGATCGACGACTTAGGTGTAAATGGTCGGGGAGAGAGGATTCGAACCTCCGGCCCCTGCCTCCCGAAGACAGTGCTCTACCAGGCTGAGCTACTCCCCGACCGGTGTGTCTGGCGCGAACGCCAACCGGGAGACAGGTGGCGGGCTATAGGCAGGGCTTTGCGGGAGCGCAAGCGGGCTTGTTGCACTTTCTCGCGTGGCCGGACACATCAGCGCCCGGACTTGTCCTCCAGCAACTTGCCGCCCTTGGACCGGAGCAGATCCTCGATCTTGCCCGCGAAGAAGCCCAGCATGGCCGGTAGCACCACCTCGACGCGCACGACGTTAGGGCGCACGTCCAGCTCGGCACGGACCTCCTGGCCCATTGCGCGGACGTGGAGGTCCATGATGTCGCCGCGCCAGTTCGACTGTACCTCCGCCGCGCCGCCGGGCATGTAGCTGCCGAGCGATCCGATGCCGCTGGCGATGCGTCGACGCGCTTCCTCGACGCCGAGATTGTGGGGAAGGTCGACGACGATCGGTTTGCTCATGCCTCTAAACCTAGTGACGACGAACGTAGGCGCAAGTGCGACGAGTCGCGTCGCTCCCCCGGCGAGCGGTGGCGGGGCGGCTTGCGCGCAGCGGACGGCGCGCCATGTTGAGCGCATGCGCATCCTTCGCAGCATTCTTACTGCCTTCGCGGCGTTGCTCGCCATACCTGCCGCCGCGCAGACTGTGGCGGAGGGGCAGGACCGTGCCGATTACCTCGCCTGGCTGGCGCGCGAGCCGGCGGCGCGGGCGCAGGTGCTGTCGTTCAAGACCTTCCTCGAGATGGAGGATGTCGAGGAAGTGGTGCCGACCTGGCAATTGCTGCGCACCGCCAGCATGTGGCGCGACTGCGGCGGGCCGCGCTTCGAAGTGGCGCCTGTTGCGGAATGGCAGCATGTCGCCGAGACGCTCGGTTACGTGAAGAAGCATGTGCAGCCGGTGATCGGCCCGGTGCAGGTGATGTCCGGCTATCGCAATGCCGAACTCAACCAATGTTCGGGCGGCGCGCGGGAAAGCGCGCACCGCCATTTCTACGCGCTGGACCTTGTACCGGTGCGGCCGCTGGAGCGGGCCGGGCTGATCCGCAGCCTGTGCTCCATCCACCAGTTCCGCGGCCAGGATTATGACGTTGGCCTGGGCTTCTACAACGGCACCCGCTTTCACGTGGACAGCAAGGGCTTCCGCAAATGGGGGCCGGACGGGCGCGGCGCGACCAGCCCCTGCGTTACGGGCGTCTGATCACTTCGCGCAATCGAGCAGGTCGCCCTGGCCGTAATATGCGCAGACATGCTCCCACGCCTCCTCGGCGGTCTCGACGAACTTGAACAGCTCCAGGTCCTTGGCGGCGATCACGCCTTCCTCGACCAGCGCCTCGAAATTGACCACCCGCTCCCAGAATTCGCGGCCGAAGAACATGATCGGGATCGGCTTGACCTTGCCGGTCTGGATCAGCGTCAGCAGCTCAAAACTCTCGTCGAACGTGCCGAACCCGCCCGGGAACACCGCCACAGCGCGGGCGCGCAGCAGGAAATGCATCTTGCGCAAGGCGAAATAGTGGAATTGCAGGCTCAGCGTCGGCGTGACGTAGGGGTTGGGCAATTGCTCGTGCGGCAGCACGATATTGAGGCCGATCGAATCCTTCCCCTCGTCGGTGGCACCGCGATTGGCCGCCTCCATGATCGACGGGCCGCCGCCTGAGCAGACCACGAAATGCTTCTTGCCGTCGGCGTCGGGCTCGACCTGGCTGGCGATGCGGGCGAGTTTCCGCGCCTCGTCATAATAATGCGACTTGGCCTTGAGACGCTCGGCGATCCTGCGCTGGCCGTCGGTGGCGGCGGCGGCAATCAGCGCATCGGCCTTTTCGGGTTCGGGAATGCGCGCCGAACCGTAGATCACGAAGGTGGAGGCGATGCCCGCCTCGTCCAGAATCAGTTCGGGCTTGAGCAATTCGAGCTGGAACCGGACCGGGCGCAGATCCTCGCGGAGCAGGAAGTCCATGTCCTGGAAAGCGAGTCGGTATGCCTTGTCCTCGGTCTGCGGCGACGAGGTGGGAGTATTTGCGACTTCCGCATCTTCGCGGGCCGTGTCGAACACGCGCTTGGGCGGTACGGGCTTGTTGGAACGATTGTCTATCATGCCACGCCCTTACGCCCGCCGCCCCTTCAACGGCAATAAGGCCCGCGTCCCATGTCGAAGTGGAAATGGTCGCGGTGCAGCGCATTGGCGTCCGGGCCGAGACCGATCTGGAACCGCTTGCACCCGGCCTTGTGCGCGGCACGCAGGAACAGGCGGACATTCTCGTCCGGGCCGCTCCAGCCGGTGAGAACGGTGATGCGACGCCCGTCTTCGGTCACGAAGGCGGCAATATCGACAGCGTTCGCCTTGCCATGTTCGGACAATTTGTTGCCGGCCTGGTTGTTGATCGGGCGGCAATTATAGGTGCCGAAACTCTCGACCTTGACGATGCGACTCGACAGGAATTGCGTGGCGGCAGGCTGCACCGCCTCGCGCACCCAGCGAGCCAGCTGGCGCGCGGCCGGGCAAGTCATCGCGCCCAAATTGGTCACGGGCGTGCCGATGTCGAGCAATTGCACCGCCCCGATCGCCGAACATCCGCCGGCGAAGCTGCGATCGGAAAGGGCGCGGAACTTGACCGCGTTGAGCTGAAGCTCGGCGAGGCATTGCCGCGTCTCGGCTGACCCTTGCGGCGCCGGCCGCGCTTCCGCCACCGGCGCAGGGCGCGTCGGCCGCGGTCGCTCCTCCCTCGATGGCACGCAGGCTGCGGTAAGCAGCAGGAGCAGAAGAGAGAGGATGCGAAGAGGGGTCATTGCTGCGGCGGCCTGCCATGTTCGAGCGCGGCCCACACGTGCGGTGCGATGATCGCAAAGTCCAGATGGTGATCGGCGCCGCGCAGGGTGACGACCGGTGCCTGGCCCCCCGATGCTTCGCTGAGGCGGGCGGCATGGGCGTAAGGTACGACTTGGTCGGCATCGCCATGGAACAGGAAGACGGGGGCACTTACGCGTTTGATTGCAGAAAGATTGTCGAACCGGTCGGGCAGCAGGCCGCGTGCAAGTGCCGGAGCCATGTCGGCAAGCCGGGTGAAGGTGCCGAGCGTCACCACCCCGTCCACCTGCGTCCGCGCGGCCTGCTCCAGCGCGACCGCGCCGCCTAGCGACCAGCCGAACAGATAGAGCTTGCCGCCAGGCTGAAGCTGCCGCGCCAGTTGGATGAAGGCGGCGCCGTCCGCGAACAAACCCTTTTCGCTGGGGCTTCCAGGATTCCCGCCATAGCCACGATAGTCTGCGATCAATATGCCGGGACCATGGCCGGCAAGCGGCTGTGCCACCTTGGCCGCGCTGTGGCGGCTGCCGCCATTGCCGTGGAAGAAGACGAGTATGTCTCTGGACCCGTTTGTCGGCGGGAAATAGTAGCCTTGGATGTCGAGACCGTCGGCTGTCTTCGTTGACACCTGTCGCGGCATCTCGCCCGTCCAGTCGAGCGCATCCATGCCGATCGTGTCGGGCTGGTAGATGCGGTCGCGGATCACCCCAGCGCATCCGCTCAGCGCCAGGCTCGCCGCGACAAGTGCCATCAACGGTCGTGCAATCATCTCGTCCCCCATCAAGATCAGCCAGGCACAGCAGGCGCATCCTGCTTGACTCGAAGCTGAACGACCTTAGGACGGCCGACGGGCCACGCCGCCCCAACGCGGCGCGTGCTCTCTGTGAGGAGAGACTGACATGACTGCACCTGCCTGCCCGGGCTCCAAGCCCGCGCGTCCGTATTTCTCTTCCGGCCCCTGCGCGAAGCCGCCGGGCTGGGCTCCCGAAAAACTTGGCACCGAATCGCTCGGCCGCTCGCACCGTTCGAAGATCGGCAAGGCGCGCCTCCAATATTGCATCAACCTGATGCGCGAGCTGCTGCGCCTGCCCGACACGCACCGGATCGGCATCGTGCCGGGTTCGGACACCGGCGCGTTCGAGATGGCGATGTGGACGATGCTGGGCGCGCGCCCGGTGACGACGCTCGCCTGGGAGAGCTTCGGCGAAGGCTGGGTGACCGACGCGGTCAAGCAGCTCAAGATCGACCCCACGGTGCTGCGCGCCGACTACGGCCAGCTTCCTGACCTTGGCCAGGTCGATTGGTCCAACGACGTTTTGTTCACCTGGAACGGCACTACCAGCGGCGTGCGCGTGCCGAACGGCGACTGGATCGCCGATGATCGCGAGGGGCTGAGCTTCGCCGACGCCACGTCGGGCGTGTTCGCCTACGACCTGCCCTGGGACAAGATCGATGTCGCCACCTTCTCTTGGCAGAAGGTGCTGGGCGGAGAGGGCGCGCATGGCGTGCTGATCCTGGGGCCGCGCGCGGTCGAGCGGCTGGAAAGCTACACGCCGGCCTGGCCGCTCCCCAAGGTGTTCCGCCTCGTGTCCAAGGGCAAGCTGGCCGAGGGCGTGTTCAAGGGCGAGACGATCAACACACCCTCGATGCTCGCCGTCGAGGACGCGATCTTCGCGCTCGAATGGGCGAAGTCGGTTGGCGGCGCCGAAGGTCTGATCAAGCGCTCGGACGCGAACGCGGCCGCGCTTAACAGGATCATCGAGGAGCGCGACTGGCTCGCCCACCTCGCCGCCGATCCGGCGACGCGCTCCACCACCAGCGTGTGCCTCACCGTCGAGGGTGCGGACGAGGCCTTCATCAAGGCGATGGCCTCGCTCCTCGAGAAGGAAGAAGCCGCGTTCGACATCGCCGGGTATCGCGATGCTCCTGCGGGCCTGCGCATCTGGTGCGGGGCCACGGTCGAAACTGCGGACATCGAGGCGCTCGGGCCCTGGCTCGACTGGGCCTACGAGACGGCAAAGGCCGCTTAAGCCCCACTCCCTTGCGGGAGGGGTTGGGGAGAGGGGATGCACCCTCTCCAGCCTCACTCCCGCCTTTCCCCTCTCCCCGTCCCTCTCCCGCAAGGGGAGAGGGAGTAGAAGGAAGCACATATGCCCAAGGTCCTGATCTCGGACAAAATGGATCCGAATGCCGCCGAAATCTTCCGCGCCAACGGCCTGGAGGTCGATGAAAAGGTCGGCCTTACCAAGGACGAGCTGATCGCCATTATCGGCGACTATGACGGGCTCGCCATTCGCTCGGCCACCAAGGTGACCAAGGATGTCCTCGAAGCCGCGACCAACCTCAAGGTTGTTGGCCGTGCCGGTATCGGCGTCGACAATGTCGACATTCCTGCCGCCACCGCACGGGGCGTGGTCGTCATGAACACGCCGTTCGGCAATTCGATCACCACCGCCGAACATGCCATCGCGCTGATGTTCGCGCTCGCCCGCGACCTCCCGGAGGCGGACAAGTCCACTCAGGCCGGCAAGTGGGAGAAGAACCGCTTCATGGGCGTCGAGGTCACGTCCAAGACATTGGGCCTGATCGGCGCCGGCAATATCGGCTCGATCGTCGCCGACCGCGCATTGGGCCTCAGGATGAAGGTCATCGCCTACGATCCGTTCCTGACCGCCGAGCGCGCGGTCGATCTCGGCATCGAAAAGGTCGAGCTGGACCAATTGCTCGCCCGCGCCGACTTCATCACTTTGCACACGCCGCTGACCGACCAGACGCGCAACATCCTATCGGCCGAGAATCTCGCCAAGACCAAGAAGGGCGTGCGCATCGTCAACTGCGCACGCGGCGGCCTGATCGACGAAGCGGCACTCAAGGACCTGCTCGACAGCGGCCACATCGCCGGCGCCGCGCTCGACGTGTTCGTGGAGGAGCCGGCTAAGGCATCGCCCCTGTTCGGCACGCCCGGCTTCATCTCCACCCCGCACCTCGGCGCATCGACCACCGAGGCACAGGTCAATGTCGCCATTCAGGTCGCCGAGCAGCTTTCCGACTATCTGACCCGCGGCGGCGTCACCAATGCGCTCAACATGCCTTCGCTCTCCGCGGAGGAAGCGCCGCGCCTCAAGCCCTACATGGCGCTTGCCGAAAAGCTCGGCAGCCTGGTCGGCCAGCTCGCCCATGGCTCGATCAAGGGCCTGTCGATCGAGGCCGAGGGTGCCGCGGCCGAGCTGAACCTCAAGCCGATCACCGGCGCGGTCCTGTCCGGCTTCATGCGCGTCCATTCGGACACGGTGAACATGGTTAACGCGCCCTTCCTCGCCAAGGAGCGCGGCCTCGACGTGCGCGAAGTGCGCCATGACCGCGAGGGCGACTACCACACGCTTGTCCGCGTCACGGCGATGACGGCAGACGGCGAGCGTTCGGTTGCCGGCACCCTGTTCGGCGATTCCGCGCCGCGGCTGGTCGAGCTGTTCGGCATCAAGGTCGAGGCCGACCTTGCTGGCGACATGCTCTACATCGTCAACGAGGACGCGCCGGGCTTCATCGGCCGGCTCGGCACCACGTTGGGTCAGGCGAACATCAACATCGGCACCTTCCACCTGGGTCGCAAGCAGGCCGGCGGCGAGGCGGTGCTGCTGCTTTCGGTGGACAGCCCGGTTGAGGCGTCGGTGGTGAAGGCGGTGGAAGCGCTCCCCGGCGTCCGCCTCGTGAAGCCGCTCCACTTCTGACATGCTGGACGTGCGGGGCGGCTGTCATTAGAGCCGCCCCGCATATCCAAAGAACGGAAAGGTTAGCGCTGTGGCGAACGTCACCGTGATCGGCGGCCAGTGGGGCGACGAGGGCAAGGGCAAGATCGTCGATTGGCTGGCCAGCCGGGCCGACGTGGTGGCGCGCTTCCAGGGCGGCCACAATGCCGGCCACACGCTCGTGGTGGGCGAGCAGGTCTACAAGCTTTCGCTGCTGCCTTCGGGTATCGTGCGCGGCACATTGTCGGTGATCGGCAACGGCGTGGTGCTCGATCCTTGGGCGTTCAAGGCCGAGGTCGAGAAGCTGGCCGAGCAGGGCGTGGTCATCACCCCCGACAACCTCCATATCGCCGACACCTGCCCGCTGATCCTGCCCTTCCATCGGGACCTCGACGGCCTGCGCGAGGATGCGAGCGGCGCGGGCAAGATCGGCACCACCCGCCGCGGCATCGGCCCGGCTTATGAGGACAAGGTCGGCCGTCGTTCGATCCGCGTGTGCGACCTCGCGCATCTCGATGCGCTCGATCCGCAGCTCGACCGTATCGGCGCCCACCACGACGCGCTGCGTGCCGGCTTCGGCCAGCCGCCGATCGACCGCGAGGCGCTGAAGCGTGAGCTGGCCGAGATCGCCGATTTCGTGCTGCAGTTCGCCAAGCCCGTCTGGCTGACGCTGGGCGAGGCGCGCCGTGCCGGCCGCCGCATCCTGTTCGAGGGCGCGCAGGGGGTGCTGCTCGACGTCGATCACGGCACCTATCCGTTCGTCACCTCGTCCAACACCATTGCCGGCACCGCGGCGGGCGGCACGGGCCTTGGTCCTTCGGCGGCCGGCTTCGTGCTCGGCATCGTCAAGGCCTACACGACACGCGTCGGTTCCGGCCCATTCCCGACCGAGTTGGAGGACGAGATCGGCCAGCGCCTGGGCGAGCGCGGGCGCGAGTTCGGCACGGTGACGGGTCGCAAGCGCCGTTGCGGCTGGTTCGACGCGGTGCTGGTGCGCCAGTCCTGCGCCGTGTCGGGCGTGACCGGCATCGCGCTGACCAAGCTCGACGTGCTCGATGGGCTTGATGAGATCAAGATCTGCACCGGCTATCGCCTGCGTGGTGAGACCTACGACCACCTGCCGGCCCATGCCGCCGATCAGGCGGCGGTGGAACCGATCTACGAGACGTTCGAAGGCTGGCAGGACAGCACTGCGGGTGCGCGCAGCTGGGCACAGCTGCCGGCTCAGGCGATCAAATATATCCGCCGCATCGAGGAGCTGATCCAGTGCCCGGTGGCCCTGGTGTCCACCAGCCCGGAACGCGAGGACACGATCCTGGTCCGGGACCCCTTCGCGGACTAAGCCCCTCTCCCCTTGCGGGAGAGGGACAGCCATTGCGAAGAATGGCAGGGTGAGGGGGTTGGTGTAAGAGGACAGGCAAGGCGGCCTTCTCACCCTCCCACTCGCTTGCGCGAGCGGGCCCTCCCTCTCCCGCAAGGAGAGAGGGGTTACATCAGCCGCACTGTGCCCTGTGCAGCAGCTTCTGATCCGCCAGCACCAGCGCCATCATCGCCTCGACGACCGGTACGCCGCGGATACCGACGCAGGGGTCGTGCCGGCCCTTGGTGACGATCTCGGACGCATTGCCGTCGCGGTCGATGGTGGGCACCGGGGTCAGGATGGACGAGGTCGGCTTGAAGGCAACGCGCACCACCACCGGCTGGCCTGTCGAGATGCCGCCGGCGATACCGCCGGCATGGTTGGCGAGGAAGTCGGGGCCGTCGACGCCCGGCCGCATCGGATCTGCATTGTCCTCACCGCGCAGGCGCGCGGCGGCGAAGCCGTCGCCGATCTCCACGCCTTTGACCGCGTTGATCGACATCATCGCCGCGGCGAGTTCGCTGTCGAGCTTGGCATAGAGCGGTGCGCCCCAGCCGGCGGGCACGCCGGTCGCGACGCATTCGACCACGGCACCGAGCGACGAGCCAGCCTTGCGCGCTTCATCGACCAGACATTCCCAGCGCTCGGCCGCGGCGCGGTCGGGGCAGAAGAATGGGTTTTCGTCAATCGCGGCGTCGTCGAACGCTGCCGGGTCGATGCGGTCACCGCCGATTTCGGAGACGTAGGCACGCATGCGGACCTCGGGCACAACCAGCCGCGCCACGGCACCGGCGGCGACCCGCGACGCCGTCTCGCGCGCAGAAGATCGCCCACCGCCGCGATAGTCGCGGAAGCCGTACTTCGCATCATAGGCGTAATCGGCATGGCCTGGCCGGTAAGCCTTGGCCACGTCGGAATAGTCCTTGGAACGCTGGTCGACATTGTCGATCAGGAGGCTGATCGGCGTGCCCGTCGCGCGCCCCTCGAACACGCCCGACAGGATGCGGACCGCATCGGGCTCCCGCCGCTGCGTGGTGAAGCGCGATGTGCCGGGACGGCGCTTGTCGAGCCAGGGCTGGATGTCCGCCTCACTCAAGTCCAACCCCGGTGGGCAGCCGTCGACAACAGCGCCGATCGCCGGGCCGTGGCTTTCGCCCCAGGTGGAGAAGCGGAGGACCCGGCCGAAGCTGTTCCAGCTCACGCGCCGCGCTCAGGCGAGCGCGATGTCGGGTGCGTCTTCGGCCTTCATGCCGATGACGTTGTAGCCGGCGTCGACATGGTGGATCTCGCCCGTCACGCCCGATGCGAGGTCGGACAGGAGGTAGAGGCCAGCCCCGCCGACATCCTCGATCGTGACGTTGCGGCGGAGCGGCGAATTGAGCTCGTTCCACTTCATGATGTAGCGGAAATCGCCGATGCCGCTCGCCGCCAGCGTCTTGATGGGGCCGGCAGAGATGGCGTTGACGCGGACGCCCTCGGGACCAAGATCGGTCGCCAGATACTTCACGCTGGTCTCGAGAGCAGCCTTGGCGACGCCCATCACGTTGTAATGGGGGATCACCTTCTCGGCACCGTAATAGCTCAAGGTCAGGATCGAGCCGCCGGGGCGCATCATCGGCCGCGCGCGCTTGGCCACGGCAACCAGGCTGTAGGCCGAGATGTTCATCGTCATGAGGAAGTTGTCGAGGCTGGTGTCGACGAACTTGCCGCGCAGTTCGTTCTTGTCGGAAAAGCCGATGGCGTGAACGATGAAGTCGATCGTCTCCCACCGCGCCTTCAACGTGTCGAACGCCGCATCGAGCGCGTCCATGTCCGACACGTCGAGATCGATCAGGAAGTCCGAGCCCAGCTGCTCCGCCAGCGGCGCCACGCGCTTTTGCAGCGCCTCGCCCTGGTAGGAGAAAGCCAGTTCGGCACCATGTTCGCGCAGCTTCTGGGCAATGCCCCATGCGAGCGACCGGTCATTGGCGAGGCCCATGATGAGCCCCCGCTTCCCCGCCATCAAACCGTTCATAAACCTTCCCTGGTGACGAATGCCTGTTCGCCCTCCTTTAGGCCGTCTTCGGGGGTTTCGGCTAGAGCCGCGTTGATTTCGGCGCCAATCACCACCCCGAGGCCGATTATGAAGAAGAAGATCAGGGCGATCATGACGCCGGCAAGGCTGCCGTAAGTGAGGTCGTAGCCACCGAGGGAGGACAGGACGACCGGCAGCAGCGCGGTCGTGCCCATCCACCAGATCGTGACGAACAACGGGCCCGGCCACTTACGGCACTGGTGCACGCGATAACGATGCGGCGTCAGCGAGTAGAAGAGCAGGTAGAGCGCGCCGAACAGGACCAGGCCGGGCACTATGCGGAACACGGTGACGAGGCCGACGATCCGATCCGCGCCGGGCACGATGTCGACCAGGAATTCCTGGAGGTTGCTGAGGATCACCGAAACGCTGAAGGCAATGAGCGCGAGCACGACGGACGCCGCAATCATGCCGATCGATCCCAGCCGATATTCCCAGAATGGACGGCTGAACGTCACACCGTAAGCGCGGCGGATTATGTCGCGGATCGTCTCGATGAACCCGCCGGTGGTCCACAGCCCGACGATGGCGCCGGCCCACAGGAGGCCGCCCGACCGGGCGTTGAGCACGTCCTCGATCGGTTTCCTCAGCACGTCGGCCACGTCGGGCGGCATGGTCTGGAGGAGGCCGATCACGGCGGCCAGGCCTTCCTCCGTCTGCCCGAACAGGCGCGCGGCGGCGGCCGCCACGATGACGAAGGGAAAGATGGAGGTGAGGGCAAGATAGGCGAGATTGCCGGCGTGGATGAAACCGTCGGAATAGACGCCCACGAAGACGCGCTTCATGACTTCATAGGCATAGGTGCCGGGCCGCACCTTCTCCACGCGCTTGTCGAAGCGGGCGCGTGCCTTTGCGAAGCGCTTGCGCCTGGCCTCTGGCGATTCGGGTGAGATATCCTGCACGAAGATGCTAGACGCCCAGATTGGCCCTTGGGTTTCCTTGGCCCTTGCCGGGCCAGCTTTCGATGAAGGTCTTGAGCGCCTCGTCGGCGGCCGGAACCTCCACCATCAAGGTCACGAGCTGGTCGCCGCGGCCGCCCTTTCCGGTAAAGCCCTTGCCCTTCAGGCGCAGCGTCTTGCCGGAGGAAGAGCCTGCCGGAACGCTGACCATCACGGCGCCATCGACGGTCGGCACCTTGACCTTGGCGCCGAGCACCGCCTCGTCGAGCGAGATGGGAAGGTCGAGGCGGATATTGTCGCCCTCACGCCGGAAGAAGCGGTGCGGCGCGATATCGATCGTGACGATCGCGTCGCCGTTGCCGCCCGGCCCTTCCTGCCCCTGGCCGGCGAGGCGCACCTTGGTGCCTTCCTCGACACCGGCGGGAAGCTTGATGGCGACCGTCTTGCCGCCGGGAAGAGTGACGCGCTGTTCCTTTAGCGTGGCCGCATCCTCGAACGGGACGGACAGGCGATAGCCGGCATCAGCGCCCTTCTGCGGCGCGGCGCGGCGTGCGCCGCCGAACCCGCCGAACGGACCGCCGCCGCCGCCGCCGGCGCGCCGCGTGGCGCCGCCGAACAGGCCCTCGAACAGGTCGGAAAGGTCAGCCGTCTCCCCGCCAAAGGCTTCCGGACCGCCGCTGCGGCTGTAGGTGCCGCCGCCCGGGCTACCGCCGCCGAAGCCGAATGGCGCCCGCGGATTGCCGTCCTCGTCGATTTCGCCGCGATCATATTGGGCGCGCTTGTCCTTGTCGGACAGGATGTCATAGGCGCGCGTCACCTTGGAGAAGCGTTCCGAGGCGTTGGGATTGTCCGTGTTGCGGTCGGGGTGAAGCTCCTTGGCGAGCTTGCGATACGCCTTCTTGATGTCGGCTTCGCCCGCACCGCGGGCTACACCAAGCTGGGAATAAAGATCGGCCATCCGTCGTGGTTCTTCTACCTGCTTCCAAATGTCCACTGTTGCCGATCGGCAACGCCCCAGCAGATGGTGAAGCGCCGGCCCCGACGCAAGCGCGACTCGAAAGGTCACAATAAGTGCACACTAGATTCACACCCAACGGGCTGTTTTGCGTTTTTCGGCACGTCGGGCTTCCCGCGCCCGCCCGTTCGCCACGCAGCGGTCGGCACGCGATGATGGCACAGGCCCGCCGCTGTAGGAAAGCGGGCGTTCGCGGGCCGTGACGCGCAAGCAAAAAATGGGCATGGACCAGGGATGAGCACCGATCCACATGCCCTGTTCGAAGACTGGCTGGCTGAGGCACGCGCCGCCGAGTCCAACGACCCCGAAGCGATGGCACTGGCCACCGCCGACATGCGCGGACGCCCGTCGTCGCGCATGGTGCTGCTGAAGGGCCATGATGCCCGCGGCTTCACGTTCTACACCAATCTGGACAGCCGCAAGGGCGGGGAACTGGCGGCAAACCCGTTCGCGGCGCTGCTTTTCCACTGGAAGTCGCTGCGGCGGCAGGTGCGGGTCGAGGGCGCCGTGGAGGCAGTGAGCGATGCGGAAGCAGATGCGTATTTCGCAACCCGGGCGCGGGACTCCCAACTCGGTGCCTGGGCGTCGGACCAGTCGCGGCCGCTGGATGCGCGCGAGACGTTCGAGGCACGGTTTGCGGAGGCCAAGGCACGGTTCGAAGGCGGCGACGTGCCGCGCCCGCCGCGCTGGTCCGGCTCCAGGGTCGCGCCGGAGCGGATCGAATTCTGGTCGGACCGGGCGTTCCGCCTGCATGAACGGCGCGTCTTCGTGCGCACTGGCGAGGGGTGGAGCGAGGGATTGCTTTACCCTTAGTTCTTATAACCCGAGCGGGAGGCGCCTCGTTTCCGGCCGTTTCGAGCGACTTCGAGAAACTTCGGATGCTCCGCTCTCCGCCCCCGCTTCTCGACCTCGCTCGAAGCGAACGTTTGGGTTCGGGAAGAGGGAGGGAAACGGATATCTAAGCTGTTCGCGGGCCTACGCGCAGGAAGATCATTTGGCGCGGAGGCGTGCATCCACCGCCGACTCCTCCCTGCGAGGCAGGGAGGAGAGTAGGCCTTAGCCGCACTTTGCGTCGGTGCGGGCCTTGGGAAGGCGTTGCTTCAGCCAGTCGCGCATGTTGGGGTAGACGTCGGCCAACTCGTCATAGACCTTGCAGGCCTCCGATGGCTTCTTGAGCTGGGTCAGCGCCTGGCCGAGGAAATAAAGGCTGTCGGCGGCGCGCTCGCCCTTGGGGTTCGACTGGTAGTTGGACAACAGGACCTTGGCAGCGGATGCCGGCTTGCCGTCGTCCAGATAGGCGCGGCCCGCGAGGTTGAGGGCATAGCTCGCGCGCTTGTGCTTGGGATATTTCTTGGCCATCTCCTGAAGCGAAGTCTGCGCCTCGGTGAACCTGCCGCCTTCCCATTGGCGGAAGCCGGCCAGATAGGCGTCCTCGCCTGCGTCACCGGTCGAGGCAGGTGCGGCGGCCGCGCTCTCATCAGCGGGCGCATCGACGGGGGCAGCCGGCGGCGTCACCTGGACCGGGCGGTTTTCCATTTCCTTGCGGAGGGAGGCGACCTCATTTTCGAGCTGGCGGGTGCGATAGCCGCTTTCCTCCACCTGGCCGGTCAGCCGGGCAAGCTGCGCCTCCAGCGCGTCAATGCGGGCGGTAAGGTCGGCGACCGCGGTGCTGGCGGGGAGGCCCGCGGGATCGACATTGCCCGTCTCCGGCCGGATTTCCGGTTCAAGCCAGGGCTGGTTCTGCGCCGAAACCGCAGAAGAAGTGACGAGAAGAAGTGCCGCAACACCCAGGAAACGCATGCATTAACCCCGCAACAGACTTGGCCGAACCTTTAACATGAGGCTGCGCGCCTGTCCCCAGGATTAAGATGGCCGCGCCGCGTGGATACGATCCTGAGCCGCCGGCTCATGCGGATGGAGCACGTCGCGCTAGGGAAGTCAAATCCGCACGGAAGAATGACAGGGCGTCGACAGGACCGGCCGGTACCGCGCGCGAGAGACGCGAGTGTTTAATTGCCCGGCGCGGCGGCCGGACCCGGCACGGGTTGGCTCGGTTGGGGCAGGGTCGGCTGGCCCGTGCCGCCCTGCGCGCCGCCCGTGCGGGCAATCAGGTCGGCGGGGAGGAGGCTGACATTGTTGATCGTCTGTTCGGGGTTGCCGAGCGGCGGGATCCGGGTGGAGCCTACCGACACGGTGATCGCCTGCGGGCGACCGGTGCGGATCTGCGGCGCCTGTGCGGTGGCCGGCACCTCGAACTTCTGCCCGGCCTGGAGCACGCCCTGGAACAGGGATGCGCCGCCGCTCGCCTCATAGACGCGCAGCCATACCTCGTCGGTGGCGGTGAGGACGACCGGGCCGGTGGTGGCGGCAGGCGCAGGAGCGCCCTGCGGCTGGGCCGGCTGCGCCGCCGTCTGTGCCGGCGCCTCGGCAACCGGCGTGTCCAGCGGGTCAATGTCGTCGTTGACGGCCATGTTGCGCCAGATGAGGTAGCCGCCGACCAGCAGGGCCAGCACCACGACCACGATCGTGACGAGCGAGCGCGGCGGCACGCGGGCGGGATCGGCCGGCTCATACAATGCGGCGGGCGCATCGTAGGTGGCGCGCGTGGCGCCGAGTTGCTGGCGAAGCTCCGCGCCGACTTCGTTGCCGTTGAGGCCGACGGCGTTGGCGTAGGCGCGGGCGAAACCGACGCTGTATGTGGTGGCGGGCAGCGCTTCCCACTCGCCGTCCTCGATATGGCCGAGATGGCGGATCGGGATACGGGTCTGGGTGGCGACCTCCTCCAGGCTCAGCCCCCTCGCTTCGCGGGCATCTTTCAGCCGCCTGCCGATGCTGGCCACCCCCGCCGGATCCACTTCGCTCATTTCTGCATCCTTGACGCCATTCGGCACATTCCCCGCCGCTCCGCGACTCACCACATAGCAGCGACTATTCAATGTCAACGCCGCAAAAACGCGGTATGTTTCCTACCAGATCGCGACCCTGTTCGCCGCGGCCCAATCGGCCAGTGCGGAGCGCAGGTCGTGCGGGGGGCGGGCAAGCATCTCCTCCACCGCCACGCGGACCTTGGTCGCGTCGAGCGAGCGCACCATAGCCTTGATGGGGCCGACCGCCACCGGCGTGATCGACAGGCGGCGCAGGCCGATCCCGATCAGCGCCATCGCCTCCAGTGGGCGGCCACCCATTTCACCGCAGACGCCCACGGGCACGTCATGGGCCGCCGCCTCGCGCACCACGCGGCGCAGGAAACGTAGGATGGCGGGGCTCAGCCAGTCATAGCGTTCGGCCAGCCGCGGATGCGCGCGGTCGGCGGCAAACAGGAACTGGGTGAGGTCGTTGGTGCCGATCGACAGGAAGTCGAGGCGGGGAAGCAGCATGTCCAGCGTCTCGGCCAATGCCGGCACCTCCAGCATGGCGCCGTACAGGATGCGGGTGGGAAGCAGCTTCTTGCGCGCAGACAGCCAGTCGCGCTGCTCCTCCACCAGGGCCTTGGCGGCGTCGAACTCCCACGGCTCGGACACCATGGGGAACATGACGTTGAGTTCACGCCCGGCGGCAGCCTCAAGAAGGGCGCGGGCCTGTGCCTTCATCAGCGCCGAGCGATCGAGCGAGAGGCGCAGCGCGCGCCAGCCCATCGCCGGATTCTCCTCGTCGCCAGTTTCGCTGGTCTGGAGATAGGGCAGTGCCTTGTCGCCGCCGATGTCGAGCGTGCGGAAGATGACGGGCTTGTGCCCGGCCGCGTCCAGCACCGACTTGTAGAGGCGCTGCTGGCTTTCGCGGCGCGGCAGGCTGGCCGAGACTAGGAACTGGAATTCGGTGCGGAACAGGCCGATGCCGTCGGCGCCCACCGCCTCGATCGCCTCCACGTCGTCACGCAGGCCCGCATTGATGGACACGGTGACGCGCTGTTCGTCCAGGGTGATCGCCGGCTCGCTTTTCAGCGCGGCATATTGGGCGCGCTGGCGCTGCTTGGTGAGGAGCTTGGCGTCGAATGCTTCCTCGGCGGCGCTGGAGGGACGGACATGGACGATCGCCTCGTCCCCATCGAGCAGCAGTTCGTCTCCTTCCTGCACGGCCTGGCGGATCGCGCGCACGCGGCCCAGCATGGGAATGCCCATGGCGCGCGCGACGATAGTGACATGGGCGGTGAGCGACCCTTCTTCCAGGATAACGCCCTTCAGGCGGCGGCGGTCATATTCCAGCAGCTCGGCCGGGCCCAGGTTGCGCGCGATCAGGATCGTGTCGTTGCGAAGCCCGGTCTGCGCCGCCGTGCCGAGCTGTCCGGACACGATGCGCAGCAGACGGTTGGACAGATCATCGAGGTCGTGCATCCGCTCCTTGAGCAGCGGATCGTCGATCTCGCGCATGCGGGTCTGGGTGCGCTGGCGCACGCGCTCGATCGCGGCCTCGGCCGTGAGGCCGCTGTCGATCGCCTCGTTGATGCGCCTGGACCATCCCTCGTCATAGGCGAACATCTTGTAGGTCTCGAGGATCTCCTGATGCTCGCCCGCCGTGCCGAATTCGGCGATGTTGGTCATGTTGTCGATCTGCTCGCGCATCCGGCGGAATGCCGAATAGACGCGCTGCCGCTCGGCCTCCGTATCGTCGGCGACCGTATGCTCGATCATCACGCGCGGCTGATGGTAGACGGCCATGCCCTTGGCCATGCCGGTGACCAGGCGGAAGCCGGCGAGGCGGGTTGCGCCCGCATCGCGGGCGCCCGATGCGGTGGCGCTCTTGTCGACCAGCCCGGCTCCGGCGATCAGTTCGGATAGGACCATGGCAACGGTTTGCAGCGCCTCGATCTCGACATCGTCATAGCCGCGCGGTTCCGCATGCTGGACGCACAGCACGCCGATCGCCCGCTCGCTGCGCACGATGGGGACGCCGGCGAAGCTGTGGAACAGTTCCTCCCCCGTTTCGGGGCGATAGGCGAATTCGGGATGCTGCGCCGCCTCGTCCAGGTTCAGGACCGCGACACGATCGGCAATGGTGCCGACCAGGCCCTCGCCCTGCGCAAGCTTGGTGACGTGCACCGCGCTCTGGTTGAGGCCCACGGTGGCGAACAGTTCCAGCACGCCTTCGCGCAGCAGGTAGACGGAACAGACTTCGCTCGACATGGCGTCGGCGATGATCTGCACCACGCGATTGAGCTTTGCCTGCGTGCCGGATCGCGCGGCCATCACCTCGTGAAGGCCGGTGAGGATTTCCCGGGCGGAGGTGGCGGAAGCGGTGACCATGACCACCCGCTACCAGATTGACGCGCGGCTTTCCAACGCTTGCGGAGAATGCCGGGCTTGATCGAAGGCACGCTACGGGTAATGCCATGAGCGGGGGGACGTTGAAGGGCGGTGCCATGCGGCGCGGTCCGGCGATTCCAGGTGTGCATGGCTGACACGACGCAGATCCACGACAAGACGGCGGCCCAGCGCTTCGAGCTGCTGGTCAACGCCGTCACGGATTATGCCATCTACATGCTTGACGCGAACGGCGTGGTGGCGAGCTGGAATCCGGGTGCCCGGCGATTCAAGGGCTATGAGGATCACGAGATCATCGGCAGCCACTTCTCCCGCTTCTTCACGCAGGAGGACCGGGCGGCCGACCTGCCCGGCCGCGCGCTCCGTGTCGCGGCGCAGGAGGGCAAGTTCGAATCGGAAGGCTGGCGGGTGCGCAAGGACGGCACCCGTTTCTGGGCGCATGTGGTCGTGGATCCGATCCGGAGCGATGACGGCGCGGTGATCGGCTATGCCAAGATCACCCGCGACGTGACGGAGCGGCGGGCGGCCGAGCAGGCCCTGTTCGACAGCGAGCAGCGTTTTCGGATCCTTGTCCAGGGGGTGCGCGATTATGCCATCTACATGCTCGACCCCGGCGGGCGGATCAGCAACTGGAATACGGGCGCCGAGGCGATCAAGGGCTATACGGCCGACGAGATCGTGGGCGCGCATTTCTCGCGCTTCTACACGGAAGAGGACCGCGCGCGGAGCGAGCCGGAGCGGGCGCTCGATACCGCGCTCAGCGCAGGCAAATATGAGATGGAGGCATGGCGCGTCCGCAAGGACGGCACGCGTTTCTGGGCAAGCGTGGTGATCGACCCGATCCACGACGAGGAAGGCCGCCTGCTCGGCTATGCCAAGATCACGCGCGACATGACGGAGCGCCGCCGCGCGCAGGAGGAATTGGAGGAAGCGCGCGCCGCCCTGTTCCAATCGCAGAAGATGCAGGCGCTGGGCGAGCTGACCGGCGGGATCGCGCACGATTTCAACAATCTGATGACGGTGATCCGCGGATCGGCCGACCTGCTCCGCCGCCCCGACCTCGCCGCCGAGAAGCGCGAGCGCTACCTGCAGGCGATCATTGAGACGGCCGACCGGGCGGCGACGCTGACCAGCCACCTGCTCGCGTTCGGGCGGCGGCAGGCGTTGAAGCCGGAGGTCTTGGATCTCAACGTCCGGCTCGATGCGCTGGGCGAAGTGCTTGCGCGCACCTTGGAAAGCCAGGTGGAGTTGAAGCTCGACCTGGGGGCAGGCGTGTGGCCGGTCGAGGTGGACGCGACCCAGTTCGAGACCGCACTGCTGAACGCGGCGTTCAATGCACGCGATGCCATGCCGGGCGGGGGCATCCTGACCCTGTCCACCCGCAACGTCACAGAGCCGAGCGGCGACATGGTGTGCGTGTCGATCGTCGACACCGGGGAAGGCATGCCCGAGGAGGTCGTGAGCCGCGCGTTCGAGCCATTCTTCACCACCAAGCCGGTCGGCAAGGGAACGGGCCTTGGCCTGTCGCAGATCCACGGTTTCGCCGCGCAGAGCGGCGGCCGGGCGGAGATCCGGTCGAGGGCGGGCCAAGGCACCACGATCAGCCTGTTCCTGCCGCGCACCTTCAAGCGAGCCACGGCCGCATCCCACACCGATGGTGCCGCCATGCTGTCGCCGGGCGGATGCGTGCTGGTGGTCGAGGATAACGACCATGTCCGCACCTTCGCCTGCCAGCTGCTGGAGGATCTCGGCTACCGCACGGTTCCGGCCGGATCGGGGGAGGAGGCGCTGGACCTGGTCGGCAGGGGCGGCATCGACCTCGTCTTCACCGACGTCGTGATGCCGGGGATCAGCGGCGTGCGGCTGGCCCGCGAGCTGGACGCGGCGCGCCCCGGCCTGCCCGTGCTGCTGGCCAGCGGCTATAGCGACGAGATCGTGGAAGGCGTGGCAGGCGAATATGCGTTCCTGCGCAAGCCCTATGATGCCGCCACGCTGAGCACGGCGCTGTCGGCCGCGTTGCAGCGCGCGGCGACCATGGCCTGAGGCGGTCGGGACGGACGGGGATTTCCCGTCCGTCTCCGGGTCGTCAGAACAGGCCGGGTACTTCGCGCTGGGCAGTGCTCGGCCGGGCGGGCGTCAGCGTCTCGCGGACCTCGCGCACCGACTGGGCAGAAATCCCGCCGCCGCTGCCGCCGATCGGGGTGCAGGTGCGCCCCGCAAGGAAATTGAGCGCGGTCGCGACCGACGCCTCCTGAGGGTCGCCAAGCGGGCGGGTGATGTCGTCCGACGCCTGGCAGGTCCGCTCCACGGTGGTGGCGAGCCCGTTGTAGTAATCGCCCCGACGGTCCGCATTCTGCGTGGCGAGGGCAACAACGCGAAGCCGATCGTCGCATTGCGTCCGGTCGAGCCCGATCTGCCCGACGGGCTTGCCGTAGGTGTTGGTGCCGACCAGCGCCACATTGCCGCGCAGGTACGGCACCATAGCGTTGATGACGAGCTCGCTGGCCGACGCGGTGCTGCCGGTGCCGATGAAGGCGATCTTGGTCGGTGCGATCGATTGCGCCTTGGGCTGGAAATAGCGTGTCTCGTTCCTGGACGCCTTTTCCGGACGGTAGGTGGTGTAGCTCAACACATCGGTCGGCTGACGGTTCGCACCGAGGAGATCGCCCATCAATTCGGCAATGTCGATGATGCCGCCGCCATTGTAGCGGAAGTCGATGATCAGCTCGCTTACACCCTGCGCCTTGAAGTCGGCAAAGGCGGCGCGCAGCTGCGGATCGGCCGTATCGATAAAGGTCCGCATGTTGAGATAGCCGACCTTCTTCGCGCCGTCCTGGATGATCTTGGCGCCATATTCGCTGGAAAGCGGCTGCAGCGCGAAGTTGGCCTTGGTTACGCTGACCGTCCTGTCGCCGCCCGCTCCGCCCAACTGCAGCGTGCGCGCGACGCCTGCCTGATCGGGGCCGAGTGCGTTGGCGACCGCATCCACCCCGCCCGATGCCCAGAGCGAGGATACGGACTGAACGCTGCCCGCGCCGGTGCCGATGCCGAGCACTTCCGTGCCGCGTCGGATGCCCGCCGCATAGCCAGGGCCCGTTTCGAACGATTCAATCACGAACAGGCGCCGTGCACCCGAATCCACGGCGAAGCGGATGCCGAAGCCGGCGTCGGAGCCGGAGCTGTAATAGGCATTTTCCTCGGCGATCGAGGTCAGGTAGGTGAAGTAGCGATCCTTGCGCTGCGCACGGGCATTGGCGGTCAGGGCATCGATGAAATCGTCTACGGTCGAGTAAGCGGCGGGGCTGAGGCTTGCCGGCAGCGTCTCGGGGAACAGATACCAGTCGCGGATCTGGGCATTCACCCAATCCTGGCGTTCGCGCAGCGAGCAGCCGGCCGTGGTGGAAGGCGGCGGAGGCGGCGGTGCCGGCGTGGCACCGATCGGCGGAGCGGTGCCGCCGTTGCTACCGCCATCATCCCCACCGCACGCTGCGAGCATGGCAACCAGCGCAACTAGCGCGCCACTCCGCCGAACCTTCATTCATTAACCCCTTGAACTCAGATACTTGCGGGCAAGGTGTCGGGGATTGCAGGCGCCGTCAATGGCTGTCGGCGTGTTGCAGCATCCCGGCGGTTTCTACCGGCTCTGGACGCGAGACGGTCCGCGGTTAAGCTGGGTGAGGGACCGGAAGGGAGAAGGCAGATGCTGAGCGGGTTCAAGCAGTTCATCAATCGCGGCAACGTGATCGACCTTGCGGTTGCCGTCATCATCGGCGCGGCCTTTACCAAGATCGTCAACTCGCTGACCGACGATGTCATCATGCCGGCAATCGGATGGCTGATCGGCGATCTAGATTTCTCGCGCTACTTCATCCGGCTGGCGCCCGTGCCGGCGGGCTATGCCGGCGACCCGGGCAATTATGCCGCCCTCAAGGCGGCCGGCGTGCCGATGATCGGCTATGGCCAGTTCCTGACGGCGGCGGTGAACTTCCTGATCGTCGCGTTCATCATCTTCCTGGTGGTGCGCGGAATCAAGAAGGCGCTGCCCGACAAGGACGTGCCGACTCCCGCCGAGCCTGCCGACATCGCCCTGCTGCGCGAGATCAGGGACGAGCTGCGGCGCGGCCATGTGCCGGCGCCCCCTTCAAATCCGTTGTGAATGCCCTATATACACATGTGCCGGGTTCGCCCGGCTATGGCGATAAATCGCGGTGTGCAATAAGCACAGCGGACCCGGGGGCGGTACCCGGCGGCTCCACCAACATCGGCTTTGATGGCCGATCCTGATGGGGCCGAACTAGGATCGACGTGTGTTGAAAAGCACTGTGTTTCGCTCGGAATGGGACCACCGAAACGGCCCATTATATAAGTGCCAACGATAACGAGGCTCTTGCGATTGCTGCGTAACCCGAACCTCACGGTTTAGGTTATATCAGACAAAAGCGCGGTTCGAACCCGACCGGGCAACAGAATGGGAATTCAGCGGCACGGGGAGCGCCGGGCAACAGAAGCTCCCCACCTCTTCATATCGCCGGATCGTAGGGTCGTTGTCGAACGGCCGAGGTTGGGTCGTTTCCTGTCGTTCGCGTTCATGTGTCCACTTCGGAACTTCGCCTTGTCGGTGCGCATTGTTGCGCATGAGGAACAAGCGCGAGGAAGCGACATGAAGAAGCTCGTCACCGTCATCGGCGCAGCCGCCCTGGCAAGCCTTGCCGCATGTCAGGACAATGACGTGGCCGACAATGTGGAGGCCGCAGCGGAGAATCAGGCCGATCAGCTCGAGGCGGAGGCGCAAAATCTGGTCGAGGAAGCAGACAATGCGGTGGGCGCGGCCGAGATGACGCTGGAGAACCAGGCCGCCGCGCTGGAGAACCAGGCAGAGGCGACCCGCGACGCCGGCGAGAACCGGGCCGACGCGATCGCCGAGGATGCCGAGGACGCGCGATAACGCATTCTCTTCGCTCCATCTCCTCACCGTCCGGGTGGGAGGACGTGCCTGCCCTTAGGTATCCTTGCTTCATGCCAGCGTAGCTAGATGGTTGAAGCGGTCGCGGTTCGCCCGCATAGCGGCGGCGTGAAGCCGCTCCTCATCGCATTCCTGCTCGGCCTTGCCTCTGCGCTGGGCTTCGAACCTGTCGGCGCGTGGCCGCTGACGCTCTTCGCCGTGGGCGGCCTGATGTGGCTGGTCCAGCATGCGCGCAGCCTGCGCCGTGCGCTGGCGCTCGGCTGGTGGTTCGGGGTCGGCAATTTCGTGCTGGGGCTCAACTGGATCGCCACCGCCTTCACCTATCAGGCGGCGATGCCGGCCTGGCTGGGCTGGGTGTCGGTGGTTCTGCTGTCGCTCTACCTTGCCGTTTATCCGGCGCTGGCGACGGGGCTCGCCTGGCGCTGGGGGCGGACCGACCGGCTGGCCTTCATCTTCCTGTTCGCCGCGGCCTGGATCGTCACCGAATGGCTGCGCGCGACCATGTTCACCGGCTTTGCGTGGAATTCGATCGGCGTCGCCATGCTGCCGACGGCCGTGTCGCGGCTCAGCACGATTGTCGGTACATATGGTCTGTCGGGCTTCCTGGTTCTGATCGCGGGCGCGCTGCTGCTGATCTACGAGCGGTTTCGAAAGACCGGGTTCGTGCTGCTGGCCGCCGTGGCACTGGCGAGCCTGCTTCAACTGGGCTTCGACCGGCCGAGCAGCGGCGCGCCGGGTGCCCGCCTCACCATCGTTCAGCCGAATATCGGGCAAGAGCAGAAGTGGAGCAAAGAGTTCGCCGACCGCAATTTCGCGACGCTCGCCGACCTGTCGCGTACGTCCAGCGCGGCGCCGCGCCTGCTATTGTGGCCGGAGGCGGCGGTGACGGAAGCGCTTCAGGACGAGCGGCGCAGCTTCTATGCGGCGCGCAAGACCCGCCGCACGCTTCAGCAGACCGCGTCGCAGATCCGGCCCGGCGACATCATGCTCACCGGCGGCATCACCTTCCAGTCCGCCGACGGCATCCAAGTGACCAGCGGCACCAACAGCGTGTTCGCGATCGACGCAAATGCCAATATCCTCGGCCGCTACGACAAGTCGCATCTGGTGCCTTATGGCGAATATCTGCCGATGCGCCCGTTCCTGTCGGCGCTCGGCCTGTCGCGGCTGGCGCCCGGCGCGGTCGATTTCGATGC
This sequence comes from uncultured Allosphingosinicella sp., assembly GCA_934539295.1. Lineage (GTDB taxonomy): Bacteria > Pseudomonadota > Alphaproteobacteria > Sphingomonadales > Sphingomonadaceae > Allosphingosinicella. Next base: position 33,087 of record CAKTCN010000032.1, read on the forward strand.
GGGGCCGGGCGCGCGGAGCATTGCGCTGCCGGGCTTCGGCAAGGTCGGGCTGCAGATCTGCTACGAGATCATCTTTTCCGGCCAGGTGGTCGACCGCGGCGACCGTCCCGACTTCATCTTCAATCCGTCCAACGATGCCTGGTTCGGCAGCTGGGGTCCGCCGCAGCACCTGGCGCAGGCGCGGTTGCGCGCGATCGAGGAAGGGCTGCCGGTGCTGCGCGCCACGCCGACGGGCGTGTCGGCGGTCGTGGATGCCGATGGGCAGGTGCTGTCCAGCATCGGATGGCGCGAGGCGGGAGCGATCGAGGCTTTGCTGCCGCCGTCCAAGGCACCCACGGTGTTCGCGCGGATCGGCAATCTCGCGCCCTGGCTGCTGGCGTTCCTGCTCGTCTGCATCGCGATTGCAGTTCGCCGCCGCGCGCGTTAAGAGGGCGGACATAAGGATATCTTTATATCCGAATACGTCCTCTCACAGCTGAAGGCCAGTGATGCGCAGCAACTATCTCTTCACGTCCGAATCGGTTTCCGAAGGCCATCCCGACAAGGTCGCCGACCAGATTTCGGACGCGATCGTCGACCTGTTTCTTTCCAAGGACCCGGAAGCGCGCATCGCCTGCGAAACGCTGACCACCACCCAGCTGGTCGTGCTGGCGGGCGAGATCCGTTGCAAGGGCGTGTACGAGAATGACGAGTGGGCGCCGGGCGCCAAGGAAGAGATCGAGCGCACCGTTCGCGAAACGGTGAAGCGCATCGGCTATGAGCAGAAAGGCTTCCACTGGGAAAGCTTCCGTTTCGAGAACAACCTGCATGGCCAGTCGGCGCATATCGCGCAGGGGGTGGACGCGTCCGGCAACAAGGACGAGGGTGCGGGCGACCAGGGCATCATGTTCGGCTTCGCCTGCGACGAGACGCCCGACCTCATGCCGGCGACGCTTTATTACAGCCACAAGATTCTGGAGCAGATGGCGGCCGACCGCCATTCGGGCGTGGCCCCCTTCCTGGAGCCCGACGCCAAGAGCCAGGTGACGCTACGTTTCGAAGGCGGCAAGCCTGTCGCCGCGACCGCGATCGTGGTCTCCACCCAGCATGGCAAAGGCTATGACCAGGGCGACAACGAGGCCGAGCTCAAGGCCTATGTGAAGAGGGTCGTCGCCGGCATTCTTCCGGCCGAGCTTCTGTCGGACGAAACCGTCTACCACATCAACCCGACTGGCAGCTTTGAGATCGGCGGGCCGGACGGCGACGCGGGCCTGACCGGCCGCAAGATCATCGTTGACACCTATGGCGGCGCGGCCCCGCATGGCGGCGGCGCGTTCAGCGGCAAGGACCCGACCAAGGTCGACCGCTCGGCCGCTTATATCACGCGCTACCTTGCCAAGAATATCGTCGCGGCCGGCCTTGCTCGCCGCTGCACGATCCAGCTCGCATATGCGATCGGCGTGTCCGCGCCGCTGTCGCTCTACGTCGACACGCACGGGACCGCGCGCGATGGCGTGACCGATGCGGGCATCGAGGATGCGATCAAGGGCATCGCGGCGCTCGGCGGCATGACCCCGCGCGGCATCCGCACGCATCTCGGCCTCAACAAGCCGATCTACCAGCGCACCGCCGCCTACGGCCATTTCGGCCGCAAGGCGGACGGCGACTTCTTCCCGTGGGAGAAGACCGACCTGGTCGAGACGCTGCAGGCCGCTTTCTGATCGACCCGGCGGGGGTAGCCTTGGGGCTGCTCCCGCCGAGCCGCCGGGTAACGTGCTGATGCAGGTTAGTTGCGGTGCGAAACGGGATGTCTTCTTAACCATCGCCTGCCATGTCCCGACTCATGGCAGGTTCTGACTCGGCGCCCCAAGGCGGCTGCGGCGCGTGCGGCGAGGATGCGCCGGACTTCCACCTCCGCATGGCGTTCCAGCCGATCGTGGACCTGAGCTCGGGCGGCGTCTTCGCCTATGAGGCGCTGGTGCGTGGGCCGGAAGGGCAAAGCGCCGGCGACGTGCTGGCGGGTGTCGCACCCGACGATCTTTATGCCTTCGACCAGCAATGCCGCGTGGCCGCGATCCGCCAGGCGGTGGAGGCCGGGATCGTCGATACCGGCGCGGTCCTGTCGATCAACTTCCTGCCCAATGCGGTCTATTCGCCGCTCGCCTGCATCCAGCTGACGCTCAAGACCGCGCGGGCGGTGGACTTTCCCACCGACCGGCTGCTGTTCGAGTTCACCGAAACCCAGAAGATGGATGCGGAGCATGTCGGCCGCATCGTCGAGGCGTATCGCAACCTCGGGTTCCGCACGGCGCTTGACGATTTTGGGGCAGGGCATTCGGGACTTGGGCTGCTCGCACGATTCGTACCCGACTTCATCAAGATCGACATGGAGCTGGTACGCGGCATCGACGGCAGCAAGCCGCGCCAGATCATCGTCAACGAGATCGCACGCATGGGCGAGGCGCTGGGCGCCACCATCATCGCGGAAGGGATCGAGACTCAGGAAGAGCTCGACACGCTCCGCTACCTGGGCATTCGCTACGTACAAGGCTATCTCCTCGCGCGACCGGAGATCGGCAGGCTGCCGATGGCGGGCTGACGGCTTTACGCCGCCGTGCCGCGGTGGCAGGGGCGGCGCATGACTGCGCACAAGCCCGGCGACCCCCTCACCATCAACCGCCTCTACGGACGCGCCAAGGGGCACAAGCTGCGCGCCGGCCAAGCGGCGTTGCTCGACGATCTGCTGCCGCAGATCAGCGTGCCGGCGGACGGACCGCTGACGTCCGAAAGCCTGTTCGGCGACGACCGCCCGCTCCATTTCGAAATCGGCTTCGGCAGCGGCGAGCATCTTGCCTATCGCGCCGACCTGCTGCCAAATCACGGCTTTATTGGCTGCGAGCCGTTCGTGAACGGCGTGGTCGGTGCGCTGCTCCACGTGCGCGACAAGCACCTGCCCAACGTGCGGCTGCACATGGGCGATGCGCTGGAGGTGCTGGAGCGGCTTCCGGACGCGAGCCTGCGCTTCGTCTATCTTCTTCATCCCGATCCCTGGCCCAAGGCGCGTCATGCCAAGCGCCGGATGATGAACCACGGACCCGTGGACCTGATCGCGGCCAAGTTGCAGCCGGGTGGCGAGTTCCGGCTCGGCACCGACGATCCCACTTACTGCCGATGGTCGATGATGATCATGAACCAGCGCAGCGACTTCGAATGGCTGGCGGAAAGCGCAGGCGATTTCCTCAACCGCCCCGGCGGCTGGCCGCAGACGCGCTACGAAGCCAAGGCGCGGCGCAAGGGGCATGAGGTGTGGTACTTCCGCTATCGGCGGAAGCATTGATCTAGCCATTCCGCCAAGCATCGTTCGGACTGAGCTTGTCGAAGTTCGCAACTGTTCTGGAAGCGGCAGAGGGCGTGCTTCACGAGAATCTACCCGATGCTGCGCGTCCTTCGAGACGACCCCTCGCCATCGGCCAACCTCGAAAGACGGGAACGCAGCAGGCATACACGCGGTTCGGGTTGGATGCCTCTGTCCAACGCTGTTTCCTATCCCCTGTGGGTCAACGCCCTCCTGTTCGTCCTGTCGGGCGTCGGCATCTGGTTCGCGGGCGGGCGTTTGACGCGCAACCTCGATGCAATTGCGGTCAAGACCGACATGGACCACGCCTTTGCGGGCATGCTCCTGCTCGGCGGGATCACCTCGCTGCCGGAAGTGGCGAACGTCACCACTGCATCGGCGATCGGCAACCCGGCGCTGGCGATCAACAATTTGCTGGGATCGGCGGCGATCAACATCCTGCTGCTGGCCGTGGTGGACGCCTTCATCGGCCGCAATGCGGTGACATCGATCGTGGCGCGGCCGTCGACGATGATGATGGCGACGCTCGGCGTCCTGTTGCTGACCATGATCGCCGCGCTGATCGTGATAGGCGACGTGGCGTTGCTGGGCGTAGGACCCGGCAGCATCGCAATCGGTGTGGCGGCGGTGTTCTTCTTCTGGCTAGCGGCGGGCCATGACGCACGCTCCCCCTGGTCGGTCGACCAGGATGGCGACGGCGAACCCGACGCGCCCGAAGCGGAAACCGATACGGAGGCGAGCCTCACCCGCTTGTGGACGATCGTGGCGCTGGACGGCGCGATTATCTTCGCGGCCGGCTACGTCCTGTCCAACGTCGGCGATGCGATTGCGACGCAGACGGGAGTCACCAGCGCCCTGGTCGGCTTCGGGCTGATCGGCACCGCCACTTCGCTCCCGGAACTGGTGACGATTGCGACGGCGTTGCGGATCGGCCGGCCGGAAATGGCGTTCGGGCAGGTGCTCGGCACCAACTTCGTCAACCTGTCGCTCGTGCCGCTGGCCGATGTTGTCTATCGCGGCGGGCCGGTGCTGAACGAACTTGGCCGGTTCGAGATCGTGTCGGCCCTGCTCGGCGCGATCCTTATCGGCGTCTTCATGGTCGGCCTGCTCGAACATCGCGACCGCACGATTTTCAGGATGGGCGTGGATTCGGCGGTGGTGATCCTGCTGTTCGCGGCCGGCTTCGGATTGCTTGCCACGCTTTGAGGCTCCGCGCGAACCGGTGAGCGGGAGGTGGGATCGAGAGGTCAGTCCCCGCCGTTTCCTCCGCCATCGCCGCCATCCGAGTCGCCGCCGCCCCACCACGAGCCGCCGACGTCACCATTGTCCCGCCGGCGCTTGTTCGACCGCGCGGCGACCACGACCAGGCTCACCGCCAGCGCGGTCAGCCCGATGATGACGGCGGGCACCACGTCAGGCGGCGGGGGTCAACCGCATCAGCCGACCCTGCGAGCCGTCTGCGCCGTCCTCCAGCACGTAGATCGCGCCCTCCGGGCCTTGCTCGACCTCGCGGATGCGGGCGCCCATGTCCCACTGGCCGCCCTTGGTCGCATTGGTGCCGTCGAGGTCTACGTGGACCAGCGCCTTGGACGACAGGCCGCCGATGAAGGCGTCGCCCTGCCATTGCGGGAACAGGCTGCCGGAATAGATCATCAGCCCGCCGGGCGAGATGACGGGCGTCCAGTTGACCTTGTACTTTTCAAGGTCCGGACGCGTGTCGTGATCGGGAATGGGGCGGCCGTCATAATGGTCGCCGTCGGACACGAGCGGATAGCCGTAATTGCGGCCCGGCAGGATCAGGTTGAGCTCGTCACCTCCCTTGGGGCCCATTTCCTGCTCCCAAAGGTTGCCGGACGCGTCGAAGGCGATGCCCAGCAGGTTGCGGTGGCCGTAGGACCAGACCGCCGGGTGGAAGCCCTGAGCTGCGAGCGGGTTGCCGGGCGCCGGCTGCCCATCCGGGGTAAGGCGCAGCACCTTGCCGAGCGTGGACTTGGGGTCCTGCGCCGGATCGAACTTCTGCCGCTCACCGCTGGTGAGGAAAAGATACTGACCATCCGGCGAGAAGGCGATGCGGCCCGAATAATGTCCGTTACCCTCGACGAACTGATTGGAGCGGAAGATGGTGGAAAGGCCGTCGAGGCGCGCCTGCCCGCCCTGCTCGACCAGCCGGCCGCGCATCAGCACCAGGCCCTTGCCGCCCTCGCCGGCCTGCGATGCCGTGAGATAGACGATGTTGTTGGTGGCGAATTGCGGATGCAGGACCACGTCCATCAACCCGCCCTGGCCGGCACTATCCACGGCGGGGATGCCCGACACGCTGACGCGCTGCTGCCCATCGGCGGTGACCAGCAGGAGCTGTCCTGCCTTTTCCGTCACCAGCATGCGCCGGTCGGGCAGGAAAGTCATCGCCCAGGGTGCATCGAAATCGGCCACGGTCGCCGTCTGGAACGGTCGCTCACCGGTGGCAGGATCCGCCGAGTTCGGCACGGTGGCGACGGCGTTGTTCTGGGCAACGGTCGCGTCCCCTGTGCAGGCGGCGGCGAGCAAGGTAGCGGTGAACAGCAGCGGACGCATGAAGTATCCTTGTTTCTGAACGAGCATGGCAAGGGTTGCACAAGTTCGGCGCGGCCGTAACGATCGGGTGATGAAAAATATCCTCGTTCCCTTCGCCGCTTTGGTCGCCATCGGTTCCGCCACCACGCCCTCGGCAGCGCCTGCGGACGCCTTCATGGGCCGGCTGTCATCCCTGTGCGGCCAGGCCTATGCGGGACGCATCGTCAGTCCGCCGGTCGATGCCGATGCGAGCTTCGCGGGCAAGGCTCTGGTGATGCATGTGCGCGAGTGCGGCGGCGGTGAAATCCGCATACCCTTCCATGTCGGTGCGGATCGATCGCGCACCTGGGTTGTGACGCGCACCGACGCGGGCGTGCGGCTGAAGCACGATCACCGGCATGAGGACGGGAGCGAGGACGCGCTGACGCAATATGGCGGTGACTCGGATGGGCAGGGGACTGAGACGCGGCAGCGATTTCCCGCCGACAGCTTTTCGCGGCATATGTTCGTCACCGGGAGCATGGCGCAATCGGCCGGTAACGTGTGGGCGTTGGGGGTCGAGCCCGGCCGCACCTTCGCCTATGAGCTGCGCCGCCCCGGCCGCTTCTTCCGCGTCGAGTTCGACCTGACACGCCCGGTGCCTTCCCCTCCGCCGCCATGGGGTGCCCGCTAAGCCGCTTGCTCCGCCCGGCCGACAAGCCTATATGAGCGATGCCTTTCTCGACATCGGTAACAATGTTGAGGCTGGTCCCGGGGTCGGGACCGGCACGGGCGGACTTGGCTTTTTGGAGAGCGCATGGCGGATATCGCCGCATTGATGGACATGATCGAGCCGGCGGCGAAGGCCGAAGGACTCGAGCTGGTGCGCGTCAAGATGATCGGCGGCACGTCCGACCCGACGCTCCAGATCATGGCGGAGGATCCTGCCACGCGGCAGCTGACGCTCGACGATTGCGCGCGCCTGTCGCGCCGCCTGTCCGACGTGCTGGACGAGGCCGAGGTCGCGGGGCGCGATCCGATTCCCGGCGCATATCGCCTGGAGGTGAGCTCGCCCGGCATCGACCGGCCGCTGACCCGCCTCAAGGATTATGACGATTGGAAGGGGCATGAGGCGCGGATCAGCCTCGCCGAGCCGCTGAACAAGCGCAAGCAGTTGACCGGGGACCTGATCGGCGTGGAGGGCGAGGAGATCGCCATCGACGTCAAGGGACTGGGGCCGACCAAGGTGCCGTTGGGACAGATCCATTCCGCCAAATTGCTTATCACCGACCGCCTGATCGCGGCGACCGCGCCGCTCTCTGCCGAGGGCGCCGACTCCATTCTGACAGAAGGACAGGAATAACGTCATGGCCACTGCCGCACCCGGTGCTGTTTCCGCCAACAAGGCCGAACTGCTCGCCATCGCCGACAGCGTCGCCCGCGAGAAGCTGATCGACAAGGGCATCGTCATTGAGGCGATGGAGGACGCGATCCAGCGCGCCGCCCGTGCGCGCTACGGCGCCGAGAACGACATCCGCGCCAAGCTAGATCCGAACAGTGGCGACCTGCGCCTGTGGCGCGTCGTCGAGGTGGTCGAGGCTGTCGACGATTATTTCAAGCAGGTCGACGTCGCGCAGGCGCAAAAGCTGCAGCCAGGCGCCGTGGTGGGCGACTATATCGTCGATCCGCTGCCCCCGATCGAGTTCGGCCGCATCGCCGCTCAGGCCGCCAAGCAGGTGATCTTCCAGAAGGTCCGCGATGCCGAGCGCGAGCGTCAGTATGAAGAGTTCAAGGATCGCGCCGGCGAGATCATCACCGGCGTCGTCAAGCGGGTCGAGTTCGGCCACGTCGTCGTGGACCTCGGCCGCGCCGAGGGCGTGATCCGCCGCGACCAGCAGATCCCGCGCGAAGTGGTCCGCGTCGGCGACCGCGTCCGCAGCCTGATCCTGCGCGTGGCGCGCGAAAGCCGCGGGCCGCAGATATTCCTCAGCCGCGCGCATCCCGACTTCATGAAGAAGCTGTTCGCGCAGGAAGTGCCCGAAATCTACGACGGCATCATCGAGATCAAGGCGGCCGC
>CAKTCN010000033.1 GCA_934539295.1 uncultured Allosphingosinicella sp.
GGGGTGGGGGGGGGCCAGTCGCGCCCCCACTGCGTCCGATCAGGCAGAGCATGCAACATGGTGAGAATGGACCCCAACACGCCGTCCATATTGTCCATCACCTCGCGATTGGTGAATCGGAGTGTACTGAAGCCGCGCTCCCGAAGATTGACATCGCGGCGACGGTCGGCCTGCGCATCATGAGTGTCACCATCAACTTCCACGATCAAAGCCCTTCGACGGACACAGGAAGTCGACGATGAACGGTGCAAGGCTCGCCTGGCGTCTGAACTTGTATCCGCCCAACTGCGAATTGGAGAGGTGGCGCCACAGCAGCTTTGCCGGCACGGTCGGTTCGCGCCGCATCTGCCGCGCCCTTTCGGTTAGGTCCGGATCGCGTCTTGACACTGCCCCACCCCAACCCCTCCCCTGAAGGGGAGGGGCTTGTCTGCGATTTAACCCAATTTCTCCATCACCTCGTCGGAGACTTCGTAATTGCCCCACACGGTCTGGACGTCGTCATCGTCGTCCAGCACGTCGATGAGCTTCAGCAGCGTGCCCGCTTCGCCTTCGCCGACCTCGACCGGAGTCTGAGGCCGCCAGGCGAGCTTGGTGCTCTCGGGCTCGCCCAGCGCCTTTTCGAGCGCCTTGGCGACTTCGTGCAGGTCTTCCTGCGCGGTCCAGATTTCGTGGCTTTCCTCGCCCGACTGCACGTCCTCGGCGCCCGCCTCGATCGCGGCTTCCAGAACCGCATCGGCGTCACCGACACTCGCCGGATAGGTGATCAAGCCGAGGCGGTCGAAGCCGTGGCTCACCGACCCGCTGGCGCCCAGATTGCCGCCATTCTTGGCAAAGGCGGTGCGCACGTTGGTGGCGGTGCGGTTGCGATTGTCGGTCAGCGCCTCGACAATCAGCGACACGCCGCCCGGCCCGAAGCCTTCGTAGCGGACTTCCTCATAATTATCGCCCTCGCCCGCCGCCGACTTGTCGATCGCGCGCTGGATATTGTCCTTGGGCATGGACTGCGCCTTGGCCGCCAGAACGGCGGCACGCAGGCGCGGGTTCATGTCCGGATCGGGCGTGCCCATCTTAGCCGCCACCGTGATTTCGCGGCTGAGCTTCGAAAACATGGCCGAGCGCTTCTTATCCTGGGCGCCCTTGCGGTGCATGATGTTCTTGAATTTACTATGGCCGGCCATTGCCGTTCATCATCCTTGTGTTTGCGTGTGCCACGTCTAGCCGTCCGCGCGGCGCCTATCAATCGAGGCCGAGCGCCTGGCGATAGGTCTCGAGCAAGGCCTCCGCCTCGTCACGGGCATTCTTCTCCATCTTACGCAGCCTTACGATCGCGCGCATCGTCTTTACGTCGTAGCCGCGCGCTTTGGCCTCGCCATACACGTCCTTGACGTCGTCGCCGATCGCCTTCTTCTCTTCTTCCAGGCGCTCGATGCGCTCGATCAGCAGACGAAGCTCTTCCGCCGCGATATTTCCTTCGGCCATTTTGATCCCACCCGATTCTGAATTTGAATGCCGCCTCCTAAAAGGCTGCGGCTTTTCTCGCAACGTCGTGCCTTGAACTGAAACGCCAAGCGGCTATTCCGCGGCTGGAAAAGCCTGAGGAGAGATAATGCCGACCTCCAACCCGCGCAGCCGCAAGGTCCGCATCCTCGCAACGCTCGGCCCTGCCAGCGCCACGCGCGAGATGATCCGCAGCCTCATCCAGGCCGGAGCCGACGCCTTCCGCCTGAACATGAGCCATGGCAGCCACGAGGACCACCTCGAACGGATTGCGATCATCCGCGACCTCGAAAAGGAACTGGAGCGCCCCACCACCATTCTCGCCGACCTGCAGGGGCCCAAGCTGCGCGTCGGACGTTTCGCCAACGGCAAGGAGGAGGTGAAGAAGGGTGAGACCTTCACCTTCGACCGCGACGACGCGCCCGGCGACACGCGCCGCGTGCAATTGCCGCACAAGGAGATTTTCGACGCGATCCAGCCCGGCACCCGCCTGCTGGTCGACGACGGCAAGCTCGTCTTCCGCGTCGCCACCGTCGAGGAAAGCCGCATCGTGACGGTGGTCGAGGTCGGCGGCACCATCTCCAACAACAAGGGCCTGAACGTCCCCGACGTCGTGCTCCCGCTCGCGGCGCTGACCGAAAAGGACCGCGCCGACCTCGTTTTCGCGCTTGAAAACAATGTCGACTGGGTGGCCCTGTCCTTTGTGCAGCGACCCGAGGATGTGGCCGAGGCACGCCGCCTCATCGCCGGCCGCGCCGCCCTCCTTGCCAAGATCGAGAAGCCGGCCGCTGTCGAGCGGCTCGAAGGCATACTCGAGCTTGCCGACGCGGTGATGGTCGCGCGCGGCGACCTCGGCGTCGAGCTGCCGCCGCAGGACGTGCCTCCCTTGCAGAAGCGCATCGTCGAGACTGCCCGCCGAATGGGCCGTCCGGTGGTCGTCGCCACGCAGATGCTCGAATCGATGATCACCGCGCCGACCCCGACCCGCGCCGAGGTCTCCGACGTCGCCACCGCCGTTTATGACGGTGCCGACGCGATCATGCTGTCGGCCGAAAGCGCGTCTGGCGCCTGGCCGTGCGAATCGGTGTCGATGATGAACAGCATCGCCACCAGCGTGGAGGCCGACCCCGGCTATGCCGCCCGCCTCCATTTCACCGAAACCCTGCCCGATCCCACCACCAACGACGCGATCGCCGAGGCCGCGAGCAACATCGTCAACACCGTCTCGGCGGCTGCGATTGTCTGCTTCACGTCGTCGGGCTCGACCGCCCGCCGCGTCGCGCGCGAGCGGCCGACCGTGCCGCTGCTCGTCCTCACGCCCTCGATCAAGACCGCGCGGCGGATGGGCATCCTCTGGGGCGCGCATGCCGTGCGCACCAAGGACGTGTCGAGTTTCGAGGAGATGATCGGCAAGGCCAAGCGCATGGCGCTGCGCCACAATATCGCCGGCGCGGGCGACCGCGTAGTGATCATGGCCGGCGTTCCCTTCGGCACCCCCGGCTCCACCAACGTGGTGCATGTCGCGCGGCTCGTGGGCGACGAGGTGCAGCGGCATAAGGGGTAGGTGGGGCTGAACCTGTCTCACCCTAAAGTCGTCACCCCGGAACCTGATCCAGAGCCCAGCTTGTTCGTCATCACGGCTGCAAGCAGGTGGATCCCGGATCAAGTCCCGGATGACGAGCATCTGAAGCTCCCGCCCCCTCCGTTCCGCCGTGCGCTTCGAGCGAAGTCGAGAAGCCGGTTCGTAGGGCGTCGGGGATTCTCGACTTCGCTCTAAACGAACGGGTGTGGATTTCAGGCGGGCGCCCCTTACATCAACCCCGGCACCAAATCCATCAACTCGCGCGCGAGGAAGCCCACTCGGCCGACCTTGCGGGACAATATCCGCCCCGCCTCGCCATGCAGGTACACACCCCACAGCACCGCCGTGAGCGGATCGGCACCTCGTGCGCACAAACCGCCAACGATCCCTGCCAGCACGTCGCCCGAGCCCGAAGTCGCCAGCCCGACGCCGCCGCCTTCAAAGCGGAACGCCCGTCCGTCCGGCGCGACTATGTGGCTAAATTGGCCCTTGATCAGCGCCACCGCGCCGAACGTCTCCGCGGCCTTGCGAGCCGCGGCCAGCGGATCGACCTCCACGGTCTCGGGATCGCACCGAAGCAGCCGCGCCATCTCGCGCGCATGCGGCAGCAGGGCGGCGCCGCCTGTCCATGCCTTCAGCGCCGCCGACCGTTCGTGCAAACTGCCCAGCACAGCGGCGTCGAGCACGAGCGGCACGTCAGCCCCGCAGGCGAATAAGGCGTCGATCAAGGCCTCCAGCGGCTCGCCATGCTGCAGCCCGCAGCCGACCGTGACCGCCTGCGCTTCCCGTACGAAGTCCAGGATCGCGTCGAAGGCGGAACTGTCGATGCATCCCTCCTGCGTCTCGGCATTGCCGACCACCCGCGCCTCCGGGATGGCGATCGCCAGCTGAACGGCGATGCTCTGCGCCGTCGCGATCTGGAGCTTGCCGGCACCGGCCCTGAGCCCCGCCACCCCGGCCAGATAGGCCGCGCCCGCCAGTTCCCGGCTGCCGCCGATCACCAGGATGCGTCCGCGATCCTCCTTGTCCCCATCGTCCGGATGGGCGGGTAGTGGAAACTCCGCCTCCAGCAGCGCCCGGTCGAGCGTCCGGACCTCGATCATCGCGTCCCTGCGATCGTGTCTGGCTCGGCCGTCACCGGCGCTGCCTCGTCCAGCAAAGGCGTCGCGAAATTGTAGCGCACCAGGCTCGGCACGCATGCCGCATCGTCGGGCAGGAAATCATATTCGCACACGCCGCAATTGAGCACGTCGCCCTCGCGGTCGATCGCCAGGATCTGCGCCTCGTCGAGTTCCTCGAGGATGTAGCGCAGGCACAGCACCACGACCTGGTGGCAAACGATCAGCACGCGCTTATCGGCATGGTGCAGGCTGATCGTATCCATCGCGCTGCGAAGGCGCAGGATCACGTCGGCCCAGCTCTCGCCGCCGGGCGCGCGGTGGTAGAATTTGCCGAGCAAGGCGCGATGCTCAGCAAGTTCCGGATATTTGTCCTTGATCCCGGCGGTGGTGAGCCGGTCGAAGATACCGAATTCACGCTCGCGCAGCCGTTCGTCGATGATCGGCGGCCGCGCCTCCGTCGTGCCGCCCGCCTGGCAGATCTCCCGCGCCGTCTGCTGCGCACGCACATAAGGCGACGCAAGGACGATTTCCGGCCGCTCATGCTCCGGCATGGCCGCGAACCAGTGGCCCACCGCCCGCGCCTGCTCATGCCCGAGATCGGACAAGGGCACGTCCACGTCGCGGAACGGAATGTCGATCAGGTGTGCGCCGGACGCGTGCGCCGCATCGCGGGCAACGTTGCCGGCGCTCTGCCCGTGACGGACGATCCAGAGTTTCTCAGGCCATCTTTGTCGCATTGCCGCTTAAAGCCTGCCGAGCCGAAAAGTTCAGAGCAGTCCTTCGGCCACCAGCCGGGCGCGCAGATCCTGCGCGCTCGTGAACAGGTGCGCCTTCATGCCGATCGCCTCGGCGCCCTCACAGTTGATCGCGCGATCGTCGATGAAGATGGCATCCGCCGGTTTCAGCCCGAAGCGGTCGAGCGCGAGATAGTAGATGGCAGGATCGGGCTTCAGCAATTTCTCCTCGCCCGACACGACGATGCCCTGGAAACGCGAAAAGAACGCCCGTTCCTTGGCATGGAACGGCGCCCAGAATTCATGGGAGAAATTGGTGATCGCGAACAGCGGCACGCCGCGCGCCTCGAGTTCCTCGACAATGGCATGGCTGCCCAGCACCGGCCCACTGATCGTCTCGCCGAAACGGCTGCCCCAGGCCGAGATGAGCTCGGCGAAAGCCGGGAATTTTTCCGACAGCTCCGCCTCGGCCTCGGCGAACGGGCGTCCGCCGTCCAGCCCCTCGTGCCAAGCGTAGAAGCCGCTATCCTCGATGAAGCGCAGGCGCGCCTCGTCGTCGGCCACCTGCCTCACCAGGAAGGAATCAGGATCCCACCCGTAGAGCACGTTGCCGACGTCGAAGATGACGGCCTTCACCGCAGACGAGCTCATACACACTCCGTCATCGCGAGCGCAGCGAAGAAATCCAGGCCTGCGCGGCCTGGATTGCTTCGTCGCTACGCTCCTCGCAATGACGCAGAGGGACTTAGCCCTGGCGCGCCTTGAAGCGGCGGTTCGTCTTGTTGATGACGTAGGTGCGGCCACGGCGACGGATCACGCGGCAGTCGCGGTGACGCGACTTGAGGGACTTGAGTGAGTTGCGGATCTTCATGGCCGTAACGCTGCCTATTCTTTCGGTCGAATCTGTTGTTCGGGAAAGGCGCTCCCCTATGTGGCAGCGCCATTCAAGTCAAGCTTGCTGCCGCTCGGCGAGCTTGCGCTCCCAAGCCAAAGCATCCTGGACGATCGTGTCTAGCTCGGCACGCTGCGGCTGCCAAGGCAGCGTCGCGAGGATGGTCGAATTGTCGGCCACCAGAGCCGGCGGATCGCCCGCACGGCGGCCTTCCATGCGACGCTCGATCTGCATGTTGGTCACGCGATCGACCGCATCCAGCACCTCGAGCACGGAGAAGCCGCGCGAATAGCCGCAGTTCATGATGTGGCTGGTGCCCGGTTCCTCGATCAGCTTGCCGAGCGCGTCGACATGCGCGGCCGCCAGATCGCTGACATGAATATAGTCGCGGATGCCGGTGCCGTCGGGCGTGTCGTAGTCGGTGCCGTAGACCGCCACGGACGCGCGCTTACCCGTTGCCGCCTCGACCGCAACCTTGATCAGATGGGTCGCGCCAGCCGTCGACTGGCCCGAACGCCCCTGCGGGTCCGCGCCTGCCACGTTGAAGTAGCGCAGCGCGCAGAAGTTCATCGGGTGTGCAGCGGCGACGTCTGCCAGCATCCGCTCGGTCATCAGCTTCGACCAGCCATAGGGATTGATCGGCGACGTGCGCGTCGTTTCCTTGATCGGCACCTCTTCGGGAATGCCGTAGGTTGCCGCGGTGGACGAGAAGATGAAGTGGCGAACGCCGCCCTTCACCGCCGCCTCGATAAGGGCACGGCTCTTCACCGTGTTGTTCTCATAATATTTGAGCGGGTTCTCGACCGATTCGGGCACGATGATAGACCCGGCGAAATGCATGATCGCGCCGATACCCTGTTCTTCGATGATCCGTGCGATCAGGTCCTGGTCGGCGATGTCGCCCTGGTAGAAGGCGACCGCATCCGGCACCGCCCAGCGAAAGCCAGTGACGAGATTGTCGATCACCGCCACCTTCCAGCCCGCGTCCAGCAGCGCCAGCACCGCATGGCTTCCGATATAGCCTGCCCCGCCGGTGACCAGCACCGCGGGCCTGTCGCCCTGGATCATCTTTGTTCGTTCCCCTTTTAGGTGATGCAGCGAAACTTCATCATGTTCGTTGCACAGGTCATATGAAATCTGCGTTTCAGGTAAGAGGTTCCCGGATGAAAGCTGTTTTTCTGCGAAGATGCGTGGTGGCCCTGGCGGCAGCCTCATTGGGTGCCTGCTCCACCTCCCCCTTCGGCGGCGGCCCCGCGCCCGTGGAGGCGACCCGCTTCCACCTCGGCGGCCAGATCGCCCGCGCGCAGATCGCCGTCGTGCCGGTCGATGCGGCGGACGCCAACACGCTGGAATTCTCCTGGTATCAACAGGCGGTCGCGCGTGAGCTGACCCGCCTCGGCTGGACGGTGGTGCCCAGTGGCACGTCCGAACAGATCGCGCTGATCGACGTCGAACAGGGCAGCCGTCAGCAGATCGCCCAGCGATCGCCGGTCAGCGTCGGCATCGGCGGCAGCACCGGCGGCTGGGGCAGCGGCGTGGGCGTCGGCCTCGGCATCAACCTGGGCGGCGGCCGCGGCGGCGAGACGGTGGCGACCATGCTCGAAGTCTCCATCCGCCGCCGCTCCGACCAGACCGTATTCTGGGAAGGCCGCGCCCATACTGAAGCGCGCGTCGGGACAGAAGAGGCGAGCCCGCGTTATGCCGTCGAGCGGCTGGCCGCAAGCCTGTTTGGGGACTTCCCCGGCGAAACCGGGCGCACTATCACCGTCCGATGACCCTCTCCATCTCCAGCGCCTTTGATGGCGGCAACATTCGCCTGATCTCCATCGATGGCGATCGCATCGATCTCGAGATCGTCACCGATCACCAGAGTGATTTCTACCAATGGTTCTACTTCCGCCTGACCGGGGCGGAAGGTAGGGCCGTGGAACTGCGCATCCTCAATGCCAAGGGATCGGCCTATCCATTGGGCTGGCCCGGCTACAAGGCGCGAATGAGCCACGACCGCGAGGATTGGGAGCTGGTCGACACGAGCTACGGCGACGGCGTCCTCACCATCCGCGTGACACCCGCGACCAACAATGTCTGGTTCGCCTATCACGCTCCCTATACGACCGAGCGCCACCACGACCTCGTCGCCGAGATTTCGTCCTATGCCGAGGTCGAGTATCGCTCGCTCGGCCAGACCCTCGACGGGCAGGAGATGGATTACTTCACCTTCGGCGAGGGTCCGCTGCAGGTGTGGTTTTATGGTCGCCAGCATCCGGGTGAGACCATGGCCGAGTGGTGGATAGAAGGCGCGTTCGAGAAACTGCTCGACGACAGCGATCCGGTCTCGCGCCGGCTCCAGCAAAGCTGCACCTTCCACGTCGTGCCCAACATGAACCCGGACGGTTCGAAGCGCGGGCATCTGCGCACCAATGCGGCGGGGGTCAACCTCAATCGCGAATGGCACGAACCGACGCTTGAGCGCAGCCCCGAGGTCCTGCATGTCCGCAACGAGATGGACCGCACCGGCGTCGACTTCGCCATGGACGTTCATGGTGACGAGGCGATCGCCGCCAACTTCCTCGCTGGCTATGAAGGCATTCCGGACTGGAAGGAGGACCATGGCGCCCTATTTACCCGCTATGGCCAGCTGCTGGTCGAGCGCTCGCCAGATTTCCAAACGAAGATCGGCTATGATGTCGCCGCACCCGGCAAGGCCAACCTGTCCATGTCCACCGCCCAGCTCGCCCACCGCTTCGGCGCTGTGTCGATGACACTGGAAATGCCGTTCAAGGACAACGACGCGCTGCCAGACCCCGATTACGGCTGGTCCCCCGAACGCAGCCGCGCGCTGGCGAAGAGCTGCATCGATGCATTGTATGCGCTGTTGCCCGAGTTGAAGGCGCATAAGCAGGCGCGCGCCTGATCACCCGCACTCAGTCATTGCGAGCGTAGCGAAGCAATCCAGTGCTGACTCGATGCCGTCTCGATTGCTTCGTCGCTACGCTCCTCGCAATGACGGTGTGAATGTCAAAGGAGTCCTCATGCCCACCCTCGTCCTCATCCGCCACGGCCAGTCCGCCTGGAACCTGGAAAACCGCTTCACCGGCTGGTGGGACGTGAACCTGACTCCGCAGGGCGAGGCGGAGGCCAAGGCCGCGGGCGAACTGCTCGCCGCCAAGGGTCTCGACTTCGACCTGTGCTACACCTCACTCCAGACCCGCGCGATCAAGACGCTCAACATCGCGCTCGAAGCGATGGGCCGACTGTGGCTGCCGGTGACCAAGGACTGGCAGCTGAACGAGCGCCATTATGGCGGCCTCACCGGCCTCAACAAGGCCGAGACCGCGGAGCGGCATGGCGAGGACCAGGTCAAGATCTGGCGCCGCTCGTTCGACATTCCGCCGCCCGCGCAGGAGACGGGCAGCGACTTCGACCTGACCAACGACCGCCGCTATGCCGGCATCACCATCCCCACCCAGGAAAGCCTGAAGGACACGATCGCCCGCGTGCTTCCTTATTGGGAGGCGGAGATCGCGCCCGCGCTCAAGCGCGGCCAGCGTGTTCTCATCTCTGCCCACGGCAACAGCCTGCGCGCGCTGGTCAAACACCTCTCGAACATCAGCGACGACGACATCGCCAGCCTCGAAATTCCGACCGGCCAGCCAATCGTCTATGAACTTGACGACAGCCTCGCCGCGCTCGATCGCTATTATCTCAAGGACCGCTGAGCGCGCCGGCGGCACGCCCGGGCGGGCTAGGCCAAAAGATGCTCTTCCGGGCAGAGGCTGCCCGGTCTAGCATCATCTCGCGATCGGCTTGGGTGATATCGGATGATCAGGGCAGCATTTTTCGACCACCCGCGCGAGGTAGGCGAAACCTATTCGCAGCATTGGCGCGTCGCCATGCGCTTCGGCATCGCCATGACCGTGGGCGGCGCCGCTTGCATCGTCCACGCCTTCGTGCCCGCGGTGTTCACCCGGACGGGGAGCAGCACGGTGAAGCGGCTTTACGGCGACATGAAGCGCCGCCAGCCAAGCCTGCAGGACGAGCCGCCTGCCTTCCTGACGCCGCACTGGCAGCCGGAATACGAAATCTAGCCGCGTTCGCGAGGGGCTCTCCCAGAATGATCGACCATGTCGCCGTCGTGGGCGGGGGCTTTTCCGGCAGCCTGCTCGCAATCAACCTGCTGCGCCACGAAGGTCCCCGCGTCACCCTGGTCGAGCGCGCCTCGGCGCCGGGTGGCGGCCTGGCCTTCGGCTCGGCCGATCCCGAGCACCTCCTCAACGTGCGCGCCGCCAACATGAGCGCCTTCCCGGACAGGCCCGGCCATTTCGTGGATTGGGTCGCCGCGCGGGGCGGTGGCGACGGTGCGACCTTTGTGCCCCGCACCGCCTATGGCGCCTACCTGCGCGAATTGTTGGAGGCGGTGCAGGCGAAAGGCAATGGTCGGCTGAAGATCATCCGCGGCGATGCTGCCGATCTGAGCGAAGGCCCGGGCGGCTACAGGCTCACCCTTGCCGATGGCGGTACCTTGCAGGCGAACGCCGTGGCACTTGCGATGGGCAACCTGCCACCGCACACACCGCCGCCGCTCAGGCCGGAGCAGCTGCCCCCCGGTGTCTATTTCGGCGATCCGTGGGATCCGACGGCAACCCAGGGCCTTTCCGACCACGATACCATCTTCGTAATTGGTACCGGCCTCACCATGGTGGACATGGTGCTGCTGCTCGACAAGCAAGGCTTCAACGGCCGGACGATAGCCTTGTCGCGTCGCGGGCTCCTGCCGCACCCGCACCTTGCCGAGCCGCCCGCCGCTGACCGCCGCTCGGTCAAGCCCACCAGCGTCGCCTCCCATCTCCTCGCCGAGACGCGCGCACGCGCTGCACAGGTGGGTTGGCGGCACGCCGTGGACGAACTGCGTCCCTTTACCCAGCGCTTGTGGCGGTCGGCGAGCCGAGCGGAGAAAGGGAGATTCCTGCGCCACCTGCGCCCCTGGTGGGATGTCCACCGTCATCGGCTGGCGCCTCAGGTCCATGCGCGTCTTCTGGAGCGCATCGCCGATGGCCGCCTTTCCGTTCACGCCGGCAAGATGATCGCCGCCGAGCCGTCAGCCCAAGGTGCCGAAATCGCCTGGCGCGTGCGTGGCACCGACCGGGTCGAACGGGCGGCCGTGTCGCGCATCATCAACTGTACGGGCCCGGAGGGCGACCTGTGCAGCACCACCGAACCCCTGCTGCGCAGCCTGATGGCGAGTGGCACCATCCGCCCCGACCCATGCGGGATCGGCATTGATGTCGATGCGCAAGGCAGCACGCTTTCTGCAGACGGCAGTGTCAACGAACGCCTGTTCGCCCTGGGGCCGCTCACCCGCGGCGCCTTTTGGGAGATCAGCGCCGTTCCTGATATTCGCCATCAGGTGTGGGATGTCGCCCGGCGCCTCTGCAACGCCCACTGGGTAGGCGGCGAAGGTCTTTGATCGCGCGCCGCCTCGTCAGCGCACCACGATCCTGGTGTAGAGGTGCCAGGTAGCATAGCCCAGCACCGGCAGGACGACCGCGAGGCCGACGAAGAACGGCACGGACCCGATGACCAGCAGCGCGGCAACAGTGACGCCCCAGCGCAGCATGACGGCCTTGTTCGCCATCACCGCGCGCATCGAGGTCCGCAGCGCCGTGCGGGCATCCACATCCTTGTCGACCAGCATCGGCATGGACACCACGCTCACCATGAGCGCGAGGACGGAGAAGACGAAGCCCGCCAGGTTCCCGAGGACGATGAGCGCCCAACCCTCCGAGGTCGTGAACAACCGCCCGAGAAATGCTCCGGCACTCGTCGCAGCATCGCCGAACAGCGCCAGATAGAGGAATGCCGCCGTTGCGATCCATGACGCGAAAATGACCAGCAGGAGGCTCGCCACTGCGGCAAGGCTCTCGAAGGCAGGTCGTCGGGCCACATCGAGGAAGTGGGTCCAGCCGGCCTCCAATCCCTCCTCGCGGCGGCGTGCCAGTTCGTAGAAGCCGCTCGCCGCAACCGGGCCGAGAAGACCGAGTCCGGCAGCGACCGGAAAGAGGAAGGGGAAGAGCGATCCGCCGAAGGCCGCGATCGCAGCCGCCATGCCGATCACCGGGTAGATGATCCCGACGAAGACGAGGTCGCCCCTCTTGTCGAGAAAATCGGCCCAGCCTTGTCGCAACGCATCCCTGACGTCGTTCACGCCGATCGTGCGGACTTCGAACCGCTCCTCGGCAACAGCCACATCTGCAACTCGAGCGACGATCATGACTCGCTCCTTCGATGTCTTGGGATCGCCATGATACGCCCTTGGGCGCCCACTCGCAATCGGTCGTCGGAACCGCATCGCGTCCGTTGCCCTTGAGGCACGGCGCCGATATGGAGTGGCGCTTCGCCGCGGGAACGGGATGGACATGGCAGACGAAGCGCCTCTGGTCGGGATCATCATGGGCAGCACCTCCGACTGGGAGACGATGCGCCATGCCGCGTCGGTGCTTGACGCTTTGGGCGTGCCGCACGAGACCCGCGTTGTTTCCGCCCATCGCACCCCCGACCGACTGGTATCCTATTCCAAAGAGGCCCGGGGGCGCGGCCTCAAGGTGGTGATCGCAGGCGCGGGCGGCGCAGCGCACCTCCCCGGCATGGCCGCGTCGATGACGCCGCTCCCGGTGCTCGGCGTTCCGGTGGAATCCAAGGCGCTGTCTGGCATGGATAGTCTGCTCTCGATCGTTCAGATGCCCGGCGGCGTGCCCGTCGGCACCCTGGCGATCGGCAAGGCGGGGGCGATCAACGCCGGCCTGCTCGCCGCCTCCATCCTGGCCCTGTCCGACGAGGCGCTGACCGCGCGCCTCGACGCATGGCGCGCGGCGCAGACCGACGGCGTTGCCGAGAGCCCCGAATGATCGACGCCGCTTCCTCTCCCCTGCCGCCCGGCTCCACGATCGGCATCGTCGGGGGTGGGCAATTGGGGCGCATGCTTGCCATGGCCGCCGCCCAGCTCGGCTACCGTTGCCATGTCTACGCGCCCGATCAAGCACCGCCTGCTGCGGAAGTCTCCGCATTCTTTTCCCGCGGCGCGTTCGACAACGAGGCAGCTTTGTCGACCTTCGCGGCGCAGGTGGATGTCGTCACCTACGAGTTCGAGAATATCGGCGCCGGGCCCTTGAAGGCTCTCACCGACCGCGCAAACGTCCATCCGCCGGTCACTGCGCTTGAGGTGGCGCAGGATCGGCTCGACGAGAAGAACTTCGTGGCGGATCTCGGCGGGCGGCCTGCTCCGTTCCGTGCCGTCTGGAGCCGCGAGGACCTCGATCGGGCACTTGCAGAGATCGGCACGCCGGCCATCCTCAAGACGCGCCGCTTCGGCTATGACGGCAAGGGCCAGGCGCGGATCATGGCTCCCGCCGATGCCGACGAGGCGTGGGCTGCCGTCCGCGGCGCTCCATGCGTGCTCGAAGGCTTCGTCCAGTTCGAGGCCGAATTCTCGATCCTGCTGTGCCGCGCGGCCAGCGGGAAAACGGTCCTGTGGGATGCGCCACGCAACACGCACGAGGACGGCATACTTGCCCGCAGCGAAGTGCCCGGGCCGGGCCTTCCGGTCGATCAGGTTACGGAGGCCAAACGCCTCGCCTGCAAGGTCGCCGACGCGCTCGATTATGTCGGCGTGCTGACGCTCGAATTCTTCGTCGGCGCGGATGGCCCCGTGTTCAACGAAATGGCGCCGCGCGTGCACAATAGCGGGCACTGGACCATCGAAGGGGCAGTGACCTCCCAGTTCGAGAACCACGTCCGCGCTGTCCTCGGCCTTCCCCTCGGCAGCCCCGCTTCGGCCGCTACACGCGTGGTGATGGACAACCTCATCGGCGACCAGGCCGATGACTGGCCTGCCCTCCTCGCCGATCCCACTGCGCACCTCCACCTCTACGGAAAGGGCGCCGCCAGCCCCGGCCGCAAGATGGGCCACGTGACCTACCTGCTCCCCTCCAAATAAGGGCTGGCGTGGGGTCCGCGCATCCGCGCGCCCGAAGGACTCACCTCGCTCCTGCACACAAAAGAAGGGCACCGGCATCGAGCCGGCGCCCTTCCTGAGCACACCGCTCGCCCCCTCCTCCTCTTAGGAGGGGACAAAAGCGATCACTCGGCCTCGCGCACCTCAATCGGCAGGCCGAGGCCTTCCAGTTGCGGACGCACCTTGGCTGCTTCGCCGACTACGACCCACACGAACTTGCTCGGGTCGATCGCGCCGCGTGCAGCCGTATCCAGCGCCTGCGCTGTCTGCGCCTGGTACAGCGACGCGAGCCGCTCCTGATAATCGTCCGGGCGATTGTAGAGCGCGTTGGTCTGCATCGCGCTCAGCACTGCCGACGATGTCTCGTAGCTGCCCGGCAGGCTGCGGATGTTGTTGTTGACCGTGCGGGTCAACTCCTCCGCCGTCACCCCCTTGGGCCCCACGAAGTCGCGCACGTCGGCGATCAGCGCCTTGATCGAGTCACCGGTCCGGTCGGCCTGCACCGGCGCGGAGATCAGGTAGGGCACCGCATTCAGATTACGCTGCACCGACCCGCGCACGCCATAGGACCAGCCCTTGCTCTCACGCAGGTCCATGTTGATGCGCGACAGGAAGTTACCGCCGAGGATGTCGTTGGCGGCGTTCAGGTCCACCAGCTCGTCCGTGCCCCGGACCGGCGTCAGCTGAGCGCCGACGATGACCGACTGCGGCGAACCCGGTCGGTCGATCAGCACGATGCGCGGCTGTGCCGGCGGGATCGGGGCTGCGAAGTTCTTGACGCCCTTGGCCGCGGCCGGCGGCGTCCAGTTACCGAAGTGCTCGTTAAGCTCCGCCTGCACGTCGGCAAGCGGACGATCGCTGACGACGAAGATCTCGACATTGTCGGGACGCAGCCAGGCCTGCTGGAACGCCACCAGATTGTCGCGGGTCAGCGCCGTCACCGCTGCCGGATCGCCGCTGCCGCGGGTGGCATAGGGATGGTTCGGCCCGAAGATCACGCTGGGCACGGTACGGCCCGCAATGCCATTCGGATCGCGGACCTCCTGCGCGATGCCGGTCAGCTGGGTGGCGCGAACGCGGTCCACCTCGGCCGGTGCAAAGGCCGGATTGCGCACGATGTCGCTCAACAGTTCCAGCGATGGCGTCAGGTTAGCGCTCAGCGCCGACAAGGTGATGGTGGTGCGGTCGGACGAGGCGCCGGTCGAGATGCTGGCACCCAGCTTCTCCTGCTCCTCGGCAATCTGGACCGAGTTGCGGGTCGTCGTGCCCTCTTCCAGCAGCCCGAGCGTCAGCGTCTGCGTGCCGCGGGCGGTGGCCGGATCGGCGCTGTTGCCCGCATCGAAGGACAGGCTGACAAGCGTCTGCGGAATGGCGGTGCGCTGCGCGTAGTGGAGCTTGATGCCGTTCGACAGCTGCGTGTGCTGGACGTCGGGGAAGTCGAGCCCGGCCAACTGGCCGAGTTCGGGCGGCGTACGCTTCACGACCGGCGGTGCGGGCGTGTTGGTGGTGGTGTCCGGCACGGCGGGAGCCGAAGCGGTCTTGGTGGCGGCAGCTTCCTCATACGCGCCGCGCTCGCCCGGCTCGAGCGTTAGGCTCAGGCCCGGGCGACCAATCCACTGCTGCATGGCCGCCTTGACCTGCTCCGGCGTGGTGGTCGCATATTGCGCCAGCGTCTTCTTGTAGAAGTCGGCATCGTCGGCGTAGATCTCGCCCTCGGCAAGCGCCACCGCCTTGCCGCCGAAGCCGCCCACCTGTTCCAGGCCCTTGATGCGCCCCGAAACTTCCTGCGTCGCGGCGCGGGTCAACTCATCCTGCGTCGGGCCGTTGGCGACGAAGTCGGCGATGATCTGGTCGAGACGCTGTCCGACCAGCGCCGGGTCGACGCCGGGCTTCACCACCGCCGATGCGGTGAAGATGCCGACGCGCTGCAGCGGGATCATGCCGGCCGACACCTGCACGGCGACCTTCTCGTCACGCACCAGAATGTTGTCGAGGCGCGAGGAGGCAAGGCCGCCCAGCACCGATCCGCCGAGATCGAGTGCGACCAGCTGCGGATCGAGCAGGCCAGGCACTGCCCAATAGCGGGTGACCTGGGTAGCGGCCACGCGATCCTTCATCACGACGGACTTGGGTGCGTCGAGCACAGGCACGCTGGCCTGCGCCGGCTCGTTCACCGGGCCGCGCTTGATGTCGCCGAAGTACTTCTGAACAAGCGGACGCGCCTCGGCGGCGTCGATGTCGCCGGCCAGTACCAGCACCGCATTGTTGGGGCCGTAATTGTCGACGAACCATTGCTTCACATCGGCCAGGCTCGCGCTGTCGAGATCGGCCATCGATCCGATCACGCTGTGCCGATACGGGTGACCTTCCGGGAAGAGGTTGGCGAGCACTTCGTAGAAGACGAGGCCGCCGGGACGATTGTCGCCCTGGCGCTTTTCGTTCTGGACCACGCCACGCTGGTTATCGAGCTTCTCCTGCGTAACCGCGCCGAGCAGGTGACCCATGCGGTCGGATTCGAGGAACAGCATCCGCTCCAGCGCCCCCTTCGGCACCGTCTGGAAGTAGTTGGTGCGATCGAAATTGGTGGTGCCGTTATAATCGGTACCGCCGATCTGCTGCAGCGGCTCGAAGAAGTCGCCCGGCGCATTCTCCGACCCGTTGAACATCAGATGTTCGAACAGGTGCGCGAAGCCGGTCTTGCCGGCCGGCTCGTCCTTTGAACCCACATTGTACCAGACGGACACGGCCACGACCGGAGCCTTGCGATCCTCGTGCACGATGACGCGCAGGCCGTTATCGAGCGTGAAGCTCTGGTGCGGGATGTCGACCTGGCTGACGAGGGTGGGAACGGGGACCGGCTCGGCCTCGGCGGCAGCGGCGCTGCTGGTGGGAGCGGCGAGATCGGCGCTGGTCCCCGTCGTCGTGCAGGCGGCAAGGAAAAGCGAGGTGGCAAGGGCAGTCGTCAGGTGAAGGCGGCGCATGTATGTCCCCAAGGAGTCGTAAGCCTGTGACACACCATAACGGCGACGCTGACACGCGCAACGGCCCTCTTGTGTGGCAGATCGGCCACACTAAATTGGCGAGCAGGAGACACGGATGAACCTCGAGAAATTCACTGACCGCGCCAAGGGCTTCCTGCAGGCCGCACAAACCGTCGCCGTTCGCAACAACCACCAGCGGATCACGCCCGCGCATCTGCTGAAGGCGCTGCTGGAGGACGAACAGGGCATGGCTTCCGGCCTGATTGCCCGCGCCGGCGGCAGCGCACCGGCGGCGCAACGCGAAATCGACGAGCGGCTGGCGAAGATCCCCGCCGTCTCGGGCAGCGGCGCCAGCCAGGCGCCCGGCATCGATGGCGAGTTGCTGCGCGTGCTCGACCAGGCCGAGCAGGTCGCGGAGAAAGCCGGCGACAGCTATGTGACAGTGGAGCGGATGCTGCTGGCGCTGGTGCTCGCGTCCACGACCGATGCGGGCAAGGCGCTGGCCGAAGCCGGCGTGCGCGCCGATGCGCTGAATGCGGCGATCAACGAACTGCGGGGCGGCCGCACGGCCGATACGGCGGGCGCCGAGGACCGGTATGACGCGCTCAAGAAGTTCGCGCGCGACCTCACCCAGGCTGCCCGCGACGGCAAGCTCGATCCCGTGATCGGCCGCGACGAGGAAATCCGCCGCACGGTCCAGATCCTTGCCCGTCGCACCAAGAACAACCCGGTGCTGATCGGCGATCCAGGCGTCGGCAAGACCGCGATCGCCGAGGGCCTTGCGCTACGCATTGCCAATGGCGACGTGCCCGATACGCTCAAGGACCGGCGTCTGATGGCGCTCGACATGGGCGCGCTCATCGCCGGCGCCAAATATCGCGGCGAGTTCGAGGAACGGCTGAAAGGCGTGCTCGACGAGGTGCGCCAGGCCGAGGGCGACATCGTGCTGTTCATCGACGAGATGCACACGCTGATCGGCGCAGGGAAATCCGAAGGCGCGATGGACGCGGGCAATTTGCTCAAGCCTGCGCTCGCTCGCGGCGAGCTCCACTGCATCGGCGCGACCACGCTCGACGAATATCGCAAATATGTCGAGAAGGATCCGGCGTTGCAGCGGCGCTTCCAGCCGGTGTTCGTCGGTGAGTCGACGGTCGAGGACACGATCTCGATCCTGCGCGGCCTCAAGGAGAAATACGAGCTGCACCATGGCGTGCGGATCACCGACGGCGCGCTCGTGTCCGCCGCGACTTTGTCCCACCGCTACATTTCCGACCGCTTCCTCCCCGACAAGGCGATCGACCTGATGGACGAGGCCGCATCGCGGCTGCGCATGGAGGTCGAGTCCAAGCCCGAGGAGATCGAGGGTCTCGACCGCCGCATCATCCAGCTCAAGATCGAGCGCGAGGCGCTGAAGAAGGAGCGCGACCGGGCATCGCAGGATCGCCTCACCGCGCTGGAGGAGGAACTCGCCAACCTCGAACAGCAATCCTCCGAGCTCACCCAGCGCTGGCTGGCCGAGAAGGAGAAGATGCAGGGCGAGACCAAGCTCAAGGAGCAGTTGGAAGCCGCCCGCATCGCGCTCGACCAGGCGCAGCGCAGCGGCGATCTCGCCAAGGCGGGCGAGCTGTCCTACGGCACCATCCCGGCGCTGGAAAAGCAGATCGCCGAAGTGGAAGCCGCAAGCGCCAGCGCCATGGTGCGCGACGAGGTCACGTCCGAGGACATCGCCTCCGTCGTCTCGCGCTGGACGGGCATACCCGTGGATCGGATGATGGAGGGCGAGCGCGAGAAGCTGCTCAACATGGAGGCGGTGCTCGGCAAGCGCGTCATCGGCCAGCAGGACGCCGTGGAGGCAGTGGCGCGCGCCGTGCGCCGGTCGCGCGCAGGCCTGCAGGACCCGAACCGCCCGCTGGGCTCCTTCCTGTTCCTGGGCCCGACCGGCGTCGGCAAGACCGAGTTGACCAAGGCCTTGGCCGAATTCCTGTTCGACGACGGCAACGCGATGGTCCGCATCGACATGTCCGAATATATGGAAAAGCACGCGGTCGCCCGCCTGATCGGCGCCCCTCCCGGCTATGTTGGCTATGAGGAAGGCGGCGTGCTGACGGAGGCCGTGCGCCGGCGACCCTACCAGGTCGTGCTGTTCGACGAGGTCGAGAAGGCACACAGCGACGTGTTCAACGTGCTGCTCCAGGTGCTGGATGACGGGCGCCTGACCGATGGACAGGGCAATGTGGTCGATTTTTCCAACACGATCATCATCCTGACCTCGAACCTCGGCAGCCAGTATCTGGCCGGCATGAGCGACGACCAGAAGGTCGAAGAGGTCGAGCCGCAGGTGATGGAAGTTGTCCGCAGCCACTTTCGGCCGGAGTTCCTCAACCGCCTCGACGAGATCATCCTGTTCCACCGCCTGGGCCAGAGCCATATGGGCCCGATCGTTGACATCCAGGTCGCCCGCGTCGGCAAGCTGCTTGCCGACCGCAAGATCGTGCTCGACCTCACCGACGGCGCGCGCGCCTGGCTTGGCCGCGTCGGCTACGATCCCGTCTACGGCGCTCGCCCGCTGAAGCGCGCAGTCCAGAAATACCTGCAAGACCCCCTCGCCGACCTCATCCTGAAGGGCGAGGTCCTGGACGGGTCGAGGGTCACGGTGGAGGAAGGTGACGGCAGGCTGGAACTGAAGCCGGCCTGAGGCTTCGTCTGGACTGCCCCTTGTTTCTGGGGCAGCTTCCGAGGCGATGGCGACTGATGCGGCCTTGCTTTTCTCCAGTGCCGAGCGGCATTTCACGGGCAAGCGTTTCGAAGCTGCTCGTGCAGACCTTCTGACGCTCGGCAAGCTGGTCGGCGAGAATGCCGCCGTGCTCCACCTGCTGGGGTTGGTCGAAAAAGGCGCAGGGAGACTTGACGCTGCCGAAAAGGCGCTGGCCCGCGCCGGCGTGCTTGCGCCGCGCGATCCGCAGGTCCACAACAATCACGCCAACGTTCTCGGCGCACTCGGGCGGGTCGAGCGGGCGCTTGCCGCTTATGAGCGTGCCCTCAAGGCGCATCCCGGCTTTGCCGAGGCTCGAACCAACCGTGCATTGCTGCTCCACAAGGCAGGGCGTCCTGACGAGGCGCGCGAGGATTTGCGGAAACTCCTTGCGGCAGCCCCAAACCATGCGCGTGCCTGGAATGCTCTTGGCGGGGTGGAGCGCGACGCCGGCGACCATGATGCGGCGATGCGTGCATTCGAACGCGCCTCCGCGGTCCGCCCGAATGATCCGATCGCGGCAAGCGGACGGGCGCGCGCCGCTCTGGAAGCCGGCGACACCTCCGCCCCCGATCTTTTCGCGACGGCGTTGCGCCTGCGACCCGGCGAGCCGTCGCTTGTGATCGGGCTCGCTGAAGCGCTCCATGCCGCCGGCGATCCAAACGGCCCATCACTGCTCGCCGACTTCGTTGCAGCGCACCCCCGCGAGGCCGAGGCGCACCGCGTGCTTGCGCGGATGCGGTGGGAGGCAGGCGATGCCACCGGCTTCACCCGGGATCTCGACAAGGCCGTGGCGACGCACCCTGCTGAGCCTGACCTGCGGCGCGTGCTGATCGAGACTTTGGCCGGAACCGATCACCTCGAGGGAGCGGCGGATGCTGCCCGTGCGGCGAGGGTGGCCCTCCCGGATCAGCCGGACTTCCCCCTCCGTGAGGCGATCCATAGCGGTGAGAGCGGCGACCATGTCCGTGCGGAGGCGGCATTTGGCGCCGTCATGCCTGATGTGCCGCTACGAGGATTGCATGAGGCATTGCACCGCCTCCGCATCGGTCAGGTCGAGCGGGCCGCCACCTTGCTGGACGAAGAACGTACAGCCACTCCGGAATCGGTTGCTGCCTGGGCGTATAGCGGCTTGGCATGGCGCCTGCTGGGCGACTCCCGCGCTGCGTGGTTGCACGAGCAGGACGGGTTGATCGAGACAAGGCCGCTTCACCTCAGCAGCACCGAGCTTGCAGAGGCGGCCGATGTGCTGCGCCAGCTTCACACGACCAGCGCTTTTCCGGTCGGCCTCTCGCTGCGTGGTGGCACCCAGACGCGCGGCGCCCTGTTCGCACGCAGGCACCCGGTCATTCGGCGCGTGGCTGACTCGATCCGGCAGGTGGTAGCCGATCATTGGGCAGGCCTGCCGCCGCACGATCCGGAGCACCCACTGCTCCGGCATCGGCTCAAGGCGCCGCATATCACAGGCTCATGGTCCGTGCGCCTGACCGCATCCGGCTTCCACGTTTCGCACATCCACACGCAGGGACAGCTATCGTCGGCCTGCTACCTTGTCGTTCCTGACGAGACCCGCTCCAACGACGATGGTGCGCGGGCGGGCTGGCTGGAGATCGGGCGGCCGCCGCATGACCTCGGGCTCGATCCGATTCGCACGATCCAGCCGCAACCGGGCACCTTGACGCTGTTCTCCAGCACCCTGTTCCACGGCACCCGTCCATTCAGCCACGGCGAGCGCCTGACGGTTGCTTTCGACGTCGCCGCACACTGACGCGCTGCTGGAAATTCCGAGATGCAGCGCAAATAGAAGAAGGGCGCCGAACTTGCGTCCGCCGCCCTCCCTGCTTTTCCGTTGAACGGATCGCGTGCGATCAGAAGCGCAAGCGACCGGACACGAAGTAGTCGCGACCCAGGACGTCGTAGGTACCCGGGAAGGTGTTCGCCTGCTCGGCGGTGCTTCCAAGGACCTGCGGCATCTTGTTGGTCAGGTTGTTGACACCGAAGTTCAGCGAGAAATTGTCGCTGACATCGAAGCCGAGCGTCAGATCGAAGTAGCTGACCGAGTCGAGATACGGTGTGGTGAGCGATGCCGGGTCGGTGCCGACGCGGTCGATACCCACGAACGTGTTCTGGATGCGGCCATCTTCCACCCCGCCGATGTAGCGCCAGCGCAGCGAGACGGTCGCTGGGCCATCGCTGAACGTCGCACGTGCGGTGTGCCTCCATTCGGGCAGCGGATTCACGACCAGGGAGCCGCGCGGGATTGCGCCTTCGCCGATGATCACGCGCTCCGGAATGTCGGCGACGGTGGTCGCACGATACTTGTCCAGATAGGTACCCAGGAAGAACAGGCTGAGACGCGAACCTTCGCTACCGAACAGCGAGAAGTTGAGCGGCATGTTATAGTCGACCTGCACGTCGATACCGCTGGTCTCAAGCTCGGCGATATTCGCCGAAAGGATCGACACGTTGCGGCCACCGGAGGTTTCACCAAGCGCACCCGTCACCGGGTTGCGCGCATTGTTGAAGACCGAGCAGATCGGGTTCGTGAGGTCCTGTGCGACCGTGTAGCAGAGCGACAGCGCGCCATCGAGGCCACCGCCGAAGGTCGAGATCGCGTCTTCAAGCTTGATGTTGAAATAGTCGACCGTGACGTTCAGGCGCGGGATGAAGCGCGGCTGGATGACGGCGCCGACCGTGTAGGTGTCGGACGTTTCTTCCGACAGATTGGGATCGCCGCCGAAATTGGCTTGGATCTGCGAGGCCGGCTGCACGGCGCGGGTGAACACGGCCGATGCCGGGACACCTGATGCGATGCAGAGGTCACGCAACGCGGTGGTGCGCGAAGCCGCGGTTCCGCGGTCGGAGCAGGGATCGATCGCGGCCGGGAAGCCCGTCGAGTTGCCGCCGAACAGGTTTTCGACATTCGGCGCTCGAACTGCACGCTGATACTGGCCACGCAGTGAGATGTCCGGGATCGGCGCAAATTCACCGCCTGCCGCATAGGTCCACACGCCGCCGACCGTGCCGAGCGAGTAGTCCGAATAGCGCGCAGCGCCGGTGACTTCGAGGCGATGCACGAAGCCGCGGTCGATGATGGGTACGCGAAGCTCGCCGAACACTTCCTTGACGTTGTAACCACCCGCGGTCGGCTGACCGGCGTTGAAGCCCGCAACGTCACCGGAAGCGAGGTAGGTGTCCGGAATATATTGCGCGCTGGTGGCACGATATTCACCGCCGATGGCGAAGCCGACCGGGTCCGCACCGGTGCCAAGGTCGAACAGCGAGCCGCTGATCGTGGCGACGGCGTTCTTCAGTTCCGAGATCTCGGTGTTGTTCGAACCGACCGTCACGTAGCGGATGGCTGCCGGATCGGCCGCATTGAGGCCGAAGATGTTCAGCGGCACGCAGCCTGCGGTGCGCGCTGCGGCATCACGGCAACGCAGCGTGCCGTCAGGTGCGAATTCGGTCGTGACCGCAGCAGCGAAGCGGCTGCGCGCGACGTTACCCTGCTGGTACTGCGCATTGCGGGTACGTGCATAGGAGTAGAAGGCGTCCCACTGAATGCTGTCGGTAATGTCGCCTCGCAGGCCGCCAAGGATACGGAACGCGCTGCGGTTGGCATCGACGTTACGCGGACCGGCCTGGGTGAAGCGGAAGTTCACGTTGGTGGTGATGTAGCCGTCGCCGTCGGTATCGAGCGCTGCAAGCGTTGCACGCGTGCCGGCATCGAAGAACGGACTTGCAACCTGAAGCGCAACCGACTGGCCGATCGGCGTTGCTGCCAGTTCCTGCGGCACCGAGTTGTTGATGAAGCTCATCTCGGTATAGGCTTCGAGACCGTCCGTGATCTCGTAGCTGCCGTAGCCGCCCAGAAGGTAACGTTCCTGCGGAAGCTGCAGGTAGTTGGCCGGCGCGAAGTTATAGAGATCGTCAGGATCCACATAAGCGCGCGTACCGCCACCCGTCGGATTGAAGATCAGGCCGCCCGTAGCCGTCGGACCGACGTTCGGAAGAGTTGCGATCGGCGTGCTGGGCGAGCCCTGTGCAATGAGGCCGATGACGCCACCACGCGACGCGCAGGCGCCTGCGCCCGGAAGGTTGCGGCCCAGTCCGGTACGCGGATCGACCGATCCCGGCACGATGCAGGCGTCGCCGGCCGCGCTGGCGGAGAAGGCACGGGCGGATTGGAAGATCGGGTCACGCTTGGTGTAGTTCGCGTAGAGCGTGACGTTGCCGCGATTGTCGGCGAACTGCGTGCCCATGGCGAAGTCGAAGGACATGCGCGGGCCGTCGCCTTCCTCGGTCAGCGAGTAGGTCGCGCCGGCTTCGATGCCCTCTAGATCCGTCCGCAGACGGAAGTTGGCGACACCGGCGATCGCGTCCGAACCGTACACGGCCGACGCACCGCCGGTGACGACGTCAACGCCTTCCACCATGAACTGGGGAATGGTGTTGAGATCGACGACCTGGTTGGTGTTGTAGAACATCCAGCGCCGGCCGTTGACCAGCACCAGCGTGCGGGTATCGCCGAGATTGCGCAGGTTCAGCGTGACCGCGCCGTTACCCGGATTGTTCGAGAAGCCGGTCACGCCCGGCAGCACCTGCGGCAGCGTGTTCAGCACCTGCTCGACGTTCACCGCGCCGCTCAGCTGGAATTCTTCGTTGGAGACGACCGTCGTCGGGCTGGAGGAGGTCAGATCGGGCCGCGCAATGCGCGATCCGGTGATCACGATCTGCTCGCCCATCGGCTCCTCGGCGCCCTGCACGGATGCGACACTGGCCGAATCCTGGGCGAATGCGGGTGCCGCCATGCCCAGCGCACTGATCATGATGGTGGATGTCAGCAAAGTCTGACGAAAATTGGATCGCATTATACTTCCCCTTTGCATGCGCTTGCGCGCCCAGCGAACCTCGCCCTCACTGAGGTTACGGGTCCGCCGATGTCCGGGCGATGCTTCACCCGATGAGACAAGCCTATCTGAACGCAAACGGAGGGCAATGCGGGTCGCTGCGGCGCAACAACTTCACGGCGTTACTGTAGCGAAATGGTCACATAAAGGTGGCAAGAAAGAACCTATTTACCTGTCGCGGAACCAGCCCGTAATAGAAAAGCGACCGACGGGCGCAAACGGCGGAACATAACTGACAGCGTGCTGCTGCGGAACGGCGAACAGGTTGAGGCTGTTGAAGCGCGGCCTGTACCCGGTCACCACGTCTCCATCGTCATCGAAGAACAGCAGGTATCCGCCCCAGTCCGGCTTCCAGTCGTCCAGCCCCAGGTTAAGAACATAAGCGATCTTCCAGCCCTCCGCGACGTGACTGTCACTGTGCATGGCAAGGAAGTGGTTCGGGGCATAAAGCGTCGCCTGCGCATCTGCCTTGATCAAATCGGCCATGCCGGTGACGGTGCGCACCAGATCGAGGAAGGGCTCTGCGTTGATATACTCCACCAGCAGGTCATGCGGTCCATCTGGTGCCCAATTTCCGAGATAAGCATCCAGCATGCGATATTGCGCATAAGCGAAGCCATAAGCGCCGGTCCCGACAGCCGTCCCTACTCCAGCCGCAATGGACTGGCGCTGCCCCGGGGTGAGCGCCGCAAACTCGTCCGCGCGCAAGCCGACGGGTTGGTCATCGCCCGCCTGATAGGCAAGCCCCCATGGCGTTGCGCGCCCCAATATCTCCCGCACCGTTCGCGCGGTTTCGTCGGTCAGCACATTGCGCACCTGAACGCGCCCGTCGCGTGCGAAAGCGGCGGCAAGCGCGCTGGTGTTCAACGCGGGATTGATCTCGAACAAGGCGCGACTACTCAATTGCGACTCCCATCAGACTGGCCGACGCGCCAACGGTCGACTTGAAGACAAGGCGGAGAAACAGTGCCCGAATCCGACTTCACCCTCAACCCGACCCTCGATCCGGCTGCGCTCGCGCAGACCTTCGCAAGAACACGACGGGTGCACATAAGCCATTTCCTGGCCGAGACTGGCGCTGCACGCCTGTTCGCGCATCTCAAGCAGCGGGACGATTGGAAGCAGGTCATCAATCAGGGCGAAAAGCTGTTCGAACTTGATCGCGCGGCGCAGGCCGCGATGACGCCCGACACGCGCGCGCAGTTCGACCTTGCCGTCCACAAGGGCGCGCGACACGGCTTCCAATTTCGCTACGAGACGCTGCGCATTTCCGACGATCCCGTGGAACGGCGACGCAGCGGTGGCATTCTCGACGAGTTCGCTCTCTTCATGTCGTCATCGCCGGTGCTGGCCTTTCTGCAGCATGTGGTCGGCGACGCGTCTATCGACTTTGCCGATGCGCAGGCCACCGCCTATGGTCCAGGCGACTTCCTGACCGAACATGACGACGACGTCGCTGGCAAATCGCGGCGCGCTGCCTACGTGCTGGGCCTCACGCCCGACTGGCGGATGGACTGGGGCGGGCTGCTGCAGTTCCGAGGCGAAGACGGGCATGTGGCTGAAGCCTATGTGCCACGTTTCAACAGCCTCAATCTGTTCGCGGTGCCCGCCCCGCACAGTGTAAGCATGGTCGCGCCATTCGTACCCTATCGCCGCTATTCAGTGACCGGCTGGCTCCGTGCCACCGGCTTGCATCGATCCGGTGGGCCGGCCTAGGCTGCGGCGATGCGCACACTCATACCCTTCGTCTTCATCGCCCTGTCCACTTCCCAGGCGACTGCGGCGCAGGCACCCACCACGCCAGCCCCTTTCCAAAACCTGGTCGCCTGTCGCCAGATCGCCGATGCGGCAGAGCGGCTTGCCTGTTTCGATCGGGAGGTGGCAGCCGTGGAAACGGCAGCCGCGCAGCGTGAAATCGTGGTCGTCGATCGCGAGAAGATCGACAATACGCGGCGTGCTACCTTCGGGCTGGCTTTGCCGCCGGGAACGGTCGTGGACGAGGACGGGAAGGCCCCGGCGATGGACAAAGTCGAAGCTCGGGTCAAAACCGCTTCGCAAGTCGGCTACGGAAAATGGGCAATCGAACTCGATAACGGCGCACGTTGGATCCAGATCGATTCCAGGAAACTGACAAGCGAGCCGAGACCGGGCCACAGCGTGACCATTCGTCGAGCAGCGATGGGCTCCTACCTCGCCAACATCGACGGGCAGACCGCCATCCGCGTGCGGCGCCAGCAGTAAGCGTTAGCCCCGCGCCGCCACAAATGCCTTGGCGTCGGCATAAGCCTCCTGCCGCTCCACGCTCCAATAGCGAAGTTCCTCGAGCGGGATGGCCTGACCGGTAACCGCGCAGGCGACGTGGTCGCCGGGGCTCAGCACGCGGAAGGTGCCGTCGAGATAGTGGAGCTTCGCGGCGCGGCCGCGGTTCGACATCAGCACTGATTATCGTCCTGTCACAAGAGCTTGGGCTGATCGGGCCCGCGTGCCGGATAGGCGGTTCGGCGCGGGCGCTCAACCCCGGACGCGGTTGTGGCATCCACCGCGCCATCGTTGAAGTGAAGGCGCAACCGTCCCGCATCACGGGCGGCAGCGGCCGACACCAAAGTGCGGCCATCCGCGCTTTCGACGCGGGCGTAGCCGCGTTCGAGAGGCTTGTTCGGGTGCGCAAGTTCGGCGATCCGCCACAGCGATTGCAGCCGCTCGCGGCCGCGACGAAGCGTGAAGTCAAGCAACGATGGCCGGATCGCACCCGCAGCCCTTCCGAGATCCGCGCGGGCGTGGCCGAGCCGGGCGCCGAGCGCGCGTGGCAGCCTATCCGACAGTTCGTCCAGCTTCTGCCGCTGCGGCGCGAGCAGCGCCTCACGAGCAGGAAAGTGGCGCAGCAGAGTGGCGAGCTGTTCCGACGCCCGGTCGCGCGAGCGGTTGGTGCAACGCTCTGCCCGGGCACCAAGCTCGCGGACATGGGCGAGCAGGTCGGCGCGCACTGGGACTGCCATCTCGGCCGCGGCAGTGGGCGTGGGCGCACGCATGTCGGCGGCGAAGTCGCAGAGCGACGTGTCCGTTTCATGCCCCACAGCCGAGATGATCGGGATCGAGCAGTCGGCGACGGCACGGACCACCACTTCTTCGTTAAAGGCCCACAAATCCTCGATCGAGCCGCCGCCCCGCGCGACGATGATGAGATCGGGACGCCCCTCGTCCATCGCATCGAAGCCGCGGATCGCCGCCGCCACCTTCTCGGCAGCACCCTCGCCCTGCACCGGCACGGGCCACAGCTTCACATGACTCGGGCAACGATCGGCCAAGCGATGAAGGATGTCGCGGATCACCGCGCCGGTGGGCGAGGTCACCACGCCAATGGTGCGGGGCATGAAGGGCAGGCGCTTCTTGCGCTCCTGGTCGAACAAGCCCTCGGCAGCCAGCGCGCGGCGGCGCTTGTCGAGCAGTGCCATCAACGCGCCCTGCCCGGCCAGTTCCAGCCGGTCGATCACGATCTGATAGCGCGAGCGGCCCGGATAGGTGGTGAGCTTGCCGGTGGCGACCACCTCCAGCCCATCCTCCGGCCGAAAACGCAAGGCTCCGGACGTCGCCTTCCACAACACGCCGTCGATCACCGCCTTGTCGTCCTTCAGGCACAGATAGCAGTGGCCAGAGCTCGCCCGCTTCCACCCCGAAATCTCGCCGCGCACGCGAACGTGGCCGAACGCGTCCTCGACCGTGCGCTTCAGCGACATGGACAGTTCGGACACGCTCTGCGCTGGTGCGTTGTCGCCGGGCGCCTGCGATGCTAGCAGCCCGGGCTCGAACGAAGGGGGAAAGCTCATGAATGTCCTGCTGATTGGGTCGGGCGGCCGCGAGCATGCCCTTGCCTGGAAGATCGCACAATCGCCCCTGCTAGATAGGCTTTATGCAGCGCCCGGCAATCCGGGGATCGCACGCCATGCCGAATTGGTTGGACTTGACGCGACGGATCACTCCGCGGTGATCGCATTCGTTCGAGAGCATGGCGTGAAGCTGGTCGTAATCGGGCCGGAGGCGCCGCTGGTCGACGGGCTGGGCGACAGCCTGCGCGCGGTCGGGATCGCCGTGTTCGGGCCAAACCGCCTGCCCGCGCAGCTCGAGGGTTCGAAGGGCTTCACCAAGGATTTGTGCACGAGAGCCGGCATTCCGACCGCGGCTTATGTGCGCGTAAGCGACCGCTCGGCGGCCGAGCAGGCGCTCACCGGCTTCTCCCTGCCGGTGGTCATCAAGGCCGACGGCCTCGCCGCCGGCAAGGGCGTGATCATTGCCGAAACGGAGGCGGACGTCGCCGCCGCGCTCGATACCATGTTCGACGGCGGCTTCGGCGCGGCCGGGGAGAGCCTGGTCATCGAGGAGTTCATGACCGGCGAGGAAGCGAGCTTCTTCGCCATCACCGACGGCAGCGCGATCGTGCCGTTCGGCTCGGCGCAGGACCACAAGCGCGTCGGCGACGGCGACACGGGATCCAATACCGGCGGCATGGGCGCGTACAGCCCCGCACCGGTGCTTACGCCGGCGCTGGAACGGCAGGTCATGGACGAGATCGTGGCGCCGACCGTCAGGGCCATGGCAGCAGAGGGGATGCCTTATTCGGGCGTGCTTTATGCGGGGCTGATGCTGACGGCTGACGGCCCCAAGCTGATCGAATATAATGCGCGCTTCGGCGACCCCGAATGCCAGGTGCTGATGGCGCGGCTGGACAGCGACGTCCTGCCGCTGCTCCTCGCCACGGCCGAGGGACGATTGGGCGAGGCAGACCCGCCGCGGTTCAGCGAAGGAACCGCGCTGACCGTCATCATGGCGGCGCGCGGCTATCCCGGCACCCCCGAAAAGGGAGGCAGCATCGCCGGCATCGAGGCGGCCGAAGCGCAAGGCGCCACCGTCTTCCACGCCGGAACGAGGATGGAGGGCGCGACACTGGTCGCAGCCGGCGGTCGCGTGCTGGCCGTGACGGCCGCGGGTGCGACGGTCACGGAGGCGCAGCGGGCGGCCTATGCGGCACTCGACCTCATCGACTTCCCCACGGGCTTCTGCCGCCGTGACATCGGCTGGCGCGAGGTCGCGCGCGAGGCGGAAGGCTGAACGGACGAGGCCACCGAACTGGACAGGCACGGTCCAGCCGATAAGGTGAAAGCGAGGAGAGAGCTGATGTCGCGCTGGCCCAAATTCCTGATCGGCATGGTCGCCGTGCTCGCGATCGGCGCCATCCACCATGGCCCGCTGGGCGGCGGCAAGCGGTTCGTCGATGCCCTCGACGCGCGTGCGGAGCGCCGCTTGTCGGTCGTCGATCTGCCG
Organism: uncultured Allosphingosinicella sp.; assembly: GCA_934539295.1. GTDB lineage: Bacteria > Pseudomonadota > Alphaproteobacteria > Sphingomonadales > Sphingomonadaceae > Allosphingosinicella. The sequence goes on from CAKTCN010000033.1 coordinate 29,797, forward strand.
GGCGTCACGGCCAGGTTCGGGCGCGAGCCGCTGTCGCGCACCGCCACGCTGGCGGGCGAGGCGAACCAGTTTCAGCGCGACGGGCTCGGCAGCTTCCCGGGCCTCGACGAACGCATCGAAACCATCCCCGGCGCGGGCGGCATCCACTGGGCCGGCGAGCCTGCACCCTTCACCCTGCCGCTGATCGTGGAAACACTGCTTCAGCTGACCGCCGCCTATCTTGTCGGCTTTCTGATCGGCCGGCTCTGGTTCGGCCGCAGGAAGCGGACCAGCTTCCTGGACTAAGAGGAAAACAGCATCACATGATGGAGCTTGCACAGGCCAATTACGTCGTCATCGTCATCGCCTTGCTGATCGGTATAGCGGTCGCCTGGCTGCTGTTCGCGCGGTCGCACAAGACTGCGGTGCGGATCGAAAGCGACACGTCGGCACGCTCGACGCTGATGGACACGCCCACTTTCCAGGTGCCTGAAGCCGATCCGGTGCCGGCACGTCCGCTCGACACGCACGAAGGCAACAGCATCGTCGACGAAGGCGCCGCCGCGGCGACCGATGTCTATGGCGAGATCCTGGGCGCACAGGCGCACCGCGAACTGCCCGGCGCCGAAGCTGCGCCCGACCGGCTGGAGACGATGAAGGGCGTGGGCCCCAAATTCGTCGCCAAGCTGAACGAACTCGGCATTACCCGCTTCGAACAGCTTGCAGCGCTGACGCCGGGCGAACTGACCGCACTCGACGAGCGCATGGGTGCGTTCAGGGGGCGGCTGGAGCGTGATCGTGTCGCAGAGCAGGCCGGCTATCTGGCGCGTGGCGATCGCGAAGGCTTCGAGGCGATCTTCGGCAAGCTCGGGTGAAAAGTAAGTTCACGTAAAGCAAACCGTTCGGACTGATCCTGTCGAAGTCCGCCCCTTCTTTCCAGCACCCTGGAGCGAGGAGCGGCCTTCGACAAGCTCGGGCCGAACGGCCGTCGACGTCAATCCACCGCGTCGGGCACGGACGAGATGTCTTCGCCGACGCCGCGGATCGTGTTGCAGGCGGCGGTGGCGAGGCTGCCGGTAAGCAGCAGGACGGTGAGAAGCTTACGAACCATGAGCGTTACTCCATCGGCGTTACGATGGAGGCCCTAACCTGTGTAAGCGCCGGCGGTTCCGGCGCTTACACGAAGCTCAGCGCCCGGCCACCAGCTTGGGCTTGCGCGCCGCCGCCGTTTCGTCGAGCCTGCGTCGCGGCGCGAAGACCGGCGCGGCCTTCAGCGCAGCGTCACCGGCCTTAGCCCGCTCCGCCACCGAACGCAGCGCACCGATGAACTGGTCGAGCGCGGCCTTGCTCTCGGTCTCGGTCGGCTCCACCAGCATCGCGCCGTGGACGACCAGCGGGAAATAGACCGTCATCGGGTGGAAACCCTCGTCGATCAGCCCCTTTGCGACATCGAGCGTCGAGAAGCCGTCGGGGAAGCCCGCGTCGGAGAACAGGGCCTCGTGCATGCACGGCCCCGACGGCCCGAACGGCGCGTCGAGCACATCCTCCAGGCTGCGCAGGATGTAATTGGCGTTGAGCACCGCATCCTCGGCGACCTGCTTCAATCCATCCGCACCGTGGCTGAGGATATAGGTCAGCGCGCGGGTGAACATGCCCATCTGGCCATGGAAAGCGACCATGCGGCCGAAGCTGTCCACCTTGCCGTCGAAATGCTCGCGCGAGAATTCCTCTGCATTGCCCTCTTCGATGAGGTGGACATGCCCGTCCTTGGTCCGCGCCGTGTAGGGCAGCGGGCCGAACGGCGCCAAAGCCTCCGACAGCACCACCGGCCCGGAGCCGGGGCCACCACCGCCATGCGGGGTGGAGAAGGTCTTGTGGAGGTTGATGTGCATCGCGTCGATGCCGAGATCGCCCGGACGCACGCGGCCGACGATGGCGTTGAAATTGGCGCCGTCGCAGTAAACATAGCCGCCCGCTTCATGCACCGCGTCCGAGATGACCTTCATGTCACACTCGAACAGACCGCAGGTGTTGGGATTGGTGATCATCACGCCGGCGACGTCCGGCCCGAGCCGCGCCTTGAGTGCTTCGGTATCGACGCGGCCCTCGGCGGTGGCGGGAATGTCCTCGACAGTGAAGCCGGCAAAGGCAGCGGTGGCCGGGTTGGTGCCGTGCGCGCTCTCGGGCACCAGCAGCACCTTGCGATGCCCTTCGCCGCGCGCTTCCAGCGCCGCCTTGATGCACAGGATGCCGCACAATTCGCCATGCGCACCCGCCTTGGGACTCATCGCCACGGCGTGCATGCCGGTGAGGTCGATCAGCCAGAAGGCCAGTTCGTTGATGACGCCCAGCGCACCCTGCACTGTGTCCACCGGCGCCAGCGGATGCACGTCGGCAAAGCCCGGCAGCCGCGCCATCCGCTCGTTGAGGCGCGGATTGTGCTTCATGGTGCAGGACCCCAGCGGGAACAGACCGAGGTCGATCGCGTAATTCTGACGCGACAGGCGGGTATAGTGCCGCACCGCCTCCGGCTCCGACAGGCCGGGCAGGTCGACCGGCTCGCTGCGGGCGAGATTGCCGAGCCGCGAAGTGCCCGTAGGCGCCTCTCCGAAGTCCACACCCGTCGTCTCGCGCGTGCCGATCTCGAACAACAAAGGCTCTTCCAGCATCAGCGCGCGATTGCCGGTGAAGGTAAGCGCGCCCTCGCCGGCACCGGCTACGGACATTTCGGGCCTCCATCCGCTCTGGTTGATCGTCATGCCAGCACCTCCCCAAGGGCGTTCGCAAGGGTTTCCACATCCTCCGGCGGAGTCGTCTCGGTGACCGCGACGACCAGGCCGTTGCCGAGCTCCGGCGCCTCCGGATAGAGCCGGCCGAGCGACACGCCGGCCAGGATGCGCTGCTCGGCAAGCTGGCGCACGACAGGGCGCGCTTCCTTGCTGAGGCGCAGGGTGAATTCATTGAAGAAGGTCGGCGTCACCAGTTCGACACCCGGCACCTGCGACAGCCGGTCGGCGGCTGCGCTGGCGGCGAGGTGGTTGATCTCCGCAAGCTGCCGCAGTCCCTTCTCGCCCAGCAGGGTCATGTGGATCGAGAAAGCCAGCGCGCACAGGCCCGAATTGGTGCAGATGTTGGACGTCGCCTTCTCGCGCCGGATATGCTGCTCGCGGGTCGACAGCGTCAGCACGAAACCGCGCTTGCCATCCGCGTCCACCGTCTCGCCGCACAGGCGGCCGGGCATCTGGCGGACATATTTGTCCTTGCACCCGAACAGGCCCAGGTAAGGCCCGCCGAACTGGAGGCCGACGCCGATCGACTGACCCTCGCCCACCACGATGTCCGCGCCCATCTCGCCCGGCGATCGGATCGCGCCGAGCGCCACCGGCTCGGTCACCACCGCGACCAGCAGAGCGCCCTTGGCATGGGCCGCCTCGGCCAGCTCCGACAGGTCGCCGATGTGGCCGAGGATGTCGGGATATTGCACCACCACGCACGACGTCTCGCCGTCGATCGCATCCAGCAGGCGCTGGGTGTCGGGATCGGGGCCGAGTTCCGGCAAGGCGGTGTCGAGCGTGTCGCCCGTATATTTCGCCATCGTCCTGGCGACCGACACATAATGCGGGTGGAGGCCCGACGAGAGCACCGCCTTGGTCCGCTTGGTGATCCGCCGCGCCATGCCGATCGCTTCCCAGCAGGCGGTCGATCCGTCATACATGCTTGCGTTGGCGACATCGGTGCCGAGCAGGCGCGCGACCTGCGTCTGGAACTCGAACAGCATCTGCAGCGTGCCCTGCGCGATTTCCGGCTGGTAGGGCGTATAGGCGGTCAGGAACTCGCCGCGCTGGATCAGGTGATCCACGGACGCGGGAATGTGATGGCGATACGCTCCACAGCCGAGGAAGAAGCCTTTCGCCTCACCCGCCGAAAGGTTCTGCCGAGCGAGTGCCGACATGTGCCGCTCGACCGCCATTTCGGAGGCATGGTTGGGCAGCCCGGCGATGGGGCCGGTCAGCCGCGCCGCTTCGGGCACATCCACGAACAGGTCGTCGATCGACGAAGCGCCGACCTTGGCGAGCATCGCCGTCCGATCGGCGGGGGTGAGGGGCAAATAGCGCATATGCTGTCCTTCTCCCCTCCCGCTTGCGGGAGGGGTCGGGGGTGGGCTTATTGAGAGGTCGGCTACAGGCCCACCCCTAGCCCCTCCCGCAAGCGGGAGGGGGATTTAGAGCTTGGCTACGAAGTCCTGATACTTGGCTTCGTCCATCAGGCTCTCGATCTCGCTCGGCTCCGACAGGGTGAGCTTGAAGAACCAGCCCTCGCCTTCCGGATCCTCGTTCACCAGCGCGGGATTGTCGGCGAGCGCAGGATTGCCCTCGACCACCGTGCCGCTGGCGGGTGTGTAGACGTCGGATGCGGCCTTGACGCTCTCGACCACGGCGGCCTCGTCGCCCTTGGACACGGCCTTGCCCTCGTTCGGCGTCTCGACGAACACGATGTCGCCGAGCTGGCCCTGCGCATAATCGGTGATGCCGACGGTGGCGGTGTCGCCGTCGACCTCGATCCATTCATGGTCTTCGGTGAAATAGCGGCTCATGTCAGCTTCCCTTCCTGACGTAGCGATGGGGGACGAAGGGCATGGGCACGACCTCCGCCTGATGAACTTTTCCGCGCTGCGAGAGCGTGATGCGAGTGCCGGGCGCGGCGCTGGCGAGCGGCACATAGGCCATGGCGATCGGCTTCTGCACGGTCGGCGCGAAGCCGCCGGAGGTGACCTTACCAACCTCGTTGCCGTCCTCATCCACTACGGCGGCACCCTCGCGCACCGGCTGGCGACCCTCGACGATCAGGCCGACGCGCTTGAGCAGCGGGCCAGCATCGCGCTCGATCATGATGCGCTCGTGCCCCGGGAACCCGCCTTCCTCGCGGCGGCGCTTCTTCAGCGCAAAGCCGAGATTGGCCGAAGCCGGCGTCGTCTCGCTGTCGAGATCATGGCCATAGAGCGGCAGGTCCGCCTCCAACCGCAGCGAGTCGCGCGCGCCGAGCCCGGTCGGCTTGACCTCCGGCTGCTCGACGAGTGCGTTGGCCAGCGCCGTCACGGCGCTTGCCGGCACGGAGATCTCGAACCCGTCCTCGCCAGTATAGCCCGAACGGCTGATCCACAGCGCTTCGCCATTCCAGTCGAACAAGGCGCCCTGCATGAACACCAGAGCGGCGACGCCCGGCACCACCCGCTCCAGCGCCGCGACCGCCTCGGGACCCTGCAAGGCGAGCAGCGCCTGATCCTCCAGGTGCTCCAGCGTCACGCCCTGCGGCAGCCGCGCCTCCATATGCGCGATGTCATCCCACTTGGTCGCGCCGTTGACGACCATGTAGACGCTGCCATCGTCGCGGCGCGTCAGCATGAGGTCGTCGAGAATGCCGCCAGTCTCGGCCAGCAGCAGCGAGTAGACCGGGTGCCCCGGCTTGGCGGCCTGTATGTCGGCCGGCATCATCGCTTCGAGCGCCGCCTCGACGCCTTCGCCGGTGAAGATGAGCTGTCCCATATGGCTGACGTCGAACAAGCCGGCATGCTCGCGCGTCCACAGATGCTCGGCCATGATGCCTTCATATTGCACCGGCATCGCGTAACCGGCGAACGGCACCATGCGGCCGCCGCGGGCGCGGTGCCAGGCATCGAGCGGGAGGGTGCGTGTATCCTGGTCAGTGTCGGCCAATGCTCTTCCCCGTCAGATCTGCAACGACAACGAGCCGCGAAGCCCTTTGTTGTCCATTGCCCCCTCTGTCACGGGACCTGAGAGCTTTCCCAAGGGCGCGAGGCCCAAGGTTACCCCTTCGGTGGGACGGCGGCATGTAGCCCCGTCCGCTTTCCAGAGTGCCTGACGGCCGGCGCGGTCCCTGTGACCTGAGAGATTCCGGGGCGGTTGCTCCTTCGGCGGCCGAAGCCTTCTCCCGCGCTGACCTCCGGCGGTTGCCCGCCGGTGACGAGGGCGACTTTGCATGCGCCCTTGACTGAGTCAATCGAGGTTCGGGCGCAGGTAACGCTCGGCTGTGGATAGATCGACGCCGCGCCGCACCGCATAATCCTCCAGCTGGTCGCGCCCGACCCGCGCCACGCCGAAATATTCGGCCTGCGGATGGCCGAAATAGAAGCCAGACACCGCCGCCGTGGGCAGCATGGCGAAGCTTTCGGTCAGGCTGATGCCCGTCTTCTGGTGCGCGCCCAGCATCTTGAACAGGATGGGCTTCAAGCTATGCTCCGGGCAGGCCGGATAGCCCGGCGCCGGACGGATGCCCCGATATTCCTCGCGGATCAGTGCCTCGTTAGTCAGCTGCTCACCCTCGGCATAGCCCCACAAAGTGGTGCGCACATGCTGGTGCAGCCGCTCGGCGAAGGCTTCCGCGAAACGATCGGCCAGCGCCTTCAGCAAGATGTCCGAATAATCATCGATCGCCGCCTTGAACCGCGCCAGATGCGGCTCGATCCCGTGGATCGAGACGGCGAAGCCGCCGATCCAGTCGCCTGCGGGATCGATGAAGTCGGCCAGGCACATATTGGCCCGCCCCTCGCGCTTGGCGATCTGCTGGCGCAGCATCGGCAGGCGAACGAGGTCGTCATTCTCGACCAGGCCGAGATGTTCGAGTCCGCCCAGTTCCGCCGGGTTCCACACGCCTTCGGAATCGACGAAGATGTCGTCGCCATGCCGCACGCACGGCCACAGCCCAACCACGCCGCGCGCCGTCAGCCACTTTTCCGCGATGATCGTGTCGAGCATCTTCTGCGCATCGGCGAATAGCGACCGGGCGCTTTCGCCCACGATCTCGTCGTCGAGGATCTTGGGATAGTTGCCCGCCAGTTCCCATGACCGAAAGAAGGGCGTCCAATCGATCGTCTCGCGCAGGTCGGCCAGGTCCCAGTCGTTGAACACGTGCACGCCGGGCTGCTTGGGGCTGCCGGGCTTCAGCGCCATGTCGGCCGGGAACCCATTGGCCCGCGCCTTCTCGATCGGCAGCAGCTCGCTCTGCCCCTTGCCAGCACGCGCCACGCGCACCGCCTCGTAATCGGCGGCGGTCTTCTCGACGAACGGGTCACGCTGCGTGTCCGACATCAGGGTCGAGGCGACACCCACGGCACGGCTGGCGTCGAGCACGTGCACCACCGGACCCTTGTACGCCGGCGAGATGCGCAGCGCCGTATGCACCTTCGACGTGGTCGCGCCGCCGATCAGGAGAGGCATGTTCATGCCCGAACGCTGCATCTCCTCGGCCACCGTCACCATCTCGTCCAGGCTGGGCGTGATCAGGCCCGACAGGCCGATCATGTCGGCATCGTTCTCGTTCGCCGCCTCCAGGATCTTCGACCACGGCACCATGACGCCCAGGTCGACCACCTCG